>CAYQXM010000043.1:24155-38164 GCA_964421295.1 uncultured Pirellulales bacterium
ATATTGGCCACCTCCTGTGTGGTCGTTTTCCCCGTCCTTCCGCGCCGAGGGTGGCGGAGTCCGCTCGTTTCGCCCCCGGGTGCGACGGCGGCCGTGTGCCATACTTCCTCTCGTGCCCGGTGGGTCAATCCTCCGGATGACCCACCGCGCTGGGGTGACATCCCCTCTATTGGGCGACAGCCGCCTGACCGGGCCGATCCTTCACCTTCAGTCTCCCAGCCGGTAGTGCGAAACGGCGAAATCCAGCGGCCTCCGCGCCGGAGCAACGACGCTCGTGTCATGGATGGGAAATTGCGCGAGGTACGGTGAAGCCACAGAGCGGTCCAGGGACCTGTTGGTCTTGGGGTGTAGGGTAACCGGAGGCGGGCGATGGAGTCCGGAGAGATGTTCCACGGTCGATTATTCCGCGCGTTGCCATGTGACTTCTTTACGCCGAAGGTGGGCAGATGAGATGCGCAGAGGATAGCACGGTTAGCGACGCCCGGGTCTTCGTGGCGCGTATTGATGGGAAGGTGGGCTACCCCGATCCCGCCTCTATGCCGTGTGGGACCTCAGGGAGCGGGGCAGATCCTGTCAAGCGGACCGTCGAACGACTCTTCCAGGATGCAGGGTGGGATGCACGACATGCCGGCCAGCCGGATTGGAGCCCCATGGGTGAGTTGATTTACGCCGGGCACACCGTCGTCGTGAAACCCAATTGGGTGTCTCATTGCAACCGTTCAGGCCAAGGCATGGACTGCCTCGTCACCCATGCCTCGGTTCTGGGAGCCATGCTCGATTTCGTGCTGCGGGCGAAACCCGGGAAAATCATTGTCGGCGATGCCCCGATTCAGAGTTGTGACCTGCCGAGACTCATGGAAGTCGCGGGGTACAGCAATCTGAAGCAGCGGTATGCACAAACGGCCGCTCCGGTGGAATGGCGTGACTTTCGCCGCACGATACTCGCCAATCCCGAGGGGATCTGGAACCGGCAGACGGATTGTCGGCCGCTGGAAGACTACGTCTTGTTCGACCTCGGAAAGGAGAGCCTGTTGGAGCCGCTGGCGGGAGATGCACATCGTTTTCGCGTCAGCATGTATGATCCCGGCCTGATGCTCCAAAGGCACGCGCCGGGCAGACATCAGTACCTGATCGCGCGTGATGTGATTGCCGCCGATGTGATCGTCAACCTGCCCAAATTGAAGACCCACAGGAAGGCGTGCGTGACAGGGGCCTTGAAGAACACCGTTGGGATCAACGGCAACAAGGAGTATCTGCCGCACCACCGTCGCGGCGGCAGCCGAACGGGCGGGGATTGCTATGCGGGAAGGAATCCGCTCAAAGGGGCGGCCGAACGCCTCACCGACGCGGCCAACCGGCGCGAGGGAATGGCCGCCTATCTGTTGCGCCAGACCGCGAGGGGCAGCTACGCCGTGGCCCGGCTTGCCGGTGCAGATCGCAACCTGGAGGGAGACTGGTATGGCAATGACACCGTCTGGCGCACCTGCCTCGATCTCAACCGGATTCTGCTTTACGGCCGGCCGGACGGCACTCTGTCGGAGCAGCCACAACGCCAGACGTTGACACTTACGGATGCCATCGTGTGCGGCGAGGGGGAGGGACCTCTGGCACCCACGCCGCGTTCGCTGGGCATGTTGACGTTGGCCTGCAATCCAGTTGCCGCGGACTGCGTCCATGCTCATCTGATGGGAATCGACTGGCGCAGGATTCCCCTGATTCGCGAGGCCTTCGGTCGGTTCAGGTACCCGTTATGCACTCTCCGGCCCGAAGACGTCGAAGTGCGGTTCGAAGGCAAGTGGTTCCGGCATCCATGGCCTACGTGGGACGGCACGCCATTCAAACTACCAGCAGGCTGGAAAGGCCACTGCGAACGATACGAGTGAACGGGAGCCGAATATGGGCAAAGACACGCGGACCCTGGCGGAGTTGAAGCACCACTACGACGTCGAGACCCTGCTGGCAGATAAATTGCGGAGCGCCGGCAGCGCACAGCGGCGGACTCTCTATAACGAGGTGTATGATGAACTGTGCCGGCTGGTTCCGAACCACCCCATGCTTGTTGCGAAGGTTTCCGAGCAAGGCTTGATGGCGAAGGTCCGCAGGGAGCTGCAATTCTTGAGACGCTTTCTGACTGCGGAGACCGTGTTCATGGAAATTGGGGCAGGTGATTGTTCTCTGTCCATTGAAGTAGCCAAGCACGTAAGACAGGTTTACGCCGTTGAAGTTTGTGAAGCCATCACAAGGGGTGTCTGCTGGCCGCAGAATGCCAAACTCATCATCACCGACGGAACTGCAATCCCGGTCCCGGACGGCTCCGTGACCGTAGCCTACAGCAATCAGGTAATGGAGCACCTCCACCCCGACGACGCGATGGAACAACTGCTCCAGGTTCACCGCGCCCTGAAACCAGCCGGTTGCTATGTCTGCATTACCCCAAACGCACTGAATGGGCCACACGACATTTCTCGGCTCTTTGATCAGGTCGCCAGAGGGTTTCATATGCGGGAATACACATTTCGTGAGTTGGAGACGATGTTTCGCAGGGCTGGCTTCCGCCGAGTCCTCAAGTACGTTGGAGGAAGAGGCCTCTACCTGCGAATGCCCGGCGTGCTGGCCAGATCGTGTGAAAGCGTCTTCGGACGGCTCCCTTTTCACGTTCGGCGTGCGGCGGGCAGTCACCTTCCCTGCAATGCCATCCTCGCTTTGCGACTAACGGCCGTCAAATGACACGCTGCCAGTCTGTTGGGATCCGGGCAAGCTGAAACGACGCCAACGGGCTCGTTGGATCGCGAACTCCATTCTCGAAGATGGTGATCAGGGGGGACAATATGATTGGCATTCACGACCATGCGGGTAGTTTCTCCGATCGGTGGATTAGCTATTGCACGGAGAATCGTATCGCTTTTCATCGGGTTGATTGTCTGGCCTCCGATGTTGTCAGCCAATGCAACGGGATGGATGGAGTGCTCTGGCATTGGTCGCAGAATAGTCCGACCGAGCTGCTGGTGGCCCGCCAGATCATCACCGCCTTGGAACAGTCAGGGCTAGAGGTATTCCCCAGTATGGCCACTTGTGCCCATTTCGACGACAAGGTGGCCCAGAAATACCTGCTCGAGGCTATTGGTGCACCTCTCATTCCGACTTGGGTCTTCTTCGATCGGGATAAGGCCATGAGATGGATTGCCACGGCAACTTGGCCGAAGGTGTTCAAGCTGCGCTGCGGTGCCGGCTCCACCAATGTCCGGCTGATATGCTCTCGAGCAGAGGCGGAGGTGTTCTGCCGAAAGGCATTTGGGCGTGGCTTCCCGGCTGTCAGCGGATACTTCTCAGACGTGCAGACGCGCCTGCGAAAGACACCGACCGCAAAGCACTTGCTGGACAAAGTGAGGCGAGCCCCCCGAATGATCCTGCGGAACCACGCTCTTCGTGGTCACATACCGCGGCAGCAAGGGTATCTCTACCTTCAGGAGTTCCTGCCCAACAATGCCGTTGACACCCGCATTACGATTATCGGCGACCGGGCTTTTGGATTCACGCGTGCGAACCGGCCCAATGATTTTCGAGCTTCCGGCAGTGGGTCTATTGCCTACGAACCTGACAAGATAGACAAGCGGTGTGTTGACATCGCTTTCAGGGTGGCGAACCGAACTGGCTCACAGAGTCTGGCTTTCGATTTCCTGCGCAACCCTCGGGGGGAACCCATGATCGCTGAGATCAGCTACTGCTATATGGCATCGGCTGTGCACGCCTGTCAGGGGCACTGGGATCACGAGGGTACCTGGCATGAAGGGCAGACATGGCCCGAAGAGGCCATCCTGGAGGACTTGTTGAGCGCTATTGACCACCACAAGCGGGGGATAGCGTTCGCGAATGCGACTACGGTTCATTGCGGATGACCCGGGATTCAGTGCGGCGTGGACGGGGGGCCAATGGTCGTCCAGTCGTTCGTGAGGGATGTTGCCCACGGCGTATTGATGGCGTTGCCCAGTGCCGCGTCCCGCGGACCTGTGGAGTGAGACAGAAGATGACCGTTCCAGCACTTCTTTGGCAGACCCTGAGCGGGCTAGGAGTTGACCGTTTGCCGGCGTCGATGATGCGAGCCTCGGGCTGGACGATTCTCTGGGGCCACGGCGTCTGTTCCGTGCCGAGCCGATGGCACCGGTATGATCCACGGCACATCCCCGTGGAGACCTTCGAACGCCAGATGGAGTTTCTGATCTCACGTGGGTACAGTTTCATCACCTTGGACGAGGGGTTACGCCTGATCGGAAACGCGGACCCGCTGGATCGCAAGATCACCCTGACGTTCGATGATGGTTTCCGCAACGTGGTCCAGCTGGCCTATCCTATTATGCGAAGGCTGAATCTCAAGGGTTGCTTTTTCGTAGTGGCAGGGCTTGTCGATACCGACCGCATCATGTGGACCGACATGATTGATGTCGTCTGTCGTTGGCATCAAGGCAGACATCTGGATATGGAGTTCCCCGACGGAGCATTCCGTTTCGGCTTGGAGAACGATGCGGCCGTTGCTCGGGCGATCTTTTCGATCAAACGACGCCTTCGCAGTCTCTCCGATGGCCTTCGGCAACAGTATTTCGGTCAGATCGAGACCTTCTTCGCGGCGGTTGATGCAGATTTTATCCCCGACGACTTTCGCATTGTGCGCCGTGACGATATTCGGGCTCTGGATCCGGCCGTGCTGGAAGTCGGTAATCACACCATGACACATCCACAACTGACCAAACTGGAGAATCCCCAGCAGTTGCGGTGGGAGATTCGCGAGGCCAAAG
Source organism: uncultured Pirellulales bacterium (assembly GCA_964421295.1). Classification (GTDB taxonomy): domain Bacteria; phylum Planctomycetota; class Phycisphaerae; order Sedimentisphaerales; family Anaerobacaceae; genus PLanc-01. The sequence continues at coordinate 28,946 of CAYQXM010000043.1, forward strand.
AAAGACTTGAGTCATGGACCCAGTGGCCTGTCCGGCACTTCTGCTATCCGGCCGGAGCCTACGATTCACAAACGCTCATCGCGGTGGAGCAGGAGGGACATGTCAGCGGTCTGACGGTCAAGCACGGTACCAATGGAGCAGACACCTCTTCCTGGGAGCTGAAGCGATTGGCCCTTGCACCGAGCGTTGCGCAGTTCAAGTGCCGGATCGGTGGCGTGGAAGCGTGGCTACTCTCGTTGAAGGTGCGGCTTTCATCCCTGACGGCTGGTGCGACCGCAAGAGAACCCGGCACGGGGAACAGGCCCGGCCTCAGAACGCCATCACAGGGAGTGTATTGATCGACGTTGAGAAGGGGAAGAGCATGCTCAATCTGCTGTACGTCATCGATCAACTTCAAACAGGTGGGACCGAACGGCAATTGCTGGAATTCCTCAAGCGAGTGGACAGGAGTGCCTTCTGTCCGAAGGTATGCCCAGTGTGGGGGGGGCTCGGGATGGAGAAGGCGTTCACTGACTCCGGGGTGGAGGTCGTGCCTATTCATAAGAGACGCAGATGGGACTTCACCTTCATCACGAGACTGAGTCGGTTCATCCACAAATGGCCTGCCGACATTGTGCATACCACTCTGCCCACGGCCAATGCATGGGGCAGGGTCGCTGCAATTGTCGGTCGGGCGCCGCTGATCATTGCCTCTGAACGGGCGATCAGAACGACGGGGAGTCGGCGGTACCTTCTCATGGACAAACTGCTGCGTCCCTTCACGGAGTGCCTGATCGTGAACTCGTTCGAGGGCGCACGGCACTGGGAGAAGTCACTGGATCTTCCAGCTGGGGCATGCAGGGTCATCTATAACGGAGTCGACGTAGAACGCTTTGCACCGGAGAACATTCCGCCGGGTCGTCCGATCGCATTGGCGGAATCCGTTGGATTGAAAACGGACTTGCCGATTGTTGGCGTGGTGGCTCGGCTTGATCCGCAGAAGGACCCTTCGAACTTCCTGGGGGCCATCAAACACATGGCGTCTCGCCAAACGCGGGTACAGTTCGTCTGGGTGGGCGATGGCCCCAGCCGCCAATCGGCGGAGGAAATGGTCCGAGCCTACGGAATTGGCGACAAGGTGCGTTTTGTCGGCGAGCAGCCAGACACTCCCGCCTGGTTCAGCATCTTTGACATATTTGTCCTGCCGTCGAAGTGCGAGGGCCTGCCCAACGTGCTGATTGAGGCGATGGCCATGGGCAAGGCGATTGTTGCGACAGATGTGGGCGCCGTTTCCGAAGTGGTTGAACACGGTGTCACGGGAATCCTGGTACCTGGCGGAGACGCAAGAGCCCTCGCTTCCGCGATACTTGAACTACTGAGTGATGAGGCGATGAGGATCCAATTGGGCCGCGCTGCGCGGATTGAAGCCGCCAGGAAATTCAGCATGGGTCGGATGGTGAACGAGACGGAGGCACTCTACAAGGATCTGGCGGCACGCAAGGGAGCATCCCGGTCCAGACCTTTACTGCGTGCATGCCGAGCCGCGTCCGCAACACGGCTTGAAGAAGGGGAGGCTGCTTCGTGACCCTTGACCAATACGCCGCGTTCCTATCCCGACGGGGTTTCTCTGTGCTGCAGATAGGGGACGTCTATTGGCTGAAGGTCGCACCGTTCTTCTACTCGGGTGTTCTGCCGTTCCTCCCGATCGCTCCACAGGAAGATGAGGTCAGGAGACTGCGCCGAACGCGCGCCCTATTGGGCGTATGGTACGCCTGTGTCGACGGTGTTATGGGTTCTGTGGCAGACCTGAGCGTCCAGGACGCCAGCTACTCTCTTGACAGTCTGGAGCAGAAAGCTAGGAACCAGACACGAAGGGGCCTGGAACGATGCCGGGTTGACCGGGTTGATTTCGACCGGCTTGAGCAGTGCGGGCTGCAGATCAACACGTCCGCCTTGGCCCGACAGCGCCGCGCGTCGGTCCACCGCGACCTTGTGGTGGGTACCATGTGGAAGAAGAGGATGCGCGCGTGCGCCAACACTCCCGATTTTAGCGCGTGGTGCGCATTCGTCGAAAACCGTGTGGCTGCCTATGCCATCTGCTTGAAGGTGGGAAGCTGCGGGATAATCCAGAGCACGATGTCCCCGAGTGAATACCTGAAGTACTATCCGAACAATGCCCTCATCTACACGGTGACCACAGAATTCTTCGCCGCTGGCGCTACCTCGGTCCATTACGGCCTGGCTTCGGATGATCCTCATCTGGTTCGCTTCAAACAGAACATGGGTTTTGCGCGATGCCCAGTTCCCTACAGGCTGGACATGAATCCGCTTGTCTTCCGACTGGCTCACTTGTCCCGGAAGGTCCGGCACTATTTCCCGTCCTCGACATGACGATCGCGATTGTCTCTTCCGTACTGAAAACAAAAGGTGACGAAGGCGTCCGGAACTTCGCCGTGTCCACAGGACGAGCCCTCGCTGCGCTGGGGCATAGAGTGGACTGGTATGTTCCCAAGGCGTCGATGCGATTGGAACTCGAATCCACCGAGCCTGAGTCTGTGGAGGACCACCCCGTGCCAAAGATGGCTGGGCCGGATCGCCAGCCCTCTCATGTGATCTACTTTCCCAATGCCAGTCTTCAAGTTAGGAGCGCTCTGAGGTACAGGAGGATAAAGGTGTTGTGGCCCGGGGTCGTGTGTTCCGTGGTGGCGCTCCAACCCACCCGAGGCATGTGGTGGAAACGAACGACCATGCGGCGGATAGCCTCGTTTGACTCGATCATGGTTCAGTCGAGTCGGTCCGCCAGGTCCCTTCAGGGCATGGGGAAGAGGGTAAGCATCATACCCAGCGGCGTGGATAGAAGGCAGTTCACGCCTGCTACGGAGTCACAGAAGGAAGCTCTCCGTCGCACGTACAGCCTGCCCAACGATCTCCCGATCGTACTGCATGTCGGCCACATACGGGAGTCACGGAATCTGTTGCTGCTCGCAGGACTCCAGAGGAGCGGAGAGGTGAGGGTGATAGTTGTCGGCAGTACGAGCACCTCTCAAGACGAGCGTCTGAAGAGAAGCCTCAGGAGGCGGGGGGTCCGCGTCATCGACACATATCAGCCAAGGATATGGGAGCTTTACCAGCTGGCGGACTGTTATGTCTTTCCCGTGGTGGACCCACATGCGGCTATCGAATTCCCGCTGTCCATACTGGAAGCTCTCAGCAGCGGCATACCCGTCGTGTCAACTCCATTCGGGGGAGTGCCCGATTTCCTGGGGAAAGAAGCCGGTGTCACCCTGTCGACGGCGGACCGGCTGGTTGAGACCGCAATACGTGTGGTCCGGTCCCACCTCAAGGGATCGCTGGGCTCTCCCGATGCTTTTGGGTGGGATGTCGTGGCAAGGGCCGTGTTGCGCAGTGGGACTCCGCTATGAGGGACCCGATCCTCAACGTCCAACAGACATGGCGTCGGCATACCTGGACCCCTGCATCGGCAGGACGCGCACGGATGCTCATGCGACAAGGGGAGCACAATCATGACGACCGCCTCGCCCGTCCGTGAGGTACTGCTGTTCATCAGTGCAGCCATGTGGAATGACCACCACATGGAACGGGGACAATTGCAGCTGGACACGGCCACTCTTGACTTTCTGAAGAAGAACAGAGTCAGCATGGAACGCATGCTGAACAGGAACAGACGGTTGGAGAGTCTCTTCTGTGAGAACAGTGAAGCACGCACGCGACTACTGCAGGACAGAGCCAGGATTGCCCACAATGAGACGACCTACACCGAGGTCCGCAAGGCGATGGCGGCGCGCGGGACAGAAACCCTGCTGATCAAATCCGTTGGGTTCTTCCCCGCGGAGACCTCCAATATCGACATTCTGGTCCAGACGGAGGATCTGGAGAACGCACATACGGCGCTGAGGGATCTCGGCTATCTCCAACAACGGCGCTACGTCCGACCTGACAAGTTCCTTTGGGGGCGATTTGTGGGCTGTGAGAGAAGAGACCTCGTGCACCTGCACACCCGCGTAAGCTGGGGGCCGCCATTTATCGACTCAGAGGAACTGTGGAGACGGAGAACTCCGCTCGACGGGTTTGGCTGGCGGCCGTGCGGCGCGCACGGGTTCATGATAACCTTGGCCTCGAAATTCTATGAGGACAGTAGATTTGACCTCTTGGACATCCTCAAACTCCATTGGTGCGAGCCCGACTCGCTTGATTGGGGCTGGATGTTGTCGGAGGTCCGGCGTTACGGTTGGGGGCAGGGCTTTGCGCTGAGTGCACTGATTCTGGACAAGGTGAACACTCATCTTTTCCCGGGGCATCCTCTGCTGAAGCCGGAAGTGCGTGACATCCTCCGGCGGAACCTGAGTTCTTGGGATGGGACGTCACTCTGCTGGAGGATCAGGCGGGGCGAGAACAAGAACCCATCACTTCCGCTATCGCTCCCGAAGGTGTTCACCAAGGCTCATGCGTATCTCACCAGTATCCGGGCACCGGTGATTCCCTGGAAGGGCAAAATGCGAGACATGAGGCTGCTCACCAAGTGGGCATGTGAGACCCTTTTTGGCATCAGGGATCGGAGGCGATTTCTATTGGTTCTCTCCGGCCCGGACGGATCGGGGAAGACATCTCTCGCAGCCTGTGCCGAAACGGCTCTGAGGGCCACGGAGGAGAAGCCCCGCATCATTTGGATGCGAATTGGAGACTCTCCAATGTTGAGCCTGATCAAGGGAGTATATCGGTTAGGAAGTCGCCGGCAGGGCGAGTCATCTGGTGATGGAGCTGGAGAGGGGCTGCTCGCCAGCCGGACAATGCGCGTTCTATGGCTTTGGCTGGCCAGTCTTGACTTCGCGGCACGGGTCTGGCTGAAGATCGGTCTGCGACTTCTGCGAAAGCGAGTGGTCATCTGTGACCGATACCTGACTGATGCCATCGACGACTTGGCTCACCGGTGTGGGATAGAATGTGTCGAAGGGTCCATTCCATACAGGCTATTGCTGCGGCTTACGCCGAAACCCGACCTGACATTCCTGTGCCTTGCTGACGTGGGGACTATCATCCGCAGGAGGCCCGAAGTGAATCAGGAAGCTCTGCAGCACAGTATTCTCAACTACCGGAGGTTGGGGGAATCCCTCGCTCACGCGATTACGATCGGGACAGATGACATGGAGGCCGGGGATAGAACTCATTTTGTGGTCCGGGTAATCGACACCTACTATCGAAAGTACTAGTGACTGCATGAAAACGCTGGTATTCGTCGAGCAACAGTATTACGCCGCTGGCAATTCGGTCTCCACCGATGAACCTTTTCTGATCTTCCTTGCACCTCTGCAATGCTCGGAGCAGGGCTTGGCCATCCTTGGAAGGGTCAGGAGGACGGAGGCTGCGGCGATGTACGACCTGCCGGCAGGGAGCGTCTTCTGGCCCTTGCCGCGGTATCGCGGCCTTGCCTCCTTGTCGGTCCTCGGCTGGTTCTACTTCATTTGGGTCTTCTGCCTGCTCGCAGCGAGGCGAAAGGACTGGGATAGGGCGATTCTGGCCGGTCCTCACCCCATTGCCATTGCCTGCGGGATTGCGTGTCTGCTGCTGAAGAAGCCCTTCGTGCTGGTGGTCAGAGAGAACCTGAAAGACAGGCTGAGTCATCGCTATGGTGGTTTGCTGCGTGCGGCCGCCGTGGGACTGGCAGCGGTCTTGCAGAGCTTGTTCTTCTGGCTGGGGAGAAGGTCAAACGTCATGGCTGTCGGAGATGAGATGGTGAGGGTGTACGAAGAACATGCAGTACATGCGGAGAATCTCGCGATCTCGCTCGTCACGGATCGTGATCTGGGCTGTCTCCGCCCGAAGCAACCGAGAAGGCTCGGAGTGGACTTCAGGCTGTTGACGGTAGCCCGCCTCGATCCTGACAAGGGGCTTCTTAACCTGATTGACGCGATTCATCTCGTTCGTGAGACCGGCGAGAGAGTTGTGCTCACCGTGGTCGGACAGGGTCCGCAGCGTGCAGATATCGAGCGGCGGGTTCGCCAGCACGGCATGGACGAAGCGGTCACCCTGGCAGGTTACGTCAAGCACGGTCCAGACCTATGGGCATTCTACCGGGACGCCGATAGTTTTATTCTTCCTTCACTCAGCGGCGAGGGCCTGCCCCAGGTCATCATTGAGGCCATGGCAGTGGGATTGCCGATCATAGCCACGACCGTCGGCGGCATACCGGGGATTGTCCGAGATCACCAGAACGGTCTCTTGGTCAGGGCAGGCTCACCCGAGCAATTGGCGGCGGCAATTCGGAGTCTCCTTCTGGACAGGACTCTCTATGAGCGGCTCTCGCGAAACGCACTGGAAGGAGCGCGAGCCTACACTCAGGAGCGTCAATTGGACATTCTCAGAGGTCATTTGCTGGCTAGCTGACAGGTATCGGTTCACGTTGATGGGAGGAACAAGTGAAGATACTCTTTCTTACCACTCGATTTCCCTGTCCGCCCGACCGGGGCGATAAGGTCAGGCCCTACAACTTCGCGAAGTCACTCGCCGGCAGGCACGATCTCAGCCTGGTCACCTTCGTCCATGCGCGAGACAAGCCGGACAACGCTGAAGCGAATCGCGTCTTTAGAAGGGTTTGGAGGGTGAAAGCACCGGGCAGAGCCTCGCTCCTACGCTTGCCTGGAGCCGTAGTGACTGGGAGACCACTGCAGAATGCACTATTCCGATCGGCGACATTCCAGGCGGCAACGGACGCGGCGCTGGCGGAGGTGAAGCCGGACATCGTCTACTGCTTCCACATGAGGATGGCGCAGTACATCGAGGATGCGAAGGGATACTACCGCGTCATAGACTTGTGTGACGCGGTGTCACTGTTTCTGCGTCGCATGGCCGGTTTTGGGCCCTGGTGGCGGCGGCCCTTGGCGCGTTTGGAGGGCGCAATGGCGCGACGATACGAGCAACGGGTGCATGAACTATTCGAAGAGGTCTGGTTGATCTCGACGGTTGATAGAGACGCGATCAGAGGCGCGGATCGTTGGGACAACCTCACGCTCGTGCCCAACGGTGTTGACACGACCTACTTCACCCCGAGTCATGAGAGGCGACCTGGCAAGAATATCCTGTTCGTGGGTTACATGGGGGCCGAAAGCGTGGATACTATCCGCTACTTCTACAGGCAAATATTCCCCTTGGTGAGGCGGGAAGAGCCCGAATCTCGCTTCATAATAGTCGGCGCCAATCCACCCAAGGACGTCCGACGTCTGAACCGGGATCCCTCTGTTGAGGTAGTCGGCTTCGCTCCGGACCTGAGACCTTACTATGAGGCGGCCGCGGTTTTGGCCGCTCCGATGAGATTTGTCGTGGGAATGCAAAACAAGATCCTTGAGGCCATGGCCATGCAGGTGCCGGTTGTCACGACAAGCAGTGGAAACGAAGGGATCGATGGCGTTCCGGGCAGACATCTTTTCGTGGAAGACTCGCCCGAACGTTTCGCCACGTCCGTGATTCGTATTCTGCATGACGAGGTTCTGGCGGAGCGTATCGGTCACAGGGCGAGAGAGTTCGTGATCGAAAAGTATCACTGGCGGCATGTGAGCGACAGACTCGACATGATCGAGCAGAGGCTGTGCGGAGCAAGGCGGTCGGTCCCTGCTCCCAGTAGTTGTTCTGCCTGAGGATATCCATGTACGATCGTGTCGCATGCATAGTGTCCCACCTGGTGTGCCCCGGCAGATCACGGCGGCTCCTGCTCCAGCAATACGAGGAGGCGATCGAGCAGTTCTTCAACTCGGGGCGAGCATTTTCCTTCTGGAAGGGCCGCATTGCGTTGTACGCGATTCTCAATGCAATGGGCATTGGCCCTGGCGATGAGGTTATTGTGCCCGGGTACACGTGCGTCATGGTTCCGGGGTCCGTCCTCTACCTGGGTGCCAAGCCCGTCTACGCGGATATCGATCCCAGCACGTACAACGTCGGTCCCATGGAAGTAGCGAAGAAGATCACCCGAAGGACCAGGGTGATAGTAGTTCAGCACACCTACGGCCTTCCAGCACCGGTCGAGGAGATCAGGCAGATTGCCGATGACTACGGCATTCCGGTTATCGAGGATTGCTGCCATGCGTTTGGTAGTCGGCTCAACGGCCGCCTGCTGGGCACGTTCGGCATGGCCGCCTTCTTCAGTTCGCAGTGGAACAAGCCTTTCAGCACGGGCCTAGGCGGCGTGGCGCTGATTCGCAATGCGGGCTTGGCACAGAGAGTCCGTGAGCTTCAAGCCCAAATGCCTCTGCCTCCATTTCGGGCGTCACTTATGCTCGCGGCCCAACTGCTGGTGTATGAAGGTGTTGTTCGGCCGTCCACCAGTGCTCTCGTCACTCGCCTCTTTCGATGGATGACACACCAGGGTTGGGTCGTAGGCAGTTCCCGCCAGGCGGAGTTCGATGTGTCAATGCCGGACGGCTACGCCCTGCAGGCCGGCGCCGTGCAGGGCGGTCTGGGGCGAGTGGAGATCGGTCGGATAGAGGAAAATCGACAGCATCGCCAATGGGTGACAGGGCAATACGTTCGGGCTCTGCCTGCACTGGGGTATGCTATGCCGAACTGGAGAAATCCGGATCAGTTGATGATACTGCGGCTTCCTCTGCGGGTGGCCAACAAGCAGGAAGCTCTGGGCAGAGCCGCTCGGTGCGGCGTGGAAATTGGATCGTGGTTTGAATGTCCCCTGCATCCGATGGAGAGCCATCAGGAAGCGTTCGGCTATCACCGGGGCGACTGCCCGTATGCCGAGCAAGCCGCTCGCGAAGTGGTCAATCTGCCGACACATCGGCGCGTGAAGGAAAAGGACGTGCAAAAGACATTGGCTTTTGTGCGGGATGTCTGCCGTCCCGTGCCAGGTTCCTCGCCTGTTGCCATCGAGAAGGGTACGGAGGAACCTTGCCCTGTCCATGCTTCCCGGTGATTTTCTTTGAGGAATGCCGTCAGACCCCCCGGGTGTCCTGAAGCGTTCCCGTTCTCGGGCCGACTCCCGAATCCGCAGGTACACGAGGTGAACATGTGGAAAGTACAACTCTTCGAACTCAACTATGATGAGCGGGAACTCAAGGCTGCGACGGAGGTGATTCAGAGCGCCTGGATCACGATGGGTGAGAAGACCAAGGCATTTGAGGCTGCCTTTGCGAGGTCTCTGGGGCAAGGCGCTCTCTGCACAGCGGTGGCGAACGGAACAGCTGCCTTGCACATGGCGTTGCTCGCCATAGGAATTGGGCCTGG
>CAYQXM010000043.1:38174-40593 GCA_964421295.1 uncultured Pirellulales bacterium
ATGACGTCATTGTTCCGTCTTTGACTTTTGTGGCCGACATCAATGCTGTTCGGATGGTTGGTGCTACCCCCGTGCTCGTGGATTGCACATCGTATGACGACTGGAACATATCGCCCGAGGGAATAGCCGCGGCCATCACCGCGCGAACCAAGGCCGTGCTCGTTGTTCACTACGCTGGTTTTGCGTGCGATATGGATGCCATCGCTGCCGCGATTCGGCCAAAGGTTAACGGCAGACGAATCTACCTCATTGAGGACTCTGCCCACGCACCAGGCGCCGACTACAAGGGACGAGCCTGTGGGATCATAGGGGATGTTGGTGCTTTCAGCTTCTTCACGAACAAGAATCTCTCCGTAGGTGAAGGGGGAATGTTTGTGACGAAGTCCCAGGAACTGCACGAGAAAGGCCGGCATCTTCGCTCCCATGGCATGAGTGCGCTGACTCTGGATCGATACGACGGACGGGTCGTTTCCTACGATGTCATGCGACCAGGCCTGAACTATCGAATGGATGAGATCAGAGCGGCCATCGGCATCATTCAGCTTGAGAAGTTGCCGGAGGCCAATCGGCGGAGGGGGCTGTTAGTGCAGCGGTATCGCGAGATACTTGCGGATGTTCCGCAGTTGGAGTTGCCTTTCTCCGGCTACGCTTTTGGTACCCCAAGCTACCACATTCTTCCCGTGTTGCTCGACAAGGGGGTTGACCGCGCGGGGGTCATTGCCGGCCTCAGGGAGCGAGGTATTCAGTCCAGCATCCACTACCCCGCATTTCAGGAATTCACTGCGTACAAAGGGGCCGGACTTGCTGACACTCCCATTGCGTCGGATATCTCGCGGCGGGAGCTCACCCTACCCCTGTTTCCCACGATGAGTCTCGAGCAGGTTGAGATCGTCTGCTCCACACTCAAGGAGGTGGTCCATGAGGCCCATGTCCAGCGGTCGCAACTCCAATTCCACGAACAAAAGAGCCCCCGAGCGCGGACGGAAAACGGACGAGTGCCTAGCTCTCATCGGTAGGCACGAACCCCTCTTCGCCGGTGACATCGCCGGGTGGGAATCACAGATCTCACAGCAAGTGCAGGCCAGTTCCTTCCTGGTGATAGGCGGAGCCGGCTCGATCGGGCAGGCTGTGGTCAAGGAACTCTTCATGCGGAATCCCAAACGACTTCACGTCGTCGATATCAGTGAGAACAACATGGCCGAGCTTGTGCGGGACCTGAGAAGCTCCCTGGGCTACGTCGAAGGGGATTTCCGCACCTTCATCCTGGATTGCGGCTCTGTTGAGTTCGAAGTGTTTCTCGACCATGAGGGGCCTTTTGATTATGTCCTCAATCTATCGGCTCTCAAGCATGTGCGCAGCGAGCGCGATCCCTATACGCTCATGCGCATGATCGAGGTGAACATCCTCAACACGAACAAGACCATACGTCGGGCCCTGGAGCAGGGTACAGAAAAGTACTTCTGTGTGTCCACGGACAAAGCGACCAACCCGGTCAATATGATGGGTGCTTCGAAGCGAATCATGGAGATGTACCTGATGCGATGGAGCGAACAGATCGCGATTTCCACGGCGCGCTTCGCCAACGTCGCCTTCTCGGATGGCAGTCTCCTGCACGGGTTCGCCCAGCGTGTACTCAAGGGGCAACCTCTGTCCGCCCCCTGCGATGTCAGGCGGTACTTCATTACCCCGCAGGAATCCGGGGAACTCTGTCTGTTGTCTTGTTTGCTCGGCGAGAACAGGGATATCTTCTTCCCGAAGCTTGAGGACAGGCTGCACCTGATCACATTTGCGGATATCGCCCGCCGGTATCTCAAGAGCCTGGGCTATGATGCGTATGAGTGTGCCTCAGAGGATGAGGCACGAGCCGGAGGGGATGAACTTGCGGAGTCAGGCCGGTGGCCCTGCTACTTCTTTCAAAGCGATACGACAGGGGAGAAGGAGGTCGAGGAGTTCACGACGGACGGCGATGTTCTTGATCTGTGGAGGTTTACGGACATCGGCGTCATCAAGGGCGAGCCTCTCTGGTCGGAGGATCAGCTGGATCGATTCTCTGCGGAGATCGCGAGGATGCGCTCCGACGGGAAGTGGACGAAGGGGGAACTCGTAGACCTGTTCCGAGAGACAGTTCATGAATTCAGCCATAAGGAACTGAACAAGAGCCTTGACAACCGGATGTGACCCGACAGGAGAGTGAGATATGACCAAACGTGTCATGGACATCCTGTTTGCTTCGATAGCCTTCATCGTTCTCTTGCCTGTGTTGATCCCTGTAATCATCATCCTGCGATTCACGGGGCAGGGACATGTGTTCTACCGTCAGGAGCGCGTCGGTCGGGGGGGGCGGACATTCGGGCTGTACAAATTCGTGACGATGCTTGAGAATAGTCCCAACCTGCCGGGTGGATTGCTCACGACCCAA
>CAYQXM010000044.1:0-40410 GCA_964421295.1 uncultured Pirellulales bacterium
GGGATTTGAACCCACAACCCCGGCTTTACGAAAGCCGTGCTCTACCGTTGAGCTACGTCGGCGTAGAACTTGTATCTTATCACCTACTGAATCGGCTGTAAAGCCTGCACTCTCCAGAAAAACGTTACCTAAAAGTGACTACCCCAGCGTTGAAAGCATCCACCGTCACCTGTATAGTCTGGGCAGTGCCCGTTCTTCCTCACCGTGAAGATAGAACGTCTGGCCAGGCGACCGTAGGACTTGTGTCAAACTGCCATCACGCCAGGCACTGCCGCGCCGGCAGCCTCCGTGGTGGACCCTGTCCATCTGCTCTTGCAGAGGACCGAGCATTGATCTCCAGTCCTGCATTTGGGAAGGAACACACATGAGCGATCTATTTGATATCCGCAACAAGTCAGTCGTTATCACGGGCGGCGGGGGCGTTCTCTGTGGCGAAATGGCACGTGCCTTGGCTGCGGCAGGCGCCCGTGTTGCCATCCTGGACCTCTTCGAAGCTGCGGCCGCCAAAATAGCGAGCCAGATCAACGCCGCGGGTGGCAAGGCAATCCCGGTAGCCTGCAACGTCCTCGACAAGCCCAGTATCATCGCCGCGAAGGATAAGGTCGTCGCGGAGTTCGGCGGCATTGACGTGCTCATAAACGGGGCAGGGGGGAACAAGAAAGAAGCGACGACCTCACCCGAGATGCCGTTCTTCGATCTGCCGGCAGAGGCGATCCGCTTCGTGTTCGATCTGAACTTCATCGGGACGCTGCTGCCTACCCAGGTTTTCGGCAAAGTCATGGCCGATCGCGGCAGGGGGGTCATCCTGAACATCTCCAGTATGAACGCGTTCCGTCCCCTGACGAAAATCGCCGCGTATTCGGCCGCGAAAGCTGCGGTCAGCAACTTCACGCAGTGGCTGGCCGTGCACGTCTGCCAGAACTACTCGAAGGAAATCCGCGTCAACGCTCTGGCACCCGGCTTCTTCCTCACCGAACAGAACCGTTTCCTCCTGACCGAGGAGAAGACCGGCGCCCTGACCGCCCGTGGCAAGACGATCATCGACCACACGCCGATGGGTCGCTTCGGCGAAGCCAACGAGCTGATCGGCACGACGATCTGGCTGCTCAGTGACGCCGCGAAATTCGTGACCGGCATCGTGGTCCCCGTCGACGGCGGCTTCTCCGCCTTCAGCGGCGTCTAGCCTGTCCGTGAAACACCGGCAGGGGGGGTGAGGATTGCGCCTGGCCTGGTGGTGCGGATGCGCGCCGGGGCACAGGGAAGGGTGTCGTCTATATAGATATACCGGACCCTATATTACATATATATAGGGAGATGGCGGTGTCTTGCGATCCAGGAGCACGAGTCATGCGCTGCGCAACCATATTCACTATCGCCGTTGTAGCTCTTGTCGGCGGGGCGTTTGCCGCCGGGCCTAAGGCACCGTCCGCAGTCGGCACCTACTGCAATCCGCTGGCTATTCCTGACTATCCGATCGGCAGGCTATGTCGCGACATCCGTGTGGGCGCACCGGTAGGGGGCGCCAGTCTCTGGCTGCTGGATCGCATGGAGCAGTACCGGGAGCTGGCCGATGTGTCGGTGCTCTGGCATGAGGGCCAGTGGTACATGTATCCCTCCGTCGACATGGCCTGGGTCAGCAGCGATGGCGGCCGGACGTGGGAGCATCATCCGCTCAACGTGCGGGATATCGGCTACGCACCCACCATCGTCCGCCACAAGGGCAAATTCCTCCTGATGGCAGGGGAGTCGGCGGTCTACCGTGCTGATGCGCCGTTGGGTCCGTTCGCCCCGATCGGCAAGATCAAGCTGCCCTCCGGCGTTCCCACACAGGGCGATCCCATGCTCTTTTCCGACGACGACAATCGCCTCTACTATTATTGGGGCTGCACCGCCACCGACGGCATCTACGGCGTCGCGCTCGATGCCAACGACCCGACGCGCGTTCTCGGCACACCCTCAAAGCTCATTCCCAGCTTCGACCCCGAGCGCTATCCTTGGCAGCGTCTCGGTGATTGGAACGAAGATTTCACCGCCGGCTGGCTGGAAGGGGCCTGGATGCTCAAGCGCAGCGGCACATACTACCTGACCTACTGCGCCGCCGGCACCGAGAACCGCACCTATTGCGTGGCCTGCGCCACGTCGAAATCCCCGCTGGGCCCGTTCACGCCCCAGAAGAACAACCCCATTCTGCGCTCCACCGACGGCCTGATCACCGGCACCGCCCACGGCAGCTTCGTCGAGGGCCCCAACCATTCGCTGTGGGCTTTCTATACATTGCGTGCCGGCGTCGTCCACAATTGGGAGCGCCGCCTCGGCATGGACCCCGCCTATATCGGCGCCGACGGCGAGCTGCACGTCAACCCCGCCTCGTCCACGCCCCAGCGCCTGACCGGCACGGACAAAGGCGCCGAGCCCACCGGCTGGGTCCCCTTGAACGCCAACCGCCGGACCAGCGCCTCCTCGACCGCCGCGAATCTCACGACGCGCCTCGCCGTGGACAACGACCTCCGCACCTGGTGGCAGCCCGACGCCAACGACAAAACCCCGACTCTGACGACGATGCTCGCCCCGAACGCCACGGTCCACGCCATCCGCCTCGCCTGGCGTGACATCGGCCTCAACACCCCTCAGGGCGTCAAGCCCGGCCCCTTCCGCTACAAACTGGAATTGCAGACTTCCCCCAACACCTGGACGACGGTTATCGACCGCAGCCAAAGCAAAGAGGATTTCCTGATCGACTATCGCGAATGCCTCCCCACCAAAGCCTCCGCCGCAAGATTGGTGATCGTCTCCGCCCCCACCGGAATCACCCCCGGCGTAGCCGAATTCACTGTTTTCGGCACCGCGACGCGGAAATGACGCTGCGGACCTCAGAATCCGCTCGGACTTGGGCGTCTACCACCGAACTGGCTATTGCTCACTTTGGGCGTGACATTCGGCTCGGTGCCTTTTCTGGTCTTGTTGCTCGCGACGAGGGCGCGGACCTCTCTATCGTATTCCTCGCCCCAGCGGTAGTTTTCGTCGTAGTACCACAGGCCTTCCAAGAGCTTGTAGTCTCCGTACTTGAAGTTGACGTGCGGCGGCGTGAAGTCTTCGGGGTATACTGTCACGCCGTAGTCATCCCAGCCTCCGAACATCGCGATCGTCAGGCAGCCGTGATAGTAGCTGATCCCACCATGGCCATCCAGGAGGTTCCGGATGACTGCGGGGATTTTCACCCCCTTCGGAAGGGAATACATCGGAGTGTTGGGGTCTTGTTCCACTTGCGCCTGGCGGAGAACTTCGCGTCCCGCCTTCAGCAGGGCTTTGTGGTCTGCCTGGGACAACAGCTTCACGCGTCTTTCACGATTCTCGCGCGCAGGATCGCCAATGAAAGCTAGAGGCCAGCAGAAGCTGAGAGTCCGGGCAGTAATCGCTATGGCAGCCAGACCCAGAACAATGAAGGCCAGACGTTTGGCCGTGCCGAGTACTTTACTGCGTTTGAACATTTCAGCTTTCTCCGGGAGAATCTGTCACAAGGCCAGGCTCGACGAGAGGAGTGGAGGGTTTGGGTTTCGTGCGGGTACGGAGGATGCGGGTGAAGATGCGGGTGGCGAAGGGCATCAGGCCGAGGCGGATGATGGCGACCCATAATGGATCCATCTTCATCCAAGCGACATTGTAAGCCAGACGCTTGGCCGTGCCGGGCAGGCCCAGCGAGCGGTGGAGGATCGAGCTGCAGGTGAGGAACTCGCGGTAGGCGCGTTTGTGGCCCGACTCGAGCTGCTCGGGGGTCATCCGGCGCGGGTGAAATACGGCGTGGTCGGTATCGTAGTGATCCCATTTACGATGGAGGATGCGGCCCTCGGCTTCGAGACGCTCGAAGGCGCGGGTGCCGGGCAGGGGGGTAAGCACGTGGAAGGTGGCGGTCAGGATCTTGGCTCGAATGGCGAATTCGACGGTGCGTTCGAATATGTCCGGCCCGTCGCAGTCGAAACCGAATACGAAGCTGCCGTTGATCATAATGCCCGCGTCGTGAAAACGCCGGCAGGCTTCGAGGTAATTCGTCGTGGCGTTGACTCCCTTGTTGTTCGCCCGCATGTTCTCCGGCGCGATGGATTCAAAACCCACGAACAGGCTGCGGCAACCCGCTTCGTACGCCTCGTCCAGGTAAGCCGGATCGCGCGTGACATCCAGCGAAGCCGCCGCCTGCCACACGATGCCGGAGCCGCGCAGAACATTGAAGAGGGCCCGCGCGTGCGGCCGGTTCGCCAACAGGTTGTCGTCGAGGAAGAAGACCAGACCATCGTCGACGGTGGCCAATTCGCGCTCGATCTCGACGATCGGCCGGGCCTCGTGGTACGTGGGGCCCCAGAAACTGCTCTTGTAGCAGAAGTCACACGCGTGGGGGCAACCCCGCGAGGTCACCATGGTATTGTGTATGAGATAGGCGTGGGGATTCATCAGGTCGCGCCGGGCCAGGGGAACCAGGGCAGCGGAGCCCTCGCGCCGACCCTGGTAGATCCCTCTGAGCTGGCCCCTCTCAAAGTCTCTCAGTATTTCGGGCCATGCCGTTTCGGCCGGCCCCACGCAGATCGCATCGGCGTGCTGCACCGCCTCTTCGGGCAAACTCGTCGGATGCAGACCGCCCAGGACGACCCTGGCCCCGCGCGAACGCCAGTACGCCGCCAGCGCGTAGGCCCGGCCGGCACAGGAAATGTAGGTCTGGATACCCACCAGGTCCACGTGCCCCTCGACCTCGGAATTTTCGACGTGTTCATCGCGCACCAGGATTTCCCACCCCTCCGGCGGGGTCATCCCGGCGATGGTCAACAGGCTCAAAGGTGGAAAACGCGAGTACTTGATCAGCCGAAAGGCATAGTTGTCCAGTTGCTGCAGTGACGGCAGAATTAAGAGCAGTCGGCGTCTCATAGTTGCTTCCTTTGTGTTATGGCGTACTTTGTACGACCAAGTCTTACGTCAAAAAAAATGCTTGCTCTCGCTATTTGGGTCTGTCTGTGCCCTCTGTTCCCCTTTCTATGATCCCACGCAGGGTCTCGAGATACCGCCGAAAGGCCTCGTGCCCCGCGGTTGTCAGGCGGAGCGTCGTGTAGGGGCGGCGTTCCTTGAAGGTCTTGGCGATCTCGACGTATCCGGCCTTCTGCAGGCTCATGGCATGCGCGCTGAGATTGCCGTCACTCAGTCCCAGGGTGGACTTCAGTTCGTTGAAGCTCATCTCGGGCGCCACCGCCAGTGCCGAGACAATGGCCAGCCGCACGCGTTCGTGGATGACCGGATCGATATCGTCAGGTTTGATCGAATCACTCATGTCGACAGCCCTGCTTTGCGTTTGTTGATAACGTAGAGGCCGAAGGCGATATGGAACACGCCGAATGACAACGCCGTCGTGATAACGCCGTACTGCTGCAGGAAACAAATAGAGACCACACCGGCTGCGATGAAGGCCTTCCCGAGCATCCTCGGCGCACAGACCGAGAACAGCCCGGCTGTATATACGCCTATGCCGTAGAGCATCATCCAGATCGGCGCGATGTACTGGATCTCTTGCGCTCGCATGACAGTGGGGGCCAGGAACTTGATTGTCAGCACCATCGCAACAACAACGGCGGGAGTGAGTGAGTAGAACGCCAACTTCGCCGAGCGGCCTGTCGGTGGGATGCCTTCCTTCTTGGCCTGCACTTGGGCGAAATAGACCTCGCCAGCCATGCTGCCGACCCCGATCAGGAACCACATCACGCAGAAAGCGATCTGCCCGCCAAGGGCAAGATCCAGCAGTGACGCGAAGTCGACCGACGTGACGCTTGGGTCTTTGATCGGGCGGAACATGAGATAGCTGACCAGACATCCCCCGAGAACCATCAGCCCGCCGATGATGGCCGACATGCCCGGCAGAATCGTCCACAGGGTGGCCCGTTCCATGATGCGCTGGATTTCCTGCATTCGGGCTTGGGCTTCATTGCGATCCATTGCTGCTACCTCCACAATAAGCTGCACTTTAGTCTACAAAGTATTTTAGCGTGCGGAGTTATCCCATGCAAGCGCGTTCATCACATTTTCTCTGAGTTTCTTTGGCCGTTGCCCACGGTCTCGAGTCTGACACCTGAGGCCTTCATCCCGCCCATGGGCAAGGGATCGAGGAGCCCCTCCGTTAGAGTGGTTCCTTCTCACTTGAGGAGATTCGTGAGATCGACGTGTCAGTCCTGATCCAACGTCCTGCCGGACTCGCGCAGGCGTTGGCCGTTGCGGATCAGGAGGTAGGCGCCGATGAAGGCGGCGACGAAGGTTACGAGGGAGGCGAAATAGAAGGTGAAGACGGAGCCGAATTCCTCCGGCGTGCGGACGTAGAAGAACGGGAGGTACTTGGCGGGGAAGGTGATGGGGGCCAGGAGCAGGGTCAGCATGGGCTTGGCGGCGAGCACCGATGGGAGGTCTGAGCCGGAGAAGACGGTGTAGACACGCCACGAGGCGGCCTCGATGTAGGTGGCCACGGCGTAGGACGCGAGGATGGTCAGGAAACGTTTCAAAAGGGCTCTCCCGTCGCGACGGCGGAAAATGGGCTTTCTGAAGGAATGGACAGGGTAGGATTCGAACCTACGTAGTCTTGCGACAGCGGGTTTACAGCCCGCTCCCTTTAGCCGCTCGGGCACCTGTCCAACCGCCCCGGTCGGGGCAAGCGACTAATAGAGCAATCGTACCACACTCCAGCGGTTTCGCAAAGCAGAATCCGCTGTCTGAATCTCGAAATTCGAAGCACGAAATCCTAAACAAGCACGAAACTCAAATCACCGAATACCCAAACACCTGCGAAGCGCAAGTTGTTTTCTGCTTTGCATTTGGGTCATTGCGATTTGTTTCGAGTTTCGGATTTCGACATTCGTGCTTTCCCCTACGCCACTTCCATCGGGAAGTAGTTGCGGGCGTTGTTGTAGCTGATGTCCTCGACCATTTTGCCGAGCAGGTCCATGTCGGGCGGGATCAGGCCGGCCTCGACGTCGTTACCCAGCATGTTGCACAGGATCCGGCGGAAGTACTCGTGCCTCGGGTACGACAGGAAGCTGCGCGAATCGGTCAACATTCCGATAAAACGGGCCAGGAGACCCAAGTTAGCGAGGTTTCGCATCTGGTCTTCCATGCCGGACTTCTGATCGAGGAACCACCAGCCGGAGCCGAACTGCATCTTGCCGGGGACCGAGCCATCCTGGAAGTTGCCGATCATCGTGGCCATCAGGGCGTTGTCGCGCGGGTTGAGGTTGTAGAGAATCGTCTTGGGCAGGCGACCCTGGACGTCCAAGCGGTCGAGGAACTTCGACAGCGGCTTGGCGGTTTCGAAATCGCCGATCGAGTCGCAGCCAACGTCCGGGCCGAGCTTGTTGAAGATGCGCGTCGAGTTGTTGCGCAGGGCCCCGAGGTGAAGCTGCTGGACCCAGCCGCGTTCCGCGTCCATCACGCCGAATTCGAACATCATGGCGGATTTGCACTGAAGCTGCTCGTGCAGCGTTAAGCTCTTCTTGGAGCGGATCTTAGCGAAGATCGATTTGATATCGTCGCCGGTGTAGTCCTCGGCGTAGGCGGTTTCGAGGCCGTGGTCGGACAGGCGGCAGCCGTTCTCATGGAAGAAGGCGTGGCGCTTGCGGAGGGCTTCGATGTAGTCGCCGAAGTCGCGGATGTCGGTCTTGCACAGCTCGGCGAGCTTGTCGATGAATACGTTGAGCTTGGTCACGTCCTCGGTGGCCATGGCCGGGTCGGGACGCCAGGCGGTGTGGATGGCGATCTCGAAGCCGCCGGCACGAATCTTCTTGTGGTGTTCGAGCGTGTCGAGCGGGCCTTCGGTGGTGCAGACGAGCTTGACGTTCATCTTCCGCATGATGCCCCGAACGCTGAACTCCGGGGTCCGGAGCATTTCGCTGCACTCATCGTAGATGCTCTTGGCGGTCTTGGCGTTCAGGAGCCTGCCGGTGATGCCGAAGGGGCGGCGCAATTCGAGATGCGTCCAGTGGTAGAGAGGGTTGCCGATGCAGGAGGGGACCGTCGCGGCCCATTTCTCGAACTTCTCCCAGTCGGTGGCGTCGCCTGTGCAGAAGCGCTCGGGCACGCCGTTCGTGCGCATCGCCCGCCACTTGTAGTGGTCGCCGTAGAGCCAGATTTGCGTGAGGTTCTCGAACCGGCGATCCTCCGCGATCTGCTGCGGCGGCAGGTGGCAGTGATAGTCGTAGATGGGCATCTTCGCCGCGTGCTCGTGATAGAGCGTGCGGGCGGTCTTGGTCTGGAGAAGGAAATCTTCGGTCAGAAACTCGGTCTTCATACTACCCCTCGCTTGCTTGATATCTTTGGACTATTGCGGCGACTGGCCCTCGTCGGGCTTTTTGTAGGTTGGCTTTTGGAAGGCGGCCATCTTCTTGGCCCAATCGGAGAGCTCGGTGTTCGTCTTCTGGAGCCGCTCGGAGCGCTTCTTGGGCTGACTCGCCTCGATTTTCTTCATTCTGCGATCCCAGAGGTAATAGGCCACCCAAGCGATCGCCAGAACGGGAATCGCGACAATCATAAACTTCGTATACATACGTCCTTCCTTCCTGCCATGGACCATCCGCAAGCTTGCAGATACGCCTTTCCCGGCATACTATCGCAATCTACGCAGCGGGTCAACGGGCCGTGCAGAACAGCAATAAGGCCGCCGCACCGAGCGTCTGTGGCTGCGGTGCATCATCCGCATCGGCACTTTCGAAAGGGTGTGTCATGGAGAAGCGAACCGTGAAGATCTGCCCCAGGACGGGCAAGGTATTCTACGTTGAATCCGAACGCCGCTGGCCCGCACTGCTTCTGCCTTTGACGGGGCTGGCGGCCCTGATCTGGTTCCTCGTTCGCGTGCTCCCGAAACCCAGCCGGGCGACGTACCCCTGCCAAAGGGCGGCAGCACCACTTGCCAGTGCCTTTATCATATGGCTTATCGGACTGACCAGTTCGACGATGATCCTCCGCAAAGCTGGACGGCTGGCTGGACAATCGCGACTCGTACTCGCGAGCGTCTTCGCGGCGGCGGCCGTCGCCGTCATTTGGAGCTGCCTTGCTGCCGGCAATAGCCAGCCCGTGCAGGCTCAGGTCTTCAGCCCGACCGAAGCGCCGAACGCACCGATCGGCACCGCCCGCGGCACGTTCCCGGGCCGGGTCGTGTGGATACGCGATGCCCAGGCCGCCAGGTGGAACGGTTCGACGGGGAGCTGGTGGGACGACAACAGTACCGATCAGAAAGCGGTCGATGGGATGGTGTCGAAAACGCTCCAGGCTCTGACGGGTCAGCCGAGCGACGCCCAGGCGTGGACGACGCTCTTCAGGTATTTCAACCAGAGCGCCGGCGCGGGCGAGATCGGGTACCAGAAGGGCGAGAGGGTCGCCATCAAGCTCAATATGAATCAGGATAACAAGCGGCCGTGGGCTCCGAACGCCGGGATGCCCAGCCCGCACGTGGTCTATTCCGTCGTCAGTCAGCTCATCCGCGAGGCGGGCGTGCCGGGCTCGGCCCTCACGATCTACGACGCCACCCGCTACATCGGCGACCCGATCTACGACAAGATCCGCGCCAACAAGGATCCGCAGTTCCAGGCCGTGACATTCGTGGTCGCCCCCAACCAGGCCGGCAACGGGCGCACCGCCGCGGTGCCCGATCCGAACGTGCCGTTCCGGACCCAGGCGGGGACACTCCAGTTGCCCACGTGCCTCACGCAGGCGAAGTACCTCATCAACCTCGCCCTGATCCGCCCGCACACGATGTTCGGCGCCACGCTCTGCGCGAAGAACCACTTCGGCTCGACGTACTTCGCCAATGGCGGCTGGACGCCCCGACCTTTGCACAACACCGGCGCCAGGAACAATCCGATGGGCTCGTACAACTGCCTCATCGATCTCAACGGCCACCAGCACACCGGCGGCAAAACGCTCCTGTTCATGATCGACGGTTTGTATCCCGCCAAACACCAGATGAGCACCGTCATGAAATGGGCCACGTTCGGCAATGCCTGGTTCTCCAGCCTCCTCGCTTCCCAGGACATGGTCGCGCTCGATTCGGTCTGCGTGGACTTCCTGCGGGCCGAGCAGGCAGCGAATCCTGCCCTCACCGACGTGCGGGGCCAGGTCGACAACTACCTGCACGAGGCCGCCCAGATGGCCAAGCCCCCGTCGGGCACGAAGTACGATCCGGAAGGGGACGGCGCGATTCCGCCCAGCCTCGGCGTGCACGAGCACTGGAACAACGCGACGGAGCGCCAGTACTCGCGCAACCTGAAAACCGGCGCCGGCATCGAGCTGGTGACATTGCACGAAACCAAGACCACTGTCGCATCGGCAGCGAGGTGAACCGTGGGCCAGAGCACCCGTCGCCAGTTCCTCCAATCAGTTATCGCCACGACCGCCGCGCCGGCTCTGTGGTCGCTCTCGTGCGCAGGCAGCCGGACCGTGTCACGCGCCCGGACGCCGCTGAGATTCGGCATCGTGACGGATTGTCACTATGCCGATATCGACCCCGCGAGCAATCGCTACTATCGTCAGACGCCGGACAAGCTCGCCGCGTGTGTGGCCGAGATGAACGCGCAGCAGGTCGATTTCCTGATCGAGATCGGGGATTTCAAGGACCAGGATAAGAAGCCCGGCGAAGCGCGGACGCTCGGCTATCTCGACAGGATCGAGTCGGTCTTCCGCCGGTTCCAGGGTCCGACCTACCACGTCCTGGGCAACCACGATATGGACAGCCTGTCCAAGGCCCAGTTTCTCGCGCATGTCACGAACACCGGCATCGACCCCGCCCGGGAGTATTACTCGTTCGATGTCAAGGGCGTGCACTGCATCGTGCTCGATGCCAACTACAAGGCCGACGGCACGCCGTACGATCACGGCAACTTCGTCTGGAGCGACGCGAATGTCCCGCCCGCGGAGTTGGAGTGGTTGAAGCAGGACCTCGCCGCCGCGCAGGGTCCGGCCATCGTCTTCATCCACCAAATGCTCGACGGCACCCGCCAGGAAGCCGTGAAGAACGCCGCCCAGGTGCGGGCCATCCTCGAAGCCTCCGGCAAGGTCCTCGCCTCGTTCCAGGGCCACTATCACACCGGCGCCTACAGCCACATCGCGGGGATTCACTACTACACGCTCGCCTCCGTCATCGAAGGCAGCGGCCCCGAAAACAACGCCTACGCCCTCGTCGAAGTCCACCCCGACGACACCCTGACCATCACCGGCCACCGCAAAGCCGTCACCCGTAAACAGTTGCAAAGTCGGCTCGATCCGTTACGATAGCGACCAGCTGGCTTCAGTCCTGGCGGATGACGCCGCGATAACGGGGAGAATGCATGAACTCACGAGAGCGGTTGCAGGCAACGTTGGAGCATCGGCCGGTGGATCGGCTGTGCGTGGACATGGGGGCGGGGAACCAGACGGGCATCTGTATCGGCGCCGCCCATCGCCTGCGCCAGATCCTGACGGGTGACCAGAACTATCGCGTCAAGATCGTCGAGCCGGGGCAGATGCTGGGTGAGGTGGACGAGGCCATCCGCAAAGCCCTGCGCCTGGATGTCGTCGGCGTGCCGGGGACATCGACCATGTTCGGCTTTCCGTGCGAAGGCTGGAAGCCGTTCACGCTGCCCGCCGACGGAACGCCGTGCCTGGTGCCGGAGAAGTTCAACTGGACGACCGACGCCGACGGCGCCGTGCTGATCCATCCGCAGGGCGATCTGACCGTCCCCCCCAGCGCCAAGATGCCCGCGACGTCCTACTTTTTCGACGCGATCCCCCGGCAGGGGCCGCTGGACGAGTCGAAGCTCGACCCCAGGGACAACTGCGAGGAGTTCGGCCCGATCAGCGAGGAGACCGTGCGCACCTTGGCCAGCCGTGCCAAAGCTCTCCACGAAAAAACCGACCTCGGCATTTATATGACGCTGCCCGGCGCCGGCTTCGGCGACATCGCCCTGGTCCCGGCTCCCTGGATGAAGAATCCCAAGGGCATTCGCGACGTCGAGGAATGGTACATCTCGACCTTCACGCGCCCCGACTATGTGCGCAAGGTGTTCGACGTCCAGTGCGAATACGCCCTGAAGAACATCGCGCGTCTGGCCCAGGCGGTGGGCGACCACGTCCAGGTTGTCTTCGTCAGCGGCACCGACTTCGGCCACCAGCACGGCCAATTCCTCTCGGTCCAGAGCTATCGCGACCTGTTCAAGCCTTATCACAAGGCCGTGAACGACCAGATTCACAGGCTGACCAAGTGGAAGACGTTCATCCATAGTTGCGGGGCGGTGTATCCGCTGATCCCGGAATTCATCGACGCGGGATTCGACGTGCTCAACCCTGTCCAGTGCTCGGCCGACGAGATGGACCCGCGCCGGCTCAAACGCGAGTTCGGCCGCCAGGTCGTCTTCTGGGGCGGCGGCGTCGACACCCAGAAAACGCTGCCTTTCGGCACGCCCGAGGAAGTCTACCGCGAAGTCCGCGAGCGGATCGACATCTTCTTCGCGGACGGAACCGGTTACGTGTTCAATACGATCCACAATATCCAGAGCAATGTCCCCGTCGAGAACATCCTGGCGCTGTTCCGCGCCGTGGATGACGCGCGCAAACAATAACGATACGATGCACATGTCGGGTGGCAGCCTCAAGCGAAGCTTGGGGATGGCGAATGGGCTATCACGTCCGCCATCCCCAAGGCCTTCGGCCTTGAGGCTGCCACCCACTGATAGATACTGGTACCATGGAGTCTCATCGATGACTGAAACACCGAACGTGCGGTACAACATGCGGTTTCTGTGGCTGGCCTGCCTGGTGGCGGCGATGGGGGGCCTGCTGTTCGGGTACGACTGGGTCGTCATCAGCGGCGCCAAGCCGTTCTTCGAGCGTCACTTCAATCTCGTCGACGCCAACGTACGCGGCTGGGCCAACAGTTGCGCCCTGATCGGCTGCCTGGTGGGCGCTTTGATCGCCGGGGCCTTGAGCGACCGGTTCGGACGCAAGCGTCTCCTGATCGGGGCCGCGGGGCTCTTCGTCATCACCTCCATCGGCAACGGCCTGGCGCCGACGTTCGCGGCCTTCGTCGCCTGGCGCATGCTGGGAGGCGTGGCCATAGGCCTCGCCTCGAACCTTTCGCCCATGTACATCGCCGAGATCAGTCCCGCCTCGATGCGGGGCCGGTTCGTCGGGATCAACCAACTGACGATCGTCATCGGTGTCACGGCGGCGCAGGTCATCAACGTGCTGGTCGTGTGGAACCTGCCGGACGCGGCGACGGACGAATTCATCCGCACCTCGTGGTACGGCCAGACGGCCTGGCGCTGGATGTTCGGCTTCACCTCCATCCCGGCGCTGCTCTTCTTCGTCAGCATGTTCTTCGTGCCCGAAAGCCCGCGCTGGCTGGTCAAGAACGGCAGGTCCGACCGCGCCAAGGACATCCTGGCCCGCGTCGGCGGCGCAGACTATGCCGCCTCCACCGTGAGTGACATTCAATCCACGATCGCCACCCAGGAAGTGCAGCGGGTGCGGTTCGCCGATCTGCTGGATCGGCGGATGATGGCGGTACTGATCCTGGGTGTCACACTGGCTGTGTTCCAGCAATGGTGCGGCATCAACACGCTATCGAATTATGCCGAGGAATTCTTCCGCGGCGCCGGCTACGGCGTCCGCAGCGCCCTGAGCAACCTGGCCTGGACCGGCATCGTGCATCTCGCCTTCACGTTCGTGGCGCTGGGCGTGGTGGACCGGGGTGGGCGCCGGCCTTTGATGCTGTTCGGCGCGGCCGGGCTGGCCGTGACCTACACCGTGTTCGGCGCCTGTTACGCCCGGAACGTTCAAGGCTGGCCGATGGTGGCCATGGCGATGGTGGCGATTGCCGTGTACTCGATGTCCCTGGCCCCCGTGACGTGGGTGGTGATCTCGGAGATCTTCCCGAACCGCATCCGCGGCGCGGCGGTGTCGGTGAGCGTGGCGGCGCTGTGGACCGCCTGCTTCGTCCTGACCTATACGTTCCCGAGCCTCAAAGAGGCGCTCGGCATGGCCGGCACCCTCTGGCTGTACGCCGGGATCTGCGTCGCCGGTTTCCTCTTCATCAAGCTGAAGCTCCCCGAAACGAAAGGCAAAACGCTCGAACAGATCGAGCGCGAACTGGTGGACTAAAAAGGAGAGTTATGAGAAGGTTCGCAACGGCACTGTGTGCGTTTCTTGGCTGGCTCGTTCTGTGTTCCGGATGTACGACCCAGCGCCCGCACGGCCTGGCCGGGACGTGGTCGTTCGCGCTCGATCCCAATGATGCGGGGGTGACCGGCGCGTGGTTCACTAAAACACTCAGTGACACGATCACGCTGCCGGGCTCGCTGCAGGAGCAGGGGTATGGGGACAAGCCCTCGATTCGCACCCAATGGACCAGCAAGATCGGGATGCAGTTGCTCAAGGACCCGCGCTTCACGGAATACACGATGGCGCAGGATTTCGAGAGCCCGTTCTGGCTGACGCCGGATCGGTACTATGTCGGCGCCGCGTGGTATCAGCGGCCCATCGACGTGCCGGCGGACTGGGCGGGTCGGCGCATCGTCCTGACGCTCGAACGGCCGCACTGGCAGACGACCGTCTGGGTTGACGATCAGAAAGCCGGCGTCCGGGACGGCCTGGGCATGGCGCACGAATACGATCTGACCGCCCTGTGCAAGCCCGGCCAGACGCAGCGATTGACCATCCGCGTGGACAACCGCCTTGTCGTGCCTGTCGGAATGGACGCCCACAGCGTTTCGGACCAGACGCAATCCAATTGGAACGGCATCGCCGGCCGGATCACGCTCACCACCACGCCCAAGGTCTGGTTCGACGACGTCCAGGTCTTCCCCGACGTGAAGAACAACCAAATCAAGGTCGTCGCCAAAATCGGCAACGCCACCGGTCAACCCGCCTCCGGCCGGATCGTTGCCAGGGTGGCAGCGGCAAGCGAGAGCTTGCCGATGGCGGACGGTAAGCCCATCGAAGCCAAATGGACCGAACAGGGCGGTGACGTGACATTCGTCCACCCGATGGGTCCGGACTGCGTGCTCTGGGACGAGTATTCGCCCAACCTCTACCGCCTCGATCTGAAGCTGACGGGCGACGGCCTCCAAGCTGAGAAGGCTGTGACATTCGGCATGCGGGAGCTGGGCATCCGCGACAAGCAGTTCACGATCAACGGCCGCAAGATCTTCCTGCGCGGGACGCTCGAATGCTGCATCTTCCCGCAGCACGGGTACCCGCCGACGAACGTGGCGGAATGGAAGCGGATCATCGGCATCGCCAAATCCTATGGGCTGAATCACTTCCGGTTCCATTCCTGGTGCCCGCCGGAGGCGGCGTTCATTGCGGCGGATGAGATGGGCTTCTACTTCCAGGTCGAGGGCTCGTGCTGGGCCGCGTTCGGCGACGGCACGCCGCTCGACACGTGGATCTACGACGAAATCGCCCGCATGACGAAGGCCTACGGCAATCATCCTTCGTTCTGCTTCTTCTCGCCCAGCAACGAACCGAGCGGCCGCAATCGCGACGCCTTCCTGGGCAAACTGCTGACCACGCTCAAGACGAACGATCCCCGGCGGTTCTACGTCGCGGGGGCCGGCTGGCCGCAGATCGCGGAGAATCAGTATTCCATCGAGTCGGTCGTGCGCATCAACAACTGGAACAGCCCCAAGTTCGACCGCCCGCCGCAGACCGCCACCGACTACCGCACGCATGTCACGGACAGACCCATCCCCGTTCTCGGCCACGAGATCGGGCAGTGGTGCGCCTATCCCGACGTCTCCGAGGAGAATCAGTACACGGGCGTCCTGAAAGCGAAGAACATGTCGATCTTCCGCGCCAAGCTCGAAAAGGCCGGGATGGGCGAGCAGGCCCACGACTTCCTCATGGCCTCCGGCAAGCTCCAGACCTTGCTCTATAAGGCGGAGATCGAAGCCGCGCTGCGCACCCCGGGCTTTGGCGGCTTCGCGCTGCTCGACCTGCACGACTTCCCCGGCCAGGGCACCGCGCCGGTCGGCGTCGTCAACGCCTTGTGGCAGAACAAGGGCTATGTCACGCCCCAGCAGTACCGCCGGTTCTGCAACGATATCGTGCCGCTGGCCCGGATCGTGAAGCTCGTCTACACGACGGAGGAGACGTTCACACCGATCATCGACGTCGCCAATTACAGCCCCAACGCTTTGCCCCGGGCATCCGTCCAATCGACGCTGCGCCTGAGCAACGGCTCGTTGCTCTATCGCGACGAGTTCAGCAAGTACATCGCGGCGGAGGGCCTGACGCAGGTCTGCCAGCTCAGCGTGCCCCTGAAGAACGTGCCCGCGCCGGGCAAAGTCACGCTCGAACTGCGCCTCCGCGGGACCGATTACGTCAATAGCTGGGACATCTGGGTCTATCCCGCGCGGCTCACTCAGACGGTGCCTGCCGATGTCACGATAGCGCAGGACCCGGACTCCGCGCTGCAGCAGGTGCAGGCGGGTAAGAAGGTTCTGCTGCTCGCCAGCAGCACGCAGGTGGTGGGGCGGACGCAGGGCTCGTTCCGGCCGATTTTCTGGAACCGCATCACGTTCCCGGGACGCCCGATCCACACGCTGGGCATCCTCTGCGATCCGAACCATCCTGTGTTCAACAGTTTCCCGACGGATTATCACAGTGACTGGCAGTGGGAGGACCTGCTGGACCGCTCCAAGCCCATGCTCGTGGGATCGCTGCCGCGCGAGCTCAAGCCCCTCGTGCAGCCCATTGACGACTGGAACGATGCCCGCAAGCTGGCCGTGCTGTTCGAGGCCAAGGTGGGCACCGGCCGGCTGGTCGTCTGCTCGATGGATATTGCGAGCGACCTGACGACGCGTCCCGTCGCCCGCCAGCTCCGCGCAAGCCTCCTGAACTACATGGCATCCGCCCGGTTCAACCCGACCGTCACGATCACGCCCGACCAACTCCGCGGCATCGTACGGTAGTGACAAAAGGAAGAGGGACGGCGTGACGTGCCGTCCCTCGTGGTGGTCTGTGATGGCCCTAATGCGCTGCGTTATTCGATCGTCAGCACGACGATCGACTTGGCAGGGATATCGGCGGTGAAGCCGGCCTCTGTGACGGAAGCACCCTTGAAGGGCGCCGTCGCGACAGCGCCGGGTTTCTCGAACGTGTTGTGCGCCGTCATGTCCCCGGCGGTGAGGACCTCGCCCGTAATCGACCTGGCCTTGGCGCCCTGGAGCCGGCCGCGGACCTGCATCGCGTTGTGCGGGTCGAAGTTGCACAGCGAGACGTGGATCCGGCCGGAGGCGTCCTTGGACGCCGAGACATTCAGCGCCGGGATGGCGTCGTTCTGCAGCTTGTAGTCGGCGCACTTGAGCTCGGTGGGCAGCAGCGTGGCGTCCTGGTGGACCATGTACATCCGGAACACGTAATAGGTCGGCGTCAGGACCACCTTCGGTCCATCGGTCAGGATCACCGATTGCAGCACGTTGATCGCCTGGGCGATGCAGCCGAGCTTCACGCGGTCGCAGGCATTGTTGAAGATGTTGAGCGTCAGCCCGGCGACCATGGCGTCGCGGAGCGTGCTCTGCTGGTACAGGAACCCGGGGTTGGTGCCCGGCTCGGCATCGTGCCACGTGCCCCATTCATCGACGAACAAGCCGATGCGCTTCTGCGGGTCCACCTTATCCATGCGGGCCGCGTGTTGGGCGACGATTTCCTTCATGCGCAGCGCCCGGCGGATGGTCTTGAGCCACATCGCTTCGTCGAATTTCGTCGCCGAGCCCTTGCTGCCGCTCCAGGTGCCCGTCGGGACGGTGTAATAGTGCAGCGACAGGTCGCTCATCTGATTGGCGGCGTTCGCCATCAGCACTTCCGTCCACTTGTAGTCGTCTTCGCTGGAGCCGCAGGCGACCTTGCGGATGCGACTGCCGGGGTAGTTGCGAACGTACGTCTGGAAGCGCTTGTAGACATCCGCATAGTACTCGGGCGTCATGTTCCCGCCGCAGCCCCAGTTCTCGTTGCCGACGCCGAAGTACTTGATGGTCCATGGCTTATCGCGGCCGTTCTGTCGGCGGAGGTTGGCCATCTTGCTATCGCCCGCGGAGGTCATGTACTCGACCCACTCGTTCATCTCCTGGGGCGTACCCGAGCCGACGTTGCCGGCGAGGTAAGCGTCGCAGCCGAGCTGCTCGCAGAGGTCCATGAACTCGTGCGTGCCGAACGCGTTGGTCTCGGTGACCATGCCCCAGTGCGTGTTGATCGTCTTGGGCCGCTGGGCGCGGGGGCCGATGCCGTCCTTCCAATGATACTCATCCGCGAAGCACCCGCCGGGCCAGCGCAGGACGGGGATCTTGATCGCTTTGAGGGCTTCGACGATATCCTTGCGGATGCCGCGGGTGTTGGGAATAGGGCTGTCCTCGCCCACCCAGAAGCCGCCGTAGACGCAGCCGCCCAGGTGCTCGGCGAAATTGCCGTAGATGTCTTTTTCGATCTTGTCTTTGCCCTGGTCGGCCTTGATCGTCAGTTGGGCTTCAGCGCCCAAGACGACCGCCGGCAGGCACGTGCAGATCAGCACGAGTGCTGCCAGCGCCGCGAGTGCCTGGCGTGTCCGGATGGTCATAACTGCCTCCTGTCATGAAGTACGAAGTTTAGGTTTCCTGGTCATTGCCGGCGGCCATTCTCAGGGTCTGCTCCGGCACCGACAAAGCCATTTTGCGTCTTTCACTTGTCATTTCGCGAACACCGCCGGAATCCGTCCAACCCCGGGGTCCCGGCGGGAGTATAAATGCATAGTAATACCGTCGGAGACCGAGTTATGACGACGCGAAATTTCAAATATGTGATCGTCGGGACGGGATTGGCGGGCTGCCATGCCGTCGAGGGCATCAGAACGGTCGATACGAACGAGCCCATTCTCCTGCTGGGCACCGAGCAACATCTCCCTTACGACCGGCCCCCGCTGACCAAGAAGCTGTGGTTCGGCAAGAAGAAGGTCGAGGAGATCTTCATCCACGAGCGCCAATACTACGCCGACAACGGCGTGACGGTCGCCGTCAACACGACCGTGGCGGACATCGACCCCGGGGAGAAGGCCCTCCTCTGCACCGACGGCACGAGCTACCGATACGAGAAGCTGCTCCTGGCCACCGGCGGCCTCCCGCGCCGCCTCTCCATCGAAGGCAGCCAGCTCGATGAAGTCTACTACTACCGTTACCTGGACGACTTCCTGCACTTGAAATCCCACATCCACGCCGGCGTCAAGGCGCTGGTCATCGGGGGCAACTTCATCGGCGCCGAGATGGCCGCGGCGCTGGCCATCAACCGGGCCCATGTCACGCTGCTGATGCGCGGGACATATCCGTGCGAGCGGGTCTTTCCCCAGAGCCTGGCGGCCGCGGTGTACGACGACTACATCCGCCGCGGCGTCACGATCCTGACGGGGGACGAGCCGGTCTCCATCATGCGGCGCGGCCGCAACCTGTTCACGCGCACCCGGCGGGGGCGCGAAGTCGTGTCGGAAGTGGTGGTCGCCGGCCTCGGGATCGAGCCCGAGACCCGGCTGGCGGCGTCGGCGGGGTTGAAAGTCGAGGATGGAATCGTTGTCAATGAGTTCCTGCAAACCACGTCGCGGGATATTTTCGCCGCGGGCGACAACGCACGCTTCCCGTACGCGGCGCTGGGCCGGCTGATGCGGGTCGAGCACTGGGATAACGCCGTCAACCAGGGCAAGACCGCCGGGATGAACATAGCGGGCGCGAATGTCGCGTACGGCTATATGCCCTATTTCTTCTCCGATCTGTTCGACTTCGGCTACGAAGCCGTCGGCTGGTGCAGTTCCAAACTCGAGACGTACGCCGATTGGCAGAAGGAGAATGACACGGGCGTCGTGTACTACCTCGAAGATGGCAAAGTTGCGGGGGCGATGATGTGCAACGTCTGGGGCAAAGTCGAGGCGGCGCGCGCGTTGATCCGCAGTCACGAGCCGATCGCCCAGAGGCAATTGCAGGGAGCCGTGAGATAGATGGAGTGGAAGCGGAAGGAGTCACGATGGCATTGTCAGATGAGAAATGTGAACCGTGCCGCAGCGGCACGTCACCGTTGTCACGCGAGGATGCCGCGATCCTGGCCCGCGAAATACCCGAGTGGACACTGCAGGACGACAGCCTCGAGCAGATGTTCGAGTTCAGTGACTTCAAGGAAGCGCTGCGCTTCGTCAATCACGTGGCGAGGGCCGCGGAGGAAGCCGGGCACCATCCGGATATCCACATTTTCTATAACAAGGTAAGGCTGGTGCTCACGACGCACAAGATCGGCGGCCTGTCCCGCAACGACTTCATCCTCGCCGCGAAGATCGATGCGCTGCTGGAAAGCGCCGTGGCGTGACAGGTTAATGCCTGACGCCTCTGGATTCCCGCCTGCGCGGGAATGACATTATGAGAGCCTCACGCGCCGATGACGCGGCGCAGGGATGCGGTCAGATCCGGCAGGGGATACATCCCGGCGCCGGACTTGATGACGGCCTCTTCTGAGAGCGGCGTGCGCGTATCGGGCAGGATCAGGTCGCAGGCGAGCTCCAGCAGTGGAATGGCTACGAAGGGGTAGCTTCGGATCGTGGCGTCCGGCAGGTGCAGATCGGGCGTGTCGACGACCATCGTCCCGTAGAGGAGCAGATCGAGGTCGATCGTCCGGGCCGCATACTTATCGGCAGTACGCACCCGCCCCAGCTCGGCCTCGATCCTCCGCAGCACGTCGAATTTCACTTCGCGCGGCGGTCGTGCGGTGCGGATGGCGACGACGCCATTGACAAAGTCCGGCTGCCCCGGCCGGCCCACCGCGGTCGTGCGGTAAAACGTCGAGACCGCCACGATGGACAAATGCGTTCTGAGTCGGGCCAACGCCCGGGGGACATTGTCCTCGGGCAAGACGTTCGAGCCCACCGCGATGAACGCATCGGCCGCCACTGTCGTCAACCCCTTTTCATTTCGCAGATGGATAGAAACTCACCCCGCAACGCCGGGTTCGCCTCGTAGTTGCGCCGCCAGGAGTCCGTCCGTGTCACCGGCGCGATCTCCTGCACCCCGCGCATGAACGTCATATCTTCTTCCGCATAGGTCGCTTCTTCAGCCATGCGTAACACCTCCATTCCTCTATATGTCCCTGTCGTCAGGCAGACGAACCTTCACCAAGGTATACGAACCCCGACCCGGAGGCGTGCTGGCCGGCGCGCAAAGAAAGAGGACATTCCACTTTTCCGGGTCGTGCCACGACTCGAAAAAGCAGAATGTCCCCGTAGCAAACCTGTAGCGGTGGGGAGGCCCGGCGGCTTACGCCTGTTCCTGGTCTTCCGTCACGGCTTCGGCGCTCTCCTCGGTCTGCGGAGTTTCCTCGGCGCCTTCGCCCTCGGCCTTCTCCGCCACCACGGTGACCTTGACGGTGGCCTTCAGGTCGTCGTCGAACTTCAGCGTGACCTCGTGCGTGCCGACTTCCTTGATGTGCTCGCGCAGCTTCACGATCTCGTCGGCCACCGCGAAGCCCTGGTCGCGCAGGTTGGCGGCGATCATGGTCTCGCTGATGGACCCGAACAGGTGGCCCTGTTCGTTGGCCTTGGCGGCGAGCACGACCTCGGCACCGTCCACCGCCTGGGCGGCGGCTTCCAGACGCTTGCGTTCCTTCATGCGCTCCTCGGCCCGCTGCGCCTTCTTCTGGGCGAGGGCCCGAATGTTGTTCTCGGTCGCGACCTTCGCCAGGCCCTGGGGCAGGAGGAAGTTCCGCGCATAGCCCTCTTTGACCTCGACGATGTCGCCGAGCCACCCTATTTTTTTGACGTCTTCACACAACAATACCTTCATACGTTTACCTCGTATCGGTTAAGTACTATTTATGATTTGCTGGTTACGATCAGGCGTGACGCCCACATCGCAAATAGCAAATTGTAAATCGTAGATCCTCGTTACGCCGTGTACGGCAGCAGGGCCATGAAACGGGCCCGCTTGATCGCGCGTTTGGCTTTGCGCTGGCAGCCGGCACAGTTGCCGCTGCGCTTGCGCGAATAGATCTTGCCGCGGTTGGTCAGCAGCTTCTGCAGCGTCTCGACGTCTTTGTAGTCGATGTAGGCGATCTTGCCCCGGCAGAAGCGGCACTGCGTCTGATCTCTGGCCCCTGTGAAGCCGGTTCTCCTCTTGTTGGCGTTAGCGTTGTTATTGCCTCTTGCTGGTATCATTCTTTACCTCATTGCCTGCGATCTATGTGGGTTGTCCACTACGCGTTGTCAAAATGGAATATCGTCATTCGGCGCGGCCGGTCCGCGGCCGGGGGACGGCATCGATTCGCCTTCCTCGCCCGGATAGGGCTGCTCGGCGCCCTGGCCACCGCCGGGACCACCCGGTCCGCCGCCGGTGGGCATGAACTGGAACGTCTCCACCGTCACGCGGAGGCGGCTCTTCTTTGTGCCGTCCTGCGCCGTCCAGCTATCATAGGTGAGCCGACCTTCGACGAAGATGGGCTTACCCTTCTTGAAGAACTTGTTGATGGTGTCGGCCGTCTTGCCGAAAGCCCGGCAGTCCACGAAGCACGTTTCGTCCTTCTGGCTGCCGTCCTGCGCCGTCCAGCGCCGGTTGGTCGCCATGCCGAAATCGACGACCGCCGTCTGGCTCGGCGTGTAGGACAGTTGCGGGTCTCGGGTGAGATTGCCCATCAACAGCACTTTGTTAAAGCTTGCCATGATCAAACTCCAATTGCGGATTGTGGATTTCGGCTGGCGGATTAGCCGTATCGGCGCCAATCCCCAATCGACAATCATGGATCCGCAATCCTACGTTTCAGGCTTTTTCGGCTTCCGGACCTTCCGCCAGTTCGTCAAACGACGGAGCACGCTCTTCGGAATTGTTATAGCGCGGCCGGCGTTCACGCGGCTCGCCGCCACCGAGGGTCAGCTCGGCCGGCGGGGCCTGGAATTCGCCCTTGATGTCCTTCTCGACCATGAGGGGCGGACGGTCCTCGGTCGTGAGGATCAGCACGCGCATGATCTTTTCCGACAATTGCACGTCCTTCTCGATGCCGCCGACCTTGCGGCCGTCGGCCTTGAAGTAGCACAGGATGTACGTGCCGCGGCTCTTGTGCTGAATATCGTACGTGAGCTTGCGCTCCTGCCATTTCCTCAGTACGACCACTTCCGCCTCGGCGCGCTGCAGGACATTGTTGATGAAGGCCACCGTGCCATCCCAATCCGCCGTCGCCAGCGCCGAGTCGACCAGGAACATCGCCTCATACAATTTCTTCGTTACAACTGTTTCCAAGCCAGTTACCTCCCGATTGTCTGTTTCAATCCCATCCCGCCGGAGCGGTGGATTCACTGGTCGCCGTCTGCCGAGGGCGATCCGGTGTTGAATAGGTTCATTGCCTTGTTTATGCCGAACTCGATCCAGCAGAGCACGGCTTCCCGTGCCTTGAGGATCGCCTCATTCAAGAGCGGCTTCTCGTCGTCGGCCGGCCGGCCGAGCACGTAACTCGCCGCGGCGGCGCCACTCACGTGGCCGATCCCGACCCGACAGCGGCCAAACGCATCGCTGCCGAGCCTGGCGATGATGTCGTTCAGCCCGTTGTGACCGCCGGCGGAGCCTTGCGCCCGCAGACGGATGCGGCCGGTGTCCAGAGCGAAGTCGTCGCTGACGACCAGGAGGTCCGTCAGGGGCAGCTTGTAAAAGCCCACCGCGGTGGCCACCGCCTGCCCGCTGCGATTCATGTATTCCCATGGCTTCATCAGCATCACTCTTTGACCCCGGTACGACCCTTCGCCCACCCGGGCGCCGAACTTCTGCTTCTTGACTTCCGTGGCCAGGACCTCTTCGAGGGCCTCGACCACCTTGAAACCCAGGTTATGCCGCGTCTCGGCATATTCCGGACCCGGGTTTCCCAGACCGACAACGAGCTTGAGTTCCGCCATCGATTGCGGCCCAGAACAACGCGCTTAAGCCTTCTTTTCTTTCTCTTCCGCAGCGGCTTCGCCTTCTTCCTCTGCCTTGCCCTTGGTGATGACTTCCGGGGCCGCCGGCGCTTCGGCCGTGACTTCCTCGGTCGTCTTCACTTCGAGCTGCTCGCGGCAGGCCACCAGGAGCGTATCGGCCGGGCTGGCCAATGTCACGCCCTCGGGCAGCTTGATCTCGCGGGCGAAAATCGTGCCGTCCAGGCCCAGGTCCTTGATCGGGACGACCAGGGAGGCCGGAATGTTGATCGCGAGGCACTTGACCAGGATGCTGGTGGCGTGCTGCTCGACGACGCCGCCTTCCTGCGTGCCCTTGGCGACGCCCTTGTACTCGATCGGAACGTTCACTTCGATGACTTCAGTGACATCGACGCGGATCAGATCGACGTGGATGATGTTCTTGCCGAGATAGTCATATTGCAGCTCTTTGATCAGCAGCTTCTGGGGCTCCGGCCCGATCTTCACATCCAGCAGGCGCTGGCCGTGGTGCACCGCCTCGACGAACTCGTGCGTATCGAGCGAGATGCAGACCGGCTCTTCTTTGTGCCCGTACACGACGGCCGGGACGCGTCCCTCTTTGCGGACCCGTGCGGCGGTCTTCGAACCCTTTTGCTCTCTCAAGCGAGCTTCCATTACCGACGTCTCATTCATGCTTTGTTGCCTCGAAAACTGTCAAATCGTTAACGCTGATTCGTTCTGTTGTGTATATCCCTTACTGGGCAGCGAACAGGCTGCTCACGGATTCGTTGCGGTGAATTCTCTTGATCGCCTCCCCCAGCATGGCGGCGGCGCTGAGGACCTTGATCTTCTTCGACTTTTTGGCCTCGTCGTTGAGCGGAATGGTGTCGGTCACGACGACTTCATCGATGGGCGCCGCGGCGAGCCGCTCGAGCGCCGGTCCGGCGAACACGCCGTGCGTGGCGCCGACGACGATGCGTCCCGCGCCGCGGGCCTTCACCAGCTCGGCCGCGCTGCACACCGTCCCGGCGGTGGCGATGATATCGTCCACCATCAGGATGTTCCGTCCCTCGACCCGGCCGATCAGCTCGTCCGCCCGGACCTGGTCACCGCTAACCCGTCGCTTGTGGACGATGGCCAGGTCGCCGCCGAGGTGCGTGGCGTAACGCGAACCGATCTTGATGTTGCCGACGTCGGGGGACACGACCGTTAGTTTCTCGATCCCCTTTTCCTGGAAATGCCGGCACAGCACCAGCTCGCCCGTGAGGTGATCCACCGGAATATCGAAGAACCCCTGCAACTGATGGGCGTGCAGGTCGATGGCGAGCGCCCGATCCGCGCCGGCCTCGGTGATGAGGTTGGCGACCAGTTTGGCCGTAATGGGCACGCGTCCCTCGTCCTTGCGGTCCTGCCGGGCATACCCGTAGTAGGGGATCACCGCCGTGACCCGCCGGGCGCTGGCGCGCCTGAGGCAGTCGAGATAAATCAAAAGCTCCATCAGGTGCTCATCCTGTGGACGGCACGTGGATTGAACGACGAAACAATCCCGGCCGCGAACGTCATCCTCGATCCGGATCACCTTCTCGCCGTCCGGGAACTTGCTGATCTTCGAGCCGCCGACCGGAATGCCGAGATACTTGCACACCGAACTGGTCAGTTCGGGATTGCTGCTGCCCGAGAATATTTTCAGGTTGTCGTTCAGAAACATCGTCGGCTTATCCTTCGGTGCTGGTCCAAACTCTCCATAGTTCAACTGCCGCTCCGGCGTTCTCGTTTGACGACGCCGACATTCTCTTGCGATACCACCGCCCCCGCCGGGATATGGGCGCCCGCCTCCACAGACAGCGGGGCGACCAGAACCGACCCGGAGCCGATGTAGGAGTCGTCGCCGACGGTCGTCTGGTTGATCGCCTGGCCGTCGAAGTTGGCGGTGATGGAGCCGGCCCCGATATTGACATTACGTCCGATATTAGCATCACCCAAATAGCTGTGATGCCTCGCGCGAACGCCGTCGGCCAGAGTCGCGTTCTTGACCTCCGTAAACACACCCAGCACAACATCATTGCCGATGACCGTGCCGTGCCGCAGGTAGGCGAACGGTCCAATCCGGCAGCCGGAACCGATCTTCACTTGGCCGTGAATGTAGGTAAAGGGCTCGATGACAGTGTCCTGTCCGATCATGGCCCGGGCATCGATCCAGGTGTTTTCGGGGTCGACGATCGTTACGCCGCTCTCCATAAGTTCCTGCTGGATGCGGTGTTCCATGATCTTGCTGACGACGCTGAGCTGGGATCGGCTGTTCACGCCCATGGCTTCTTCCGGCCGGACCGCTGTGACCGCGATCACCTTGTGGCCGCCGCTGATGATGAGCGAAAGCGCGTCGGTGAGGTAGTATTCGTTCTTGACGTTGTTGGGCTTGACCTTCTCTAACGTGCTGAACAGCAACTGGTTATCGAAAAGGTAGTAGCTGGGGTTGACCTCGGTGATCGCCAACTGCTGCGGGGTGCAGTCGCTGTGCTCCACGATGCCCTGAATGTTGCCATAGCTGTCGCGGAGGATCCGGCCATACCCGGTCGGATCCTCCAGCACGGCCGTCGCCAGGGTCGCCGCCGATTGCTCGCTTTCCCCCTTTTCAATGAGTGTCCTGAGCGTCGCCGACCTGATCAGCGGACCGTCGCCGCACAGAACCAGCGTTTGCCCGTTGAAATTCTGAAGGTGCTCCTTGCAGCACTTCACCGCGTGGGCTGTGCCCAGTTGCTTCGGCTGGGTCACCCACACGATGTCCTTCGCGTCGGCAAAGCGTTCCTGAACCTGATCGGCCCCGAAGCCGACTATGACGTAAATCTTTTCAACGCCCACACTTCTGCAAGCATCGAGCACGTAAGCCAGCATCGGGCGACCAGTTACTTCGTGCAAGACCTTGGGCAAACGCGTGTTCATGCGCTTGCTGATGCCTGCCGCCAGAATAACCGCTACTTTCTTTGCCATAGCTAACTCTCTATCAGCACATGAGATAACAACTACCCGGCCTGGACTCGAACCAGGAATATGAGGACCAAAACCTCATGTGTTACCATTACACCACCGGGTAAACCCGATGTTTGACGTAAGATGGTCGATGTATGATTTGAAACATTGAACCAAGCGCACAAAACGCCAAGCCAATCAAACATCACACATCAGAAATCAAACCTATGCTCACGGAGGCCGCTGCGAAGCGGTCCGGCAAGACTTTGTCGGAGGCTTGAGCCGGCCATGCCGTGATGCAACCGACCCCACGGGTCTTACGACCCATATCTACCCCTTGCGACAAAGCATTCAGCACGCCAATATAGAGCCTGTCGACAATAGGGTCAAATATTTTTTCGGATTTGCCCGACAGATCTAACGCATGTGGAGAAGAGGTTATTCTATTGGTTATTCTGAAGTAAACGGTAGCAATATAAGTCATATGCACATCCTCATTGTTAGCACTGGGAAGAGGCTTTTTCTAAGTCTATTTGGGCATTATAGATACGATAATCTTGCCTATATTACTGCTGTGGATAAGCTGTTAAATGAGGGACCGGTTATCCTTGACAAATTCACACTTTGTGATTAATACAAGGCACGGTGAGTAAATTTCGCACAAATCTAACACTGTCAGATCTGTTGTCGCACCGGTTGTGTGACTTTTCCTGTTATTAGAGGATACCGTCTCTTGGCCATGCAATCAGGCAGCAAGAATGTACCCCCGAGCGAGAGGGGCCAACTGTACATGGGCGTGGACATAGGGAGCAATTCGCTTCACTGTGCCGTCCTGGACAAGAATGGGTCGGTCATTTACGCACCGCGACCGCTGATGCACTTTGCTAATCCGCTTGGCGCGCTCGTCGAAGCCTGGCGTGATGTCACGGGCCGGTTCGGCCGAGGCGCGATTGATAGCACCGCGCTAACCGGGAGCGCCGCCGCGACTTTCCCGTCCGTAATGCCTGGCGTGACTTACGTTTATGACAGTGTCGCGATCCCCAAAGGCGTCGGCGCCATTGCCCCGACGGCCCAGCTGGTGTTTCATATCGGTGCCAAAGACACGTACTTCTTCAGCTTGGCGGTCATCGATGACCGTCGCATCATCCGCGAGTGGCGCAGCGGCACCAAGTGCGGTGGCGGTTCCGGCATGCTGGTCGAGAAGCAGTGTCGGCGGCTCTTCCAGGGCGAGACCCCGGCCCCCGAGCTGGTCGACCCCGGCCAAATCTCGAACCCGATCGAACGCGAGATGGCCATCGCCCGCAACCGCGAGCAATTGCAGCTCCGCATCGAACATATGCTCGCCTGCGCCCAGGAAGAAGCCAAACATTCGACCGAGCCCAGCGAGTTCCTCGCCCGTTGCGGCGTGGTCGTGCAATCCGACCTTATCCACAAGCAAAATGAAGGCGCCACGCGCGTGGACAACCTCGCGGGCCTCTTCCGCACAGTGGCTCGGAACTATGCCATCGACGTGCTCGGCTCGCGTGACCTGCGCGGCGGCGACAAGCCGCCCGTGGCGGTCTGCACGGGGGGCGTGTTCGGCAATGATCTGATCCGCGCGAACCTCGAAAAGCTCGTGGGCCTGCCGGTGGTCCGGCCGAAGCATTATGAGAATGTCGCCGCGGTCGGCGCCGCCCTCAAGGCGCTCGAAGACGGCAACAGCTATGTGTTCGACATCGAGCAGGTGGCCGCGGTCGCGGCGCAGAATCGCGAGAACCGCAACTTCGCGCCGCCGCTGGCGGACAGCATGTCCCAGGTCCGGAACGACAGCGAACAACTCGCCGGCGACATCCCGGCCGGCACGGAGGTCGTGCTGGGCATCGACGGCGGCAGCACCACCACCAAAGGCGCGCTCGTCGACATCAAGACCGGCACGCTCCTCGACAAGCTCTACATCAAGACGCACGGCAATCCGGAAGAGTCACTCAAGAACGTCCTGCGTTACCTGATGCGGCACCGCAACCGCGTCATGGTCCGCGGCGTCGGCGCCACGGGGTCCGCCCGCAAGCTGTACGAGCGCATCCTCGTCAGCAAGCAGAAGCTCAAGGAGCTGGAAAAGCAGGGCACCGTCTGCGTCGATCGCATCACCGATGAAATCACGTGTCACGCCCTCGGCGTGCGCTATCGCAATCCGAACGTCGACACGATCTTCGAGATCGGCGGCCAGGACATGAAGTTCACCTGCTTCGGCAAGGACGGCACGGTCAAAGAAGCGAAGATGAACTACAGTTGCCAGGCCGGGTCGGGCCAGACCCTGGAGAACATGGCCGACGTGATCAATCTGAACGTCGAAGACACGCTCCAGGAGGCGGCACTGCGGGCGCCGCGCGTCCCGATCATCGACTCGACGTGCGGCGTGTTCATGGAAATGGACGAGAACCGTCTCATCGCCGAGGGGTTCAGCCGGGACGAGATCGCCGCCGCCATCCTCCGCGGCACCGCGGCCAGCTACTACTACAAATTCGTGGGCGGCGCGCAGCACGTGGGTCAGAACTGCTCCGCGCAGGGCGGTCCGGCGCTGGGCCGGGCGTTCCTGGCGGCGCTGGCCCAGGTCACGGACAAGCACATCGAGGCCTATCCCCATCGCGAGATGTTCGGCGCCTGGGGCCAGGCCCTGGACATCATCGAGCAGATCAAGCGTGCCGGCCGGGAAGGCAAACCCTACGGCACGGCGTTCCGCGGCTGGGACCTCGTCGACATGCCGTTCAACAAGAAAAAGCTTCCGTGCCGCGACCTCTTCGCCGAGAAGACCTGCGGCATGCGCGATTGCCAGCTCGAGGTCTTTACGATCGAGAGCGACGAGATCATCACGGGCGGCTTCTGTCCCCGCGGCAACTCCGAAAGCGTCCGCAAGCCCAAGGTCAACTACGTCGACCGCTATCATAAGATCTACGAGAAGCACTTCAAGAAGCAGGGCGCCCTGCTGAGCGAGATCGACTCGGTGACACCGACCGGCCCGACCGTCGGCGTCAAACGCAGCATGACCAGCGTCGGCGAAAAGGGCATCTGGAGCGCGGCGCTGTTCCGCAAACTCGGGTTCTATCCGGTCGTGTCCCCACGCAGCGACAAGGAAATCGCCAAGATCGGCGTCGATCGTTCGCGCACGGAATTCTGCATCGCCCGCAAGCTGGCGACGGGACACGCCGCGGTGCTCAACGACCATCCGGCGGTGGAATACCTCTTCAATCCCAGCTTCATCGAGCAGCGCCAGCCAAAGGGGCCCGACCTGAAGTATTGCATCTACACGGAATCCGAGGGCTACGTCCTCAACGACGTGCTCTCGCTCGACAAGCACAAGCAGTTCAACCCGATCCTGCACTTCGAGGACCGGCCCCTGCTGGTGCGCGAGATCCGCAAGGAATTCGAGCGCGTCGGGTTCCCGCTGACGGACAAGCAGGTCAAGGACGCCCTGGACTACGCCGAAGCCGCCGAAAAGGCGTTCCTGAACGAGCTGTACGCCGAGGGCGACAAGTTCCTGGAGCGCATCGAGCGCGAGCACATCAAGGCCTACGTCGGCATCGGCCGCGACTACGTCGTGCTCGACCCCGAGGCCAGCTCGCATTCGGGCAGCATGTTCGCCGAAGTGCGCGGGCTCGAGTACATCCCGCAGATCTTCCTCGAACACAAATTCCTCGGCATTCCCCTCGACCGGATCGTCGAGAACGAATTCTGGGTGGAGAGCGTCAAGATCCTCAAGGCCAACCTGTTCGTGGCCGAGCACCCGCAGCTGTTCCCGATCCGCATGATCAACTTCGCGTGCGGGCCGGACAGCCTGAAAATCTACCATGAGGAGCGGATTCAGCAGGCGGCCGGCAAGCCGCAGCTCGTCCTGGTCACCGATGCCCAGACGAACAATGCCCCCTTCGTGACACGAACCGAGGCGCATGAGCGCGTGGTCAGCCAGAGCCAGCCGGGCGGGCTGGACCGCCGGCGGATCGAGCTGCCGCCCAGGCACAGTCCCGATCAGCGCACCTGGCTCATTCCCTACATGGGCGATGCCAGCCACGTGGTGGCGGCCGGACTGCATTTCTTCGGGATCAACGGCCGGGTGCTGCCGACGAACACGCCGCGCGGCAACGAGGCGGCCCGCAAGCACATCTATACGGAAGTCTGTCACCCGCTCAAGGGCGTCGTGGGTGACGCCATCGGTTTCCTGAACGAACAAATCGAGAAGAACGGCAAGGTCTACGTCGAGCAACACTACCTGGTGCTGCTCCCGACCACCAGCGGCCCGTGCCGGTTCGGCAAATACGTCGAGCTGCTGCGGCATTTCATGGCGGCCGAGGGATTGGCCAATGTCCCGGTCGTGGGACCGTCCTCGGAAACCGACTATATCGACGTTCCCACCCCGGCGGGGCTGGGCGCGCTGGACAAGATCAAGATGCAGCAGGTCCTGTTCAAGGGCATCCACGCCGCCGATCTGCTGGAGGACGTCTATCGGCGCTTTCGGCCCTATGTCGTCGATCGTAACGTCGCCGACGCGCTCAAACAGCGGCAGCTCGAACAGCTCGGCCAGGTCGTGGCCGAAGGGGGCCGCACGAGCGACCTGGTGCACTGGGGCCGCCAGACCGTCTCGCTCTTCCAGGGACTGAAGCTGCGCCCCGGCGAGCGTTTCCCGCTGGTCCTCTACATCGGCGAAATTTACATGCGCATGCACGACCCGTTCACAGGTCACGTCGCCGACCAGCTGGAAGAGTGCGGGCTGGAGATCGTGCGCGATCCGA
Organism: uncultured Pirellulales bacterium; assembly: GCA_964421295.1. GTDB lineage: Bacteria > Planctomycetota > Phycisphaerae > Sedimentisphaerales > Anaerobacaceae > PLanc-01. The sequence goes on from CAYQXM010000044.1 coordinate 31,645, forward strand.
TCACGGACTGGCTGCTCTACGTCAACCGCATCAACCTGCGCAGCGCCAAGCGCGACGCCCGGCTGGGCCTGACCTCCGGCGATCCGCGCCGGCTGTGGAAAGCAACGGGCAAAGCGCTCCAGAGCATGTTCAAGAGCCGGTACATGGGATCGGTCATCGATAAGCTGGACGCGCCGTTCCACGCCGTGCTCGAAGGCCGGCACGTGCTGCCGCACCCGATGGAAATCATCGAAACACTCGAACGCGAGCACGAGATCCATGGTGACATCGAAGGCGAGTCGCCCCTCAGTACGGGCATCGCCTACTACCTGATGCACGAATTGATCGAGTCCCACGATGGGCAGGCCGCGGCAGACCGGAAGCCGCACATCTCCGGCATCTTCCACGTCGGCCCGTTCACCTGCATGCAGGAGGGTGTCGCGACCGCCAAGATGGAGGCGATGGTCCACGAGTTCCGCAAGACCAAGCCCGACCTCGTCTTCCCGATCGTACACGCCTTCTTCGGCGATTCCCCCAATCCGAACCTCGCCGCCGAGATCGCCGTGTTCCGCGAGCAGTGCTACCAGAAGCGCCAGTTGCTGGTGGAAAAGCCAGCGCCGCACGCTGCGGCCCGGCCGGCGATCAAAGAAGTGCCCGCGGGTCACGCCGGGAAGCCGGCAGACAAGGCTGTAGACCGGAGGCTGTAGGCCATACGCGCCTACGGCCCTACGGCTGTGGTTTGGGGCCGTTCCTCAACGCTCGGAGCAGGTCTTTGCGCGCCTGGACGCGGACTTTGGCGTGCTCGAAACGCTCCAGCTCGTCGGGCGTTTGCGGCAGCAGGGCGGGGGCGCGCGTGGGGCGGCCGTTGGCATCGAGAGCCACCAGGGTCAGGTGTGCGGTCGTGGCGACGCGGCGTTCGCCGGTGAAGGGGTTTTCACGCGTGACCTGGACGCCCACCTCCATCGAGGACCGGCTCACGTAGTTGACCGCGGCTTTCAGCACGACCTGGTCGCCGATCCGGATGGGTTCCTTGAAGACCAGCGAATCGATTCCCGCCGTGACGACTTCGCACCCGCAATGCCGCTGGGCGGTCATAGCGGCCACCATGTCGATCCACGCCACGATCGCACCGCCAAATGCCGTCCCCTGCGGGTTCGCCTGTTCCGGCATCACGAGATACCGCGCCTCGACCGCACTTTCATTTGGAGCCTTGCCTGCTGTGTCTGTCATGCCAATTATAGTGCCGCAAGTCCCCCATCACGTCAACAAGCATCATTCCACAACAAAGTTCTGATTGAGCATGTATACCGTGGTCAACAGGCAGTGAACGATAGGGAAGACTGCCAGATGCAAGACCACACGGTCCTTCCCCGTCATGGACTTGACTGAGGCGGAAGGCTGGCCCAGATACAGACCGATGATCGGGATAGCCGCAACGCCCACGGACCTCAACATGGACAGCAGGCGTTTGCCCAGAGACCAGTCCATCATCGCGTGATAGAAGCCAAGCGTGTTGAACCACCACAGCCCAGCTAAGACACAGTAGACCAACAGCAGCGGGACTGTCCAGAGTGGCACGACTTGCGCGAGTTGCCGGCGTCTCTGGATCAACACAACCACGGCCCATACTGCAGCAATAATGAAGATCAGAAGCACTACCCAATGGACATAGACCATCTGGAGTTTGCGGGCCGCAAAGCCATGTATGAGAGAGTTCAACCCAGACCACTCAGCCCCTTGCCAGAATTCCTCGCCTGCATAGCTGTACGTGCTCATCGTTCTCTCCTTGCTCCGGAACTCGCGTGTTGGTTGTGTTCATTGAGTTCGCCGCACTTACCAGCAGATCATTATAGCCCCTGGACGTACGCGTGGCAAGCTGGGGCGGCAGCCGCAAGTCCGCGGGGCTTGGGGATGGCACATTGGGTGAAGCGCCCGCGAACAGAGCCAAAGCGCTCGGGATACTCGTATTCGGATGTCGAGAGAACACGTTGCTCTGGGAATCGACAGGGCGTCCGGGGTCGGATCCGAACGCCCTGAACGAATTGCCGTGAGTGTGCTACTTCGGCAGGCGGTCGGGCTCGACGTCCTCGAGGCGGAGGTCGCCGTAGATGACGCGGTAGGTCTTGGCGTCGCCGAGGCGATACCAGAAGACCACCTTGCTTGCGTCGCCGAGAGTCACGCCCTTGCCGGCATAGTGCCACTCGCCCTGGTGGTCGAGCACCATGAGGAAGCCCGACAACTTGCCATAGCCCATGCCGAGCTTCGTTCCCTCTTCCTCCGGCAGGTTCAACTGGCCCATCTTCTCCACGAGTTTGGGCATCTGTTCCATGCACGCCGCGGCGCTGACCGTGTCCGGGAAGACGCCGTCGTTGACGATCTGGGCCCAGACGCGGAGGCCGACGATGAGATCCTCCTCCGTGAAATCGCCCATCTTCATATTGCTCTCTTTGACGGTGTACCCGGCCGGGATATCCATGCTGACCTGCGCATCGTTCACGGCGATGTCGAATTCGATGTTCCTGAGCGTCACAAACGACTGCATGCCATGCAGCTCGATGAGGACCGGCGTACCCGTCTTCATGTCGGCCCAGATGTGGAGCTTCTCGCGGGGGTTCTTGATCAGAAAGCCGACCGTGTTGCGCCCGTCGATGCGGCGTTCGCCCAGGTCCTGCACGTCCTGCGGGTGGTCCGCGATGTCCTGCACGATGTCCCGGATCATCTTCAGGATATTCTCGGTGCCCTGTGTAGTCTGCCCCGAAATGTCCACGATCAGGGCGGTCTGGCCCTGGGCTTCCAGCGTCATCATCTTGCCGCTGTCCAGGTCGAGGATCATGACCAGGGGCAGGTTGGACATCGTGCGGCGGATGCGGTTGCCGACGACGATGTCGTGGATCACCGGGCTGGCGGGGTTGTCGCCGAGAATGAAGTCGTAGGCGATCGTGCGGGCGTAAAGAAGGGGTTTGATGACTTCGCCAATGGCGAGTTTTCCGCCCGGCCCGGGCAGGGCAACGACCAGAACGGCGATCACTACCACCGCCGCTATGCTTAGCTTCACAAAGGGACTTCTCATTAGGATTCTCCTTACACTCGGTTCACGCGGAACCGTGAGCGTCTGTTGGGTTTCGGCCAGGGCCCGGTCGATGTCACCGTGAACACGGGCATCCAGACCGGCGCTGGCTTCGATTCTTACGGATTTCATGAAGTTCGGTATATTCTTCTGGGGTTTCACAGTGACACCTCCCGGGATCTCGGGGCGGACGCCTCGGAAAAGAGCTTCAGTGTTGCGGGTTCCATCTGCGCCAGGCAGGTTCGCATCTTGTCCAGGGCGTACCGGTAACGCCCCTGGACGGTATAGATCGATGCGTTCTGCTGGGCCGCGATGGCGGCGAAAGTCAGCCCGCCGTAGACCCGCAGGACCAGCACCTCCCGCTGCTCGTACGGCAATTGGTCGAGCGCCTCGGTCAGCCGGTCGAATTCCTCATTCAGCGTGACCTCGGAAACCGGAGGGCCCGCCTCCTGCGCGGTGGCGCGGCGCTGAACCTCGGCCGCTCCGTGCCGGCGCCGGCGCTCGGCTTTGTTGCAGTTGCGTGCGGCGTTGGCCACGCACGTGCAGAGATAGCCCTTGAGACTTCCGGTTAGCCGGAACTTGCCGGTCGAGCCGATGAAGCCGATGAAGACGTCGTGCACCACGTCCTCGGCCAGCCCGAGATCCGTCAGCAGCGATGCAGCCAGGGTCACCAGATCGTGCTTGTACTTCTCATAGATCCGGTGCAAGGCCTCGCCGCGGCCCCGATTGAATTGCCAGATTAGTAGCTTGTCATCCAGCATGTACGGCTCCTTCTTTCACGTCTGCGACAATCGACTGTCGCCCATACAACAACCGTCGGAGGCCGTTTAGTATACCGCCTTCGCGAAAAATGCTCCCGACCTCCCGCCTTCCTTCCACCCCGGTCCAAATTGGCTTCGTTTCGCGCAGTTGTGCATCGACAGGGGGCAGGGGTCGGGATCAGGGGTCGGGAATGCATGCCGGCCCACCCCTGGCCGGGTGACCTGTTTGCGCAAACGAACCCAATTCGCCCTCCTCTGCTGTTCGCCGGCCATCGCGCTGCCCGCCAAGTTGCCTGCCTTGCTCACGTCGTACTTCCGTACGTTCACTCCTTACCATACATATAAGACGCTTTCACCTATCCCTTAGTTCCATGATTTATGTATATTTCCCCATATTACTCGCAAGCCGCGTCGCGTGCAGCACTTGTGACCGGCAGAAGTGGTCTCTAAGTCTCACGCACGAAGTCCAAACGACCACGTATTCCCGACCAGAGCAGAGGGTCGCAGAGGCGGAATAAATTCCTACGTTATTGTAGGATTTGTCTTGACGCATCGTCAGTCGGTGGCTAATTTGGGCAAGACACGGAAGATGGGAAGTGGCACGGCGGCCCACGTCACACAATCAAGAATCACGTTCTCGCATTCTTCATTTCTTGGCAACGGTGATTGGATAGGTGAGATATTGGAGGAGAATGAGATGAGACATCCAGCGATGATGAAGAGGGTGGTCGTTGCAGCATGTGCCTGTGTCTTGCTCACCGTGCCGGCGTGGGGGGCAACCATCGATCTCGGCACCGTCACCGTCTCCGGCGGTTATCAGGCGGGCCATTTCGATCCGATCTGGGACCTGACGAATAGCGATATCACCGTCTCGTTCACCGCGAATCTCACTGGAATGCAGGACCTGGCCGGTGCTCATGCTTGGTCTGAACTGGGCATCCGGCAGGTAGGCGGCAGCGATTTCAACCCCAATGCCAAGGGCGTGTGGCTCGCCACCGATTACGACTACGCAGCGGGCACCTTTGCCCCGGATCCCGTCGGGTCACCCACGCTGGACATGGATGACAAGCTCATTCTCCAGAAACAGAGCGGCCAAGGCGAAGGCGCCTATAACCTGCCGGGCGTTCCCCCGACTCCGGGTAACAACCACCGGGTCTGGTGGGACCGTGATGGCGTCGATCCCTGGCAGAACGGCGAAACCGCGAACACCGCCGGGCTGTACAACGTCGTCATGAATTTTCGCGCCACCAGTGCCACCACGGGCGAAGCCTTCATGACCATCAACACGTTGGCCCAGGGCTTCGAGACAGACGGGAATTGGAGCACGATAGAATTGACTCCGGCCGGCATGACCTTCACCGGCGACATGACCCATATGCAGGTCTTCTACGGCCTGTACGGCTATGGCGCCACACACTCGGCGACATTCGCCGACGTCACGGTCACGAGCGATGCCGCTCCGATCCCCGCTCCGGGCGCGATGCTGCTGTGTCTGCTCGGCGCCGGCATCACCGGTCTGGCGCGGCGTGTCCGCGGGTAAGTCCCTCGGCGCGGACAACTGAGTCATCTGGAAAAGATCGGTAGCCGCCGGAAAAATCGGCGTCTACCGATTTTGTTTTCATGCATGACACATCCGCTCGCGAAACCGTTCTTCTGCTCGTCAGCCCCCATATGCCCTTGACTGCTATTCTGAGAGCAGGCCCTGGTGCCCAGTCGAGGCGGGGGGCTGGAAGTACGGGCGGGGGTGGATGTTGGATTTCTGGGCGAGGCGCAGGCCGAAGGGGGTGCTCAGGTAATCGTTCAGGGCACGGGCGGTGTCATTATACTGATTCCGCGCGGTGGCGACGGCGGGGTCGGTGGCGGCCAGGGCGACGTTCAGGGCGCGGAAGGTTTCGTTGCCTCTTAGTTGCGGGGACTGGTCCTGCAGGGCCAGCAGTTGGGTGAGAAGGCCTTCGAGCCGGTTGGCGGCCTCGACTTCAGCGCCGGTTCCGGCCGCCACGAGGTACTTCGCGCGGGCGTCGGTCACGCGCGTGAAGAGGTCCTGGTCGTTAGTCGCGTAGCCGCGGGCGACTTCGACGAGGCCGGGGACCAGGTCGTAACGCGGCGTGAGGGCTTTCTCAACCTCGGCCCAGGCCGTGTCGGCGGCGGCGCTTAGGGCGACCACCTTCTTGTTGCCGCTCTTGGCCCGGCCCATCAAGCCGATACCCATCAGCAGCATCAGGGCCAGAAGGCCTATCAGAAGAATCGCGACCAATGAATTCGCGCGGCCGTTGTTTCTCACGAGACATCTCCTTTCGTCGTCGAGGTCCGTCGGCTCGATTCTACCATTTCCCGCCGGCACCGCCCCCGCCGAAGTGACCACCGCCACCGCCTCCGAAATGGCCGCCGCCACCACCGGAATGGCCGAAACCGCCGCCCATGTGCCGGCCGTGATGGCCACCCATACTGCCTCCGAATCCACCGAAGCCGCCGCCGAAGGGGCCTCCGAACATGCCGGTGTGATGATGGTGAAGGTGGTGTTGCTGAAAGCCGAAATCGTCCGTGTTCCGCCGCGTCGATGGCCCGAACCATGAGGAGCGTCCTAGTCCGATTCCGCGCCCGCTCGTCAAGCGACCGGCGAGGCCCAGGAACAGGACCATGGGGATCAGCAGCATCGCGCAGCAAAACGGCAGTCCGAACATGAACTTGTCGCTCTGGCCCCGGACGGGTCGGTGCGGGGGATGGTAGGTTGTCACAGGCGGGCGCGGCGCCGGTCGGGGCGTCGTGCCGGGTTCCCGTTCGGCCATCACTCCGCGTCGTTGCGGCGTGGGCCGCGGTACGACCGCAATGCTCGGCGCCGGCATCCGGGACAGTGTCACACCGCTCGCGCGCGCGATGGTCCGGATGGCTTCGAAGTTCGCGCGATAGATTCCGTCGCTCATCCGGCCCTGTCTCAGGAGAGGCACGAGTGTGTTCTCCCCGATGCGGGCGCACAGCGCGTTCGGCAGCACGGATTCCAGCCCGCGACCGACGGTGAACCAGTATTCCCGATCCTGCTGGGCCAGCACGAACAGGAAGCCGTTATCCTTGCCGGCCTGGCCGAGCTTCCATTGCGTGTCGGCCAGGTTCAGGGCGAAGCGCTCGATGGGAACGCCGCCCAGGGTGGGCACGGTGAGGATGATGTACTGGACCGTCGTCTTCTGCTCCAGCTCCTGGAGGATATCGTTCAAGGCCTGCTCGTGGCCGGCGTCGATGACGTTGGCCCGGTCCTCGACATAGTGCGTCGGCATAGGCAGCGTCGGTACGGTCTGTCCCCAGGTACACGGCGTCAGGCACAGCAGGACAAGCAAGGTAGCGGCGCGCCGGGTCTTCTGCATCACGCGACCTCCAGGGTGTCCACGGTGGTCGCCAACTGGTCCGCGGCGGCGTAGATCGATGCGAAGGCCGATTCGGTGTCGGCGTCGCCCGCATTCTCGTAATAGCGCCGCAGGACGGCGACGGGCTCTTCGAGATTGACGGCGAACGTCGTGCCGCTCTTGCGGAACGTGGCCTCCATCGTGCTCGGTCTCTCGACGTTCTTCATCCACAGCAGGGCGCGCAGCAACGGAGCGAGCCCTTTGACCGCCGCGAGCAACAACTCGTCCACGATTCCTCTGTGGCCCTCCGCGGCGATATAGCCCTGGCGCAGGCGCGACAGCGTGGCTTTGAGCTCGCGTTCGCACTGCAGGCGGACATTGCTCTTGACGAACGCCAGCGTGGCGAACGGGTCCTCGCCCAGAACCGTCGCGTGCGTCAACTGGAAGTCCAGCAGCTCGACGCCGAAGACATCCCGCGACCGCTCGATGTGAGAGGGCGTCATCAACAGCGGCGCGGCCAGACGTCTCTTGCGCAGAGTCTTGCCCAGCGACGCGATCGCCTGGAGGGTGGTCACGTCCTCATGCTGGACGACCACGACCGTGTTGATGTCGCTGATCCTGGGACGAAAGTCGCCGGTCAGGGCGCTGCCGACCACCGTCACACTGTCGAGATTGTTCGCCAGCGCGGCGGTGAGCTGATCGACCAGAAGAGCCACCGGCTCGTGAATCGGTTGCGGCGCGCCGCCGAGTCTGAATTCCCGTCTTGTTTCGAGCATCGACCTCTTCCTTCATCCGATACCACCTCTTCGAATCCCCGCAGTGTACTCTTCCGGCTCCCTATCCTCAATGAGCGGCCGGGGATTTGCTCTTATACGATAGACGCACGGCGCGAGGACTGTTTTCGTGCCAAATTGACAGTTTCGCGGTCCCGGAAGGAACCCTTCCCGGCCACGAAAAGGCCCGATTCGAGGCATTATCGCACCCGAGCGTCTGGCACGGCTTTTGCTCGATAAAACCAGAAGAAATGTGAGATCATGACTATTGAGTAAGGGAGGTGTAGTTATGGCATCGGCATTGACAAAAAGGCATGAAGGAGATGTGGCCCGGCTGCGTAGTGAGATGAACGATCTATTCAACGGGTTCTTCCGCGGCTGGGATTGGCCGTGGGCCTCCGGACGGGCCTGGCCGCCCATCGACGTGGCTGATAAGGATGACGCCATCGTGGTCAGAGCCGAGGTTCCGGGCTGCAAGGCCGAGGACGTGGAGATTTCCATCCATGGCCGGACGCTGACGATCAGTGGCCGGAAAGAGGAAACGCAGGAACACAAAGAGAAAGGCTACTATCACAGCGAAAGCGTCTACGGCAGTTTCCGCCGCGACGTGGACCTGCCGGCGGAGGTGAATCAGGACAAGATCGAGGCGTCTTGCAAGAACGGCGTGCTGTCCATCACGCTGCCGAAGGTCGAGAAGGCAAAACCTGTGAAGATTCAGGTCAAAGGTTAAGCACTCCCTTGTGTTGCATCCGATCTGTGTCATCACGATGCGGCCGGGCCGCTGTCGAGCAGTCGGCCCGGCAGGGCAAACGCATCTAAATTCGCAGGACTCGCAGGAGGTAGTTCTCGTC
>CAYQXM010000045.1:0-39688 GCA_964421295.1 uncultured Pirellulales bacterium
GTACACCCCCATGAAGTCCGGCATGTAACCCACGCGCCGGCGGACGTCCTTGCCTTTCTTCGTGACATCGAGGCCGTCGATGAAGGCCGAACCACGCGTGGGCTCCATGAGAGTCACGAGGATGCGCATCGTAGTCGTCTTGCCGGCCCCGTTGGGTCCGATGAATCCGAAAATGTCACCCGCGCCGATGAACAGATCGAGCTCGTCCACCGCCACGAGATTGCCGAAGTGCTTCGTCAGTTTCTTGATTTCAATCATGGTCCTATTCCTTTTGTGCGTTCTTCGGAAGAACGATCTGTCTGGCCCACTGAACCGACGCAGCGTCATACGCGTGATCTTTGACGCGGAACGGCGCCGCGGTCGTGTGGAACTCGATACCGACCAAAGCCGCCCCCTGCCGCAGATAATCATGCATGGCCAACGTCCGGCTCAGGCACGCCGGCGCCAGGAACGCCCCGGTCGCCACAGCGGACAGACTCGGCGGATAGGCCGGGACACCCTGCATGTTGTAGCCGGAGTGAACGGGCCTGGGATTTCCGGAGGGGGACACCTGCTGAACCTGCCATGGGTTGAACGAGTGAACGGGCAACTCCAGCTTCTGCGTGGCCCCGGCCAGAAGCGCCGGGAGGTCGGCGTACCCATCCTGGAACAGGACGAAGCCGGCGCGGGCGGGCTCCCTGGACAAGTTGGTGATTTCGATGAGCACCCGATCGCCCTCACGTTCGACGGCGGCCTGGAACCGAAGCTCTGACGCAGGCATTTCGCCTACCAGAGACTGCACGGTCCAGATGTTGATGGGCACGGAGAACGGCAGGTTGCTGCCGTCCATCTGCTGACAGTAGATTTGCCGCGCCATCAATCCTCCCTGCTGGACGTACACTTCTCCCGTGCTGGAAGTGACTCCCGACCACCACTGCGGTGCGCCCAGGCCGTCCAATTGATACTCGTCGCTTTGCGGAGCGAAGACGCCGAGATAATGCGTCGCCCATCCCGCCGGACTGCCGGCGATGCTGTCCACCACCGACACCGTGCGAATCTGCATCTGGCCCCCGCGCAGGGCCTGAACCCCGTAGTAGGCGCCGACGGTGAACACGACAATCCAGCCGAGGCTCGTGAGCCACGTCAGCGGCAGACGGTCCAGTCGTTTCAGAACGAAATAGTCTACGGGTCCCAGCAGCAGCGCCATGGATACCAGGATCAGGATGACCCACCCGATGCTCAAGGGCCGCATCTGCTTCAGATTGTATTGATACTCGAGAACCCGGTTGATGGAATCCTGAGAAAGGCCGGACTGAAAGAGAAACTCATTCGTCTTGTCCTGCTCCTGCGTCGCGTTTTGGCTGAGCACGATGGCGCGGCGATACCCGCCCGTCGCTGACACCTGTCCCGAGGCGGAACGTTCCGTCAAACACGCGGTGATGCGATTCACCCAGAAAGAGGCGCTGCCGGCGACCTGTCCCGCGCTTAATTGCGACGGGTCGAAGGCGAGGACCGCTACGCGTCCGAATCCGGCCCAGCCGACGCCGAACAACTCGGCCGAATCCTCCGGCATACGGACCACCACCGTGTTGGGCTTGGGCGCTAGCGGCCAGACTGTCACCGTCTCGGCAGAGCTGGAGGCGAGCGCCCACTGGGCCCACACCGTCTCGGCCACCGTCGTCCGGCGCGGCTGCCCTACAGAGAACGGCAAAAGCGGCGCGATGGGACTGTCCGCAGGCAGCGGGTGCACGCCGAGAACCAGGAACAGCGTTCCCCCGTTGGAGACCCAATCGCAAATCGCTTTGATCTGCTCCGGCCGGAACTGCGTCCAGTCGGGATCGTAGAGGATCAGGAGATCGAGACTGGCAAAGCCGGTCCAATCCCAGGGCAGGCTGCGGCAGGCCTTGTATCCCACAAATACTTTGCCGGACCCGCGGGAGGAGGTGGCGACCGTCTCCTGGTCGAGCCGCAACACGTTGAAGAGCGGTTGCCCCGTCACGCCGATCAGCATGTCCTGGTCACGCACCACCTGCAGCATGCGGTTGGTCTTCTCCGTGTTCCACAAATCGACGGCCTGATCGAGCCACGCGCGCCCCCGCTCGTCCCGGATCGTCACGTTGCACTTGGGGATGCCGAACCTCATCTTCGTCACCAGTGGCAGGCTCAACGTCGTGTGGGGCGTCAGGACAAATGGATGCACGATGTTGAGGTTGTTCTGCGCGTCCTGAGGCCCGGAGAGAATCAGCGACCCGCCGAACGGCTCCGTCAGATTGCTGCTGAGGTTGACCTGAACGGGCGTCCATTCCATCGGGCGGTAACAGCGGCCCCACCCGCAGGCGAAATCCACGTTGAACTCCGGCTTGGCGGCGGACGCGAACGACGCCGCCATCAGGAGGAGCAGACACCGGGTCGCTAATCTGTGCATTTCGGACTCCCACCGTACTTGGAAACCAGATCAGATTCTCACGCGAAGATTGTATGCCAGCCACTCGACGCAGGCAAGCAGCAACACGGCCAGAACACACGGCGGCCACAAAGGGACATTGGCCCGCTGCACGCCGCCCTCCTGAGCGACGGTCGTCAGTTTCGAGAAAGCCAGATTCTGTCGGGCCGCGATGGCGCTTTCGTCGGCGTCCAGCAGATTGACCGCATAGCGCCGCACGGGTTCCCCCGGCACCACGGCCGCGTATACCCCCGTGCGATGCGTGGCCGGAAACCGGATCGTGCCGCCGGGATCGGGTTGCACGTTCGTGCGGGTCCCACCGGGCAGCGTGATCGTCACGTTCGCACCCGCGGCCACGTTCTCCAGCAGGATCGGCTCGCCCACCGCCAGCTCACGCGTCCGGTCCGTCCCCCCCTGGGCGGCGAGGTAGTTCACCGCATTGAAGCAGAAGAGCACGAAGCTGGGCTCGAACGGCCAGTTGCTCTGGAGGCAGTCGAAGCTGACCAGCAGGAATGTGCTGCCATGCCGGCGCACGAGCGCCAGGGCCGGGGAGTCGGCGAACTCCGCCAGCACCTCGGCATCCCGCGGCAATTGCAGCAGCCGGGACTCGCTCGCGAACAGGTTCGCCAGGTTCACGTATTGCAGCGCCGGGTGGCCCGACCGCCAATCCACGATCATCTGGTTCTCCAGCCGCTGCGGGGAATTCACATCGATTCCCGCCGGCGGCGTCCCCCAGACCAGATAGCGTCCCCGCGGCAGGCGTTCGGGCGTGCAGTTGTCCAGGACGATCGCATCGTAGGAGGAACGCGTCTCAAGAGCCGCCGGGTCCATCGCATTGAAGCCGGCCGGCGTGCAGGGGTCGATGCTCACGATGGGGCACGCCCTCAGAGCCGATTCCAGCACCGGATTGCCGGCGGTAACCAGCAGGAGGGACAACTGCTTCGGCGGCGGCAGGACCGCCCACGCGGCATCGTCGCAAACCAGCGCATCGGCCGTCAGTTGACGCACCTCCAGCGTCCCGGCCGCCTCCTGCGTCAGTGAGAAGCTGACCGCCATCTGTCCCGGCGTGGCCGTGCCGGCAGGGATCGTCACGGACCGTATGGCGCGGACGTCGCCGTCGACGCTCAACTGCACGTCAGTCGCGACCGGCTCCCCGCCGTAGTTGCTCACCGTCGCGAAGACTTCCACCTGCTCCAACTGTTCGTAGGATCGCCGGGCCTTCATGGCTGTGACAGCGATATTGTCCGGCAGACGACCGATGCAGTGAAACACCAGTTCGCCGGATGCCACATCGATCGTGTTCAGATCGCTGATGCGCCCATCGCTGAACAGGAGCAGCCTGGCTCCTTCCTGGGAGGTGCGCTTCTCGCTGTCGGAGCTCGACGACTGCGCAAAGGCCCGGGCGACCGTGATGGCCTCGCCCAACATCGATGTGCCATCCCCCGGCTCGATGGCATCGAGCGCCGCCAGCACGGCCGGCTTGTCGGCGGTGAAGCTGCACATCACCTTGGCGTGCCGGTCGAAGGCGATCACCATCGCGTGGTCCGACACATCCCGGAGCGAGAAAGCGGAGCCGCCGCGCATGGACTCGACGAAGAGCTGCGCCTGCTTTTTGGCCTCGGCCAGCCGGCTGGGGGTGACATCCGTGGCGTTCATACTCGCCGAGCGGTCGATGAGGACGACATAGCGTTGTCCCGGTCCCCGGCTCAGCGCTGCCACGGGTCCGGTCAGGGCCAGCAGCATGGCGAGCAGCGCCAGGAGCTGCAACAGCAGCAGGAGGTTCCGGCGCAGCCGCTGGAACGGAGCATTGACCTGCAGGTCCTGGACCGCCCGCTTCCAGAGCAGCGTGCTGGAGACGATCATCTCCCGGCGCTTCAGCTTGAGAAAGTACAGCAGCAGCAGGAGCGGTACGGCGACCGCCGCGGCATACAACCCGATTAGTGGCGTAAGAAACTGCATCCGAACCTGCTAGCGCAAAAGGTGAATCTGCCTGAGATAGTTCAATACCAGCGACTCGATCGCATCGGCGCTGTTGGTCCGCACGTAGACGGCGCCCCGGCGCGTGCAGAAATCGTTCAACTCACCGCAATAGGCGGCGAGGTTCTTCTTGTAGTACTTGATGAGCGCGGCGCTCACGGTGATCTCCGCCGCGTCGCCATCCTCGACATCGAGCAACTTCAGGTCCCCGGCCAACTCGGGCGAAATCTCCTGTGGCGACAACACCTGGATCGCATAGAGGTCGTATTGAGCGCCGACCAGCCGCCGCAACGCGCTGTCGTAGCCTTGACGGAATAGGAAGTCGGAGATGACGATCACGATGCCCGATCCGATCCGGGCCGCGGCGATATCCCGGCACGCCTTCTCGAAGTCTCCCGCCCCTTCCGCGTCGGTCGTCAGGAGCATCTCGGCGATCTGCGGCAGGTAGCGGCGGCCCCTCAGATCGGCTAATTGCGTCCGCAGTCCGTCCGCAAACAGACTAAGAGTCAGGCGGTTGTTGTTCACCAGGCTCACATACCCCAATGCCGCCGCCAAGCGCTTGGCGAAGCGTATCTTCGACGGCTCGCCCGTTTCCATCGAGCCGCTGGTGTCCACGAGGATGTGCACCGTCAGGTCCTGCTCTTCCAGGAAGAGCTTGAGGAACAGTTGCTCCAGGCGGCCATAGATGTTCCAGTCGACGAACCGCAGATCGTCTCCGGCGACGTAGGGCCGGTGATCGGCGAATTCGACGCTCTGTCCCCGCCGCTTGGAACGGCGCTCGCCCTGGAGCTTGCCTTGCAGCACCTTGCGGCTGAGGACGTCCAGCGCGTCCAGCCGGGCCATGAACTTCGGGTCCAGCAGCTCGCTGAGTTTTCGCACCGATGGGGTCGATTTCACCGTCATAGTGAACCTACGCTAAGCAGCTTGTTGCTCCACCGATCGCGCCGTACCGGTCACGATCTCTTTCAACACATCGTCCGCCTGGATACCCTCCGCCTGGCCCTCGAAGTTCAGCAGAATACGGTGCCGCAGCGAAGGCAGGACGGATTGAGAGATGTCGTCGAAGCCGACGTGATACCGTTCGTTGAGCATCGCCCGCACCTTGGCGGCCAGGACCAGCGCCTGCACCCCGCGCGGCGAGGAGCCGAAGCGGACGAAGCGGTTGGTCATATCTGCGGCGAATTCGCCCTGCGGGTGCGTCGCCATGACCAGGCGAATGGCGTAGTCCTGCACGTGATCCGCGATGACGACCCGCCGAACCAGCTTCTGGGCCCAGAGAATCTTCTCGGCGTTGGCGACCGTCTTGACGTCAGGCTCGTGGGCCGTCGTCGTGCGGTCCAGGATGGTCTTGAGCTGCTTGCGGTCGCTGTAGCCGACGAGCAGCTTGAAGAAGAACCGGTCCAACTGCGCTTCCGGCAGCGGGTAGGTTCCCTCCTGCTCGATGGGGTTCTGCGTGGCCAGCACGAGGAACGGCTCGGGCAGTGGCCGGACCTGCCCGCCGCTGGTCACCGAGTGCTCCTGCATCGCTTCGAGCATGGCGGACTGCGTCTTGGGCGTGGCGCGGTTGATCTCGTCGGCCAGGATGATTTGCCCGAAGATGGGGCCCTTCTGAAACTGGAACTGGCGCCGGCCGCTCGAGGGGTCCTCCATCACGATGTTGGTTCCCACGATGTCGGCGGGCATCAGGTCGGGCGTGAACTGGATGCGCCGGAACTCCAGGGAGAACGCCTGACTCAGCGTCCGCACGAGCAGGGTCTTGCCCAGCCCTGGGACACCTTCCAGAAGCACGTGCCCGCCGCCGAAGAGCGCAATGAGCACGCTATCCACGATCTCCTCGTGCCCGACAATCACTTTCCCGATCTCGCGGCGTAGGGCCTCGAACATTTCGCGGAAGTCGCGACATTGTTGTTCCACTTCTTTTTCCGTCATGGTTATCTCCCGGAGCAAATGATTATACGCCCCCACCGGTTGGACCGTCATTCGGAGCGGTCGTTTTGTGTTTGATTTTCAGAAGCTGATCGATGTGCGACGCCGGACGCTCGGGCGCCTGCGCAGGCTTCGCCTGCTGAACCGGAGGAGCTTCCACCGTCTTCCGCGCCTGTTCATCGACGAGCTTGCCCTCGAAGTTCTGAGCGCCGTCGTAGTGCGCGCCGACATTGATCTGAGCCGAGCGTGCGGCCCACTGTTGCTGCAGTTTGCGCCGGCGTGCCGACAAACGCTCGATGTTCTCGTCGGTGACTTTCCGTTGCGTCGCCGCGGCGATCCAGGAGCGGACGCGGCGGACGCCCGCCCGCACATCGAGCACGACGCGCCGGACCGCGACATCCAACAGGAACAGCGCCACCCAGACGAGCATCAACGGTTGCAGCAGCGGCAGATGCGTCTGGGGGAACGTCAGGCCGGCATAATCGTAAAGCTGCGCCCGGTTGGGATCGGCCGGGAGAATCCGTCCTCCCGTGATCCGGCTGACCTGCTCCAGCAGCGGCGCGTTGTCCGACAAATCACGAAACTCCGTGGCGAACGGGATCGTGACAACAGCGTTCGAGAGTTGGGGCGAATGATTATTCGCCCCTCCATCGTTTCCGGTCTTCTGGTACCTGATGTTCACGATGTAGCTGCCGGGTGACGACGCGGCGCAGCGACCGCTATATTGGCCGGGACCGGTTTGCGTCAGGGTCAGCGGCTGGGTCTTCATCTCGGGGGTGAAAACCTGCCCCTCCATGCCGGCGAACTGCACGAACCGGCCTTCGGCATCGGAGCCCTCGACACGCACCGTGATCTCCTGGCCGTGCACGTCGGTGAAAATCTCGCACTCGGGCGACTGGGAAGGCTTCCCCGCCCAGCGTACGATCTGCTCCCAGAACCGCGCGTAGTCGCCCCACTGCACCCAACTGGCACCCCAGCGACTGTCCGCCGTGCTGGTGAACGCCACGCACCGGCCCAAGCCCGACTGACACGTCGCCAGCACGGGATCCGCCTCGTCGCTGGTGACCACCACCTGATTCAGTCCGCCTTTGGGGCCCGTGAGCACGTAGCCATTCAGGGTCGGCAACGCCGGCGCCACGCCCTTCAGCGCCTCGCTGAGGCCGTACACGACCTGCGGGGAGAACGGACGTTCGATGATCATTGTCCGCCGGACCACTTGCGCTTCCTTCACGAAGATCTCCGGAATCTGCATCGGGTCCGTGACATCATAGAATCGGCCCTTCGTGGCGGCCGCGATACCGTACAGCAACTCCGTGTCCGCCTCGTGAGCCCCCGCGGTGCTGACCGCCACCGTCGAGACCGTAATGCGGCCGGCGGCCAACTCTGTCGCCAGTTGCACGCAGATGTCACGACCCGAAGTCCGCCCATCGGTCAGGAGAATCACATGCTTGACGGCGGCATCGGTGCGGCTGATATCATCGAAGGCCATCTTCATGGCCGGGCCCATGACCGTGCCGCCGCCGGCATGAACCTGGTCGATGGCGTCACAGATGGCCGCTTTGTCGTCTGCCGTGCGGATCGGCACGACCCATTCACTGGCCGCATCGAACGCCACCACGCCGACTTTGTCGAGCTTGCTGAGCAGCCGCACGGCGGCGGCGGCCGCGACCTTGCAGATTTGCACCTTGAGCCCGGTCATCGAGCCGCTGCGGTCA
Source organism: uncultured Pirellulales bacterium (assembly GCA_964421295.1). Classification (GTDB taxonomy): domain Bacteria; phylum Planctomycetota; class Phycisphaerae; order Sedimentisphaerales; family Anaerobacaceae; genus PLanc-01. The sequence continues at coordinate 8,041 of CAYQXM010000045.1, forward strand.
ATGACGAGGCACAGGGCGCCGCTGGGCATCTGTTTCTTTTGGGGCGGGTCCAGATCCACAGGCAGGACCTCCGCGACCGGCGAGTTGATCCAGCCGCCGGCGCCGAAAGCGTTGGGGCCGCCGGTCATGATCAGGCCGCCGCCCAGGTCATTGACATAGCGGGCGAACATTTCCTGCTGCTCGAACGTGAAGAGGGCCGAGGAAGTATCGGCCAACAGCACCGCATCGGTCCCCAGCAATTGCGCCAGGTTGTCCGGCATGTTGGCGGCCTGCAGGTACTGCACGTCCATGTCGGTGGTCCGCAGCGCCGTCAGCAGGTCCTTGGATGCCGTCCCATCCTCGTCGACGACGAGGATGCGCCCCGGTCCGGCCACCTGGGTCATGGCGCTGACACGATTGTTCTCGGTGATGCGGTCGCCCGAGGCGTCCTCCGGCAGGAACGTGGCCTCGAATTTGTGCATGCCGCTCGATCCGACCGGCAGCGAGACGGCCGTGACATTGCCTCCGCTCTTCAGCTCGACCGGAAGCGCCACCTCGGGACTGTCCGGCGTCAGGTCCACGGGCCTGTCGTTCAGGGTCAACAGCAGTCGCCCCCGCACCGCGGCGGTGCTGTCGAGCAGGAAACGCAGGGAGATGGTCTGGCCGCTCCGGGCCCAGGCCGGCGCCACCAGACGCTTGAAGACGACCTCCTTATCATAGCGGTAGCGCAGCGGCAGGACATCGATGGGAATCTTGTTGGCGGCGGCAGTCTGTGCGGCTTCCTTCAGGTCCCCTTCCGTCTCGTTGCCTTCGCTGATCAGCACGATGCGGGTGGCGCTATCGGGCGGCGCAATGGCCATCGCCATTTCGACCCCACTGGCCAGCCGGCTCTGTCGGCCGTTCAATTGGGTCTCCCTCTGCTGAATCGTGGTGTCGTTGGAGGGCAGCTTGGTAATCCGGGGTTCTTCCGCTATGTCGACCACCGCCAGGCGGTCCTGGGTCCCTTTAGTGGTAACCGCCTTGGCCATGTAGTTCAGAGCGGCCTGGCCCAGTGGCTGCGGGATCGACTGGCTGCGATCCATGACGACGATCACCGTCGCCCGGCGGTTCTTCTGAACGAGAGTCGGTCGGGCCAGCAGGAGCGCCAGAAGTAGAATGACGATGACGCGGAGCGTGACAGCCAGCGTGCGGCGCACCGGCCCCAACGCGGCCAGATTCCGGCGGGCCAGCCAGAGCAGCGGTACGATCACGATGCCGGCGGCCAGCCACCACGGTTGACCGAAATAGAATCCGTAGGCATCCGTCACGGTTTCGGGCCGCTCGCTTCCAGTTGGTTGAAATACTGTTTGATCATCTGCTCATGCCGGCGCGGGATCTGATTCTCGCTGATCGCCTCGGCGGCGCCGGCGCGTCCCGCCTGCACGACTTCGGTGAACCCCCGCTGGGACTCGCCTTTGATCTGCGTGTCCTTGAAGTACCAGCCGGCGACGACGGGACCTTCGCCGACCTTGCTGGGGGCGCGCGTCGTTTTGGTCGCCGTCGGGTCGTGCGTATCCGGCGCGCGATTGTTCGTCGTCTCGGTACCGATACCGAACGGATTGGACGCTCCGTTCGGGTCCCCCTGCCCCATTCCCTGCCCAATCGAACCCATGCAGCTCGATAACGCACCTTCGCTGCTCGCCAGCAGCAGCCCCTGCTTCTCCATGGCGTCCACGGCATTGAGCTGATCGATGGCCTCGCCCAGTTGGTCGCCGAGCAGCATCCCGTCGGCGGCCGCGTCACCGAGGGCTTGTCCCAGCTTGGCCAACTGACCCTGTGCCGCCTGGCAAGCCGCCGCTTTCTTGAGCAGCTTCTCAATGGTCTCCGCACTGAGTCCCTGCTGCTGGAGTGCCTGTCGCAACCGCTCGGGGCTGAGCCTGGCCAGTTCCTTATTGAGGCCGAGCTTCGCCAACTCCTCTTCCAACTGCCGCTGCTGCTCGGACAATCGCTTCAGTTCGTTAGCCAAATCCTGGAGCTGCTTGGCCAATTCCTTCTGCTTCTCCGGAGGCAATGTCCCTTCGCTCAACTGTTTCTGCAGTTGCCCCAGCATGTCCGCCGCCTTATTGAGGTCACCTTTGGCCAGGGCACTGCGAATTTCCTGCGCGAACGGATCGGTCGCGCCTTTGAGACGCTTGAACGCCTGCTTCAGGGCGTCGGCGGTCTGGGCCTGGGGATCCTCCTGCATCCTCTTGATCTTATCCGACATTTCGCCCAACGCCTTCATCGCCTCGCGCTTGGCCTCCTGCGGATCGGTCATCTGCATGATCTTATCAAGCTTGGCGAGTTCGTTGGTTAGATTCGGATCGCCCAGTTTCTGCACGGCGGACCGGACGGGTTCCATGGCTTTTCGGACTTCTTCTTTGACTTCCGCGACCTGCCTGGCCTTGACGTCACGCTGCTGTCGCTGCCGCACGACGCCGAGAAAGTCTTTCTGCGGCAGGAAAAAAGCCAGCAGAATCGCAACCAGCCAGACCCCGGCACCACCAAGCCAATGACCGGTCAGGCGGATGGGGAAATGTCCCTTCAGGTTCGCCCGTTCGATGGCCTGGAGTGACTCGGTCCGCGCCGCCTGGGCAAAGGGATCATCGGATTGGACGAGAGCCAGGGTGGTGCTGCACCGCTCCTGGAGTCCCAGCCGTTCATCGAGCAGCACCGAGGCCTGCATCGACGTGGGGATCTGGAATAGCCAGGGGATGATGATGAGGGCGGCGGCAACGATGGCGAAGATGACGAAAGCGATGGGCGTCAAGACGGTGAGGGCGAGCAATCGTTCCGCCGTGACCGCGGCGATGGCAGCCACGCCGGCTAGGATCAGTACCCGGCCCGCCTGGCGCAGCAGGAGATCCAGGGCCGAGCGTACCCGGACCGTCTTTACCTTCCGCCTGAACGATTTCGTCAGACCCATAAACCGTGCCCCAAATACGGGCGAATCGCTCTTCGCCCCACGCGGTCGCGTCGCCATGTAGATAGACGCGGAACATGGGTGACCATTACCTCAAATCTCTATTGTTCGATATTAAAGGCTTGTTCGACGAAATGGAATCGAAAACCAGAGCACGCGGGCGCGATTGTTCGCCCCGTTCCCAGCGGCGTTTCAGACTGTGGATAGGGCGCAGGCCTCCGCCCCGCCATCGCGCTCACCGTTCCTGAATGCCACCGTTGACGATCTCCACCCGCACCAGAGAGAGCAGCCAATCGTCCTGTTCCTGCGGGCAAGTCAGCACGCGACGGCTGTTGATGATGCCGGCTTTGCGTACGTCGCTCGTATCGCGGGCGTTGATCCAGGCGACCTGATAGGAGCCCGGCTCAATGTCGACGGTTACCGTGCCGCGCCACGGCAGATAGACCACGTAGCGCTGCCCCGGCTCGGCCAGGCAGTAGCCCGTATCGACGAGGTCCGGGCGCGGTTTCAGCCGCCAGAACGGAATTCGGTCGAAGTAATCCCACACGTTCTTGAGGACATCGTGGCGCGCCTGGACTTTCCGATTCAGGTCCAGGGTGCCGCTGAAGCCGGAATCGAAGTCGCCGTCCATGTCGGCAAAATTGATCGTGGCACCGGACATCATCAGGACATAGGCACACTTTCGCAGCTCGACGAGTGAATACTGCGGATGACGAACGCCGCCGGGCCACAAGGCATCGAAGGCGTACAGCGGCCGAGTCGCCTCTCGCTGCGGCGCAACGAAAAGGCTGAGCAGCGTGAGATTCGTGGCGGCGGGACCGTCGAGTTCGCAGCAGATGGCGGCCTGCGGATTGACTGCGGCGAACTCGTTCTGGAATCGGTTGCGAACCGGCGTTTCAAAAGCCGACAGCCGAGGTTCCTTCGGACCACCGACATTCAGCAGCAGATTCCAGTAGCACCCCAGACGCGCCAGCGTGTAGCGAATGTACAACTCCTGCCCGGCCGCACCGGCGGGCAGGCGCGAGTCCCGCGCGAGAAAGCCCCCGACCGGATAGACCAGCATCTGTCGCGCCGCCAAGTCATCCAGAACGGCTTCGAGCCGGCGGTATGCGCGGCAGTCCGGCTGCTGACGCCTGGCGTCCCACAGCACCGGCGTGTTCCACCCCCTGCCCCGATCCGGATCGTTCGCACCGCCGAAACAGTTGGGCACCGACAGCATGTTATAGCCTTGTCGCTGCGCCCAATCGAGAAAGGCCCTCCGCCGGGCCGGGCTCCAGGGTTGACCGGTGACCGCGTTGTCTTCGTCGGCCAGGAAGCGGTCCCCCACCTGCAGGCTGCGCACCAGAAGCGCCGGGCCGCCCTTGAAGCCAAACCAGATCGGATTGTTCCTATAGGCAGAGAACATCCCCGGCGGCCATGCGCCGGGCGTGCTGGCCACGCGCCACGGTGCGGGAGAAACCCCTCCCTGTGCCGGACCCACACAGAGAAAGGAGCCGCTCGTCTGTCCCGTGCCGTCGCTGAAGCGTGTTTCGTAGTGCCACGTCCCCGTCTGGTCGGGCATCACCCGGATGCGCCAGAGGCCATCGTGACCGACGAGGGGTGAACTATCCTCCGCCTCTGAGTCGTCATAGAAGCCCCAGAAATCCACGATGCTGCCGTCGGGCCGGGTCAGCTTCACCTCGAGCGTGACATCCTCGAAAGGATGGTCGTACGCATGCGCATTCGTCACCACCGTCTCGAAGCAGCCCCATTGCGGTACGGCCGAAGATTGTCGACGGCTGTAGTAAAGAGCCCCCAGGGCCTGCTGCACGTAAACCGTCGAAAGATAATAGGCTTCGTCCATGGCCCGAGTCGGGTGGTGTCCGGGTCCCGGCAACATTGGCGCCGGCGCTAGACCGGCACGCGCACGTGCCTCCAGTCCCAGACTAAGTATCACGGATTGCAGGCAAAACCCGACCCCCATTAGACTCGCAACATGTCCCCTCGTCCCCATGCCTTGTCCTCCATAACAAAGGCGTCCTTCTCTACTCACTGCGATGCACCGGGATCATCCTAATCCCGGCACGGCCCATTATACCACTCGCGTCCCCCCAGAGGAAAACCCCTTTTTTTCAGAACGACGCAAGTTCTTGGAACAGCTCTGCCGAGAAGCGCATCTTCATTCCGGGAAGAGGGTGCGGATCATGACTGTCGCATTCAGACCGGACCATTGGGCTCAAGAGTCAGCGGATCGATTTGGGAGGATTGAGTATGCGGCTGGGAACGTTCGTGTTCTGTGCGGTTCTGTTTCTCCAGGTTTCCATTTCTGAGGCGGCGACCGTGAGTTTTGCCGGCGGGACGGGGGAACCGAACAATCCGTACCAGATCGCGACGGCCGAACAACTGATCGGGGCCGGCGCCGACGCGAATCTCTGTGCCAAGTGCTTCGTCCTCACCGCGGACATCGACTTGGACCCCAGGCTCCCCGGGCGAAGAGTCTTTGAAAAGGCGGTTCTGAATTGGACCACGACTTCGACCTACGCGGCGCGCGGCGGGACCCAGGTTCTGGTCACGGACTTACCCTTCGCCGGTCGCTTCGACGGCAACGGACATGTGATCCGTAATAGCCACGTCAACTCGACCTCGGGGGGAGGCTTCTTCCTCTCCCTCGGGCCGCAGGGCAACGTCTGCAATCTGCATTTGCGGGATATACTCGTGGGCAGCTTCGATAGCACCGTGTCAAGTACATGGGTCGGGGGTAGCGTAGTGTTCTCGGGCAAGTCAGGCTCCTATTCTTCTGGAGCGCTGGCCGGCAACAATGAAGGCGTCGTCGACAACTGCTCGGCTACCGGGACTCTCTTCGCTCCGGCGACGGTGGGCGGATTGGTCGGCCACAACAAAGGCGTGGTCAGCGACTGTACTGCGGATTGTCGAGTGTATGGATATGATGCCGGCGGACTCGTGGGAAGCAACGGCATGGCCGGACAGATCAAGTCCAGCTCGTCGGATTCCGTCGTCTATGCCGGCGATCTCGGCGGCGGACTCGTGGGCTCGAATGCGGGCATGGTTCAGGACTGCCGATCCGGGGGCTACGTTGGCGGACTGCATGTGGGCGGCATGGCCGGCGACAATTCCGGCACCATCAGTCAAAGCCACGCGGCGGCCGTCATGGGCTCATCGTCGACATCATCAAGTACGGCGCCAAAACCATCGGGCGGCCTGGTCTATCAGAACACCGGCACGGTAGTCAGTTGCTACACAACCGGCACAGCCCAGCCGGGTGTGTTCTGGGACGGACTGGTCGCCGTCAACACCGGAACCGTGTCGGACAGCTATAGCACGACCCCGGCTCTCGTGAAACCTGCCACGACGTCGTCCGGCGGCACGGCCCCACGTGGTCTGAATGCGGCGCCGACAACTCGTACCATGGTCCAGAACGTGTACTACCTGGACCCCAACAGGACTACCGGCGCGTCTGTCGATCCCAATCTGCGCGGGTATGGCATACCGCTTTCAGCCGATGAGATGAAGCAGCAGGCCAGTTTCGTCAATTGGGACTTCAGCACCATCTGGGCCATAGAGGAAGGCGTGGGCTACCCGTACCTGCGGTGGGAAGAGACGGCCGATGACAAGTGACCGTCCCGATGCCGGGACCGACTAGGGAAATGTCTCAATCTCACATTTTCTGCGAATATTTGTTTGCCTTGCGGCGACCCCTGCGTATAAGATGAGGTCAGTAAGGCGAAGGCGGGTTCTGTTGTTGATTATACAGGTCGTTCATCGCCATCATATCTTATACGTGTCATGTCATACCGACCTGCCTTCCTGAGGACGCTGTGATTGTATTTTGTTCTTTGGGAGACGGACAGGTACAGATCAAACCTCGTTCCAGCGCGGATTTCCGATTGCAGATTGCCGGCTAGCGCCGCGACGCTGACGCCCCATCTGTAATCCTCCCTCCGCCATTTCAATGCGGGAACTGACGTAAGGCGCGTGGTGTGTCTTGCGTTTGGTCATTATTTCATTCATCCCATCATTGAAAGGAAGTGGTATGACACGGTCACAGGGACATTTCGAAATCATTCTGTTCTATGGCATTGTGTGTCTTTTGGCTCTGGCCCCCGCCGCGATGGGTGTTCCGTTCGCCGGCGGCACGGGCGAGCCGAACGATCCTTACCAGATCGCCACCGCCGCACAGTTGATCGGGATCAGTTCGGACCCCGCCCTGTACAACAAATCGTTTATCCTCACGGCGGATATCGACCTGGACCCCGACCTGCCCGGCGGGAAAGTATTCGAGCAGGCGGTCCTGCAATGGACCGTCTCCTCCCTGGTCCGTGGCGCCGGCACGACCCCCTTCCAGGGATGCTTCGACGGCAACGGCCACACCGTCCGCAATTGCGTGATCTACAACACGTCCATGTCGGGCTTCCTCTATACCGTCGGGCCCAACGGTACCGTCCGCAACCTGAATCTGGAGAATGTGGTCATCGGTGGCACGTACCGGTCCACGGGCGTGACGTATGTCGGGAAGGGAAGTGAAAGCAGTAGTTCTGCGACGTCCAGCCGGACCGCCGGGGCATTGGCCGGTCGCAATGAAGGGTTGATCGTCAACTGCTCCGTGACCGGGACCATCGACGCTCAGTCGGCGTCGGGCGGGCTGGTCGGCGTCAATGCCGGCATCGTCGCCAACTGCCGCGCTGACGGCGAGGTCATGGGTGCGTCCGACGCCGGGGGGTTGGCGGGAATCAACGAGGCGCAGGGTCGCATCATCTCCTGTGCCACGACAACTCTCGTCTGGGGCGGCCAGCGCGTCGGTGGTCTGCTCGGCACGAACACAGGCATCGTCCAATACTGCTCCGCCGACGGCTACGTTTGGGGCGACTACCACACGGGCGGTCTGGTCGCGGACAACGCCGGCTCGATCCGTGCAAGCTGCTCCGCCGTCACTGTTGCCGCCATCCAGTATGCCGGCGGCCTGGTCGTTGCCAATTCCGGGACGATCGCCAACTGCTATGTGACAGGGCCCGTCTCGCCCTCTGCTACCTACTATAGTTCCTCCGGATACTGTGACGCCCTGGTGGTCACCAACAATGGAACGCTCCTGACGAGCTACACCACGAATCCCGCCCAGGTTCGCCTGGCTTCGACCCGTGGCGGCTCCCGCGTCGGCGGCAGCGGTCCGTGTCGCTACGTGTACTACCTGGACGCCAACAAGAAGGACGATCCGACAGGCACCCTGCCTCCCAGTTATGGTGCGACCCTGTCAGACGCGGAAATGCAGCGAGCCGCCAGCTTCGTGGCTTTTGACTTCTACGGCGACGCCAATGACGGTCCCGCCGGGCACTGGTTCATGCCGCCGGACGGATACCCGGTCCTGACGTGGCAGACGGACATCACGGGCCGGGCCGGCATTCCCGACGTCTCGGGCCTCAGCCTGGAAAAGGCGCAGATCTTGCTGCAGTCACTGGGTTTCGCCTCCGGCGACGTCACCTCGGATTACTCGTGGCTTGTGCCGATGCGCCAGGCTGCGCATACGCAACCCTCGGGCTACGTAGCTCCCGGCGCCGCCGTGGGAATCATCGTCAGTCTCGGCGAATACCTGCTCAGCCAGAATCCCGGCGACGGCAGCCCGGCCAAGCCCTACCAGATCGAGACGCCGGGTCAATTCGACCACCTGTATCTGCTTTACGGCCCCGGGGGTCGTGGCATGTCGAGCAGTCAGCAGCACTTCATCCTGACAGCCGATATCGACCTGAGCCGCTATGTCTACGCGGGTGCGGTCTTCCTTGGCTGGGTGGGCGAATTCGACGGCAACGGCCACACCCTCCGGAACCTGCAGATCAACACGTTCTCCACCTCATCCACTGGTATCTGTGGGCTGTTCTCCGAAATCAAAGGCGGCGCCCTGGTACACGATCTGACAATCGAGCAAGCCTGCGTCTACGCGACTGAGTACGGATCCGCCGGCATGCTGGCGGGCCGGAACGACGGTCAGGTCCTCCGTTGCCGAGCTACGGGTCAGATCACCGGCGGCTACAGTCTGGGCGGCCTGGTGGGAGCCAACAATGGGCAACTCACGGATTGTCTGTCTTCCGGACGTGTCCGTGCCATTGAGGGCCGCATGTATACCGGCGGACTCGTTGGCAGCAATGCGGGCACGCTGACACGCTGCTGTGCACGTGACGTCGACGTATCCGGCGACAGCGCCGTCGGCGGACTCGCCGGCAGCACGGGGTCCAACGCCAGTATCAGTCTGGAGTCCTGCTACGCCACCGGCACCGTCCGCGGCGCCAGTTTCGTCGGCGGCCTCGTCGGCATGAACGGCGGGACTTCGATGGGCCTTCGCGGCGGAGGCGGCGGTCCCCTGCCCTCCACCCCCGCCGTCACCATTCGCCAGTGCTACGCCGCCTGCGCGGTGACCGGCACGTCCAACGTCGGCGGCTGCACCGGCTGGGCGTCGGTCAACGCGCAACAAGAATCCTGTTTCTTCCTCGATCCCAACGACGGTGGCGGTCCCGACAACGGCCTGGGCACGCCCCTCACCGGCGGGCAGATGAAACAGCAGGCGAGCTTCCCCAATTGGGATTTCACGGACACCTGGACGATCTGCGAAGCGAGGGATTATCCGCACTTGAAGTGGGAGCAGGTGGCTTGTGGTGAATAGAGTTTCTAACTTGAGAAAAAGGAGGCAACCATGACATGCGTTCGAGGTGTCATCGTTCTGACGCTGACCCTTTGTTCCCTCGCCCGTGCCGTCGATTTCGCCGGCGGCACGGGCGAGCCGAACGATCCTTACCAGATCGCCACCGCCGCGCAGTTGATCGGCATGGGCAGCGATCCGAACCTGACGAGCAAGTGCTTCAAGCTCACGGCGGATATCGATCTGGCGGGGACCACCCGGGCGCAGCCACTCATCACTTCGTTCACCGGCACGCTCGACGGCAATGGCCACACGATCCGGAACCTGCGTATCACCGGCGTCGGCGCCCAGGGTCTGTTCGCCTATCTGCGCGCCGAGGTCCGGGTTTCAAATCTCCACCTCCTGGACGTGGATATCCTGAGCACCAACTACGCCGGAGGACTGGCGGCCGAGAATGCCGGCACGGTGGTCAACTGCTCCATTACCGGCTTCGTGGCGGCTATGGGGCATGATGTCGGCGGCCTGATCGGCCGTAATCAGGGAACGATCACCGCCTGCCGCAGCGCCGCCGATGTCATGGGCACTTCCCCCGTCGGCGGACTGGTGGGCAACAACATGGGTTTTGTGTCCCAATGTTCCAGCACCGGGCAAGTCGTCGGCGAGTATCGTGTGGGCGGCCTGTTGGGACGCAACATGGGCTTCACCTCGAAGAGCTGCTCCAGCGCCGTTGTCACGGGGTCCGATGAGGTCGGCGGACTGGCCGGTGATAGCTACGGCGGCGCCGTCGACTCCTACGCCCTCGGTGCCGTCGCCGGGTCGAGCAACGTGGGCGGATTGATAGGCGCCAACTACGGTCGCCTTGTTTCGTGCTATGCCACCGCCAGCGTGTCGAGTCAGACGACATCCGTCGGCTTTCTGGTGGGCAGGAACTCACCGGCTTCCGGCAGCAATGTCACCAATTGTTACTTCGCGGGCCCCTCCCACCCCTCCGGGCCAGCGAGCACCCTGGCCGGTACGGGGTTGAGCGCGGAGCAGATGAAACAACGCGCCAGCTACGTGGGTTGGGATTTCTGGGGAACGGAGGCGGACGGCGCGGCGGACATCTGGTTCCTGCCGGCCGACGCCGCTCCCGCATTGGCGTGGCAGACCGAGACGACCGGACTGGTGGCGATTCCGGACCTGGCGGGGCTCGTCTTTGACGAGGCCGGGGATACACTGACGGCAACCGGACTGGCCGTCGGAATCGTGAGCAGCGACTACCATCGAACGATCCCGGGCGGAAACGTCATCAGCACGTATCCGCATTCGCTCGCCCTGCCGGGGAGCATGGTCGATCTCGTCCTGAGTCTCGGCAATACCTACGACTGGACCTGGAACCCGGGTATTGGAGCCGTCAAGGATCCCTACCAGATTCAGACCCCGGGCGAGTTGGAGTCTCTGGGCGACCATCCTGAGCTGTGGGGCAACTCGTTCATCCTCACAGCGGACCTGGATATGGCCGGCAGGACGTACTCGGGTGCCCTGATTGCCCCGGATGTAAACAGCGCGACGGGCTTTCAAGGCGTTCCGTTCACGGGGAACTTCAACGGCAATCTGCACACCATCCGGAATCTGCGCATGGTACACGATTCCCTCTCCCCCGCCGCCTGCTTCGGCCTGTTCGGCAAGATCGACACGACCGGGGGAGTCTTGGGCCTCACACTGAAGGACACTGCCATACTCGCCGGGACACGGACGACCTATGCCGGCGCTCTGGCCGCGTACAACAGCGGAGTGGTGAATAGCTGCTCCGCCACAGGCGTCATCACCGCCGGGTCGGGCGGCAAAGTCGGCGGGCTCGTCGGCTCCGACTCCGGCAGCACCGTCAATTGCCAGGCAGACGTGATCATCGTCCGCGTCAGTGACGGTACCGCCACACGGGGTTCTTGAGAAGGAAGACTCCCCATGAACGATCAGTATAGATGTTCAACGTCAGTGGGTTTCGGAATAGTCTTGTGCTTATTCCTCAGCGTATGTCTGTCTGCCGCGGCCTGGGCTGGGAACGCCGGTCTCTACATCGTCGACGAGGCTGGGGTGCTGGGGCGCGTCGATGTCGGGACCGGCGCGGCTACGGTGATCGGCAATACCGGGGTCATCCTGACGGATATTGCGTTCGACCCGAACGGCCGTCTGTTTGGGCTGAGCCTCGATCGGTTCTACGAAATCGACCCCAACACGGGCGGAGCCAAGGATCTCGGCGCACACGGGGTGCCGCTCGCCAATGCGCTGGTCATCGACCCGAACGGCACGATCTACGCCGCCGGCTACGGCAGCACGTGGCTGTATACGCTCGATCCCAATTCCGCGCGGGCGACGCCCTTCCGTGACATAGGTCGTCTGGCGTGGGGCGACCTGGCCCTACGGAACGGCATGCTCTACCTCACGGCCTGGCCCAACGATCTCGTCCGACTCGACCTCGCTGGCACAGGCCCGGCCACCCTGGTCGGTTCGTTCAACCTCTCCAATCTCTACGGCATGGACGCACTCGACGGCGTCCTCTACGGTGCGGCGGGGACAGTCCTCTACACCATCGATCCCAACACCGTCCAGCCCACGCGGGTGTGCGACTACACCGGCCAGGGCTTGGGGGCCGCCTGGGGCGCCGCGGCACAAATCCCGAGATTCTCCGGTGGCACGGGCGAGCCGAACGATCCCTATCGGATCGCCACCGCCCAACAGTTGATCGCCATCAACTCGGATCCGAATCTGCTGAAGCAGCATTTCACTCTCGTGGCGGATATCGATCTCGACCCGAACCTGCCCGGCGGCGAGGTGTTCAGCGAGGCCGTGGTCGCGCCGAACCCACTCGGCCACTCCCTGACCCGGACAGGTCCGGTCTTCACCGGCACGTTCAATGGAGAAGGTCATGTGATTCGGAATCTGACTATCGATAACCACATTGGGGCTCTCGGGACCGGCCTCTTCGGCTGGGTGGGCGGCAACGGACGAGTGCAGAACCTGAGGCTCGAAGCGGTGAACATCTGCGGAGGTAACGTAGTCGGTGCCGTCGCCGGACGGAATTATGGCACCATCACGGACTGCCATGTCACGGGCTGCGTGCGAGGCTACAGTCATGTCGGCGGCCTGACCGGCGTAAACGGGCCGATCCCCCCGGGGAGTTCCTACGCAACGCCCGCGGAATTCCCTTCCCTCGAGACGGTGCACGGCTTGATCTCCGCATGCTCCGTCGACGCCGAAGTCAGCGGTATCATGGGATTGTCCCGACCTGGGTATCCGTCTGTGAGCACAGAGATTGGAGGCTTGGCGGGCACAAACTACTTCGGCGTGATCCAGGCCTGCCGCTGCACCGGCACAGTCACCAGCGGTGACGACGTTGGGGGACTGGTTGGAGGCAACAACTATGGATGGATTCGTTCCAGCTATGCGGCCAATCGCGTCGAGGGTTACGAGCGTGTGGGCGGTATAGTGGGCACCAACTATGGGGACATCCTTTTCTGCTACGCCGTGGGTCCGCTGCATGGAGGTGTGGATACGGAAGCCGGCGGCATAGCCGGTTCGTCGGGAGAGCCGGCGTATCTCTGCTACTGGAATATGGAAACAACCGGCACGACGTGGAGCATGGGCGGCCGAGCCAGGACCACCAGTCAGATGAAGAACCGGGAGACATTCCGAGGCTGGGGCTACGACAATCAGTGGGTGCTGGTGGATGGACAGGACTACCCGCGTCTGGCCTGGGAAGGATCGCCCGGCGAACCACTGGCCGACGATCCGGCTCCGTTCGCCAGCGGTGCGGGCACGGCGGAGGATCCGTACGTGATTGCGACGGCCAGGCAGATGCTGGCGTTCGGCTACGGTTGGCCGTGGTTCGACCGGCATTTCGTTCTGGGAGCGGACATCGATCTGGCCGGGACCGATCCCAATGATACGGCGTCTGCCGGGCCTCCCGCTCTGCCCTTCTCCGGTTCCTTCGACGGCCAGGGGCACATCGTGACGCACTGGCGGCTCTGGAACCCATCCGAGGGCCAAGTCGGGCTGTTTGGATACATCGGTCAGACAGCGGCCCTACGAAATGTCACGCTCTCAGATGCCGATGTGCGCGGCACCACGAATGTGGGGATTCTGGCGAGTGTCAACAAAGGCACCCTCACGAACTGTGCCGTCGACGGTTACGCCTACGGGAGCAGTTGGGCCGGTGGCCTGCTGGGCCGGAATGACGGGACGGTGACAGCCTGTGCGGCGGGCGGCGAGGTGATCGGCAAAGACGGCGCCGGCGGTCTGGTCTACCATAACTCGGGCACCATGGGAGGCTCCCGCGCCGGCGCGGTTGTCACTAGCACGGCCGGCTATGCAGGCGGTTTTGTCGTGTACAACGGCTTCGCCACGATTTCATCATCCTGTTCTCATGGCACCGTGGTGGGCGCTCGCGGCGCCGGCGGCTTCGCGTTCAGTAATTCGGGCGACGAAGCGGCGTTGCGCGACTGCTACTGCCGGGGGACCGTGGAAAGCACGGAAATGGCCGGCGGTTTCGCGGGCTGGAACAGCGCGACGATCCAGCGGTGTTATTCTGCTTGCGTGGTCCGGTCCGCCGGCAAGATGGGCGGGTTCACGGCCGTGGCGGATGAGCGGCCTTATCCGGAGCCGCGGGTGGTTGAAAGCTGTTATTGGGATATGGAAGTCGGCGGTGTACAGACGAGCAACGCCGGGACGGGTCGAACGACAGCCGCGCTGCAGAGTCAGGCGACGTTCAGCGCCGGCGGCTGGGATTTCGAAAATGTCTGGACGATCTGCGAAGGTAAGGACTATCCCCGGCTGAAGTGGGAAGGAATCCAATGCGGTAGGTAGCATGTTGGTGAAAACCATTCGGGATTGAAAGGAGAGAGTATGGCAACGTTACGGAAGCATCCAGGAGTGAGTGTGGCGCTCGTCGTTCTGACGCTCGCTTTCAGTTCGGGCGTGCGCGGGGCGGACTTCGCCGGCGGCACGGGAGAGCCGAACGATCCTTACCAGATCGCAACGATGGAACAACTGCTCGCCGTCACCTCAGGGCAGAACCTGACGGGCAAGTGCTTCAGGCTCGCGGCGGACATCGATGCGGCCGGTATGGTTTTCTCGACCCCGGTTGTCCCGGTATTCTCAGGGACCTTCGACGGGAACGGCCACGCCGTCCGGAATTTGCGGGTCCGAGGCATCGGCGACCTGGGCCTGTTCGGAGAGGTGCGGCCCGGCGGCCGCGTTCTGAACCTGAGCGTCTCGGACGCCGACGCGCTGGGCACGCTCTACGCGGGCGCCCTGGTTGGACGCAACGCCGGGACCATAGAGCGGTGCGACAGCACGGGGTTCGTCGCCGGCATGGGATCCGGCACGGGAGGATTGGTCGGCTACAATCAGGGGACCGTGACCGGTTCCCGTAGTGCGGCGGATGTCCTCGGCGACTCCGATGCGGGAGGATTGGTGGGCGCGAACACCGGCTTCATCTCCGACTGCACAACCACCGGATCCATCTTTGCCAACGGTTATGCGGGCGGCCTGGTCGGCAATACCAGCGGCGGCGTCTCCACGAGTTGCTCCAGCGCCAGCGTCACGGCATCCTCCAATGTGGGCGGCCTGGTCGGACGCAACACCGGCGGCATCATGGCCTGCTATTCCACCGGCTCCGCCTGGGGATCGAGCCACGTGGGCGGATTAGTCGGCTACAACTCGGGGGGATGGATCCGGCACTGTTACACCAGCGCAGACGTGATCGGCACAAGCGGCTGGTCGGTCGGCTACCTCGTCGGTACAACCTATTATGCCGACAACGTCACGGCCTGCTATTTCGTCATGGGCAACACTCCTGACGTGTCCGCCGCCGTCGGAACGGCCTTGACGACCGGCCAGATGAAGCAGCGGACCAGTTTTGTGGGCTGGGATTTCTGGGACCGTGCCGACGACGGTATAGCCGACGTCTGGTTCATGCCGCCGGACGCCTATCCGGTTCTCGCCTGGCAGACCGACACGACGGGCCTGGTGGCGATTCCAAACGTCATGGGGCTTTCCCTCGATCAGGCGCGAGTCCCGTTGACGGCGGCCGGCCTGACGACCGGGATCGTGACGCAGGACTACCATCGCGTGCTTCCCGCCGGAAGCGTCATACGGACGTACCCGCGTTCCTTCGCGCTACCCAGCAGCGAGATCGCTCTGGTTCTGAGCATGGGTGGAAACTACGATTGGACCGAGAACCTCGGAAAAGGCAGCGTCGGCAATCCGTATCTGATCGCGAGCCCGGGGCAGCTGGAATCGCTGGGCGACCATTCGGAGTTGTGGAACAAGTGCTTTGCGCTGACGGCGAATCTGGACATGAGCGGCAGAACGTATGCCACGGCACTGATTGCCCCGGATGTGAACACAGCGACGGGTTTCCAGGGCACGACTTTCACCGGGAGCTTCTACGGCAACAAGTATGCCATCGAGAACCTGCGGATTTCCAACGACTCCTCCGCGCCGGGGACCTATTACGGCCTGTTCGGCCTGATCGACAACGCCGGCCAGGTCTTCGACCTGAGTCTGAAGGACGTCACCATAACCACCGCCACGTCGCCGTCTTCGATCTACGTGGGAAGTCTGGCCGGATTCAACAATGGAACCGTCGCCGATTGCTCCTCCACCGGCGTGATCACCACCGGCACCAGCAGCACCGCCGGCGGTCTGGTCGGCCACAATCATGGAACCACCGTCAACAGCCAGACCGAAGTGATCATTGTCCGGCCCAACAGCGGCGGCACAACCACACGAAGTTCCTGACCCGGAGGACCGCCGAGGAACGCGACACGAGAGCAGACACTGCCGTCGGCGACCCTCCGGGCCGGGATTATGCTGGCGGAAAGGAAAAGGAACCGCATATAATGAATGCCAAGTGTGCGAAGGACTATTCAACGAGAAAGGAGAAGGTATGGCAACATCACGAAGACACCTGCGGATCAGCGTGACACTCATCGCCGTGACTCTGGCCCTCTGTTCGAGTACGCCGGCGGCAGACTTTGCCGGCGGCACAGGGGACCCGAACGAACCCTATCTGATCGCGTCGACGGCGCAACTGCTCGCCCTCAGCGGGAATTCCGCCCTGGGGAGTGAATCCTTCAAGCTCACGACCGACATCGATCTGGCCGGGCTCGAATTCTCGGCCCCTCTGGTCACGACCTTCTCGGGGACCTTTGACGGCGACGGACACGTCATCCGGCATCTGTACCTCACCGGCCTGGCCAACCTGGGCTTGTTCGGGGAGGTGCAGAGCAGCGGCGTCATCCGGAACCTGAGCGTGCTGGAGGCGGACGTATTGAGCACGCAGTACGCGGGCATCCTGGCCGCCAAGAACGCCGGCACCATCGAGCACTGTGTCTGCTCCGGGACCGTCGCCGGCCTGGGGTCTGCCTCGGGCGGGCTGGTGGCCTCCAACACCGGGACGGTCACGGGCTCCCGCAGCGCGGTCGAAGTCATCGGCGATGGCTACGCCGGGGGACTGGTGGGTAATAACTCCGGCACGGTGGCCAACAGTGCCGCCACCGGCTCCGTCTTCGGCGACAACTACATCGGCGCTCTGGTCGGCCACAACTCGGGGATGGTCTCCGCCAGCTACGCGAACTCCGATGCCCGCGGCTACTCCAACGTCAGTGGCCTCGTCGGCTACAACACCGGCGCGGTCACGACCTGCTATGCCACCGGCTCCGCCTCCGGATCGAACTATGTCGGCGGATTGATAGGCTACAACAGCGGCACCCTCCGCGGCTCGTACAGCATCGCGACGGTGACCGCCACCAGCAGTTACTACTACTCGGTCGGCTATCTGGTGGGCTCCGGCAGCACCAGCAGTGTCACGTCCTGCTACTACGTGCCCCTGCAGCCGATCTCGGGCACGTACGCCACCACGGCCGGCACGGCTTTGACGAGTCAGCAGATGAAACAGCAGGCCAGCCTCGTGGGTTGGGATTTCTGGGGCAGCGCCGAGGACGGCACGACCGACATCTGGTTCCTGCCGGCAAACGCGTACCCGGTCCTCGCCTGGCAGGCGGACGTGACGGGCCTGGTGGTGGTCCCCGACGTCGCCGGGCTGTCGCTCGACGAGGCGAAAGTCCCGTTGACGGCGGCCGGACTGGTGGTCGGGACCGTGACGGAGGACTATCACCGCACCTTGCCCGCGGGGAATGTCATCTGGACGTACCCGCATGCTTACGCCCTCCCGGGCGACGCGGTCAATCTGGTGCTGAGCATGGGCAAAACCTACGACTGGGCCGCGAACACCGGCAACGGCAGCCTCGCCAATCCGTACCAGATCCAGACCGCGGGCCAACTGGAGACGCTGAGCGACCATGCGGACATGTGGGACAAGTGCTTCCTGGTGACGGCGAATCTGGACATGTCCGGCCGCACGTACCCCGGCGCGCTGATCGCCCCCGACACCAACAGCGTGGCGGGTTTCCAGGGCACCACCTTCACCGGGAGCTTCAACGGGGGCAAACACAACGTCCTCAATCTGCAAATCAGCAGGGGCTCGTCCGCCCCCGGGACCTACCTGGGCTTGTTCGGCATGATCGACAATGTCGGCCAGGTCAGCGGCCTGAGCCTGAAGAATGTCACCGTGAGCACCGGCACGACCACTTCCGCCACCTACGTGGGGACCCTGGCCGGACTCAGCGGTGGAACGGTGGTCGACTGCTCCGCGACCGGCATCATCTGGACCGACTATAATTGCACGGCCGGCGGCCTTATCGGCTACAACCATGGCAGCGTCGTCAACTGCCAGGCGGACGTGCCGGTTATCCGCGCCTATTCGACCCCCTCCACCGGCGGCACGGCGACACGCGGTTCCTGAGACGGAAAACAAGCAAAGACCCGACGCACGCGTAGCATGTAAAACCGGGTGGCAGTGGCAGATAAGGGTTGCCGCTGCCACCCGTTTTCCTGCGCCGGCCGTTCCTGCCAAATCCGTGAGAATTCCCATAATTGCGCAAAATAGTCGCCGGTGGTGCGTCTATCCCTGTGATGGGAAGAATTCCGTCGCGGACGGCTGGTTTCCGGCAGCACTCGCGGTATAATCGGACCGTCGCGAGGAGATGAGTTACGGCTGGTGGTGCTCGGTCTTGAAAGGGTCTGGCTATGGTACCGTGTCTGGCTCAATTCGGCGGTATGGAAAAGCTGTTTGTCGGCTGTGCCATTGTCGGCGGGGTGCTCTTCGTCGTGCGCCTGATCCTGCAATTCGTCGGCGCCGACCACGGCATAGGTCACGACGTCGGGGGCGGGGTCGATTTCCACGCCGACCTTGGCGGCGGCGCCGGCCACGACCTGAGCGGACCCGCTCATGACGGCAGCGGTCCGGTTCCCGACCCGGGGATCCACAGCGGCGAATCTTACCTGAGCTTCAAGATCTTGTCGTTCCAGGGTCTGACCGCGTTCTTCATGATGTTCGGACTCGTCGGCATGGCCATGATGAGACAGACGGGGCAAGGCGCCCTGCTGTCGCTGTCGGCCGCCACAGCCGCCGGACTGGCGACGGTCTGGGTGATCGGCCTGATCTTCCGCGAAGCCGGCACCCTCCAATGCTGCGGCAACATCGACCTGCGGAACGCCATCGGCCTCGAAGGAGAGACCTACCTGACGATCCCCGCCGACGATATCGGCAAGGTCCGGGTCACGATTCAGGAGCGTATGCGCATCTACGATGCGGTCGCCGCCGACAAGGCCGAGATCAAGACGGGCCACCGGATTCGCATCGTGGATGTCACGCCGCAGGACACACTGGTCGTGGAGAAAATCGAATAACGAGGCGTTTGAAGTGTGAAGTGTGGAGTGTACCGTGGGTGACTTCACACTTGAATCTTCAAACTTCAGACTTCTGGAAGGGAGTAGACGAACATGGAAACGATGTCACTATCGATGCTGGCCGACGCCAGTTCTCTGGGCTGGTTGATGATGGCGATTGTGGCCTTCATCCTCCTGCTGGTCTCGACGCTGATGTTCCTGGCCTCGCGCTACAAGCGCTGTCCCTCGGACCGCATCCTCGTCGTCTACGGGAAGGTCGGGCGCGACCAGTCCTCCCGCTGCATCCACGGCGGCGGCACGTTCGTCTGGCCCCTGATCCAGGACTACGCCTACATGAGCCTGACGCCCATGCCCATCGGCATCCCGCTGCAGAACGCCCTGTCGCAGCAGAACATCCGCATCAACGTGCCCAGCACGTTCACCGTCGGCATCAGCACGGACAAGGCGATCATGAACAACGCGGCCGAGCGTTTGCTGCGCCTCCAGCCCGGCGAGATCGAGGACATGGCCAAGGAAATCATCTTCGGCCAGCTCCGCCTCACCGTCGCGTCCCTGACCATCGAGCAGATCAACCAGGATCGCGAGAGCTTCCTGGAGTCGATCCGCAAGAACGTCGAGCCGGAGTTGAACAAGATCGGCCTGTACCTGATCAACGTCAACATCACCGATATCACGGATGAGTCGGCGTACATCGAGAGCATCGGCCGCAAGGCCGCCGCCGAGGCCGTCAACAAGGCCAAGGTGGACGTGGCCGAGCAGGTCAAGGTCGGCTCCATCGGCGAGGCCCAGGCCAACCGCGAGAAGGCCATCCGCGTCGCCGAGCACACCGCGGAGTCGGAAAAAGGCCAGAAGAAGGCCGAAGCCGACAAACGCATCTACATCCAGAAGCAGGAGGCCGTGGCCACCATCGGCGAGGCCGAAGCCACCCGTGACCGGACGATCAAGGTCGCCGAGAACGTAGCTTCCTCCGAAAAGGGAAAGAAGGCCGCGGAGGCCGATCAGCGTGTGTTCGTCCAGCAACAGGAGTCTCTGGCCGTCGAAGGCGAGAACAAGTCGATGGCCCAGATCGCCGAGTACAACGCGACGTTGGCCGTCAAGCAGGCGGAAGCGATGCAGAAAGGCGAGGTCGCCCGACGTTTGGCCGAAGTCGAGATCCAGAAGGCGCAGTACGCCGCGGAGCAGGAACGCTTGACCGCATTGGAAGTCGTCCGGCAGGAGATCGAAAAACGCAAAGTGGAAATCGCCGCCGAGGCCGAGGCCGAGAAGCTCCGCCGCGAGGCGAAGGGTCAGGCCGACGCCATCCTCGCCAAGTACGAAGCCGAGGCCAAGGGTCTCCGCCAGGTCCTGGAAAGCAAGGCCGGCGGCTACGAGTCCCTGGTCAAGAGCTGCAACGGCGACGCCAAGGCGGCCGCTACGCTGCTCGTGATCGAAAAGCTCCCGGAGGCCATCGCCAAGCAGGTCGAGGCTATCAAGAACCTCAAGATCGACCGCATCACCGTCTGGGACTCCGGCAATGGCAACGGCAATGGCTCTTCCACGGCCAACTTCCTCTCCAGCCTCATCAAGAGCCTGCCCCCGCTCAAGGACATCGCCGCCATGGCCGGCGTCGAGCTCCCCGATTACCTCGGCAGAACGGTTGAGCAGCCCAACGACGTTGAGCCCGTGGAGAAAGTCACCGCCGAACCCGTCGCTCCCAAACCCGTGAAGACCCCGAAGGACCTCGGCGACTCCCGCCGGATGCCCTGAATGTGAGAATTCGCAGGGTGGGCTATGGCCCACCTTTTCTCGGGTGACAGCCTCAACCGAAGGCTGGGAATAGTCGAGCGTGTCATCACCTCGCCATCCCCAAGTCCTGCGGACTTGAGGCTGCCACCCTGCTTAGGATGGTATAGGATGATAGTCACTGCTGCCTGGCTGGTTATGGTGCTCATGAGCGGGGATGCCAATTCGCCCGCACGGCCATCGACCACTTCGGCCGGGGACCCGAATGTCATCGCAGTGGTTTTCGATGAGAAGATCATGGCCAAAGACCGCAAGAATGTCGCCAGCAAAATTGGTGCGGCCCTGATGGACAGGTTCGCCAGGGAGAACCGGATCGAGCCCAACGAAGCGGAGATAAACGGCCACATCGCGGGGATGGTGAAGATGCAGGGGCGTCTGCGGGTCCAGAGCGAAGAATACCGAGCCAAGCTGATGGAAGAACTTAAGAATCCATCCCTTTCCGATCAGCAGCGAAAGGAGAAGCAGTCTACCCTGGAGACGGTCGAGAAGAACCTCAAGTATCAGAAGGAGCAGGAGGAGCAGAACAAAGGTAAGCCCGAGAGCGAGGAGGTACGCAACATCAAGCGACAGATCGCCTCTCAAGTCGTTCGGACCTGGAAGGTGAATAAGGCCCTGTACGCGAAATACGGCGGGCGCGTGATCTTCCAGCAGGCCGGGCCCGAGCCGCTCGATGCGTATCGTGACTTCCTCAAGGAGCAGGAACGCCAGGGCGCCTTTCGCATCTTCGACAAGCAGTGCGAAGCCGATTTCTGGCGGTACTTCACGAACGAAACGAGGCACACGTTCCTCTCCGAACCTGATGCCGCCAAGGCCATGAACACCCCTTGGTGGCTGCTGGACAAACCGCCACAGCGATGAGCACGGGTAGGATGGGCCTTGGCCCATGCGGCATGTCATGTGCAACGAAGAAGGGAGACGTGGGATGGATCATCGGACTTCGAAACTGGCGGTGGTGGCATTGGTGCTGGGAGTTCTGTCGATCTTCTTGTCGGCCGGGGTGGCGGCGATCATCCTGGGTGTTATCGCGCTTGGGCGCATCCGCAGGTCGGCCGGTCAACTCACGGGTGGGGGTCTGGCAGTGGCCGGGATCGTGCTGGGGTTGGCCATCCCTCTTGGCTGGACGTGGGTGGAGATGCACCGGGGTCTGGCGACGCGGATGGTGTGCGGGAGCCATCTCGGCGGGATCGGCAAGGCGATGCAGGCGTACACCGAGGCCCATGACGGCAAGTTTCCCACACCGGCGCAGTGGTGTGACATTCTCGTGAAGTCCGAAGGCGTCAAGCCCGCCTCGTTTCAGTGTACCCCCTATCGGCAGCTCGTGACCATGAACAAGTACCCTCTGGAGCGGTATTTCTACGCCCGGTGGAAGATGGCGCAGTCTCTCAAGCCGGGGGCGTGCGATTTTACGTTGAATCCCTTGGCCACCGAGAAAGGTACCGCCGGCGATCCGAACACCGTCCTGATCTTCGAATCCGGTCCTGGCTGGAACCAGGTCGCCGGGCCGGAGGCGCTCACCGCGAATCATCACGAGGGCGACGGAGCCAACGTCCTGTTCCTGGATGGGCATTCGGTCTTCGTACATACGCAGGAGTTCGCCAAGCTTCGCTGGAAACCATAGGGAACTTGAGATTTCAGATTTGAGATCGGGATGATGGGGTACTTATGGCAATCGACGTCAATACGCTGGTGTTTGTGGGGCTGAATTGCCGGGTGACGGCGTTGAATCGCCGGTCGGGAGCCACCGTGTGGACGTGGAAAGCGCCGAAGCCCCGGGCCTGGATGACCGGCCATGTCACGCTGCTCGTGCTGGACGACAGGCAGTTGATCGCCTCGGTCAGCGGCTACACCTACTGTCTGGACCCGCGCACGGGGCGCGAGCAATGGTCGAACTATCTGCCGGGCTTCGGGATCGGCGTCGCGTCCATCGCCGCGCTCGACCGGCACAACGCCAATAACCTGGTGGTGGCCGCGGCGGCCGGTGCCGATGCTCGCAGTTCCGGCGAATGATCCCCGCAAACCCGCGATCCATGGGAGGTCGATATGAACAGTCGTGAAGTGGCGTCACTGACGCTGAAACTGCTGGGCGTGTACGCGCTCATCGAAGCGTTGCCGCTGTTGCAGTACGTGGGGGCACTGGCCGCTCTGCCGCGCAGCGAGCGCGCCAACATCGTGATGCAAGCCTGGGCGTATCTGGCGGTGTTCACACCCTTCCTGCTGGTCGCCGCCGCGGCCGTCGTGCTCCTGACGCAGAGCGAGAGCATCGCCCGGATGCTGGTGAAGGAGGATCAAGCCGTCGCACTGGGGAGCCTGTCGAGCCAGGAGGTGCAGACGATCGCCTTTTCCGTCGTCGGGGCGCTGGTCTTCATTCTCGCGATACCCGGCCTGTGCCGGCTCGGCATGGAGCTGTGGTATCTGGGGCCCGGCTATTATGGCAAGTTCAGCAGCCCTTCATCCGAGCGAAACCGGCAGATCATCAGGACCCTGGCATCCGCCCTTGGCCCGGTGATCCAATGCGTGCTGGGCATCGTGCTGTTCTTCCGCTCGCGCGGCGTGGCCAACCTCTGGCACAGCATGCAGCCCGGCCGGTACATGAAGATCGACGACGCTCATCTGCCCGCCCCGACGGGGCCCAGAGAGGAGTGACACGGCGGCGTTCGGGTCGGGCGCCGACGGGGTGCGGATGGAGACTTCGTTCGAATAGCCGGACTCGTAAGAACTCGCATCGACGGCGGTAATCACGTAGCGGTAGATCGTGTCCCGGGCGGTGTTGGCGTCGATGTAGTTGGAGTCGGTTACAAGCGCAGTGCTCAGTTTGACGAAGTTGCTGTCCGGCATCGTCGAGCGATAGACCTGATAACCCGCCACAGTCGTGTCGGGGTTGTCGCTCCAGTCGAGTGCGACCGAATTGGGGCCGACGGCAGCCGTCAAGCCGGTGGGAGACATGGGGGCTTTCGTGAGGATGACCTCCCCGCCGTCAGGTACGGCATCGAACATGATCCCCTTGCCGGAACGCCCGTACGCGATGACTTCCCCCGGCAGGACGCGGTCCTTCTGCGTGACACGGGCCGAGATCCAGCCCGTGGGTAGAGGCCGACGCAGGGTAATGGGGTAGTTGTAGATGGCATCGTCGAGCGTGTCCGTCACCGCCAGGGCGATGTGCGTTTCGTCGCTCGCCAGCTCCACTACCGACACGGCGTTGCGCTCGATAATGTAGCGGGCCACATTGCCGAACGTGGAGACCCAGAACGTGCCGCGCCGGGTGTCGAGGTATTGGAGGCTCGCCCTGAGCACGGTGGACGGCAGCGGCGAATACCCGCCGTCGTTGTCGATGCCGTGGATGAGGTAGACGCACCATCCTTTCGCGGCCGCGGCCGCGTCGCACCGGCCGTTGAAATCCGCCGCGGTCTGGACCGAGCCGAGATTGCCGCAGATCAGCGAACTGACGTTCATCATGTCCCCCGGCGTGCTGCCTTCGATGAAACCCTGGCAGCCGCGGGCGGCGATGAAGTACTGGGCGCACAGGCCCAGGTTGCCGGTATTGCAGTACGGCCAGGCGGTCGTGACGCAGTTGGGGCCCGGGACATGCGCCTCGATGTCCAGTTTCGAGTTCTTCAGCTCCGCGGTCTGCTGCTCGAACGTCAGTCCACCCAGCGAGGCGTGCGTCACGGTGTGGCTGGCGACCTCGTGCCCCTGCGCGGCGGCTTTCTGCAGGGCCGTCCAGTTGGGCGTCCAGCTCGTCACGGTGAACAGCGTGAGCTTGAAGCCGAACTCGTCGAACATCGGCAGCGCGAGGGCGAACTGGTTGGCGCAGCCATCGTCGAACGTGTAGCTGACCGCCGCGGCCCGGAAGCCCGGCCAGGTCCCGATCTCGTACGACCGATCGATCGTTCGCGCGGACGCCGCACTACTCAGCAGGACAGTCGCGGCCAACAGGAAGCTGCTTGCCCGTTTCATCAACGATCTCCTTACATGCGATCCCCGACACGAAAAAGTGAAGGATCATCGTCTATTGTACTCGCTCGGACCGCCCTGCCCAACTGGAATCTCGCCGCGTCGGCTCTGCGGTGTCTGGGCAAGTTTTCGGGCAGCGCAGCACCAGGT
Organism: uncultured Pirellulales bacterium; assembly: GCA_964421295.1. Lineage (GTDB taxonomy): Bacteria > Planctomycetota > Phycisphaerae > Sedimentisphaerales > Anaerobacaceae > PLanc-01. The sequence goes on from CAYQXM010000045.1 coordinate 33,258, forward strand.
GGATAACGGAAAACGCTTCGTGAGCCGTAGGGGCAGCCCTCTGTGGCTGCCCTTCTCCCTGCGCATCGCCATCAGGGCAAGCACAGACGCTTGTCCCTACCAAGTCCGCCCGAGATGCATCTGCCAGGGTGTTTTCACAGACACGGCTCCGCAGCCCGCCTTGCCGATGTGGTGGGTACGGCCCGCACATCCTATTTCGAAACCTGTCCCGCGGTGCCGCTCGAAATCGGCCCCCCTGTCAGAACGTACTCACACTCATGAGGATGCAGGAACAGGGCCCCGGTAAGAACGAAACCGAGGAGGAAGGCCAGTACGATCATGAAAGCCCGGAACGTATCGTTTTGGAGCAACCGCATCGTATTCTCCTGTCAGGCAATGCCGGACCCGGCAGCGTGAGTCACAGCAGGATAGGCAACCGACGACCGCCCGGAGCCCAGAGCTAGTCCCAGTATATTTCTTTCTTCTTCTGCACCACTCGATCATCCTGGACGACGATCCAGTAGCGCCAATAGTGCGTGCTGGACGGCGACCGGCTGTAACGAAGGAACCGCTCTCCAGAGTCTGGGTAGGTGTCCGCCTCCAAAGGCTCCCCGATCAACGCCTTGACCTGCTGTTCCGACATCCCGAGCTGCACCTTGCCCCATGAGGCCCGCGTCAAACCCGCCGCATACTCGGTATCGAAGCTGCTGAAGAGCAGGCCCGCGAAGATCGCCAGAAATGCGACACCGCCCAGAGCGAAAGCCGCGACGAGCGAGCAGGCAAAATGGACGTTGTTCTTCAGAAACCTCATCGTTTGCTCTCCGGAGTCCTGAGAAACCACACAGGTTCCATGGTACCGTGGGACGGAGAGAAAGCAAGGAATACCCAGGATCCGCAGACAGAGGTCCTCCCCGGTATCAGGCCTTGGGACTTGACACGTGTGGGGGCAAGTTGTCATACTGGGGGTACGCTATTTCTCCGATAGTGACCGGCGCGGGCACGCCGGGGTGTGAGAGTACGACGGTCTTCGCCGGTTGTGATATGGGTTTTTTCAATCTGGCAGCCACGCTGCGACTGCACGCAGCAAAGGAGGTTCCCATGGAGAAGAGATTGTTGATCCTGCTCACCGCTTTGATCTTCCTCGGATCCGCATATGTCCCGTCCTCGCAGGTCACGGCCCAGGCGGGGGGCAACGACCGTATCCTGGAGAAGAAGACCTTCATTCACTACAAGACCAACCAGGCCAAAGGCGGCGGCCCCGGCAAGGACACCGGCGGGTATTACACCTACATCGTCAACGGCCTGAAATGGAAGACGAACGAGCCCTTCGTCTTCAATCCGGCCGGCTCCGGCATGAACGTCTCCGACGTCGCGTCGGCCCTGGCCGCGGCGCTGGGCGAATGGGAGAACTACGGCGGCGACATCTTCGGCGGCCTGACGCAGGACAATAAGGCCGACTACAACGACGTCGCGCCCGACAATCTCAACACCCTCACCTTCGGTGACCTCGACTCCACCAGCGTCATCGCCCTCACGAACGTGTGGGGCTACTTCAGCGGCCCGGCGCGTACACGCCAGATCATCGAAGTCGACGTCTGCTTCAACAACGTCGCTTTCACCTGGGGAGACGCGACGGACGACGGGAGCGTCATGGACCTGCAGAACATCGCCACGCACGAGCTCGGCCACGGCGCCGGCATGGGCGACCTCTACCAGCCCCCCGCCGGTCAGGAGACCATGTTCGGCTATTCCCGCGAAGGCGAAACCGACAAACGCAGCCTCTACGCCGGTGACATCGCCGGCATCCAGAACCTGTACCCATAGCCACCGCGTCCGAACGTCTGAATTCGCAGTATCAGTCGGCTCACGCGGCGGGCCGTCAATCCGACCCCTGTGGAGATTGACTCGGCGGTGTTGCCGCCGGTCGCGGGAGCTGCCACAGCCGGACTTCCCGGTAGAGTGCCACCGTCACGGTCAGCACGATGCAGGTCCAGGCCGCCGAAACGCCCGCCGGCGCTCTCGTAGCATTCGTTATACGAACGCCATGCCCCCACAGGTTCTACACCCCTCTCCCCAACACCGCCCGCCCAGTGCGGCGGCGGATGATTATTCGCCCCTGCAGACTGCACGCGATATCGACAGCGACAGACGCGAACGACCAGGGCGAGGCGTGCCTCACCCCTACAGGGTCCGACAGAAGACTGGGGCTTCGTTACACCGGTTCGATTGACGCGGGGATCCAACCGCTCTCCTGGTGAACATGGCCCCCGCTCGGTTGATTCGTTGATTCAAGATCGGGGCCCATTGGCGTCGGAGTCTGCTACGGGGAGCCGGCGTTTTGTGAGTTGGGACACGATTCCGCGTAGCAGCCGGTCAGCTCCGCCATCAAGGTGTCCACGAGCTTCTGGACGGGCACGATCTCGTGACAGCGCCAGGCGTTGGAGCCGGCGAAAGCGAAAGACTCGTCGAGCCGGCCCAGGGCCGCCTTCGTCAAGACTTCCGCAATGCAGTAAGGCGCCGTGCGGGAATCACAGGACCGCAGGCAATGATACCGGCAACTGAAAGGCACCGTCTGGCCCTGCTTGATGCGCGCGACGAAGGCATTGTCGATGACGCGTCCGGGGAGTCCCACGGGGCTGTCGATGATCGTGATATCTTCCTGCCGCGCGGCCAGATAGGCGCGCTTGAAGTTCTCGTGAACGTCGCATTCGTCCGTACACACGAAACGCGTCGCCATCTGAACGCCCGAAGCTCCCAGATTCAGGAACCGGGCGATGTCCCCGCCATCGAAGATTCCGCCGGCGGCGATCACGGGAATGCGGGGCGTGCAGGCGTTCGCCGCTGCCACGACCTCGACGACTGTCTGTTCCACCGTGGCGGCGGTCCGGTCGGCGAGACTCTCTTTGGAATACCCCAGGTGCCCGCCGGCCATCGGCCCCTCCACGACCACGGCGTCCGGCAGGCGGTGAAAGTGGGTTTGCCACCGTCGGCAGATGATGTTGAACGTTCGAGCGGACGATACGATGGGAATCAGGCTGATCTCGCTGTTGTCGCCCACGTATCCCGGCAGCCCCAGCGGCAGGCCGGCGCCGGAGATGATCATGTCCGCCTTCTCCTCGGCGGCCACGCGTACCAGATTCTCGTAATCCGTCAACGCCACGAGGATATTGACGCCGAGGGGCCCGTGGGTGAGGCGTCTGGCCTTGCGGATCTCCGCCCGGAGGAGATCCTGGCCCAGCTTGCGGGCATCGCCGCCGCGAACGCCATCGAAGAATCCCAACCCCGCACTGGCAATAACCCCTGCGCAGCCGGTGTTGGCCACGGCGGCGGCAAGGTTCGCTCCCGAAACACGGACCCCCATGCCGCCCTGAATGATGGGCGGGTAAATCTCCAGATTTCTGATCTTCAGCGGCGGTACTCTGTTTTCATGCATGGACATCTCATAAAATCAACTGGGGGCGTATTCTGAGAGGTTGCTTTCGAGAGCATGCACGCCAAAGCAAAGTGCCATTCTGACGAAAACCACATCCAGGAGCCGGACTTATCAGCCGGATCTACCCTGATCATACCGTAAGCATAGCCGTTCTCCCGGCAAAAGCAAGCAACGATTCCGTGCCCCCCCCGCGCAGCGTGCGAGTTGGGCAGGATGAGCCCTGGTCTATGCGGTTTCCTTGCCGGAGGAGCCCCCCGCAGGTTTCGCAGGTCCATGCAGATTGAGAACGGCTCCGCCGGAGGCCGAGCATCATCATCTATCATCAATCCACCGCCCCCTGCTGAGTCTTCTCACCACGAAGAACACGAAGCACACGAAGACGCGAAATACCCCGATCGCCGGCCCTGAGTCCCAAGGAGAATTCCGGACCGCCACTGTTCTCGACGTCGCCATCTGTCGGTCAACACACCGCGGGAAGAAGTACCTGCCCCCCCCCGTTCCCCCACAGTTTGTCACCCGCCCGAACGACATATCACCGTGCGCCCGATTGCGACGCAGAGGACGCCGGCAGGTCCCGCCAGGCGGCGGGATTGAAGGGACTGCGCTGCACCGCCTCTTCAACGTCCTTTTTCCATTGCGCCCGGGAGAACTTGGCCTCGTCGGCCCAGGAAGCCTCCAGCAGTTCCCACGCCTGCTTCTCGTTGCCGCTGTAGATCAGATCGAATACCGTGCCGAACAGTCCTGAAGGCGGCGCGGACCTTTCCGCCCACCACGGATCGTTCTTGTACTCCGCGCTCAGCTTGTTGAACTCGTCCTCCGACAACGGCGGTTTCGCCATGAGCTTCTTGTTGACGACGCATCTCCCTTGGCTCTCATCGAACGACAACACGACCATAGGCGCGGGCGACCCGGCATGAGAATACCCGCCCCAGAAGCAGTAAGCTTCGTCCTGACCCACGATTTCTTCCGTGCCGTCGTCATCCAGGTCCTTGCACGTGACGCCCCCCAGACCTTTGATAACGGCGACCTCCTTCACGGCGGCGCCGTCCAATTCCAGAACGCGGTACCCGGAGCCATTGCCGCTGGCCGAGCCGCTCCATTGACAGATAACAAGGTACGGCACGTTCTTCTCCGTCAGATGTACGCCTGGCGCCTCAACACGAAACCGCTCCTCGCCGCGGCGTGAATAGATCCGCCGGGGCACGCTCGGCCGTCCCACGTACTCCTCGGGGCCCCACAGAATCTCAAAATACGCGGCGGGGCCGTCCGTTCGGTACGTCCTGACGCCATACCGGCCGAAGGAAGTCACCGACTCCAACTCGTAGCTGAGCTGTGGGTAGAACAGCCAGAGCAGCACGCCCAAAGCCGCGAGCAGCACCCCATTCAATGCGATGGAGAAGATCAGCTTCTTATTATGCCCCAAGAACCGCACCACGACGTCCCTGTCCTTTCCGCCTTGTCTGTCCGCCGGTCAGCCCACTGGTAGAGCCCTGTCCTCCCCTGCCCACCTCTTCCATAGCGGCCCTGCCGACCGGCCCGGGTGAGGCATGCCTCGCCCCTACCTGCTTCGGCAAACCAGCCGCAATTTCTGCAACGTTCCCCCTGCCCGGCCCTCCGATGCGTTCGCCTTCAACGCCTTGCCTTAATAGTGCCTTAATTGCCTTAATAGGGACAGACCCTATTTACCAGTGGCCCTGGCGATAGCACCAATGAGGTTTTTTGTCCATAAATGGGGTCTGTCCCTATTTGTGCCATTATACCCCGGCCGGAGGAGGCAACAAGAAAAACATAGGGTACCGAATGTTGCATTTTTCTCTGCGTTTCTGGTAGAATGGCACTGGTGACGCGAATCAATTGTGTCCTTTGAGACGAAGATACGGTACGTGCGAAACTAGATATGCTTGCTCTGATGGATAGAAAGAAACGTATAGGATAACAGCGGATCTGGGCCCAATGGAGAACTTGTCCTCTCAAATCGTCGGGGTCATCTATGAGCTCTTGCCAGGTTTCATCTCCGCCTGGATCTTCTTTGGGCTTACCGCATACCTGAGACCGTCTCCGTTCGAACGGGTGGTCCAGGCATTGATCTTCACCGTGGTGGTGCGCACAATTGTGATCTGTATTCGAGAAGGTCTTCTCTTCGGCGGACGATTCCTTTCGTTCGGGACATGGAACTCTGAATCGGAACTGAGTCTGTCGGTTCTCATCGCAGTGCTATTCGGCCTGTTTCTATCATGGTGTGCAAACAATGACTTCCCCTGTCTTCTTCTTCGAAAAGACGGGCGCGATAAATGCAAGGGTCTTGCTGGTCGCGTGAGCAGGCTTCTATCGAGGCTGAATTTGACTAACAAGACCCTCCATCCTTCTGAATGGTTTACCTTCTTCTCTCGGCAGGAAGGTTTCGTCGTCCTTCATCTCGTGGGGGAGAGGCGTCTGTACGGATGGGTAATCCAGTTTCCGGACGATCCTAACTCCGGGCACTTCATCCTGACCGAACCTGAATGGCTGCTTGACGATGGACAGCGCGTCAAGCTGCATTGCGTTGAGCAAATGTGTCTGAATGTTAGGGATGTGGAGTGGGTCGAATTCCTGAGGAAGCCGGAGCAGATAACCGTCTCAGAAGTAGAGCAACAAAGAGACTACGCTCCAATCTATGAACTCTATCGACGAAAGGAGGCAGACGATGCCGACAAACGCTCCGAAGAGCCCGCCGCCGAGCGGAAGACCACTGAATGAAGGAGTGAACCGACCTTGCACAAATGGTGCGGTGCCCCCACCAAGCAATCAAACAAGGCCGACACCGCCTCCGCCACCACCTCCGAAGAAATAGTGCAGTCGAGTAGGGTGGGCTGTTGCCCACCAATTGCTGAGAGATAACCGTGCCGGTATGTCGTGACAGTCACAGGGTTAAACCGCTGTCCAGGTAGATCGGATCATTCGGCGATCGAAAACGGTGGGCAAGTAGCCCACCCTTGTATCTTGATAATCCCATGGTACTGTGGCCGGAGATTGTCTGGCC
>CAYQXM010000046.1:0-24670 GCA_964421295.1 uncultured Pirellulales bacterium
CCTGTATCGAAAGGAGGCTGGAGCTTTCCTGTAGCCGTCGCAGAGCTGGAGAACGCCATCCGTCTGGCGGAGGAAGACCGCAAAGGCGATGCGGCCGCCCGCTACCACGCGAGCCTCGCAGAGGTCAAACGCGCGGCCGGGCAGTTCTATTATCGCCAGGCCCAGAATCAGTTCGATCTGGCCGATCTCGCGGCCGCGCAGGTGTCGATCGATCGCGCCGTCACGTATGCTCCCCAGGAACCCTCGTATCCGGCGCTGCGCCAGCGCATCGCCAGTGCCGCCACGTCGGCAGAGACCATCCGCACCGAGGCACTGTCACTGGCTGAGCAAAGGCAATGGCGTCCCGCAGTCGAACGTATGAACGAAGCCCTCCACATGCACCGGACTCTGCCCGGCGGAGCGGCGGAGTTGCGGAGCATTCAGGAACGGGCCTATCAATACTACCTGGCGCGGGCCCAGGAGAAGCTGGTCGGCGGCGACCTCGACGGCGCGGAGGCCGAGGCGCAATCAGCCTTGTCGTACGTCGATCATGGCCGAGAGGCGAAGGCGCTGGTGCAGAATGTCACGAATCGTCGTCAGGCCGGGGCGCTGATCGCCAACGGCCGCAGCCTTCTGGCGCAGGGAGAGCCGGAAGAGGCCCTGCACGCATTCGAACGGGCCCAGGCCATGTACCCTTCGCAGGCAGAGCTGCCGGCGCTGCTCTCCCAGGCCCGACAGGCGGCCTGCGAGCGCTGGATTGCGCAGGGCCGACAGGCCATGGACGCAGCACAGTACCCCGCCGCGCTGCGCCTGTTTCAGAAGAGCCGCAGTCTCTTGAGGGACTACGGCAGCACGGATTCCCTGATCGCGGGCGCTCAAGCGCATCTGGCGACCGCCCACCTGAATACATCGCGGCAGTGCCTGCAGAGCGGCGCCAGCGGTTGTGCGGCGTTTCAGGCGGCGGTGGCCCTGGACTACAACGGCGGTTACGCGGAGGCCCAACGTCAGCTCGAATTGTGCCTCGCGCGCGTGCGCCAGGATATCTACTACACGATCGAGTACGCCGGGTTTGACGGACCGGCGGAGCATCCGGGCGTTGCCGGCGCATTGGGTGCGATCACGATGGAGCATGTGTCGCGCCTCCAGCCGGCCAACGTCGGGATCGTGATTCGAACCGGTCCCCAGGCGGCTCCCGTCGAATCGAGGCCCGGCCGCGCCATGCTGACGGGCCAGGTGCTCGACTGCCGGGTGACAACGGAGACCCGCCGCACGGGCGATGGTGAATCCGTTTATCAGGATGGCTTCCGCCGCGAACCTAACCCGGAGCACAGGAAGGCGGCGGCCGAAGTGGATGCGGCGCTGAAAGACGTCGAAGGAGCCAGGCACCGACTGGCCGAGGCCGAGGCGGAACTGGCGCGGTTCGACCGTCCCGACCGGCGCGATCCGGAGGCTATGGCACGCCGGCGCCGGGTCGAAGCCGCCGTGGCGGAGGCCCGGGAGCATCTGGGCATCGCCGCCACGCGGGCGGGGATGGCCCAGGGACGTCTGGCGGCCACGCCACGCGATGTGCTCGTGCCGAACATGGTGCACTACCACTTCCCGATCCAGACCATGACCTGGAACGCTCATGTCACCATCCTGGTGAGGATGACCGATATGGAGACGGGCGAGGTGATTCTCGCCGACCGGATCGAGGGCGAGAGCGGGTATTCGGACCGCTTTATCGCATCCGATCCCGCCCGCAACGTGCCGGAGGACCCGCTGGTGCTTCCGGAAACCGAACGGCTCCTCGAGACCGCGGCCCATTCGATGGCGGACAAGCTGAGACAAGCGATCAACACCGCCTGCGACCGGCACGGCCAGCGCTTCGTGGTGCTGATGCAACGGGCCCAGGACACCGGCGACACGATACGCGCCGCGGACATGAGCATGAAGTACCTGTTCGCCTATCCGACGGGCAGTGCCGAGACCAGCCGCATGATCAACTTCCTGCACACTTATCTCGGCGACGAAGATACGCTCGTCGATATGCAGCGCCTCCTGCAAACTCACTGCCGGGTGATGAAGTAAACCTTGAACATAAGCCGCTCTGCCGCTATATTTTCGTGCCATGAACGAAACATACATTGGCATCATCGCCTCGGAATTGTCGTTGCGGCCGGCGCAGGTGGCTGCCACCGCCCTGCTGCTGGAACAAGGTTCGACCGTCCCCTTCATCGCCCGCTACCGCAAGGAAGCCACGGGCACTCTGGATGAAGTGGCCATCACCGCGATCCGCGATCGGCTCATTCAACTGATGGAACTGGACGCCCGCCGCGAGTCGATCCTCAAATCGCTCGAAGAACGCGGCTTGCTGACGGACGAGCTGAAGAAGCAGATCGCCCAGGCGCCGACGATGGCCGTGCTGGAGGATATCTACCTGCCCTTCAAGCCCAAACGCCGGACGCGGGCAACCATCGCCAAAGAGAAAGGCCTGGAGCCTCTGGCCGATCTGATCTGGGCGCAGGACCCCGCCACCGATCCCCTCGCCGCGGCTCAGGCGTTCGTCAGTGCCGAGAAAGGCGTCGAATCCGTCGAAGCGGCGCTCGAGGGGGCCAAGGATATCATTGCCGAGCGCGTCAACGAAGATCAGCAGGCCCGCGCCCAGACGCGCGACCTGTTCACCAAACATGCGCTCATCCGCTCGACCGTTATCGAGGGCAAGAAGGAAGAGGGAAAGAAATACGAGGACTACTTCGAGTGGTCTGAACCGGTCGCCAAGGCGCCCTCGCACCGGATCCTCGCGATGCGCCGCGGCCGTAAGGAAGGATTCCTCAAGCTGGAAGTGACCGTTCCGGAGGAGCAGGCGACCCGACTGCTGGAGGGCCTGTTCGCCCGGGGCGCGTCCGCGTGCACGAACCTGGTCAAGCAGGCGATCGCCGACAGCTACAAGCGGCTGCTGGCTCCCTCGATGGAAACGGAAGTTCTCGCCGAGGCCAAGCTACGCGCCGATCAAGAGGCGATTCGCGTCTTTGCCGAGAACCTGCGGCAATTGCTGCTGGCGGCGCCGCTGGGCCGCAAGAACGTGCTGGCCATCGATCCTGGCTTCCGCACGGGTTGCAAGGTCGTGTGCCTGGACAAGCAGGGCCAGCTCAAGTGCGCGGACGTGGTCTATCCGCACACGGGTGACGCGCGGGCGGCGGCGGACGTCGCGAAGCTTGCGGCTTTGTGCGAGAAGCTCGAGATCGACGTGATCGCCATCGGCAACGGAACCGCCGGACGCGAGACCGAAGCCTACATCCGCGGCATCAAGTTCCACAAGAATATCCCCGTCGTCATGGTCAACGAAAGCGGTGCTTCCATCTACTCGGCCTCGGACGTGGCGCGGGAAGAATTCCCCGACCAGGATGTGACCGTGCGCGGCGCCGTGTCCATCGGGCGGCGTTTGATGGATCCGCTGGCCGAGCTGGTGAAGATCGATCCCAAGTCCATCGGCGTCGGCCAGTATCAGCACGATGTCGATCAGCCCTTGCTCAAGCAGGGTCTCGACGACGTCGTGATCAGTTGCGTCAACAACGTCGGCGTAGAGGTGAACACCGCCAGCAAGCAGTTGCTCCAGTACGTGTCGGGACTCGGTCCGCAACTGGCCCAGAACATCGTCAGCTACCGCAACGAAAACGGCGCGTTCAAGTCGCGTTTGGACTTGATGAATGTCCCGCGCCTGGGGGCCAAGGCGTTCGAGCAGGCGGCGGGCTTCCTGCGCATTCGCGATGCGGCCAATCCGCTCGACGCCAGCGCGGTACACCCGGAAAGTTACGGGATCGTCGACCGGATGGCCTCGAACCTCGGCTGCGGCGTAGCGGACCTGATGAAGGACGACTCCCTGCGCCAGAAGATCCGGTTGCAGGATTACGTCAGCGACACGGTGGGTCTGCCGACGCTCAGCGACATCATGCAGGAACTGGCCAAGCCGGGGCGCGACCCGCGGCAGCAGTTCGAAATCTTCAGCTTCGCCGAGGGCGTCAACAGGATCGAGGACGTACACCCCGGGATGAAACTGCCGGGCATCGTGACGAATGTCACGGCCTTCGGCGCCTTCGTCGATATCGGCGTCCACCAGGACGGACTTGTCCACATCAGCCAGTTGGCCGACCGGTTCGTGAAGGACCCCGCCGAGGTGGTCAAAGTGCACCAGAAAGTCACGGTCACCGTCCTCGAAGTCGATCTGGCCAAGCAGCGGATCAGTCTCTCCATGAAGACCCACCCCGAAGGCCAGGCGGTAGGGGCGACGCATGCGTCGCCCGCACGAGAACGCAAGACGGACAACAAAGCTCGCGGCAAGCATGATGGCGGCAAGCCGCGACCGGTCAGCAGGCCCAATGTCCCGGCAGAGAACTCCATCGGCCAGCTCCTCGCCGACTTCGCCCGCCAACAAAAGGAAAAGGGCAAGCACTAATACCGCGGCGGGCGTCGGATACTGACTCACCATTCGAAGCCGGCGGCTATTTGTGGATCACACCGGCCAAGCCCCGGGAGGTCAGGGCGGCGATGCTGGTGATGGCGCGCGGCAGGGCAAAGCTGCCGCGGCAGGCGAGGTACTTGGGCCGCCACTGCGGGTTGAACTTCTCTTTGTACTGGCGCACGCCCTGGAAATTGTAGAAGTGTTCGCCGTGGCGGAAGATCAGGGTGCCGGCTTTGGCCCACAGCGGCGCTGAGACATGCTCTTCCAGGCCGGACAGCGGCGCCATGCCCAGGTTGAACCATCGATAGCCTTCACTCCTGCCCCACAGCATCAACTCGATGAACAGGTAATCCATGATGCCGCCGGGACAGTCGGGCGTGTAGCGCATCAGGTCGGCGGAGAGCTCCTCCTTCTGGGCGCCGAGCCACAGGTTCGCGAACGCGATGATCTGGCCCTCGCTTTCCACGACGGCCACCGGACAATGGCTCAGATACTCCATGGCGAAGTACCCGAGAGAGAAACCCTTTTCGCGCGTGTACTTCTCGGCCAGCCACGCATCGGACACCTGCCGCAAGCTCTCCTCCAAGGCGGGGACATCGGCCACAGGGACAACGCGAAATGTGGCGTTCATGTGCAGGATGCGGTTGTGCGAGTGACGCAGATTGCTCCGCTCGCCGCCTTCAAGGGAAAACGAGGGCAGGTGGACACAGGCCTCTTCGCCGAGCTTGAGCGGGATCATGCCGAGATCCGCGTAGAGATCGAGGTGCCTGGCGTCGATCTGATAGAAGGCGGGCAGGCCGTCGTATTGAGCGGCGGTTTCGACGAAGCGCCAGGCCAGTTCGCGTCCGGCCCGGCTCGATCCCACGGGATCGCCCATCGCGATCCAGCTCCGCCCTTCCACGCCGTACATGATGAAACCTTCGCGCTCATCATCGAAAAGGAACTGCTTGTCCGGCACGAGGGCCAGCCAGGCATAGGTCCGCGGCGCGGCGGCGACCAGGGAGCGGATGGACTCTCCGGCGGCGGCGTCCACGACCGCGAGTTTGGGCCGGCTGGGCACGAGAAGCCGGGATAGGGCAAACAACAGAGTCAATACAGCCGCACCGGCCGAGGCTCGGAGCGATCGGGGCGCGTCTCTTTCGAAGGCGAATTGCCACCAGAGCTCGTTGGTGTATATCTCGTGATGTCGGTACGCGAAGAAGCCCAGCCATACCGAAGCGAGAACGACGACCGATATGAGGAGAATCCAACCCGGCGTACCCCGGTCATGGATCAAGGAAGACCGGCGATAGAAGTAGCTGTGGCACGGAATCAGCGTGATGAGCAGTACGGTCAGGATGATTGCCTCTTCGTAGTCGAGACCCTTGAGCAGCGAGAACGCCGCGCCGGCGCCGAGCAGGGCAAGGGTGACATGGTAGGCCGCGTCCAGGCGGCGCTGCAGACCGCGGGCCAGGATCAACAGGGCGGCTCCCGTGAGGCTGCCGAGGAAGTGCGAGACTTCGATCGCCGGTAACGGCAACAAACTCCGCAGCACCTCCAGACGTCCCTTCACGGCCGGCAGCGCACCGGAGAACAAGAGAATCGTTCCGGCGATGAACGTCGTCAGCGCCAGCAGATGAGGAGCCATGACCGATCCCCAGCGCCCCAGCGTGCTCCCCCACCGCAGCACGATGGCCCGGCGAAAGAGCACTTCCTGTGCTGCCAGAAGGATCGAGGCCAGAATCAGAGGCAGGATGTAATAAATCAGGCGGTACATCAGGAACGATGCCGTCAGGGCCGGAACGCTGCTGAGATCGCCCAGCAGCAACAGGCCGACCGTCTCAAACACACCGAGCCCGCCCGGGACGTGACTGAGCAGACCTGCCCCCTGCGCCAGCAGGTAGACGACCAGATATTGACGGAAGTCGATGTGGACGCCGTGCGGCAGAAGGACATAGAACACCCAGGCGGCCAATATCCAATCCAGAGAGGAAATCGCTATTTGTCCTGCCGAGACAGCGACCGATGGAACTTGCACTTCCCACCCGAACAGGTTCAACGGTCGGCGCCGGCCGGCAATCAGCAACATATAGACGGCAACAATGGCCAGCAGAGCCACGCCGACGATCCGCAATGAGCCATTCGGCAGGAACTGCTGCAATCCGTTCGGCAGCGGTCCCGGCTCGATAACGAAGGCCAGGCCGCTGATTGCCAATAGTCCCAGCCAGAAAGTCAGACCGCAGAACAGGACCAGCTTGGCCACGTCCCCGGCCGAGACACCAAACGAGGAGTAGATGCTGTACCGGGCGGCGCTACCTCCCAGAACCGTGGCATTGTTGCTGAAGACGTACCCAATGAACGATGCCACGGCGACTTTGCGATAAGGCAGGCGGCGCCCGATGTACCGCAGCCCCAACGTGTCGTACGCCGTCAGCGTGATGTAATTCAACACGGTCAGGACCACGGCGGCAAGGATGGGCCAGATGCCGACCTGGCGCATCTGCTCGATGATGTCCCGGTAGTGGGTGCCGCGCAGACGATGATGAATGATGGCCACGGCCGCCACGAAGAGACCCAGGCTCACCACCGTCCCCACACCATGAATCCACTTGCGTTTCATGCCAATCCCCGGCAGCGGCGAGGCACGCCTCGCCCACACGAGTCATCAGAGTTACCTATTGACAATTTGCGGCAAATGTGCCAAATAGTAAACAACAAATTGTGGTACGGACAGGTAGGAGCCGGTCCGTACAAAGCACCGTCGGCAAAGCAGGGTGGCGGCGTCTCGGCGGTGCGAGGGGTTTGATGAACCGAATAACCTTATAAGGAGGTAGGGTTATGGGCGTTCAAGCACGTCGTTTGTCCGTACTGTATCTGCCCGTCGTCTCGTTGGTATGGCTCGGCGCGGGGTGTTGTTGCCCGCAGGTCCAGTCTTACAGCTCACCGAAGAGTCTCTGGGAATCGCCCATCGTCCGGGAGACACGCGCGCTGCTGGTCGTGCCCAACGAGGAACTGTTCGTTCTGCAAGTGGACGGCAAGAACGCCCAGGTCTCCCGCCTGAGCAAAGGCCCGGTCAAGGAGTACTTCCTGCCCGCGGGCGAACACCGCGTGATGATGTCGCTACGATATGCCGAGCCCTTGAAGGGCGGCGGTATGGGCGAGGTCCGGGGTCTGCCTATCACGCTCTGCAAATCGTTTGAAGTCGGGCACAAGTACGTGGCGGTTTATCACCAGTTCGTGCAGGAGCGACCGGAGCCGCAAGGGTGGCTCGATCATCTCCTGATGGAAATGACGAACCCGCTGCGGGAGTACTGGTCGCTGGATTTCGTCGACGTGACCCGCATGGCGAAGGCCGTGGAGCAGTAAGGTCTCATGTGGCGGCGCTCGCGCCACGGTAGGTACAGTAGGTGCGGTCGGATTCCCAGACCGTAACGCTGTAAAGCTCAGCCGGGTCGAACTTGCCCAGGAGACGACTCCAGGCAAACAACGCGAGATTCTCCACCGTGGGGATCTGTCCGGCCAGTGGCGGTACATCCAGATTGAGATTCTTGTGATCGATCAGCGCGATCAGCGCGTCGTTCACGATGGCCTCGAAGCGGCCGATCTCCAGCGGCGAATCGCTCGGCGCGCTGCTGACCGTAACCTCGACGACGTAGTTGTGCCCGTGTCCGGCGGGATTGGCGCACTTGCCGAAGACGGCGAAGTTGCGGTCCGCGCTGAAGGCATCATTCCACAGCTTGTGCATCGCTGCGAATTCGAACTTCTCGCTGAAGTACACCACGCCGGGCTTCGATGCTTTCATGGCTAGTGTCCTGAAGGGATTGAGATTCAATACCAGCTGATCCAGATGAATGGAGCCGAAACGGGCATCGAGCGAATCCCACGCGGTCGCCAGCATTCCAGCCACAGCACCCAGACTCATGTGCGCGCCCCGGCGATAGTCCTGTCGAATCCGCTCGGCGAAGATCGGCACCGCCGCATCGCGCGCCGCCCGGTCGATATCGACGACATTGATGAGAAAACCCGTCTGGGGATTCACGGGGCCCGCCAGCTCGACCGTCAACTGCAGAAAGAGCGACAGGCCCGCCCCGGCCGGCTTGGACGTGTAGCTGTTGGACCCGAGCGCGTCACGATCCAGAAACGGATCGACAGAAAAGCGAATCTGTCTGGCTAAACGCATCATTCTCGATTGTGCATCAGCGCGAGCACTTCGCTGCGGCTGCGAGCGTCACGTTTGAAGATGCCGCGCAGGGCCGAGGTGACCATCATCGAGCCGGGTTTGCGGATGCCGCGGATCGTCATGCAGCCGTGCGACGCCTGGAGCACGACGGCCACGCCCAGCGGCTTGAGGTTCTCCATGAGGAAATCCGCAATCTGGCCGGTCAACCGCTCCTGGGCTTGCAGCCGATGCGCGAAGGAATCGACAATGCGGGCCAGCTTACTGACACCGAGAACCTTGCCCGTCGGCAGATAGGCCACGTGCGCTTTGCCGATGAAGGGCAGCAGGTGGTGCTCGCAAATGCTGTAGAACGGGATGTCGCGCAGCAGCACGATCTCATCGTATTTCTCGGTGAAGACGCTCTTGAGGTGCTGTTTCGGATCCTCGTACATGCCCGCGAGCAGCTCGGCATACATGCGCGCGACGCGATCCGGCGTCTTCACGAGACCTTCGCGCTCGACGTCTTCGCCGATCGCCAGGAGGATTTCCCGCACCGCCTTGCGAATGCGGTCCGTATCCATTTGCTTTTCTTTACGCTCTTTCGCCATGATTCGTCACTCCACACGATTCATCAGGTAGGTTGTCAACAGCCTCACTCCGAAACCGGTCGCACCTTCAGCGGCGTATTCGGTCGGCTTGGCGAGACCGTCCACACCCGCGATGTCCAGATGTGCCCAGGTGGCCTCGCCCACAAATTGTCGCAGGAACGCCGCAGCGGTGCAGGCGCCGCCCCACCGCCCGCCGGTGTTGCGCAGGTCGGCGACCTTGCTTTTCATCTCGTCGGCGTAATCGTCGCCGCTGGGGAGCGGCCAAACGCTTTCGCCGCTCTGCTCGCCGGCTTCGCGGAGCTGTTGGCTCAGACGATCATTGTTGCTCATCAAGCCTGCGTTGTACTGCCCCAGAGCCACGGCGCACGCGCCTGTCAGTGTGGCGATGTCGATGATCACCCCGCACTTCTGCTCGGCGGCGTAGGCCAGGCCGTCACAGAGAACCATCCGCCCCTCGGCGTCGGTGTTGAGGATCTCGACGGTCTTGCCGCTGTACGTCGTGATGATGTCACCGGGCCGATAGCTCGATCCGCTCGGCAGGTTCTCCGCCGCCGGAATCAGGCCCCAGACTTCGATCGGCAGTTGCATTTGCGCCACCGCTTTCAGGGTAGCCAGCACAACGATGCCGCCGGTCTTGTCCATCTTCATCTGGTCCATGTCGGCGGCCGGCTTGATGCTGATGCCGCCCGAGTCGAACGTGATCGCCTTGCCCACCAGCGCGACGCGGGGCAGACCCTGCTTCCTCAGCAGCGGCTTGTACTTCAAGACGATGAATCTTGGCGCACTCTGCGACCCCGAACCGACGGCGAGAATACCGCCCATGCCGGCCGCCCGCAGCCGCCGCTCGTCGAAGATCGTACACTCCAGATTCTTGACGTGTCGGGCCGCCTCGAGAGCGAGCTTGGCCAGCACCGGGGGGTTGATCACATTCGCCGGGCGATTGGCCAGCGTTCGGGCGTAGCTTTGAGCTTCACCGATGGTCTGTCCCTGCTCGATCCCGGACTCCAGGCGGTTCAGCCTCCCCTGTTGGCCATCGACGATTTCCACGTGCAGCGAAGCGAGCCGCCCATTGGACGTCTGGGTGACATACTCGTCATAGCGCAGACTGCCCAGGTAGACACCTTCGGCGATCGCCCTGCCGATCGCGGCGGGCTCCGCTCTGCCTTCAAAGGCCCCGTGCAGCGCCAGCGAGAGTGTCTTGATCTTCATATTGACCGCTTTGCTGGCGGCGCTGCCCGCGGCCCGACGCAGCGTATCAAGCGTCACCTTCTTCTGCTCGCCCAGGCCGATCAGCAGAATACGATGGGGAGCGACCTTGCCGTTGCCGTAGACGACGGTGCAGCTCTTCGCGGCACCCTTGAAATCACCCAGCTTCATCAGCCGACGGATCGTGCCGCCCAACTTCTCGTCCAGCGCCTGGGCGATTCTGTCCAACGCGGCGGAATCGGAGAAGCACCCGAGCGCCAACATGTCCGTCTCGTACTGGGCCGGGTCGACTTTTCGTGTCACGATATCTACGCGTATGATCTGCTTCATTGTTGCGCCTTCTTCACCTTGTTCTTGGCCCGCTCGTGCAGGTAACTGTCGATGAACTCATCGATCTCGCCATCCAATATGGCCTGGACATTTCCCGTCTCGTGATCGGTGCGATGATCTTTGACCAACTGGTATGGCTGGAGCACATAGCTGCGGATCTGGCTGCCCCAGGCGATTTCGCCCTTCTCGCCGTACAGTCGGGCCACTTCGGCGTTGCGCTTGTCCTCTTCCATCCTTTCGAGCTTCGATTGCAGAATGGACAAGGCCATGCGCTTATTCTGAGCCTGGCTCCGCTCGTTGACGCACTCGACGAGAATACCGGTGGGAATATGCCGGACACGGACGGCCGTGGCGACCTTGTTGACATTCTGCCCGCCGGCCCCGGAGGAACGACGGAAATAGACGATGTCGAGATCGCTCTCTTTCAGCGTCACGTCCGTTTCCGGAATTTCCGGCAGCACGTCGACCGCCACGAAGCTCGTATGCCTTCGGGCGTTGGAGTCGAACGGGCTGATGCGTACCAGCCGATGCACCCCCGCCTCGCAGGAGAGCTTGCCGTACGCGAATGGCCCGGTGATCCGCAATGTCACGGACCGCAGGCCGGCTTCTTCGCCCGGCGTGAGGTTCAGCTCCTCGCACTTGAACTTCTGAAGGTCGCAATAGCGCATGTACATGCGCAGCAGCATGCTGGCCCAGTCGCAGCTTTCGGTCCCGCCCGCACCGGCGTGGATGCTGAAGAAGCAGTTGCTCGCATCCTGCGGTCCCGACAGCAGTCCCTGAAGCTCGATCTGGTCGCAGCGCTTCCCGAGAGCGCCGACATCCTTTTCGAGTTGCGTGAGGGTTTCCTGATCCTTCTCCTCCGCCGCCAGTTCGTAGAGCTCGGCCAGATCCTTGATTTGTCTCTGCACCGCTTCGGCCGGCTCGACCACCGCTTTGAGAGCACTCAACTGACTGGTTACACGCTGGGCGTTTTCCTGGTTATCCCAGAACCCCGGCTGCGACATTTGACTCTGTACCTGTTCGTACTGCGTTCTTTTGGCAGGCAAGTCAAAGCCAGTCCCGGATTTTTTCCATCCGGGCCGCCAATTCACCGATAGCGCCTTTCAATTCCATTATTTCCATAAGACCTTCCCAGGGATCAAAAGTGATTATTGCCAATGGTCTTCAGGTGCATCCGACAGCCGACCATTCTCCAAAGACTGAACCCGGCTGGATTTATACCACATTCCGCCCGAACGTGCAATGTGCAGTTCTGGCGGGCTGTCGAGTTCCCACATCGGTGCAAAACTGAATATACTGGCTGACAATGGCTTCGACAAAACGAATTATCTCCGTGTCGCGGCGGACGGACATCCCGGCTTTCTATGGTCGCTGGTTCATGCGCCGCATCGAAGAGGGCTTCGCCGGGGTGGTGAATCCGTTCGGCGGGCGCCGCTATATCGCCTCCCTGCGACCGGAGGATGTTACGTGCCTGGTGTTCTGGTCGAAGGACTTCACACCGTTCGTCGATGACCTCGAAACGCTCGATCGTCTGGGCTACAAGTTCTATCTCAACTACACGATTACCGGCACGCCTGCCGTTTTCGAGACCGATGTCGACAGAACCGCCGCCCTGTGCTCGCTGAAGCATCTCAGCCGGCGTTATTCGCCCAAGGCCATCAATTGGCGTTTCGATCCCATCGTGATATCGAGCGTCAGCGATGGAACGCTCTATCTCAAGGAATTTGAGCGACTTGCCGGCGATTTGGAGGGTGTTGTCGAGCGGTGCTTCTTCAGCTTCGTCATGCTCTACAAGAAGGTGCAGCGTAACTTCGCCGAGTTGGAACGCAGCGCGGGTGTTCGCACCATGGCATGCGATCAACCGTTCAAGACCGACCTGATCGGCAAGCTCGCCGACATCGCCGCAGCGCATGGAATTCGGATGTACTCCTGCTGCGGCGACTGCCTGACTAATGACAGAATCCACAAAGCCCATTGCATCGATGGAGCCCTGATCGAGGAGTTGTTCTTCCCCAACGGCCTGATCTACAAAGAGAAGCCCACGCGCGACGGCTGTGGTTGCACAGAGAGCATCGACATCGGCACCTACGATACCTGCCCTCACGGCTGTATCTACTGCTACGCCAATGCGAACAAGATCGTCGCTCGTCGGACTTTCGATAACCACGACCCGGCGTCTGCGTTTCTCGGCTATAGCAAAGAGCGATCGGACGCCTGGATCGCCGAACTTCGCCGCGGTGAAGCCGAGACTCACAGCATTTGGCCACAATCTGCGAAGGATTAGCCTGACGGAGTTCACTCCCCCTGCATCGTAGTTTCCTCTCGTACACAAGGGATCCCCAAGAAGCAGAAGGAGTCTGCCACGTTCGTCAATCTCCAGGACTTGAACGACCTGGGGAACGCCGAGGGTGTCACGCGCAGCCATATCGATCACCTTCGTCCCTGGGTATCCATCGGATCGGGGATGCCATGATCATCTGCTGGCAACAGCCGATGGAGATGAGGATATTGGCGTTAAGGAAAGGCACTGACACCTCCGATGTCACGCCCGAACCGAACCGGGGGAGGCGAGTCTCAGGACCAGTTGTTCGATGGCGATGGGGGTTTGGGCTTGGCCGGTTTTGGTGGCGTAGTCGGCGGCGGCCAACTCTTCCAGGAAGGAACCGATGCGGGATAGTGTCGTGCGCTGGAGCTGGGCGAAGAAACGGTCCTTGTTGCCCCAGATGCGGAGCTGGTTGGCGATCTGGGCCGGGTTGACGCGCTTGTCCAGCAGGACCCTGGCCTGGAACATGCGGCGCAGATGAAATGCGAAGGCGCCGACCGCTGTGTATTCGGCGCTCTTATCCTGCTCGAACATGTTGCGCAGCCGTTTGACGGCGCCGCCGGTGTCGCCCGCGACCATGGCGTCGATCACCTCGAACGCCCCGTAGACGCGATAGTGTCCGCTCACGGCCTCGACGTGGGCCGCGGTAATCGCCTTCTCCTGCCGGACGAACACGGCGAGCTTGTCCACCTCGTTACGGAGCTGCGGCAGCGATTCGCCTACGAGCTCCACGAGCATGTCCGCCGCATCCCGGTCGAGCCGCTTGCCGTGAGTTTCCTGGGCGTACTGGGCAATGATCTTCGGCAGCTCGAAGCGTTTGGGCGGAGTGATCTCGATCAACTGGCCTACGGCAGGCAGTCGCTTGGCCAGCCGGGTCCCCTTGGGCCAGCTCGACACCAGAAGAACGAACACGCCCGTGGAGGATGGATTCTCGAAGTAATGCTCCAGATGTTCGCGGTGGCGACTGATGAAAGCATCCGCCTCCCGAACAACGACAACGCGTTGCTTCGTCAGAAACGGAATCGTGCGCAGTTCGTCGAGGACTTCGGAGAGCTGGGCCGCATCGCCTTCGAAGGACGCCAATCCCGTCATGCGCTGCGCCGGCTCCAGCAGCCGGCCCAGCAGCTCCTGCCATGCCGCGGTGACCAGAGGCGGTTCCTTGCCCGCAATGACGTAGATGCGCTCAGCCATGCTCCACCCGAATCTCGAAACTCGAATCTCGAAATTCGAAACAAGCACCAATGCTCAAATACCCCCACGACCCAAACACTGTCGCTGATTGAAGGGTCTGTTTCAGATTTTGAATTTTGGTGATTCGAGTTTGTTTCGCATGTCGGATTTCGAGCTTCGGATTTATTGTTCGGCTCCGCCCTCGTCGCCTTCGAGGTCTTCGGCGGCGAGTTTCTCGGCGGCCACCAGTTTGTCACCCTCTTTGAGATTGATGAGGCGAACGCCCTGCGTATTGCGGCCGATCGAGCGGATTTCGTCGAGGCCGGTGCGGATGACCATGCCGCCGGCCGTGATCAGCATCAGATCGTCGCCCGCCAGAACGGTCTTGAGCGCCACGACCCGGCCGTTGCGGTCGGAAGTCTTGATATTCTTCAAGCCGATGCCGCCGCGCGACTGCGACCGGTAGCTCTCGACGCCCGTGCGCTTGCCATACCCGTTCTCGCAGACGGTGAACAGCGAGGCTTTCTCCTCGACGATCACCATGCCGACGACCTCGTCTTGCGGACGCAGGCGGATGCCGTGAACGCCGCGCGAGTTGCGGCCCATCGAGCGCGCCTCCTTCTCGTTGAAGCGGATCGTCATGCCGTCCCGCGTGCCGAGAATGATCTCGTTCTCGCCCGTCGTCAGGGACACGCCGATCAAGGCATCGTTCGGATCGAGATTGATCGCGATCACACCGTTGGACCGCGGATTGCCGTAGGCGTTGAGGCGGGTCTTCTTGATCAGGCCGTTCTTGGTCGCCATGACGAGCTGACGCTCGGGTTCGCCTTCGGCGTCTTCAAAGCTGCTCACGGCAATGATCGAGGCGATCTGCTGATTGCCCAGGTTCAGCAGGTTCGCAATGCTGCGCCCCTTGCTCTGCCGGGTCAGGCTGGGCACGTCGTAGACGCGCAGCCAGTAGCACTTGCCGCGATTCGTGAAGATCAGCAGGTAGTCGTGCGTCGAAGCCACGAAGAGGTGCTGGATGAAATCGCCCTCCTTCGTGTCGGAACCGATGACGCCGCGCCCACCGCGACCCTGGCGGCGATACGTATCGGTCGGCATGCGCTTGATATAGCCGATGTGACTGACGGTGACGATCACGTCCTCTTTGGCGATCAGGTCCTCCACCTCGAGGATTTCCGCCTTGGCCACGATCTGGGTCCGCCGCTTGTCGCCGTACTTCTCCTGAATCTCGTGGAGGTCTTCGCGAATGATGTCGAGCAGAACGTTCTCGTTGGCGAGAATCGCTTCGTATCCTTCGATCTCGTCGACCAGCTCGGCGTACTTCTTGGCCAGCTTCTCGATTTCAAGGCCCGTCAGCCGCTGCAACTGCATCGTCAGGATGGCGTCGGCCTGGGGGCTGGTGAGGAAATGCTCGCCCTTGCTCTTGGCCTTGACGAATTTCTCCGGCAGGAGCTTGCGGAGGGTGGCCAGCTCGATCAGCTTGAGCGGCTTCTTCATCAAGTTCGCCTTGGCCGTCGGGGCGTCGGGCGATTTCTTGATGAGCTCGATGATCTCGTCGATATCCGAGACCGCCATGATCAGGCCTTCGAGGATGTGCGCCTCTTTGCGGCGTTCCTCCAGCAGGTGCTGACTGCGACGGCGGATGACGACCTTGCGATGATCGAGGAAGTTCTGGAGCATGCTGCGGATGTCAAGCGTTATCGGCTGGTTGTTGACCAGCGCGATGTTCGCGATGGCAAACGTCGTCTCCAGCGGCGTATAGCGGAACAACTTATTGAGTACGATTTCCGGATCGGCGTCCTTCTTCATCTCGACGACGATGCGGAGCCCTTCGCGGTCCGACTCATCGCGCACATCCGACACTTCCGGCAGCGTGTCGTCGTGAACGCACTCGGCGATCTTGGAGACGATCGCGGTCTTGATCACCGTGTAGGGGATCTCGGTGATGACGATCTGATCCTTGCCCCGCTGGCCGGATTCGACTTCCGCCTTGCCGCGTACCTTGAGGTGACCGCGGCCGGTCGTGTAGGCATCGACGATGCCCTTCTTGCCGAAGATGATGCCGCCCGTCGGGAAATCCGGACCGGGGAGGACCTTCATGATATCCTTGTACCCGCAGTCGGGCTGGTCGATCAGGAGCAACAGCGCATCGCAGATTTCCTTGACGTTGTGCGGCGGGATGTTGGTCGCCATGCCGACGGCGATGCCCGTCGAGCCGTTGACCAGCAGGTTCGGGAACTTCGACGGCAGAACCACCGGCTCCATCCGCGTCTCGTCGTAGTTCGGGACGAAGTCCACCGTATCGTAGTTGATATCCTGAAGCATCTCCATGGCGGGCGACGCCATGCGCGCCTCGGTATACCTCATCGCGGCCGGCGGATCGGCATCGATACTACCGAAGTTGCCCTGTGGATCCACGAGCGGATACCGCATGTTCCAGTCCTGGCCGAGACGCACCAGCGTGCCGTAGGTGGCCTGGTCGCCGTGCGGATGGTAGTTACCGCTGGTATCGCCGACGATCTTGGCGCACTTACGGTGGGTGCTACGCGGACCGAGGTTGAGGTCGTGCATGGCCACGAGGACGCGCCGCTGGGAGGGTTTCAAACCATCCCGGACGTCGGGGAGCGCTCGCGACACGATGACGCTCATCGCGTAGTTCAGGTACGAGTTCTTGAGCTCGTTGAGAATCGGTATGTCTTCAGAATGATCTAAGGGTTTCTCTGTTTCTTCTGCCATAGAAATAGTCGTTCGTCGTTACCTGCTACTCGCAAATCATTGGCGGCTGTCGACCCACGAGCGCCCGCCAAGACTGAAAAAGGCGTGACACGATTGTGTAAGACCGGTCACCAATCCATAGCTTGTCTTATCCAAGGCCATAAATTACCACCGATTCCCGGCAAAGTCAAGAGGGTGCTATGTCCCATAAATACCGCATAGACAAAGGCTTACAGCATTCCTTCCGAAGAAATGCCAACGTGCCGCCGGTGCGATGCACCCCATTCCCATTCAGCTCGGCAGCCTTTCCTCGCGTCCCCACCTTTCCGCCTCCGCCAATCAAAGCTGCTCCAAACGAACCCAATTCCACTCTACGCGTGAAGCTTGAAACGCGAAGTGCAGAGCACGAGCCCGCTTGCCACTTCACACTGAACACTTGAGACCCCCCAGAATTGGGTTCGTTTTCCCGCCTTCCATCAGGCTGATGCCTTCGTAAGTCCAAGGAAGCGTTATACTTGCCGTGTCTGCAACACTTGCCAAATTGGCTTCGTTTCGCACGGCTCGATGACGTCCCGGGCCGCAAGTCAGCCCAGAGTCTCACCCTGCATCGCTTCGTGCGGGTGGTAAGGATGTGTGTCGCGCCGGTCATCGCCTGCTGCCTTCACGTCGCATGGTCATTGAGTTCACTTACTACCATAGATATAAGACGCTTTCGAAGTCCAAATCGTTCTCCGATTTATGTTACTTTCACCATATTTTTGCGCGGTCTCAGCATCTATCCCGACCAAGAACGCCATCGGCAAGCTAGCGCTTGCCGCTGCCACCCTGTCGATCGTCTGAGAACTTCCGCACACTCCAACCCCTTCCGTGCGGGCACGGGACACCCGCCTGACTTGGGCGGGCAGGTTTCACACCCCTGGGGCCGCGCCCCGCGAAACCCGGCCCTACGGGTCCGGCGCGAGGGCGTATCGGGCGATGCCCTCGTAGGTCCAGTGGTGGGCCGGATCGTCCAGGAGCTTCTTCTTTTCGCGCTCGCTGACAGTGTAGAGAACGTCTCCGCCGGCCGGGGAGCGAAACTGGTAGACGGGTAGAGCATCGAATGGGCGTTCGTCCTCTCGGCACGCGTACCAGGCGATGCCTTCGTTGATCCATTCCTTTGCAGGCCTTGTGGGGACGGGTTTCCGGGGGCGCGGCCCCAGAGGTGTCAAACCCGCCTCTATCTCGCTGGCCTCAAGGTAGAGGTGTCGGCCTTCGGTCGGGTGGTAGAATCGATAGATGGGCCTGGCCAGCTCCACACGCCACGTGCCGCGGTCGGAGGGCCACAGTGGGTTGGCAAATTCGACCTGATAGGTTCCGGTCGCGGTGTTGCCGTCGATCGCTCCCCCGACGGTGAACGTGCATGCCGATGCGGCTTCGGCGCCGTCCTGAGTCGCCCGACCTTCACCACGGAACTCGAATTCGTCACCGGCGTGCGCGAAGGGGCACGAGGCTTGCCAACGAAGGACTATGCCGCTGCCGGTATCCAGCACCCAGGTACTGTCGGTCGTGCCGTCGGCTTTCATGATCCAGGAGGTGATGACGCCGCGGGCGCCGAAGTTGTCACTGCTGAAACTCCGGCTCCACTTGCCGTTGACCACGCAGGGGGAGAAGATCGGGCCCGCCGGAAACGCCCGCTCGTTCGGGGACCACAGGCGAAAGACCGCTCCATCCGGCAGCGTCGCTATCCGTTCCATGCAGAACATGGAAATCATCTCGTCCAGGTCGTACATGTAGGATCGTTTCACGCCGGTGAACCAGATGAGGTACTTGTTCGGCCCCGAGGAGAGGCGTTCCCTGAACAAGGGCAGGCCATGCGACCTCCAGGGAATCATACCGGCACTGATATCTGCCAGAGCATACATGGCCTCCGGCGCGTTACTGAAGATGTTCCCTTCGAGCCGATGCTCGCGCAACCAGTTCACCACGGGCGACACCTGCCAGGAAGTCACCACGTAGCCACCCGCCCCGTCGCGCATTTGCTGGCGCAAGCGTCCCCGAACGCCGACGGCGGGATGAACGAGCCAGACCGCAAGCGCCACAATGACAACTCCCGACAGGACCCGCCCTCCTGACCTTATCTGCCTCAGCAAGCACGCCGCTCGATCCAGGCCGATGAACAGTAAGCAGATCATCAGAACCGACAGCGGCGCCAGATACCGGTCGTTCATGGGCTCATCAAGAACGCCAAGCTGGTGCGTGTATAGGATCAGGGGAGCGTACGTCAGAGACACCACCACCAGGGGCCAGACGTACGAGCAATCACGGCGTGCCTTCCCGGCCCAGCGACGGCACGAGAAGACGAGCGCAACACCGCTCAACAGAATGAATAGGCCGACAATCCCGGTCCGAAGCACAAGTGAAATCGTTTCGGGCACGAACCACTTCGTGATCGTGCCGAGCGCGTAAGTCGCGTTCTCAGCGGGACTATATATAGATGGCATGCGATCCATGCCACTGAACGCGGACGTCAGCGCGTAGTTGCGGAGTGCCCACAGCGCCAATGGTGTGCACGAAATCGTCAGGAAGAGTGCCAGGAACTGGACCCGCCGGCGCCGCGCGACGTTCGGCAGGAACAGGATAATCAATATCGCCCCGGCGACGATCAGAGCAACTCCCGTGTACCGCTGCATGGAGCACAGGGCCGCGAGAACTGAGGCGACGGCAACCGTCCCAAAGCCGGGCCGCGCGAGGAACACAGGCAAGTAGAAAGCGAATGCGGTGATCAGAAGCACGAAGACCGGCTCCGTCCAGGCCATGCCGGCGACCCCCAGCCGCAGAGAACACAGCAGGACCGCGGCAGTGCCGAGGACGACCAGGCACTTCGACCACAGGCAGCGCCGCAGCAGCATTCCGGCAAGAAACGTGATTCCCCCCAGCGCGAAGGCGTTGAGAAAACGCGCGCCAACCGCCGGATCGATGCCCGCCAGGCCGATGGCAGCCAGGCACACTGGAAACAGCGGCGGCCAGTACGTGTAGGGACTGCCGTCGTAGCAGCGGAGCCCCGCCCCGGCCAAGAGATTGCGTGCCGCGGAGATGTAGCCGGAGGAGTCGGGCGAGAAGCCCACGCCGTACCGTGAGGTGCTCAGCAGAACGATGCCGACGCCGGCAAGGCTCAAGATCACTAGCGAAGCGAATAGAATGCGCTCTGCGCGCGAGGACGTGTGGGCATCCTTACGTGCCTGCGTCCACATGGCTGTCCCTGCGTGACGGCGTCGGTGTTGAACTTGAGTACTCTTCGATTCTGAACAACCCGGACGAGAGGGCCGGAGGATCCAGAACGAGCTGCCCCGCTCCGATCCGCAATCCGCGGCGGATCCGTCGTCCGCAAACAAACGTTTGCACGAAGGAGCGGAAAGCCCCCTCCCACAGTTTCCATTTTTCGATAGAGACGTGTCCCGTCCGGCGCGGTTGAGAGGGTACCGGGATGAAAGCCACCCTGACGCCACATGCCGCCAGAGCTCCGGAGATGATGACGTTGGGGGCGAAGGTGTCCGGCGGGATGTAGTCGAGCACGGGGCGCAGCACCTCGGACCGCACCAGGCGGTAAGGCGTATTCACGTCGTCGAGAGCGGAGCCGAAGATCCAGCGGACCGCCAGCTCCGAGGCGCGCGTGATGAGTGCACGGGACAGACGCTGGACACGGTTCTGTCTGAAACCCAGCAAGGCATCGTATTGCCCCCGTCGGATCCACAGCTCCCCAAACGCATCAGGGGACATCTCGCCATCGCTGTCGCACTGGAAGACCCAGTCCGCGCACGGCACAGCCTGGAGATAACCTCTCAGGATCGTCGGGCCGTGCCCCCGATTGCCCTGCTGGACGACCTTGATGCGGTCGTCGTCCGAGAACTGGCGTAGAATATCGGCCGTCCCGTCGGTCGAGCCATCATTCACAATGAACATCACAAAGCGAATGTCCAATGCCGCCAGGCGGTCACGCCAGGATTTCACCACGTCGGCGATACAACCTTCTTCGTTGTACACCGGCATGACCAAGGCCAATTCGTATGTCACCGTCCGTGGATCGTTCGAATACACCGCTTCACTCCTTGGTTAAGGCTGGTTCCTGTATGTAGCCCACATCGGGGCAACCCGGAAGATCACCCCTCCAGACGGAACCGTTTCAGAAGAAACGGAGAGGGCGGGATTCGAACCCGCGGTGCCCATAGGACACACTGGTTTTCGAAACCAGCTCGATCAGCCGCTCCGACACCTCTCCGTACTAACCTACCCTTGCCATGTGCCGCACGGACATCTTCCGATACCCGCCGGTGCCCGGCGGATCAGACCACCTGCCTGTACGGCAACAGAGATTGTATCTTCCGCCGGCGTTTCATCAAGTCTAAAAAGCTCCCTGAACCCGCATCCCGGCCCGTTGCCGCCCAAATCAAAAAAAACATGAGAATTCTCTTGCGATCGTGAATACATATTCATAAAATGAACGTATATTCTATAAGATGAACCTTAGTTCCGTGCATCGTCCGGTAAAAGGTGTCAAATGCCCAGTGAGAATGAGCTTTCGCGTCGAGAGCGTGAACAACTGAACCACAAGCAGCAGATCGTGGATGTCGCGATGAAGCTGTTTTCGGTTCGGGGCTTTCACACCGTCTCGATGCAGGAGATCGCCGCCGCCGCGGAGTTCGCCATCGGAACCCTCTACAAGTTCTTTCAAAGCAAGGAGGCCTTGTACCGCGAAATCATGGATCAGGCGTGCGGTCGAGTCTCCGAGATTCTCAGTCCCATCCTGGAGAGCGACGTCGGCGAGCGCGAGAAGATCAGCGGAATGATCCGCGCCACAATCGACATCGTCAGCCGGAACGCATCCGCCATTCGGCTTTTTCTGCAGGCCCACCAGGAACAGGTTTTTGTCTGCAGCACGACACCTCCGAGCGAGAAGGCGGGGAGATTCCACGAAGTGATAGTGAGCGGCCTGGAGAGAGTCATCGGCTCGGGCGTGGATAAGGGCGTCTTCTGCGACATCGATCCCCAGGTCGGAGCCCTCGCGCTGGACGCAACTCTGCGTGCGATCGTCTTCTCGGCGGTTCAGAACCCACAGCCGGATTTGCTGGAGCGTCGGATCAACGATTTCGAGCGGTTGATCTTCCACGGACTTCTCAATTCAAAGGAAGACCGTCATGAATAGATGCGCAGCCATCATCGCTGGCCCAGGCGCTACACGCCGCAGAATGCACAACCGGCACAGGCAGAAAATGGCGGCGGGCCTGAATATCCTTGTCAAAGGGCTATCTCCGCCGTAGTCTCTTCCGATTTGTACTATGACCGGCCCGGGAGATCGCGGGCGATCTTCGGCCGTTTAGAGCATTCAAATTGATCGATGTTGTTGGAGGTTCACGATGCAGTCCCGTGCAAGACATAAAGCTGGAATCGTTCTGGCCATCATCCTACCGTGTGGTCTTCTGCTGTCCGGATGCGCACGCAATCCGCAAGCCGGCGGTGCCCAAGGTGCGGCGCCTGCGCCGGAAGTGGCTGTCGTCGCCGTTCAGCCCGAGAAGGTCGTGCTGACCACCGAGCTGCCCGGCCGAACCTCCGCGTTTCTCATGGCGGAAATCCGACCCCAGGTCAACGGCCTGATCCAGAAGCGGCTGTTCACCGAAGGCGCCGACGTCAAGGCCGGCGATGTGCTCTATCAGATCGACCCTGCTCCCTTCCAGGCGGCGCTCAGCAGCGCGGAAGCGGCCCTGAACCGGTCCCAGGCCAACCTGCCTTCCGTTCGTTCCCGGGTCAGCCGCTACAAGGAGCTGCTCGCCGACAGAGCCGTCAGCCAGCAGGACTATGACGACGCCACCAGCGCCTTGAACCAGGTCGAAGCCGACATTCAATACTTCAAGGCCGCCGCGGACACGGCCCGCATCAACCTGGGATACACCCGCGTCGTGGCCCCGATCTCGGGACGCATCGGCCGCTCCAGCATAACGGACGGCGCCATCGTGACGGCATACCAGCCGGTTTCGCTGTCGACGATCCAACAGCTCGACCCCATCTACGTGGACGTGACGCAATCGACGGCCGACCTGCTGCGCTTGAACCGGCGCCTGGCGGCGGGACATCTCAATCAAAACGGCGCGGGCCAGGAAAAAGCCAAGCTCCTCCTGGAAGACGGCACGGAATACCCTCTGGAAGGAACGCTGCAGTTCCGCGATGTCACCGTTGACCCGACGACCGGGTCGTCCATCCTGCGGATCATCTTCCCCAATCCCAAGGGTGTTCTCCTGCCGGGCATGTTCGTCCGCGCGGTCGTGAAGGAAGGCGTCAACGACAAAGTCATCCTCGTTCCCCAACAGGCCGTGTCACGTGATGTGAAAGGCAATCCCCAGGCGCTGATCGTCGATCCGAATAACACCGTGCAGCTGCGCCCCCTCACGCTGGACCGTGAGATCGGCGACAAATGGATCGTCGCAGCGGGTCTGACCGCGGGGGATCGTGTCATCATTGAAGGGGCACAGAAGGTCCGGCCGAAGATGGCCGTGAAACCGGCCCAGCCCGGCGCCGCTCCTCAGGAAGGTGCAAAACCCATGGCCGCAAAGTCGAACTAACGGAGATATGCAATGTTATCGAGATTCTTTCTGGAGCGTCCGGTCTTTGCCTGGGTTATTGCCATCATCCTGATGGTCGCAGGCGGCCTGGCGATCTACAACCTGCCCATTTCACAGTACCCGCCGATCGCACCGCCGTCGATCTCGATCACGGCGTTCTATCCGGGTGCTTCCGCGGAGACGGTGGAAAACAGCGTCACGCAGATCATCGAACAGAAGATGACCGGGTTCGACAAAATGCTGTACATGTCGGCGACCAGCGATTCCGCGGGTTCCTCCCGTATCGAACTGACGTTCGCCCCGGGGACCGATCCGGATATGGCCTGGTCTCAGGTGCAGAACAAGCTGCAACTGGCGATGGCCAGTCTGCCGACAGTCGTGCAACAGGCCGGCATCATGGTGTCCAAGTCCACGCGAAACTACCTCCTGATGGTGGGCTTGATCTCCGAAGACGGGAGCCAGTCCGGGGAGGATTTGCGGGACTACGCCGCCTCCACCCTGGAGAAGGTGCTCTCGCGCGTGCCGGGCGTCGGTGAAGTGGAAATCTTCGGCAGTCAGTATGCCATGCGCATCTGGCTGAACCCCAACAAGTTGAACGACTATCAAATGACGATACCGGATGTCGTCGCGGCCCTGCGCGCCTATAACGTGGAAGTGTCGGCGGGCCAGTTCGGAGGGGCGCCGGCCACGGAGGGTCAGCGTCTCAATGCCGCCATCATCGTCCAGAGCCTGCTCAAGACGCCGGAAGAGTTCGCCTCGATTCCTCTCCGCACCAACGCGGATGGGTCCGTGGTACGAATCGGTGACGTGGGGCGGACGGAGCTCGGCACCGAGTCGTATGACATAGAGGCCTACTACAACGAGAAGCCGTCCGCCATGCTGGCTATCCGGCAAGCCGCCGGCGCGAACGCTCTTCAAACCGCCGATAACATCCGCGCGAAGATGACAGAAATGAGCGAGTACTTTCCGGCCGGCATGAAGGTCGTTTATCCCTTCGATACGACACCGTTCGTCAAGGTCTCCATTGAAGAGGTGGTCAAGACCCTCTTTGAAGCGATTCTGCTCGTCTTCCTGGTGATGTACGTCTTCCTGGGCAACATGCGCGCCACCCTGATCCCGACGATCGCGGTGCCGGTCGTGATCCTGGGAACGTTCGCCGTGCTG
>CAYQXM010000046.1:24680-33886 GCA_964421295.1 uncultured Pirellulales bacterium
CTCGGACTCTTCGGCTTTTCCATCAATATGTTGACCATGTTCGCCATGGTGCTGGCCATCGGACTTCTCGTCGACGACGCCATTGTCGTCGTCGAGAACGTCGAGCGCATCATGAGCGAGGAAGGCCTCTCACCGAGAGAAGCCACGCGTCAATCCATGGACCAGATCACCAGCGCCCTGATCGGCGTGGGTCTGGTGCTCGCCGCCGTGTTCGGCCCGATGGCGTTCTTTGCCGGGTCCACGGGCGTCATTTATCGCCAGTTCTCGGTGACGATCATCGCCTCCATGCTCCTGTCCGTGTTGGTGGCCTTGATCCTGACGCCGGTGTTGTGCGCGTCGCTGCTCAAGCCCGTGCCCAAAGGGCACGAGCCGGCCGAGGGCGGCTTCTGGCTGTTCCGGCCGTTCTTCCGCTGGTTCGACCATCTTTTCTTCTGGTCCCGGGACACCTATCTGAAAGTGGTGGCGATGTCGCTCGCTCACAAGATACCCTACGTGCTGGTCTTTCTCGTGATCGTGGCGGGAATGGTGGGTCTCTTCAAGCGGATGCCCACGGCTTATCTCCCGGATGAAGACCAGGGCGTACTCCTGGTTCAGGTCATGCTGCCGGCGAGCTCGACCCTGGAGCAAACGAAGGAAACCATGGACGAGGTCAAGGCTTATTTTGAGAAGAACGAGAAGGAGGCGGTGGAATCGTTCATGACGATCTGCGGCGCCAACTTCTCCGGACACGGGCAGAACGCCGGTATGGGGTTCGTCAAGCTCAGAGATTGGAAGCTTCGCGAGCGATCCGACCTGAAGGTCACGGCCGTGGCGGGAAGGGCTATGGGTGTCTTTTCGCAGATTCGCAACGCCATGGTCTATGCCGTCGTCCCGCCTGCAGTCACCGAATTGGGCATGGCGACGGGATTCGACTTCCAGTTGCTCGACCGCGGCGGTCTGGGCCACGACAACCTGATGGCGGCGCGCAATCAACTGCTCGGCATGGCCATGCAGAACCCCGGGCTGAACAAGGTCCGTCCCAACGGCCTCGAAGACGTTCCTGAGTATCGCGTCGATGTGGACTGGGAAAGGGCCGGCGTTCTGGGACTGCCCATCACCGGCGTCCACACCACCATCTCGGCGGCGTTCGGCAGCGCCTACGTGAATGACTTCATTCAGGGCGGCCGCGTCAAGCGGGTATTCGCCCAGGCCGACGCCCCCTACCGCATGTTGCCGAGCGACCTGGAAAAGCTGTATGTGCGCAACACCATAGGCAAGATGGTGCCTTTCTCCTCGTTTGCCTCGGGTCACTGGACCACCGGCTCCCCGAAGCTCGAACGGTTCAACGGTTTCCCCTCCCTCAACATCCAGGGCGAACCGGCTCCCGGACGCAGTTCCGGCGAGGCCATGCAGACGATGGAGGACTTCATCAGGAAACTGCCGCAAGGAGTGGGCCACGACTGGACCGGCGCTTCCTACCAGGAACGACAGGCCGGCACCCAGACGGCGCCGCTGTACGCGTTCTCCATCCTGGTGATCTTCCTGTGCCTGGCGGCGCTGTATGAGAGCTGGCCGATCCCGATCTCCATTCTGCTGACTCTGCCGCTGGGCGTCATCGGCGGCCTCATCGCCTCGCAACTCCGGGGGCTGCCCAACGACGTCTACTTCCAGATCGGGTTGCTGACCACGCTGGGATTGACCACCAAGAACGCGATCCTGATCGTCCAGTTTGCCAAGGCACGGCTGGAACAGGGCATGGGTCTGGTGGAAGCGACCCTGGAAGGCGCGAAACTGCGATTGCGTCCCATCGTCATGACGAGTCTGGCCTTCGGGTTCGGCGTGCTGCCGCTGGCGATCGCCACCGGGGCCGGCGCCGGTGCCCAGAAAGCCATTGGCACCGCCGTGCTGGGCGGCGTGATCACCTCGACCTTCCTGGTGACGATCTTCGCGCCCTTGTTCTACGTGTTGATCCAAAAGACTCTGGGCAAACGCAACAAACAACAGACTGCTTGATGCACTGAGCTTAGATTGATCTGGAAATCGACCCATGAATAAGAACGTTGTTCTTCTACTGATTGGAATGGTTTTCGCTTCAGCCGGTTGCACGCTGGCTCCGCAATACACCCGGCCCGAGGCTCCTGTCCCGGCGGAATGGCCGACCGGTCCGGCGTACGAAGCCGCTGCGCCAACCGGCGGTGCCACCGCATCGGAGCTTCCTTGGCGCCAGTTCGTCACCGACGAACGCCTGGCGAAGGTCATTGAGATGGCCCTGGCCAACAACCGTGACCTGCGTCTCGCCGCCTTGAACGTCGAGCGGGCGCGGGCCATGTACGGCATTCAGCGCGCCGACGTCCTGCCGGCGCTTACCGCCACCGGTAGCGCCTACCGGCAGCACGTGCCCGCCGATTTGTCGGCCACCGGCAGATCGGGAGTCACGAGCCAATACAGCGCCGACTTCGGCATCCTGGCGTGGGAGATCGACTTCTTCGGACGCCTGCGCAGTCTCGAGGCCGCGGCGTTGGAGCAGTACCTGGCCACCGAACAGGCCCGCCGCGGCGCCCAGATTTCGCTGGTCTCCGGCGTGGCCACGGCCTATTTGACTTTCGCCACCGATCAGGACAATCTGCAACTGGCCCAATCGACGCTGGAGAGCCGACAGACCTCCTACAATATGATTCGGCGGAGCTACGAAGTCGGCGTCGCCCGTGAAATCGACCTGCGCCAGGCGCAGATGGCACTGGATGCGGCGCGCGTCGACGCCGTTCTCTACACCCGCGTGGTGGCGCAGGACCAGACCGCACTGAATCTCCTCGCCGGCCAGACCGTGCCTGTCGAGTTGCTGCCGGCAACGCTGAATTCCATCAGCCCGTTCAAGGAAATCTCTTCGGGCACCTCCTCCGAAGTGCTCCTGGCCCGCCCGGATATTCTCGAGGCGGAGAGTCAGCTCAAGGCCGCCAATGCCAATATCGGCGCGGCGCGGGCGGCCTTCTTCCCCAGCATCTCTCTGACAACAACGCTGGGGACCGCCAGCTCGGAACTCTCAGGCCTCTTCAAGCATGGCTCGGACACGTGGACCTTCGCGCCTCAGGCCAGCATGCCGATCTTTGACGCGCGCACCTGGGCGGCCTTGGATGTCACCAAGGCCACCCAGGCCATTTCTGTGGCGGTTTACGAGAGGTCGATTCAGGCCGCCTTCAAAGAAGTGGTTGATGCTCTCGCGACACGGGGCACGATCGATGAGCAGATGGCGGCGCAGCAATCCCTGGTCGACGCCGCGGCGGAAACCTACCGCCTGGCCCACGTGCGGTATACCAAAGGTGTCGACAGTTACCTGCCGGTCATCGATGCCCAGCGAACTCTCTACGGCGCTCAGCAGGGCCTTGCCGCACTTCGCCTGGCGCGATTCGCCAGCCAGGTGAGACTCTATGCGGTTCTCGGCGGTGGTGGCGATACGCCGGAGGAAACAAAGACGGAAACCGGAAAATAGCGACAACTCCCGCGCAAAACCAGCTTCTTCGAAAGGGCCTCCTCGTGAGGCCCTTTCTCGTTGGGGGGAACATGTGCTATAATCCCCCCGACTATGGCTCCGCGATTCATTGATCAACTAGCCCATTGCGAGTGCTGCCCCCGGCGTTGCGGCGTCAACCGTGTCGAAGGCCGGACCGGTTTCTGCCGGATCGGCGCCGACACGCAGATCTCTCACGCCGGCCTCCACTTCGGCGAAGAACCCCCTATCTCCGGCACGCGCGGCTCCGGCACAATCTTCTTCGTGGGCTGCAATCTGCGTTGCGTGTTCTGCCAGAACCATCAGATCAGCCAGGAATTCCAGAAGGGCCAAACGGAAACGTTGACAACGGATGTGCTGGCTGCTGAAATGCTGCGTCTTCAGGCCGCCGGTGCTCACAACATCAACCTAGTCTCCCCTTCGCACGTGATCTTCCAGGCTGCCGACGCGGTTGTGTTGGCGAAGGCCAAAGGCCTCACTCTCCCCATCGTCTACAATTCGAACGGCTACGACTCGGTAGATGCGTTGCGGCAGATCGCCGGCATCGTCGATATCTATCTGCCGGACATCAAGTATCTCTCCAACGATCTGGCGCTGCGTTACTCCTCCGCCGCTGACTACGCCGACGTGATCCCGGGGGTGCTAGCCGAGATGCTCCGCCAGGTGGGCCCCCTGGAGCTCGATGAGGCCGGCATCGCCCGCCGGGGCCTGCTGGTGCGCCATCTGGTGCTCCCCGGCGCGGTGGAGAACAGCCGCCGGTGTCTCGCCCTGCTGGCCAAGCTCTCCCCCATGATTCACGTCAGCATCATGTCCCAGTACTCGCCCCAGTATCATGCCGACCGATTCCCCGAGATCAATCATTCGCTCACCCCGCGCGAGTACGATGAAGTCACCGACTACGCGCTGGAGCTGGGCTTAGAGAACGCTTTCATCCAGGAGCTCGACAGCCGCGACACGTACCTCCCCAACTTCGACCGCGACCGCCCCTTCGAGTAGCCCTCGGCTCAGGGCTCTATCTTCCCGGCGGCGAAGGTGAAGACGTCGGGGAGGATGGACTCGGCGTAGGTGGTTTCCAGGAGGGCGAACCAGACGTAGAGGACTCGGCCGCCCGAGCGGGGTTCGGCGTAGGCAATCGCGTCGCCCAGAAGCTCGTTGCGTCCATTCTGCATGGCCAATAGAGGGATGTACTGCTTGTGATCCTGGGGGAAGAACGGACGCCAGCGCAGGTCGAAGATCGTGGGCAGCGTGCCAGGGACGCGGTCGGAGAAGTGCTTCATGGCCTCGTGGCGAACCATGAATCGGAGGGTGGTGTCGGGCATTTTCTCCCAGCCTATGCGCAGGGTCAGGCCGAAGCGGGCGCTGCGATTCACGACCGTGCCGGATTCGTCATAGTAAAACGGCCAGGGTCCCGTGGGCAGCGCGAGCAGGAAGCCGCCGGCGGCCAGATAATCGGCCAGGGCTTTGTCCACGTCACCCGCCTGGCGCACCGTCGCACGATAGGTTTCACCGCCGCAGTAGAGGAGCATCGAGCAGGTGGCGGGTGTCACACGACCGGCCGCCACATCCTCCCAAGTCAGTTGCTGCACCTCAATCCCTTGATCCAGGAGCCACCAGAGCGCCGACGATTCCGCTCCCGGCAGTGCCGCGATGCGCACGCCTTTCAGTGCCTTGCGCAAGCGGTCGGATTCCTCTGGGCTCAGCACGGGTTTGACGGCAACGTGCTTCCCGCGCGGTGCGGCTTTGAACCGCCGGGCGTATGCCGCCGTCACATCCAGATGCGCTTGACCGAACTGGCGTGACGGTTCGATCTCGCTGCCTTCGTGCCACTCGTTGAAAGTCGTGATGAGAATCCAATTGGGGTCGGCTTCGATGGCACGCTCCCATTGAACGCGGTACAGCTCCGTGCCCCGGCGTTCGACCGCCAGGCCGGGCTTGCGGATCTTCGTGTCGTCATAACCGGGGATGACGGTCAGCGTGCTGATCCTCCCCGCGCGGTCCGCCAATTCGATCCACGAAACGTAGGTCCCTTTGAGCGATGCAGACACGTCGCCGGACGCGTTGCTGTGAATCGTGGCCGCGGTGTTGTATGTGTGGACGCCGTCGAATACGCGGGCAGCGCCATAGCTGAACTGATCACCGATGGCCGTAACGCCCCCTGCGAAGCCCGCGCGGACTATTTGCAGCGCCTGCCGCCAACCCACCAGACCCAACTCGTCGACGGCCCGGCTGTAAATGAACACGACCGGCGCACCGCCGGCCTTCAGATAAGCCGGGTGCCCCGCATACTTCTCCAGCGCCCTGATGAGATCCTGTGCCGCCGCTTGCGGGGTCTGCGGCTGGGGAACGCTCTCGTAATAGATGCACGCCGTCAGGTCGTGCCGCGCGCAGGCGGCGAGAATCTTGTCCATCGCGCGATCGGTGTAATCGCCGTGTCCCCACCAGCTCACGATCAACGTGTCGATGCCGGCGCCTCGCGCCCAGGCGCAGTGCTTTTCGATGACGTTGGGATCGTGGGAGTCGTAGGCCCCGAGGACCGGATAGTGCGTGCTGGCCGCGATATCGCCGTTCGCCTCGTCGATCCGACCCCAATGGACGTTCTTTCCCGCTCCGCCCGGACCAGCCGGAACGCCGTACCACGGATAGTAGAACGCCATGATCTTTCGCGGCACGTCACGCGACACGCTTTGTGCCTGCACTCGATCCGGCACGGTCAGGAAAGTCACGCTGGCTATGAGAATTGTCACCACATTCCAGCGGCCGATGGGATTCCGCATGAGCACGACCTCCCCTTTGCGCGGGCGCGGACTACTCACCCAGGAGTTCTGTTATTCGCGTCTTGAGGCGGCGGCAGGCCTGACCGGGATCCGGAGCCGCCGTCACCGCGGAACAGACGGCGCTGCACCGGGCGCCGGCGCGAATCACCTGATCGATATTCTCGCAGGTGATGCCGCCAAGAGCAACATGGCCAATGCCTGTATCCTTAAGGGCAGCCAAACCATCACGCACATAGTCCAGACCGGCGACGGCCAGGCCGGGCTTGGTCGGCGTGGCAAAGACGGGACCCAGGCTGACGTAAGCGGGACGGGAGGCGATGGCACGTTCGAGTTCTTTCGGGGCGTGCGTGCTTCGGCCGATGATCAGCGGGGCCGACTGCAGCCGGCGGACCTGCTCGATGGGCAGATCATTCTGCCCGAGGTGGACGCCGTCGGCGCCGGCGGCGATGGCGATGTCGGGGCGATCGTTGATGATGCTCAGCACCCGCGTCTGGCGGCACATCTCCGCGAACTCGACGGCCAGGGCAAACAGCCGGTCGTCCGGGATGCCTTTGACGCGCAGTTGAATGCAATCGGCGCCGCCGGCAGCGCAGCGGGCGGTCAACGACAGAATATCCGACGGGAACTCACTGCTGATGATCACGTACAAGCGGACACGAGCGAATTTTTCGAGCGGCGAGGCAAACAAGACAACATCCTTTTCAAGAGTGTAGGCATCATAACGGAGCCGTTCTATGGTCGCGGCCAGGCCACGATCCTGGGACTGAACCGTCTCGGACAGTACGCGGAGGGCTTCCGTCAAACGTTTGGCGGCGGCGATGAACGATTCCGCCAGACTGGTACGTTCCAGCTGCCCTTTGACGCTCTGGCCGACGCCGACATCGCCCAGCGTGTCACGACTGGCCAGAAGTTGACCGGCATCCAGCGACCCGATCGCCGCCGACAGCTCGTGGCGTAACTGCTTGAGCCGCCCACTAAGGGCCCCGTTGTTCAGGCCGAACCGGCAATAATCTTCCATCATCCGCAACGCTTCGCGCGCGCGGTTGAAATTCGCATCGATGATCCGCAAACAGGGTTTATCCATGGCTTCCAAGATTATAGGGTCGCAGTCACGGCAACGATAGGGAGAATGGCCGTTCAGCCTTCCCGTCAGCCCATAAAAAAAGCGGAGCCGCCCTCCTCCTGGCGACCCCGCCAACCACAGCATAACGGACACGATCCTGGAGCGGATGCCCCAGAGGTCGCATCGCGTTACTCTCATTCGTAGGCGGGTCTCACCAGTACGCTACAAACTCAATCCATCTATGAATAACCCGCCGCGTATCCAAAGAATTTCCGGAAGTTGTGCCAATCGCTCGTTCGTATGCTGAAGAGCCAACTCCGGTCATGCACTTGCCGCGCTGGCCATACGCGTCCTATCTATCCTTCCCATCTTAATTTGTCAAGACCAATATGGATTATCCATACTATTTATTCTGAATATTTTGTAGGTGTATCGATGTGGTTGTGGGACGGTCACAACTCGGGCGCGCGTCATGTCGTCGCAAGTCTTTCTGCTGACAAGAGATGGATGGGAAGAAGAGAACCGGACAGACTTACCAGCCGCTGTATTGGATCATGTCGGC
Organism: uncultured Pirellulales bacterium; assembly: GCA_964421295.1. GTDB lineage: Bacteria > Planctomycetota > Phycisphaerae > Sedimentisphaerales > Anaerobacaceae > PLanc-01. The sequence continues at coordinate 32,564 of CAYQXM010000046.1, forward strand.
GACCGGCGTAGACCACCAGTTAGGATCGCGGAAATACTGCTTTATCTGCATGGCGGCGTTGACACCGTCGGCGACGGCGGTGATCAGTTGCATGGTGGCCCCGATCCGGCAGTCCCCCGCCGCAAACACGCCGGGCACGCTGGTGCGCAGATAGGCGCACTCAACCCGAATAAAGCCGTGTTTCGACAGTTCGACGAAACCCTTGAGGAAACTCGTGTTCGGCTCCATGCCGACGAAGATGAACGCCCCGTCACAGGGATAGTCCTCTTCCTTCTTCGTCTTGAGATCCTGCAGGTGAACGGACTGGACCCGGCCTTGTCCCTGGATCGCCGTGACAATCGTGTGGTAGCGAATGACGAGATTCGTGCCGGCCTCTTTCGCTTTGGCCAGAAGTTCCTCCACCAGGATCTTCTCGGCGCGGAACTCCGCCCGGCGGTGCATGAGTGTCACTTTCCTGGCGTACTTGATCAGATGCAGCGTCTCTTCGACCGCCGTATTGCCGCCGCCGATGGAGACGACTTCCTTGCCGCGGAAGAAGGGGGCGTCGCACGTGCCGCAGTAGCTGACGCCGGTGCCGGCATTGCGGAACTCGTCCTCGCCCGGAATGCCCAGCTTGCGGTAATGGCTCCCCGGCGCCAGGATCACGCAGCGGGCCGTGAGGACCGTCTTGTCACAATAGATGTCGATCAGACCATCGGAACGTTTCTCCAGGCGCGTGACTTCCGCCATGGCTTTGACCTCGGCGCCGAAACCCTCCGCCTGCTTCTGCATGGTGGCCATCAGACCGGGGCCGTCGATCTCGGGGACGCCGGGATAGTTCTCGATGCGATTGGTGTTGCTGATCTGCCCGCCGGGCAGAAAACGCTCGATCACCAGAGTTTTGAGCCGATCCCGGGCCGTGTAGAGGGCAGCGCCGAGACCTGCCGGTCCACCGCCGATGATGATGACGTCGTATGCAGCCTGATCCATGATGTCCTCAACGGGTGTTTCACTCAGCCGGACGGGCGGGGGTTCCGCTCCTGAAGAAACGATGCCGGCGTCCGGCCGGAAAATGGGCTGGGGAATTCTATTGTTCCAGATGGGGTTCGACACGCTTCTTCAAATCGGCTTCGAAGCTGGGAGTGACACCCCGGATTTGTTCGACGACCTGGCCGTCCTTGAAAAGGAAGATCGTGGGGATGCTCATGATCCCATACTGCATCGCCACTTCCCGTTCATCGTCGACGTTCACGCGACAGACCTTCAATTGGCCTTCATACTCGCCGGCGATTTTCTCCAGCACCGGGGCCGCCATGCGACACGGCCCACACCAGGGCGCCCAGA
>CAYQXM010000046.1:33906-39059 GCA_964421295.1 uncultured Pirellulales bacterium
CCAACACAGGAACATTCGCCTGCAGAACTTCACTATCGAAAGCGGCGTCCGTCACGTCAATGGTCATATCCGTTGCCATCCTTGTTCTCCTCGAAAAAGATTCTGCCGGGCCCGACTCGGCGGAGCCGAATCAATGGCCAAGCCGCGATACTAAGGAGGCCGTCCGATGATGTCAAGCAGCGTATCGTTGATAACATCACCGGAAAAGGCCCCGTATTCGTTTCGGGCCCATATTCGCTTCCGCGGCTGGTTCTTCCATGTTTTCTCCACTTTCATCTATACTGATCCGGCGCACACCGGGTTGGGGCGGAAGCACGAACGGCGTGTGGTGGCATGGGAGAGGTGTTATTGCGTGATGAGAACCTTGCAGCCGACGGATACGGAATCGAACAACTCGATAACCTCGGTGGGCGACAGGCGAACGCAGCCGTGAGAGGTCGGCCGGCCGAGGTCGTTGACGTCGTTGGTGCCATGAATATAGATGCACCGATCCCAGGAATCCACGTTGCCGCCGAGGTTGCAGCCGGGTTCCAGTCCCCTGAGCCGGAGCACGCGCGAGAGAACGAGGTCGGCATCGGTCTGATCACCGGGCTGCCAGACGCGGCCTTTCCACCGGCGTTCTTCGAGAATAGCGCCGACCGGCAGGCGGTCGCCGATCTTGGCTCCGATCTGATGCCAGCCCAGCGGCGTCTTTTCCGAATCCCGCTGGTTCCCGGTGCCACGGGCGGCGGTCGAACAGCGGTACGTGCGCACGATCTGCTCGTCGCGGACGACGAGAAGTTCCTGGGTATCGACCCGAACCCAAAGTCCGGTGCCCTCTTTGACGTAATCGCTCCAGCCGTGCGTGCGCAGGACGCCGGGAATATCGTTTGCCTCCGACACCGGCACGGCCGCCGGGGCTTCGCGTATAGGCTGAGACGACCCTGCCCCCCGCCAGTGCAGAATCCCGAACGCGGCAACCACACACACGACTATCCAGATCATCCTTGACATGTCCCTATTATCCCGCCTGTACCCCCCCGCGTCAATCCTGCGTTGACACGTCACTGCGGAACCCGTTAGAGTACAGGCCATGCGAAGGAAACTGATCATAGCCACCCTGTGCGTGTCGCTGCAGCCCACCCTGTCAACGATGGCGCAGCCTCCGAGCGGTACCACACTGCGGATGATCTTCGACAAGACGTCGGCTGAGGCACGCGCGCGATACGAGGCGGACGCCGTTCGGTTGTGGAACGGCCGTGCCCCCGGCGCGCAGGGCGACACGCCGGAGGACCTTCCACTGTTGTACCCCCTGCTGCCGGCTCAAGGCCAGACGCCGACAGGTGCCATCCTCGTCCTGCCGGGGGGCGCTTACGAATATCTCGCCGCTGCGGAGAGCTTTCCTATTGCCGAGATGTACCGCGACGCCGGACTGGCCGCGTTTGTGCTCAAGTACCGGCTGCGGCCCCAGTACGACCCGATGGTCCATCCGTTGGCGGATGCCCAGCGGGCTATGCGCGTGATCCGCGCGCGGGCCCGGCAGTTCAATGTAGATCGGCTTCTCCGCAGGCGGACACCTGGCCGCCAATCTCTCGCTTCATGGTGACGACGGGGCGGCCGGCGCCGCGGATCCTGTGGATCAGCAGAGCTGCCGTGTGCAAACCGTCGTACTGCTCTATCCCGCCCTGCTCCCGCCGGACCTGCCCTATCCCAGGCCCGATCGTTCGATGGCGACATTGCTGGCCACGAACGGCTTGCACCGACTTGTGGACGCCAGGACACCGCCCACCTTCATGGTGGTCGGCTTTGATGACAATCGTGCTCCGTACGACAATTGCCTGACCTACGCCACCGCCCTGCACGAGAAAGGCGTTCGCTTCGAGCTGCACATTCTCGGCCGCGGCGCGCACGGCGCCAGCGTTCGCGACGAGCGCTCCGCCGCCTGGACCCCTTTGGCTCTGGACTGGCTCCAGGCGCGAGGCATCGCGTCAACACCCAAGCCGGTGACGCGGTGACGTTCGGACCATCAGCGCGCGATCACTTCTCTTCCGGCGCGTTGGGATCCATCGCTTTGTTCAGGCCCAGTTTCTCTTTGTAAGCCTCGGCCTTCGCCTTCCTCTGTTCCGGCGTTAAATTCTTCCGTGTTTCCAGAGGGAGTTCGTAGAGCGCCGCCTGTCGGCCCTTGGTCATCGCAGCCATCGCCTTGCGCTCGATCAGCGGCATCATGGCCGTCATCGTCGCCCGCTCCAGCAAGCTCGGCTTGGCCTTCTTCATGCCCGCATCCATCAGCTTTTTGAAACTGCTCTTGATGCAGGCATCCGTCGGGAAGACAGCACACCACTCGATCTGCTGACCCACCTCCGCCGGGAAGCCTTCGATGGCTTCGTGCAGCGCCGAGGTCTGGATCGGAATCGGCACCAGGGACAGGATCGTGCCCATGTCCAATCCCAGCTCCCGGCACTGCTTCTCGGCTTCCGTAAACGCTTTGAGCTTGCCCTCAGGATCATTCGGGTCCTTCTTCTTTTGTATCTCGATGAGCCTGGCGATCTCAAGCGGGTACTTCTCTTTGACGTCCACCACCAGAACCAGTCCTGCGGGCAACGCTTCCGTTCCGTCCTGTTTGACGTCCTCGGCAATGGTCGCAAGCACCTTGCGCACCTGCTGGAACGCCGACTTCCCACGCGTGTACACGAAGCCGTACTCGCAAGGCATGCACTTGCGCCCATCGATCTGCTCGGGCCACCCTTGCGGCACGGCCGATGGCGGTGTCGTGCCTCCGAACGCGATCAGGAACGAACACAATCATGCGACGATCAGCGTTCCCGCCCCGTGAGTGCCTGTCCGTTCATGTCACGCCCCTCCTTCGCAGATCTCGTCTGCACGCGGGTTCAATCGAATTGCACGTCCAGTACGATGAATTCGACGGTGGTGTTGCCGTTGTAAGTGTTGAACTGAATCTCGTAAGCGATATCGAAGGCGTCGGCTTCGAGGAGCTTCTTTTCGATATGCGCCATCCGGAAAGCGACGCAACGCACCGTGGCAGTGTTGTCGGTGATGGCGAACTGCAGGTGATCGTTCTTGGCGCCGACGCGTCGGGGCGGCACGGCCAGGCGTACGCCGCGTGTCACGAAGACCGGCCGGGGATTGCCCTGACCGAAGGGACCGAGGCGTTCGAGCTGGGTGGCGGTGTCACGCGTGAGCTGGCGCAGGGACACCGCCGCGTCGATGTCGAGGCGGGCGACAATATCCTCGTCTCGCAGGTGTTCTTTGGCATAGGCTTCGAACGCTTCCGTGAAGCTCTCGATGCGGCTGGGCAGGAGCGTCAGGCCGGCCGCCATCTTGTGGCCGCCGAAGCTGACCAGGTGCTCGGCGCAAGCTTCGATGGCGGCGAGCATGTTGAACGAACCGATCGAGCGGGCCGATCCCTGGGCGACGCCGCTCTCGCCGGGCGCGGCGTTGATCATCACGGCCGGTCGGTAGAACTTGTCGACTAACCTCGATGCAACGATGCCGAGGACACCCGTGTGCCAGCCTTCGCTGGCCAGCACGATGCTCCGCCGGTCCGGGTGATTCCACCCCCGCTCGACAACGATGTCGGCCGCCTGCTTGAGCATTTTGCGTTCGCATTGCTGCCGCTGCCCATTCTGGTCTTTCAGGTATTCGGCAATCTGCGCCGCGCGCAGATCACTCGTGCTGGTCAGCAATTCAACGGCCAGCCGGGCATGCCCCATGCGTCCGGCGGCGTTGAGCGTCGGCGCCAGGCGAAAGCCGATGGCGTAGCTGTCGAGGTCTTTGCCCGTCAGATTGGCGGAGGCGATCAGAGCGCGGACGCCGCAGAGTTTAGTGTGCGGCAGACTCGCCAGACCGAAGCTGGTCAGGACGTGATTCTCGCCCCGCAGATCCACCACGTCGGCGATGGTTCCCATCGCGGCCAGACTGGTAGCGTTCAGCATGAACTCCCGCAGCTTCGGCTCCAGACGCGGCCCGCCGCTGGCCTGTTCGGCGATCGCCCAGGCCAGTTTGTAGGCTACCATCGCTCCGGCCGAATCCTGATTAGGATAGGACTTGTCCAGTATTGGATGCACGATCGCGGCGGCCTGGGGAAATCCGTGTTCGGGTTGATGGTGATCGGTGATGATGACATCGACGCCGAGCTGTTGGGCCAGGCTGACCGCCTCGTGCGCCGTGATGCCGCAATCGACGGTTATCAGCAGCTTCGTCCCGGCCTTGGCGAGGGAACGTACCGCTTCGCTGTTGAGACCGTAACCCTCCTCGATCCGATGGGGAATGTAGTAATCGACGGAGGCGCCGAGCAGCGTCAGCAGTTCCCAGAGAATCGATACGCCCGTGATACCGTCCACGTCGTAGTCGCCATAGATGGTGATTTTCTCTTTCTGTTCGAGGGCGCGGACCAGCCGGGCCAGCGCCGTGTCGATGCCGGGCATCCGGGCCGGACGGATCAGATCGACGAGCTTGGGCTGCAGAAACTGGCGGCCGGCGTCCGCGTCAACAATGCCGCGATTGACGAGAGCCTGCGCCACCACCGGCGCTATCCCCAGCGCCTGGGCCAACGACTCCACACGGGCGTCCGCCGGCGCGATCGCCCATTCGTTCTTCTGCATCCGTGTCAAAAGTGAATTCTGCTCCATAGCGTGCATTTGCAAATTCGAGCTCGGTTTCCCACATATATCAGAAAGCCACTGCTCCGGCAAGCGTGCAATCCTCCGGCTCGCCGCTGTGGTGTACCGCGCAACTTCCCTTGATTTTCCCGGCGATCTCTGCCATGATGCGAACGATTCGTAACAAGCACATACGAAAGGACTTCACCATGAAGACGAACACACACTGTCTCTCGACTCTCCTGATCCTGTGTGCCGCCTCGACCCTAGGCGCGGGTCAAGACACCCATCCCTACGTCGGGCGGTGGGCCTTGACCCTTCCGGGGGGCGCGGCCGGATGGTTGGGCGTGACACAGGAAAAGGGCTATCTCGATGCGAGCCTTCTCTGGGGCGGCGGCAGCGTGCTGCCCGTCGACAGCGTGTACCTGGATGGAGATACGCTGATCGTTACGCGTCTGAACAAGGTCGAACGCAAAGACGGCGACAAGGTGATCCGCACGCAGACCTTCACCGAGACGATCGCGGCCAAAGTATCAGGCGACACGCTCCAGTTAA
>CAYQXM010000047.1:0-12865 GCA_964421295.1 uncultured Pirellulales bacterium
GGCCGTGTAGGGCTTGCCCTACCGTGGGTTCGAATCCCACGCTCTCCGTTCTTCCCCTCTATTCCGCTAGCGGTTTGTCTTTGCGCATTGGAGGCCATCGGCAAGCTTCGCTTGCCGCTGCCACCCAGTTTTCTATTCCGGAATCGCTGTCTACAGGGGCTCGGGGTACATGAACTGAGGGATGCGGCGGACTTTTTTATCGGGGCCGATGCAGGCCAGGACGGTCCAGCCCTCAGCCAGGAGGACGCCGGAGCCGTTGAGCAGCCTATAAGTGTGCTCGACCTTGCCGGCAGTGACCCGGGAGCAGGTGGTTTCCAGTTGCAGCTTCTCGTCGTACATCGCGGGGCGACGGTACTTTACGTTCATTTCGGCCACCACGAAGAACACCCCCGCCTCTTCGAGGTCCCGGTAGACCAGGCCGTTGGCCCTCAAGAGCTCGGTCCGGCCCATTTCGAACCAGATGGGAAAGACGCTATGGTGGACCACGCCGCCCCGGTCGGTCTCGACGTACCGCGGGATGATCGGGATCGTATGCGTTTGAATCTTCGTATGTTTGGGCAATTCCAGTTCCATCGGGTGGCCAAGATACCCGCCGGACGGGTGATTTTCAAGGGATGTCCCGGCCGGGGCCGGTGGGCCCTGCCAGTACCGCTGCGGGACTGATTACCGGCCTTCTGTGAAAATTGAGCAAGATTTTTCTTTACCGGGCTGGTGGGTCGGAGTATAGTAATAACGCAGGTTGAGCGTAATTGAGTCTTGGTTTCGCCTAGTGTCGTATTATTAAGTGAGCCCTCAAGCCCCTGCGTGTTATCTCGCTTTTCCTCTCCCTCCGCCGCGCAGGGGCTTCTTTTCTTCTCCACCTTTTGCCCGTGTTTCTTTCGTTTTCACAGCCCCAAAAGCGGATTCCAGCCATTGACAGGCGCACACGCCGCTGATATAATTAACTCCAGAGTAGTGAAGGCTTTACGCCGTGCTGCAGAGAAGCCGTTTCTGGACGACGGAGCGGCTGGTCGTATCGGATGATGCGACACGCAGTGACACACTGAAAAAAAGGGGAAATGATGAGAAGCGTCGTGCCTGTCGATAATCGAAACACAGGGGCAAAAGGGTCACGTTGGCATGGTTTCGTGTTTGTCTTTGTCCTGTTCGCACTGGTCTGGTCGCTCTGCGGTTGCACGCATCCCGGCGAGACCGTGGCCGAAACCAACAGGAGACATCTCCGCGTTTTGGGCGTCAACCAGGAATCCATGCTCAAGGACGTCGACGCGGTGCTGTTGCTGGACGAGCCCAGCCACCTCACGGACCGGCGCGTGCCCTGACCGGTTCTCTACGGTCCGATCTGATCGCGTCCAGGGAAGGGACTGCAGCGCGTGTACACATTCGTAGATTACTTCAATCGGATCGCACAGAATAATCAGTGGTGGGTCGTTCTCGTCGAGCTCGTCCTCATCGGTCTGATTGTCTATTGGTTCGTCGATTTTCTGGAAGGCACCCGCGGGGAGAGGCTGTTCCGCGGCGTCATCTTCATTCTGGTCATCGGTTTCCTCGTCCTGAACCTCGTGGTTGAACGCATGCCCTTCGAGCGCTTGCAGTACCTCTACAAGGGCTTCCTGATCGCCGTGCTCATCGTTGCGGTGACGGCGTTCCAGCCGGAGATCCGGCGCGTTCTCATCCAGATCGGCCAGCCGCGCATCTGGGCCGGGGCGTCGCATCAATTATCCCGCACGATCGAGGAGCTGGTGCGTGCGGTCACGGAGCTGTCCGCGGCCCGCATCGGCGCGATCATCGTCCTCGAGCAGCAGGTGGCCCTGGGCGAGTTCATCGAGACGGGCGTGCGCCTCGATGCCCGTGTCACGGCGGATGTCCTGAAGACCATTTTCTACCCCGGCACCGCCCTGCACGATATGGCCGTGGTCATTCGCGGAGACCGGATCGTCGCCGCCCGGGTGCAGTTGCCGCTGGCTGAGGCGGGGACGGTGGACGGGATTTCCCTGGGTTCGCGGCACCGGGCCGCCCTGGGCATCACGGCCGGGTCCGACGCCACGTGCCTGGTCGTCAGCGAGGAAACGGGGGCGATTTCCGTCGCCCGCAACGGGGAGCTCGTACGCAATGTCACGGAGTCGCAGATCCGTTCCTATCTCACCAGCGCCGCCGCGACCGACGCATCGTTCATGGGACGCCTGTTGAAACGCTACGCATCATGACCAATAGACTGAAACCTGGAAAAGTCGCCCTGGTGGTCTTTCTTACCGTCCTGATCTGGGTCTGGGCGGACCTGGCCCAGGATGACACCATCTCCCTGACGAACAGGATGACCCTGGGCGTGGTGCCGTCCGCCAGCGTGGCCACCTGGATCGTGTTCAAGAAGGGAGAGAGCAATCGGTCCAGCCCGGCGGACGTCAATGCCGCCGACGGGAGGACCGCGGTCAAGAAGGACGAGACCGGCCGGCCCGGCATCGTACTGGATAGCGTGGACCTGAAGGGCCCCGCCAAGAAGGTGGCCGACCTACGCCGGGCGCGGGACACGGGCAAGCTCGACCTCGCCTTGTACCTGGACCCCAACCAGGAAGGACTGCAGAGCGAAGGCCCTCATGTCTTCGACGTGCTGAGTTATCTGAAACGCAACGATCAGATCGAGCGTCTGGGCCTGTCGGTGGAGAGCTGCGAGCCGTCGAAGGTGACGGTGGAAGTCCAGAATCTCGAGAAGCGGTCGGTCGCCGTGGAGTGTGTCGACGCGGACAACAAGAAGCTCGACACCGCCCTGATCACTCCCGCCTCCGTCCTGGCATGGGTCCCGAAGGACGGCGTGCTCACGGCCAGGGTCATCCTGACGGCGGAAGAGCAACGCGAAGCCAGAATCAAGCCCGTTCCGAAGATTCCCATCGTGGAGCTGGCTCCGGGGCAGGAGCGGTCCGCGTTGGATACGGTACAGGTCAAGCTGCGATCCGAGCAGGTCGACGTGGCGGAACGCACCGTTCAAGTGACTCTGGGCATCTGCTTCAGTCAGAATTTGCAGGGCAAGTACCAGGTGAACCTGCTGAATGCCTCCGATTTTGCGACCGTGGCGATCCAGGCCACGCTGGCGGCAACGGATGAGTTCACGAACCGCCAGGATTTCCAGTTGATTCTGGATATCATCGACGGCGATGAAGCCTCCAAGCCGGGTGCGGAACCCCTCCAGCGGGAGATCCGCTTCCGCTTTCCGCAGGCCTATGTTCAGCGCGGCGAAATCCAGGAGAGTCCGGTCAATCCGCCCAAGAAGGCGAAGTTCACCCTGGTTCCCGTGTCGGAAGTCAAGCCGACTCTCCCCAAATAGTCACCCGTCTACCGGGCAGGTTCGGGTTGTGGCTTTTCCGGCACGCCGGCCGTCTTCCTGCCGGTGAACAGTACGCTCAACGACGAAACTACCGCCAGCACACCCAGCACCAGCAACACGGCGCCGCAACCTCCGGAGATGATCATCTCGGTGCTGAGCGCCTGGCCGGCGAGCAGCGTCGCTACGAACGGCTTCACCTGCAAGACGAGCGCCGTCATCGTGGTCACGAGCATGAACAGCATCGGTGCGATCACGTAGAAGGCCCGCTTGCCGGAACGGATCAGCCAGGCCGCCAGGGCCAGCAGCGTCAGGCTGGCCAACATCTGGTTGCTCGTGCCGAAGATCGGCCAGGCCACCAGATACGCCTTTTCCTTTGCGGCCAACAGAAAGACCAGCGGCGCCAGCAGGCTGAGCGCCGTGGCCAGACAGCAGCCCCAGAGCCCCTTCCAGCCCGTCAGTTCCTGGAGGATGTAGCGGGCGAGGCGCGTCGAGACATCCAGCGTGTCGTAGACGAAGGTGGAGAAGGCCAGCAGCGCGAAGGGAAACGCGATGCTGTATGCGACATTCAACTTGCCCAGGTACTTGGCCAAGCCGTTGGCGTAGATCAGGTTCGGGTCCATCTTGAGATCGGCGGAGCCCGGGGCGAGCATCATGACGGTGGCCAACGCCATCACGGCCACCACACCTTCCATCAGCATCGCGCCATAGCCGATCGGCCGGGCGTCGGATTCCTTGTTCAGCTGCTTGGACGTCGTGCCGGAGGAGACGATCGCGTGAAATCCCGAGCACGCGCCGCACGCCACCGTGATGAACAGGAACGGAAAGACGAGCTTGGTGGGGAAGCTCGCGCTGGCCAGACCCGACAGGTTCACCGCCGGATACTGGCACGCGAAACCACCGAACAGCGCGCCCGCCAGCCCAATGAAGATCGTCAGGTACAGGAGCCAGCCGCCGAGATAGCCCCGCGGTTGCAGGAGCACCCACATGGGAATGATGGACGCCACGAAACAATAGGCCAGGAGGAACACGTCCCACTGCTTGGCCGTGACATTCGCGAACAGATCCAGTACGGATGCCGGCAGACGGGGTCCGACCCACACCGCCGCCAGGACCAACGGCAGGAAGAGCGCCGTGAGCAGCCACAACGGGAGTTTGGAGCGGCGCAGCAGCACGCCCATAATGACAGCCAGCAGAAGGTAGATGATCGAAGACGCTGCCACGCCGGGCCCGTACGCCTCGCCGGCCGCCACCGCCTTGAACGTTTGCGCCGTGATATCGGTGAACGCGATGATGACGTAGACCAGGGCCAGCCAGATGAAGACCAGGAAGTAGAGATACGTCCGGCCGGGCAAGTAGCGGCGGGCAATCGCGCCGACCGACGCGGCCCCGTGCCGGACCGAGGCCGTCAGCGCGACGAAATCGTGCACGCCGCCGATGAAGATCGCGCCCAGGACGATCCACAGCAGCGCCGGGAGCCAGCCGAACCAGATTCCCGCCAGCACCGGTCCGACGATCGGTCCCGCCGCGGCAATCGCCGAAAAGTGCTGACCCAGCAGCAGCGGCGCGCGAGCCGGCACGAAATCGATGCCGTCGCTCATGGCGTGAGCCGGGGTCGGCTGGTCATTCCGCAGATTCATCTGGCGGGCCATGAACCTGCCGTAGACGAGGTAGGCCAGGGCAAATACGGCAATGGTGCCCAACACGATCGCACTAATCATATAGCCTCCATGGATGAAGTAGGCGACATCGATGCATCTATCATAGTCTATCGACAAATCGCCCCCCGATCCAAAGACATTCTCCCCGGCCGGATATGTGTCAGCCAACCGGGCTTGGTAGGGGCGGGTTTGAAACCCGCCCCCTGCCCCTCATGGGTGGCATCCTCAAGCGCAGCTTGGGGATGGTCGAACATGCTATCCCATTGGCCATCCCCAAGTCCTGCGGACTTGAGGCTGCCACCCTGGATCGGCCGAACGCTCCCCTGCCACTACCCGCATCTTGGCAAACGGCGCGGGGGCGGTATGATGTTGCACACAGGAATACTCTTGCTTTGGAGACACAGGGATGAGTGCAACAAAGATGCGCGCGCTCGGCATGATGCTCTTTGTGGTGAGTTTGGCGGCCGTCGGTTCGGCGGATTTGTTGATGCCGCCGTTCGTGGCGCCGGACGCGGCGTTTCCCACGCTGGCCCGGCGCGGCCAGGCGATTCAGTTGCTGGTCGACGGCAGACCCTTTCTCGTCCTGGCCGGGGAAGTACACAATTCCACCTCCTCCAGCCTGGAGTACATGAAGCCGATCTGGCCCAGGCTCAAGCAGATGAACCTCAACACGGTGCTGGTGCCCGTCACGTGGGACCTGCTCGAGCCGCAGGAAGGTCAGTTCAACTTCACGCTGGTCGACGGCTTGATCCAGGAGGCCCGACGTCACAACCTGAAGCTGGTCCTGCTCTGGTTCGGCAGTTGGAAGAACGGACTGTCCCACTACGCTCCCGACTGGGTCAAGCGCGACACGCAGCGCTTCCCGCGCGTGCGGATCGAGAACGGCCGGAACATCGAGGTGCTCTCGCCGCTGAGCAGCGAGTGTCTCGGGGCGGACGCCCGGGCCTACGGCGCCCTGATGCGGCACCTGCGCCGGGTCGATTCGCGGTTGCGTACCGTGATCATGATCCAGATGGAGAACGAGGTCGGCATTCTGGGGGATACGCGGGACCGCTCCGACGCGGCGCACCAGGCGTTCGCCGGCCCGGTGCCGGAGGACCTGCTGTCGTACCTGACCCGGCGTAAGGCCAATCTGCTGCCGGAGGTGGAAGAGGCGTGGTCCGCGACCGGTTTCAAGCCGTCCGGCACATGGACGGAAGTCTTCGGCGCCGGCGCCCGCACCGACGAGATCTTCATGGCCTGGACCTATGCCCGGTACGTGAACAGCGTGACGGAGATGGGCAAGGTCGAATACCCCCTGCCCACGTACATGAACGCCTGGATCGTCCAGCCTGAGGACAAGCGGCCGGGTGACTACCCCAGCGGCGGGCCCCAGGCCCATATGCACGACGTCTGGCGCGCCGGGGCGCCCAAGATCGACATTCTCGCGCCGGATATCTACCTGCCGAACTTCAACGAAATCTGCGGGAGGTATGCCCGGGACAACAATCCATTGTTTGTCCCCGAGTCCCGCGCCGGCATCAAGGGCGCGGCTAACGCCTTCTACGCCTTCGGCCAGATGAAGGCCATCGGCTACTCGCCTTTCGGCATCGAAGACCGCGAGCCGGTGGACGGCCCGGTGCCGCAGGCCTACGCCGTCTTGCGCCAATTGACCCCGTTGCTCCTGGAAGCCCAGGCGAATGGCACGAGCGCCGGCGCGTCGTTGGACAGCGGCACGCCCGCGCAGATGATCTCCCTGGGCAACTACACGCTGGAAGTGGCCTTGCGCCGCCAGCGGCGCACCACGGAGGTGCCTGCCGCGGGATACGGGCTTTTCCTCGCGACCGGGCCCGATACGTTCGTCGCCGCGGGCAGTGACGTTCAGATCACGTTCTTTACGAATCCGCCGAGCTCCCGGATCGTGGGCCTCGCGTCCGTCTACGAGGGCCAGTACGTCAACGGCGTCTGGACGCCCGGCCGCAAACTGAATGGCGACAACATCATGCTGGATTATCATCTGGATCGTATGGCCGCGGAGAATCGGTCAGGCAGCGTGGTCCGGTTTGAAGGTCCGACACCGACGATTCGACATATCACACTCTATCGTTATTGACTAAGGAGGTCGCATGAACGCTTTGGCACTGTTGTTGACTATGGGCGCCCTGGCCACCGGGGCCCCGAGTGATCCGAACGCGGGTTGGGTCAGTCTGTTCGACGGCAAATCGCTCGATGGCTGGAAGGCCAGCGAGAACAAGGGCACGTTCACCGTCAAGGACGGCATGATTGTTGCCAACGGACCGCGCAGCCACCTGTTCTACGCGGGCCCGGTCCACGACGCCAACTTCACGAATTTCGAGCTCAAAGCCCAGATCATGACCAAGCCGAAGTCCAACTCCGGCATCTACTTCCACACGACGTATCAGGAGAGGGACTGGCCGGCCCAGGGCTTCGAAGTCCAAATCAACAACACGCACAGCGACTGGAAGAAGACCGGCGGCCTGTACAACGTCGTCGACGTCAATATCGCCGACCCGGCCACGGCGCGGGCCCGCAAGGATATCGTCGACGTCAAGGTCCCGCTCGCTCAGGACGAGAAGTGGTTCACCGAGTACATCAAGGTCCAGGGCAAACACGTTGTCGTCAAGGTGGACGACAAGGTGGCGGTGGACTGGACCCAGCCGGACGACTGGAAAGGCCCCCAGGGCAACCCCGGCCGCAGAATCTCCAGCGGCACCATCGCCCTGCAGGGTCACGACCCCGGCAGCACCGTCTACTTCAAGAGCATCCAGATCCGGCCGCTGCCGTAGGCATTCCGCACGAAATCGACTCGGGTGGCAGCCTCAAGTCCGCAGGACTTGGGGATGGCGAATGGGCAGACTACTCTCGCCACCCCCAAGCTTCGCTTGAGGGTGCCACCCCGTGACACAATACGAGGCTTACGATGAACAGACGCAGCACGACAACAGGTCTCCTCTTCCTGGCCGCAACCTTTCTCGTTCTCTCCGGCTGCCGCGCCGTCAACCGGGGCATGACCGAACGCATCCTGAGCAAGGGCAAGTTCGGGAATGGGCGTATGCACTATGGTGCGACCGGCAAGCCTTATATACTGAACGACGCAGGCTTGAAGGACGTCGCGTTCGCGGGCACCTTCACCAGCGAGGGCAGGGTGTGCGTCTCCTACCCCAAAGGGCTGTATTCCCAGGCGGAGTCTATCGCGGACCTGACCGCCGGCTTGCTGGACCAGGTCGAGGGCCGAGTCGGGGTGACCATCCGGTTGAAGTGTCGCATCTATCTGCTGCGTGTCGACGAGATCCCGCAGAACGCCAATATCAACATCGCCACGGAGCCCAACGAATTCCCCCTGCCGCTGTTCGTCAAGGTCGGCGACGAATCCTGGCAGTCCATCCTGATACAGAACCGGACGTATCCTCATGTGCTGCTCCACGAGCTGGTCGAGATGTCGATGACGAAGGGTCTGGGCGGCCGGCCGGCGCTGCCGGACCTGCAGGGGGATGTGATGGGACTTCGTGGGACCCTCAACAACTACACCCGCTGGTTCCGCGATGGCCTGGCCGACTACGCCGGAGACGTCGCCTCGGAAATCGCCGCCCAACGCCTGGCCCTGCTTCCACGCGAGAGTCGGCCCTTCTCCGTCTTGCAGAAGGTCGGCGTCAAGCTCTTCTCCTGGCCCCAATACGCGCAGATGGACCAGGCCGGCTACTACGACGCCGCGTTCGGGCTCTTTCTGCTCCTCCGGGAGGAGTTCGGAGAACAAGCCATTCGTGACATCGTCACAGAGGTCGGCCGACGCCGGAGCGTTGACGGCCGCGACCTGATCGACATCGTCAATCAGAGAATCAACGGTGACCTCGAAGCCCGCGTCCGGGCTTTCACATTCCCGCACCTCGGCCTGACATGGTCGATCATCACGCCCGCCCTGGTTCTCAACGAGGGTCTCGACGTTAAGCAGGGCCTGTTTGTCGAGTCCATTGAGAAAGGCGGTCCGGCCGAGCAGGCAGGCGTGAAGACGAAAGACGTGATCACCGCTCTCGGCGCGGCGACCACAGTGAGTCCCATCGATTTCGAGCTCGCCCTTTTCCGAGCCAGGAACATGCCCGCTATTGCGGTGATCCTCCAGCGAAAGGGTGTCGGCACTCTTACCATCAGCATTCCGATGGCAAAACCCGGCTCTCCTGGCAAATAGGCTCCGCTCATCGGTCCAAGAAAAATCTCGGTCCTTGGGTAAAACGTGCTTGACTAAATGTAATGTAGACATTACATTTAGTAGCATAAACATTACCTTTGGGCATGCAGATTCGAAAGGAGACGCCCTATGAGCAAACTG
Organism: uncultured Pirellulales bacterium; assembly: GCA_964421295.1. Taxonomy (GTDB): domain Bacteria; phylum Planctomycetota; class Phycisphaerae; order Sedimentisphaerales; family Anaerobacaceae; genus PLanc-01. Next base: position 9,299 of record CAYQXM010000047.1, read on the forward strand.
CAACAATCAGCCTGGTACAATCTTGCCGGAATGGTCACGTGTACAGGGATCAGCGGGCTGTCCTTCGTGGCTCTGACCAAGACGAATGCGAAGGGGCTCGACTACATACTCCTCGGCTTGGTTGTCGCATGTCTGGTTACGCCGGTGGCCTATATCCTGTTGCGTCGGAATGGCATTGAGGCACGCTTCGATGAACGCGAGAAGTCGATCCATGCCCGAGCATTCACGATATCTGCCTATGTCCTTATCGCTTTCCTGGCGGGCATCTGCATCGTTCCGTTCTTCCTGCTCGGCGGGCAGAACTTCATCCATGTGTACTACCTGCCCGTGATCTTCTGGGCAACGTTGCTCGTCGCCCAGTTTGCTCACTCGATGGCGATTCTGGTGCAATGCGAGCTTGAGGACGAAAATGGGCGATAGCAGCTTGAGCAACCGGATACGCCGCTTGCGGTTCGATCACGGCGAGATGACGCAACAGGAACTGGCCGACAAGGTCGGCGTGACACGGCAGACCATCATCGCCATCGAAGCCGGCAAGTACGCCCCCTCCCTGCCGCTCGCCTTCCGCATCGCCCGGGCCTTCAACGCCTCCGTCGAGGACGTGTTCCAATACCAGGATCAGCAACCCTAGACTGCTACGCGAACTCCTGGAGCAGGCTCAGCAGTTTGCGGTCGAGCTTGTGGCCGTGGAAGTCTTCGTACGTGACATCGGCGCGGTCGGAGTCGAGGACGCCAAACGAGCCGCGGAAGTTCCACAGGGCGAGGCCTATGCCGTGACCGGTGAGGATCTCCAGCACGTCGCGGAACCAGGCGAGGAACACCGCGTGCGGTGTCTTATTGAAGGCCCCGCCTTCGCCGCAGTGGACACCGACGCCCGACTTGGCAAGGTCGGCCCATTTCTGGTAGTGCTCCACCAGTTTCTTGCGGTCCCAACCGTTGCCGGGCCAGGCGGGCGTCGGGAAGTTCTTGCTGTCGACCCACGAGGCGCCGTAGTGACTGATCATCATCGGCTGGTAAGCCCTCGTGCTCTGGCCGATCTTGAGGTCGGCCAACTCCGGCATCGGGTCGTTGCCCCAGCTCAGGCCGTCCGCGATGACGAGCCTATCGGGACTGACCTCGCGAATCGCCTGCACCGTCGCCCGCACGACGCGCTGGTGATCGTCCCGGCTCATCTGGTCCCCCGGCGCGGGCGGCTCATTGATCAGATCGAAGCTGAGCTTGTCCTTGCCGATACCCTTGTACCGCCTGGCCATGAGCTGCCAGTGGAAGACGAACGCATCCAGGGCGGTCTTGTCTTTCCAGAGATTGTGCGGCTCCTTGAACTCCGCGTTGACCGAATACCCTGGCCCGCGATGGAAATTCAGACTGACGTGCAGCCCGTACTTGCCGCCGAAGTCGATGGCCCGGTCGAGCTTGGCCAGCATCGACTCCTTGATCTTGTAGTCGTCCCCGTCCTCGATCCAGAGCCGATACACCGTCGGCAGCCGGACGAAGTCGAACCCCCAATCCCGCATCCACCGGAAGTCGTCCTCGACGAAGTCCCCCTTGCTGCTCATCGTGAACATCTCCAGCAGATTGAACCCCCGCCACCGCGGCAGCACCGTCTGCACCTTGGCCGGAACAACCTTGTCTTGCCCCCGCAGTGCATACGCCGGAAGACCGACCGCCGCCCCCACCACTGCCTGCTTCAAGAAGTCACGTCGCGTACTCTTCATCTTCACTTCTCCACGAGTCTCAGGCACCCTCTAACGGCCCACTCATTTTCCCCAATAGACATAAACCGCGTGCTTCTCATCGTCAATGAACATCTCGCCGATTCCGCCCGGTGCGTTGAGATGGTAGCGTCTGGTCCGGCTCGAGATCGGTTGATCATACCAGGATGGAGCGGAGGACTTGTGGTAGTCCACCGTCCTCGTCCTTTTCTTTCCCACGTTGGCGAGCAGGGGCGAAATGTCATTAACACCAGACGAATCCGCAACCAATCGCTCGATATCATTCTGATTCGGTTCCCCATCGTAAAGCGAAGCAGGCTCGATCCTTGCGGGACCTGTCGAATCCGCTAGGAATCGCTCAATATCGTTCGGATCCGCTTCAAAACGCAGAAAGTCCTGCCCGGCGAGAAACACCCGGTAGATGTAGACACGAACGTCGCGTGCGGATTCCGGCAGCGGGGCCAACTGCACTCTCGCGAGTATGCGCGGAGCCCAGACCAAAGGATCATACTCACGGAGGAGAACCACACGATCGTGCCAGGCCAATGCAGGCCAACCAAGGCTGAAAACGACAACCGGCACCATGAGAACCGCGCGTTGGTATTTCACATTCGGCCCTCGGGTGCGAAGTCGACGCCAGAGAATGGCCTGCGCCAGCAGTCCCACTCCGAGGGCGAACCCTGCCAGGACGAGATGTCCGATCAGCATCAGTTCCGTATCCATCACCCCCCACCCCGGGGCCGTGACGACAAAAGCAGTTCCTATCCCCAACGCCGCCAGGAGGATCACAGAGCTTACCAAGCCAAGTCGGACGGGAAATCGCAAGCCGTTCACGCCCCCCGGTGCCGTGTTCGGCCAGAAATGATACCCGCACGCGCAACAACAAGAGCGAGACGCCACCACAAGAGCTCCCGATATGGGTATGGCGATGAGGGACACTATGGCGAGTCCAGCCGAGACCAGGAACACGATCAGTCCTGCCATCGAGTGCATCGACAAACCTATCGGTGCCATCATCAAAAAAGCAAAGAACGTGGCAACCGCCCCCGCGCAGACACCCATCCACACCCGGCGTGGCCTGCCCCCGCACCTGGGACACCGCGATTCACGGTAAGGTTCGGCCTCTCGTGTGGGGTCCGGCGAACCTGCGGGTCGTTTCCCCGGCGTCTCCCTTCCGGCCTCTTCACCTCTCTGGGACATCGTGGCTTCTCCGTGTCTTCACCGCATTCCTGCTCTTCAATACTTTCCTATGCAAAGTATATTATCACACAAAGTCTTGGGCGGCAACAAGAAATCCTCCTGTTGGAACTGCAGAGGTGTCCGTGAGAACCTTCCAGCGACCAGGGTGGCAGCGGCAAGCGGAGTGAAACGGAGCTTGCCGATGGTCCTGCGCAGGCGGACGAGCCATCGGCAAGCTGCGCTTGCCGCTGCCACCCCTACCGGCACCTGCAGACTTGCACAGACGCCGACCGAGGCCATCGGGTGCGAATATTTGTCCGCCGGCGACGTCTATACTATCATGAGTGAGCCGGGCAAGCTCCCGGCTCGCACTGAATCTGATGTGACGGTACCACTGAAGGGGTTACCATGGGCGCGTTGTGGGAAATCGTGCAGAGCGGGTTGATGTACGGACAGTACTGCAAATCTAACTCCACCGAGGACCGTGTCCGGGCGCTGGAAGAACAGCTCCGCGCCACGCAGGACACCCTGCGCTCCCTCGTCAAGAAACTCGAAGAGATCCACCACCTGGATATCGACAAGGACGGCAGGATCGGATAACTCGCGGGCTCCAAGCCGAAGCACGAAATTCGAATATCGAAATCCGAAACAAGCTCAAATGCCTCAAACATCAATG
>CAYQXM010000047.1:12875-38530 GCA_964421295.1 uncultured Pirellulales bacterium
TTGGATTTGTTTCGGATTTCGGGTTTCGTGCTTCGGATTTGGCGGCTCGAGCCGTTAGTCCAGCGTCTGCCGGTAGCGTTTGACGGCGACGGCCAGCGCGACCACGGCGAAGAGCGCGATGGGCCATAGTTCGCGCGTGACATCGGGCAGGCCGTTGCCCTTGAGGAGGATGCCGCGGATGATGCGGAGGAAATGCGTGAGCGGCAGCACCTCGCCCAGCCACTGCGCCCAGCGGGGCATGCCGCGGAAGGGGAACATGAAGCCGGACAACAGCATCGAGGGAAGGAAAAAGAAGAACGACATCTGCATGGCCTGGAGCTGGTTCCTGGCCACCGTGGAGAAGGTGATGCCGATCGCCAGGTTCGCCGCGATGAACACGAGCGCCACCCCCACCAACAGGACGAGGCTGCCGACCATCGGCACGCGGAAAAGCAAACGCGCCACGACCAGAATCAGGCCCACCTGGACGTAGCCAATGAGAATGTAGGGAACGAGCTTGCCGACCATCACCTCGAGCGGACGAGTCGGCATGGACAGGAGGTTCTCCATCGTGCCGCGCTCTCGTTCACGGGTGATCGCCACGGCGGTGATCATGGCCATCGTCATCGTGAGGACCACGCCCATCAGGCCGGGGACGATGTTGTACTGCGTGATCGACTCGGGGTTGTAGAGCGCATGGACGCGTATGTCGAGGGGCTGTGCCGTCGCGGCCAGGTAGGCGAGCGGTCCCTTCAGATCGTTCTGCAGTGCGGTATTCAGCAAAGCGTTCAGGGAGCCCAGCGCGATACCCGTGGCGCCGGGGTCGGTGGCGTCGGCTTCCACAAGGACGGCCGGACGGTCCCCACGCAGGAAGTCGCGGGTGAAGTTTTCCGGGATGTTGAAGACAAACTGCACCTCGCCCCGGGCCAGCACGTCACGACCTTCCTGCTCCGTCTGCACCTGGCGGACGAAATCGAAATAGCCGCTGTTCTGAATCGCCCAGAGCAGCGTGCGTCCCTGCGGCCCATGATCCGCCACGAGCACCGCCGCGGCCATGTGCTTGGGATCGGAGTTGATGGCATAGCCGAAGAGAATGAGCTGGACCAGCGGAATGCCGATCATCATTCCGAAGGTCAGGCGGTCGCGGCGCATCTGGATGAATTCCTTGACGATCATCGCCCAGAAGCGTGACAGGGAGAGTCGGCGTTGATTTCTCATACGGCCCCTTCCGTTTTCCGGGCCGCAACGGCCGAGGGCGGCTGCGCCACGTGACCCAGGGGAATCGACCCGCACAGCCACAGGAGGACGGCCGCGGCCGCGGCGAACCCCGCGCCCGTAAGGAACGCCGCCGCCACGCCGACGTTCTGCCATATCCAACCCATCATCAAGCTGGCGGGCAGGGCGCCGATGCCGATCGCGCCGTTATAGAATCCGTAAGCCCGGCCGCGCTGTTCGGGCGGATAGAAATCCGCCACCAGCGCCCTCTCCGCCGCTTCGACCAGGCCGTAGTAGACGCCGTAGATCGCGAACAGCAGCCAGATCTGCCACGCGGCACTACAGAAGGCGAAGCCTGCGTAAACCGCGGCGTAGAGCACCCAGCCGCCAACAATCAGCCGCTTGCGCCCGAGGCGGTCGCTCAGTATCCCGGCCGGCAATCCGCAGACGACCTTCACCGCGTTCAGCAGCCCCCAGAGCAACGGCACGTACACGATGGAGACTCCCGTGCTCTCGGCACGCAGGAGCAGAAAGGCATCGCTGGAATTGCCGAGCGTGAAGAGCAGGAGAATCCCCAGGTACAGAAGGAAACCACGATGCGGCACAAAGGGGCCGGTTGTCACCGTCTTCGGCGCGGAGCGGGAAGGGATGTCCCGCAGGCCGGCGGCCAGAACCACGACCGCCAGGAGCGTCGGCACCGCGGCGATCCAGAAGATGATCCGGAGGTTCCCCGTGATCCATTCCAACATGACCCAGGCGATGAGCGGACCGATGACGGCCCCGGCATTGTCCATGGCGCGGTGCAGGCCAAAGGCGGCCCCCCGCCGGTCAGGAGGCACGGAATCGGCCAGCAGCGCATCGCGGGGCGAGGTGCGAATGCCTTTGCCGATCCGGTCCGTGAACCGTGCGCCGAGCACATGCCCGGCGGCGGTGGCCCCCGCGATCACCGGGCGCGTCACGGCACTCAGGCCGTAGCCGATGACCACGAGCCATTTGCGGCTGGAGAGGCGGTCGGACCACCAGCCGGAGAGGATCTTCAGCAGGCTCGCCGTACTCTCGGCCACGCCCTCGATGAGCCCGACGAATTCCTTGCTCGCCCCGAGAGTCACGGTCAGAAAGAGCGGCAACAGCGGATAGATGATATCGGTCGAGACATCCGTGAGCAGACTGGCCCAGCCGACGGTCCACACGTTTCGCGGAAAACGCAGACGTTCTCGCATCTTCATGACGGCGCACCCTCCATGGCAGAGCCCATGCGATAGATAAAGACATCTTCCAGGCCGGACTCGACCTGCCGCCATTCGTAGCGCGGCGTGCGCCAGGGCGCGATGGTCCTTTCGAGCTGGGCCGCATCGTCGCCGCTGACGTGCAGGCGATTGCCGAACGCGACGGCCTGCTGCACGCCGGGCTGTCCCTGCACTTGCTCGGCCAGCCGGGGCAGATCGGGACCGCTGACGGACCACGTCGTCAAATGCGCCGCCGCAACCATCTCCTGCTCTGTGCCGTTGGCCAGCAGACGGCCTTTCGAGATGAAAGCGAGCCGGTGGCAGCGCTCGGCTTCGTCCATGTAGTGCGTGGCGATCAGGAACGTGAGCCCTTGTCCGGCAAGCTGATGAATCTCCTGCCAGAAGTCCCGGCGGGCCTTCGGATCCACGCCCGCCGTCGGCTCGTCGAGGAGCAGCAGCTTAGGCTGGTGGATCATGCACGCCGCCAACGCGAGGCGCTGTTTCCACCCGCCGGAGAGATGGCCCGCGAGCTGGTCTTGCCGTTCGGTCAGGCCGAGCCTGTCGAGGCTGTCACGCACGGCGTGCCGGCGGTTTTTCAGCGAGTACAGGCGGGCGACGAAGTCGAGGTTCTCCGCGATGCTCAGGTCTTCCCAGAAACTGAAACGCTGGGTCATGTAGCCGACGTTGAGCTTGATCGCCTCGCTCTCGTGGATGACATCGTGACCCAGGCACGTGCCGCTGCCAGCGTCGGGGCGGAGCAGGCCGCAGAGCATGCGGATGAACGTGGTCTTGCCGCTGCCGTTGGGACCGAGGAAGCCGCAGATTTCGCCGGCATGGACCTGCAGGTCGATGTGATCGACCGCCGTCAGGTCGCCGAACCGCTTGGTCATTCCACGAACATCGATAGCGAGATCGTCAGGCATAAATCAGGGCCCGAATTGCACATCCACCGGCTGCCCCGGATGCAGCCGGGCGGCCGCTGCGGGGGCCAACACGATTTCCACCATGAACACCAGCTTGTCACGACTCTCCCGGCTGTAGATCACCGGCGGCGTGAATTCCACGCGTGGGGAGATGAAGCTCACCTTTCCGGCAAACCGTTCCGGCACACCGTCCACGCTCACATTCGCCGCCTCGCCCAACTGAATCGTGCCGATCCGCGTCTGCGGTACGAACGCCCTCACTTTGATGTTCGCCGGCGGCAAGAGCGCCACCACCGGCCGACCCGCCGATACCCATTCCCCCTCGCGGTAAAGCGTATCGAAGACCTGTCCCGCCTGGGGAGCGCTCTGGCATTTCTGGGCGAGATTCCATGCCGCGGCCGCCAGCGCTGCCTCCATGGCACGCACGTTGTTCTGGGCCGCGGTGATCTGGTCGCTGCGGGCGCCGAGGCGGGCCACTTGTAGTTCTGCCTCCGTCTGGGCAACGCGCTGACGATCCTGGTCGCGTGCCGCCCGGGCTCGGTCGACCTCCTGCACGGCGGTGGCCCCGGAGTCGACCAACTGCGTCTGGCGGTTGAACTCCTGTTCGGAGAACGCCAGGGACGCTTGCGCCTGCTTGAGCTGGGCGGCGATGGATTCAATCTCTTCCGGTCGCCGGGGCTTCTTGATGTCTTCCAGATTCGCCTGCGCCTGGGCGACGCGCTGTTGGGCTTCGTCGCGGGCGGCGGTCTCGGCGGTCGTGTCCAACGCGAACAGCGCATCCCCCACCTGAACCTGTGCCCCGCGCTGAACGCTCAACGTTCTCAGCGCCCCGGCCAGCGGAGACGCGACGTAGACGAACTCGCCTTCGACGTATCCCTGCACGAGATTCGACGGCACCTTTCTGCACCCGGCCACAAGACATAATACAGCGAGCCCGGCAGCGAGCTTCGTCATCGTTGCGACCTCCCTTTTCTTATGACGATACCTTCCAGCACCACGGCCAGGATACTGGAGAACCCTGCTTTCGGCGTGACATCGAGTTCGCTCAGCTTCGGCGGATTCATGATCGCCTCCACGGCCCCCAACAGGATTTCGACGATCAGCCGGGGTGGGACATCTTTCCGGATGATCCCCGCCCGGCGTCCCTCCGCCAGGAGCCGCCCGAAATGGTGCTGAATCAGGCCGCGCCGCCGGACCTCGACCTGCCGGAACAACTCCGGCGCCCCTCGGCGCACGTCGCGCAGGAATGGCGGCTGAACCTCTTCCATCTGCTTCCGGATGCACGCCAACATCTGCTGCAACGCCCTGGGAAAGTCCGACGCATACGCCCCCGCCACATCCCCCAACTCCCTTTCGACCTCGCGGAACTTGTCGTCGAACACCGCCTCCAGCAGGGCCAGCTTGCCCGGGAAGTGTACGTAGAGCGTCTTCTTGCTCATGCCGAGCTCCGCGGCCAGATCGTCCATCGTGACCGCGCGGAATCCCTGCGCCAAGAAATGCCGCCGGGCTCCCGCCACGATCCGCTGGCGGACCGGGCCGGCGCTGCCCGCGCGACCAGGCCGCAGTTCCTGAGATTCCGATGAGGCCCTGCTACTCATATCTTGCTCAGCCAATCCTCATTGCCGCTTGATACCATGGAAACTGATATAGTATATTGAGTTTCCACTCTCAATACAACTAGAATACGTTCAGCGTGGCACTTTGTGCATGGACGTGCCCTGCCGCCTTCAGGCGGGCCGCACGGCGAATGAGGCACCCGGACGGGATTCCGGAACCGGTCCGCTTATGGCTGGGGCAGCGGAACGTGCTCGAATTCGAACGGGATTTTGCGCTCGCTCGGATCGACGGCGATGATGAAGCGAAATGCTTTGACCGGGCCGGTCAGACCGCCGCCCGATCCCGAAGCTTGGCCGATCCCGCCGTTGGAGGAACTTCCCCCGCCGCCCGAGGCAGCACTCATGGGCTTGCCGTCGCGCCCGATGAGTTGGTGGGCCTTTATCAGCCGGTGCGGCAGCGGGTCGGCGAGGTGCGGGGCGGGAGAACGCGACGGCGAGGGGATCATGCCGTCACCGCGTGTCGCAAATGAATAACGGTACGTCGATCCTGAGCACGTCGCCTCCTGCACCTGGATTTCGAGATCGGGGGTGACCCGGACCCACGTGTTGTTGGGCTCGAACGGTACATCGATCGTTTCGAGGGAAGCCGGCACGACGGCGTAGAAGTACCCCGTGACGCGGCGGATTTCGCTGCCTTTGTTATGGAGCAGTTTCAGATCGAGCTTGAGATCGAGCGAATTGGGTTGCAGTACCTCGATCCGCTGCGGTCGGAAGCCGGCGTTCGGAGGCGGGAGCCTGAAGACTTTCCGCAGGAAGGCCTGCCACCCCGGCACCTGCGGCGGCCGCGAAAATCGAGGGCTGTAACGAGGACTCTCATAGAATCTATGCGGCGGAGACGGAACCGAAGGGATGTTGACATCCTGACCGGCACTGTCCACCACGCGTGTGATGACTCCCTCCCGTGCGGTCGCCAGAATCCGGTCGAGGTCGAGGATCTCGATCTGCCCGGACAACGAAAGGCGTTCCTCCATCTGGATTCCCGCAGGCTTTTGCCGGGTCGCCGCATACACTTCCGGATTGTCGACCGTGGCGGTCTTGAGGTACCGGATGGATGTCCATTGGGTCTTGAACAGCCTGGCGGATTTCGTGTCCATCTCGGACTGGGCCGAGAAGACCGCCAGAGGTGTGAGCAGAACGATCATCCCGCTTGTGACAACTCCCCACGCGTTCCACATACTCTCTCCTTTCCGCTAGCGCTGCAAATATGGTGGGACCGCCCACCGTACCGATCAATTGTCGTCGGGATCCTCCTCGGAGGCATCTTCGTGCGGCTCGAATGTCCAGCGGTGCAGGGCGGCAATGAGCATGTCGGAGCCGATCTTGTCATGATCGCTGTCGTTCACTTCCTCCATGGCCTGAGCCATCCAATCGACGAGCCCTTCGATCGCGTTGATGCAATCCTCGAACGCGAGGTCCCCGTCGCCCTCGACGCCGACGATAGTCCCGTGCTCCATGACTTTGACGATGAGTGTCGCCTTGGGCTTCGCTGCAAAATCCATTTGTGCCCCTCGCAAGCTTCGGTTCTCAGTTCTGAATTGCATTGATGATATCACATTCTACCGCCGGAAGGAGCGGAGGCAAATGGAAACAAAGAGGGCCGGGTCAAGAGACCCAGCCCGTCTGTGTGGTCACCCGATCGGGGTAGAGGCCCGGTTCAGAACGACGATGGGTGTTCCTCGTCCGGCCTGGCAGCCGGGGAGGTGATCTTGATCGAGCCGACTTCGACCTGCAGATTCAACTTGTCGCGCCCGGATCCGAGGGTCCCGACGGCGGAACTGCCCAGCGTATGCTGAACGTGACCCTGTCGCAGAATCGCCTGGCTCCGAACATCCAGAGGCAAGTCGTTCTTGATGCTGCCCAACTTCGTGGTCGCGTTGATTTGGACGGAGGCGGCCGCGGGCACCGACACATCGATACTGCCGGCGCGGGTCGTCAGGTCGACATCCCCCGCCAACCCTTCGGCGGAGATGGACCCGGCCTCGACTTTGGCCTGGGCGCCGCCCGTCAGACCCGACAGCTTGACCCCGCCGACTTTCTGAACCACCTCGACGGGGGTCTGCCGGGGCACGGTGATTTCATAACGCACTTCCGCGCCACCGCGATCTCCCTTTCGCGCCTCATCGGACAGAGAGGCCTTGATCCGCAGCACGCCATCTTCGGGCGTGATGCGCCATTCCACTTGCTTGGCCATCTCCGCGGCTTGCTCTTCCGTATCCCCCCAACCCTTGACTGTCGTGACGACGACGCAACTCTGCTCGTCACCCGTACGGATCTTCACCGAGCCAATCTCATTCTCCACGAGGACACGCGTGCCGGCCTTGAGATGCGTGACACTCCGTTGAGGCTCCAGTTCCACGCTGGCCCGGTTGTCGTTCGTATGAACCCTAGGCTGAGGGGCATGCGGCGCGGCCGGCAGTGCGGGCATGGCAGGCGTTTTCGCTTCGTGCGATATCGGCGGGATGGCGTGCACAGCAGGGATTTCAGGCGGCAGATCAACCGACGCCTCCGGTCTGTCCGAGCGGGCCGGGACCCAGAGCTTCTGGCCGACCTGCAACCGGTCGGCGGTCAGTTCATTCGCCTCTTTGATGCGGGCGATAGCTCTTTCGATCTTGCCCTTATCCGAGCCGGCAATTTTCTCGGCGATCTTCGCCAGCGTGTCTCCTTCCCTAACCGTGTAGCTCTCGAACAACCCCGTGCCGGCGGCGGCGCGCCGAGCCAGCTCTGTACGCGCGACATTCAGCTCCGCCATGCGTTTGGCCAATTGCTGCATCTGCTCCTGTAACTGTCGCATCTGTTTCTGCAGGTCCTGCATTTCCTGCGACGCCTGTGTATCGTGGACCTGTGCAGCATACTCATGCTCTTGAACAGTGGCATCCGGCTGCGCCTGTGCCATCGGCAGGACACAGGCCGCCATGAAGCCGGCCACTATGACAACCATCAGACTCTTCATTTTTCGATACCTCCACGTTGGCTTTTGGAGCCAATGCAATCTGGTTAGAAGACAATTCGCATCCTCAAACAGCCCAAGCAGTCCCAGCCCCGGCTCGGCGTGTGATGCCAACAGCCGGCGGGCGGTCTCGAGCAGGGTTTCGCGATAGGCCGGCGTGTCCTCACGCAACAGATTGGCCACGCTGGCATCGCAACACAACTCGCGTAGATGACGGGTGTGCCGGCGCACGAGCCACAGCAAGGGGTTGAACCAGAAGACGATCTGCAAGGCCAGGGTCAGGCCGTGCACGCACAGATCGCCCCGCTTGATGTGACAGAACTCGTGCAGGAGCACGTGCTCCGTGTCTCGGCGTGACAGCCGGCTCAAGTAGCCGACCGGCAGGAGCAGGATCGGTCGAAACATGCCGAAGACCGCCGGATTCGCCAGTCGGGTCGTGGGCACGACCCGGGGCAGCCGACGCAGACCGACGCGGTCCGCGCATTGACGCATACGATTGTAGAAGGATTCCGGCACCGGCGCTGCTTCACACGTTTCGTCACAACCTTTGCTCAGCGCACGCAGACGGACCGCCAGGAACACACCCAGCACCGTCGCACCCAATAACCACATACCCATGACATAGACACGCCCGTCCAATTGCGGATCGATGATGGCAGGTTGCGGATTCGCATCCACCGCTACGGCCGTCATCGGAGGCGTGACATACGTGTTGTTCGTGTATTGATGCCCAACTTCCGACAGCAGCGCTGCGCGTTGAGGCACATCTGCAATCGCAGCGGCGGGTTTCTCCCACGGCAAACAGGCAACGGCCTCGTTGACCGCGGGCGACAACCCGTTGACCACGCCGCTCGGCAGCGACAGGCCCGGCGGCAGCAGCAGCTTGAGCAGGACCAGCGACCACAACGCATACCGCAGTTGCGGCCAGGCCCATTTGCGGATGAGCAGGTCGAGGCCCCCGATGATCCCGACGAGCAGCGCGATCTGCCAGCCCAGCGCGACCATCCACTCCCACCACAGGCGGGCGACGGCATTCATGATCTCGATCATGCCTTCTTCCCCTTGCGTTTGGCCTCTTCCTGCAGCACCTGCCGGAGCTCTTTCCTGACTTTCGGGGTGAGCTGCTTTTCCTCCACGAGAAAATGCATGAGCGGCCCCAGCGCGCCGTTGAACGCCTGATCGAGCAGTGCACGCACCGCGTGCAGCCGGGCATTGCGTTCGGAGACGAGGGGATCGTACCAACTGATCGAGCCTTCCTTACCCTCACGCACCGCCCCCTTTTCTGCCAGCCGGGTGAGCATGGTTTTCACCGTCGTATACGCCCACCGCACCGTGCGCGGCAGACGGTCCACGACCTGCCGGGCCGTCGCCGGGTGCTCGATCCACAACGCCTTCATCACTTGCCATTCTGCTTCGGTCAACTTCATACGCGAATCTCCTTCTACAATCGTAGCAGTCATCCTACTACACAAGTAGAAGCCCCCCCAAGCGAATTCTCTCAAGATTTTCCAGAATTCCTTCCCAGGGGAGCAGGTGAGAGCCCAATGTCGACAGGCCGACATCACGTAAATGCTGTATGTGCGGATAGTTACGAAACGCGACAGGTTGAACTCAGGGCCAGCATTGTATGTTCTCCCACTGCAAATGCGGGTAGTCCCGGCCCGCGCAGATCATCCAGACCGAGTCGAAATCCCAGCCAGGGAAGCTGGTTCGCTCTCTCATCTGCGATTCAAGAAGCGCCGTGCCGAAGCCGTTGTCCAGGCCACTCTGATTCGGGGACAACAGGAAATAGCTGTCTTCTGTCACGCCGTTTCCGTCAGGGTCTTTCGCCACCAATCCTCCGCGTCGATTCCGCTCGGGCGGACAGGATACAGCCGCCGCCGCATAACAGCGGCGGAGCGCGCCATAGTTGTATCCCGCCAGGCCGCCGACGTACGCCCACGTGTAGCCTGTCACGGTGCCAGCCGCATAGGAGTCCTCGACAAGACCCCAGTTCAGTCCGAGCAAACCGCCGAATGTTTGCATCCCGTGCACAACGCCCTGGGCGTAGCATCGGGCGATGCGTCCGCTGTTTTGGCCCGCCAGTATGCCGACATAGCCCAAGCTCTCGACATTCGCATCGACGATGCCGAGATCGGTCACAGATGCGTGGGGACCCAGCGCACCGAAAAGACCGCAATGGTGCCCGGCGGCGATGGTCAAGTGGGCGATGACGTGGCCGGCTCCATCCAGCGCGCCATCGAAGAACGGGACCGGTGCTTGCTTCCACGTGATCCCGGCCAAGTCGATATCCGTTACGAGACGGAAACACGCAGAAGTCACGTCGTGACTCATGGCGGCGAGGTCTTCCGTCGTCGCGATCAAGTAGGGATCGGCTGCCGTGCCCGTTCCCGCCAGACTGTGCCCAGCGCCCGACGGGGAGAGGATGGTCAAGGCGGGACGCCGGCCGCCCTCCGGGACGAACCAGGTCTCGGCGGTGCCATTGGCTCTCTCTCCGACGAAATCCCATCCCGCATCGATGAAGCTCTCGGCGTCCTGCATTTGTGTCGCAGTGAGTCCTGTGCCGTGCTTGTCTTCACTTACGCCGCTGGCTTCGACATCCCAGAAGCAGCCTGTTATGGTGGCGTCCGCCGTCCGTCCTTCGTGGTAGGCGACGAGTCCGCCCAGCGCATGCTTGTCGGTGCACGATACCGATACGGCGGCGTAACTATTCGTGATGCTGCCGTGGTCCAGTGACGCACCGACCAGGCCACCCACATAGAGTCCGCCAGTAGCGGCCCCGGTGGCATAACAATCCGCCACGGCGCCCTCCAGCTCACCCACCAGGCCACCCACCGTAGTGACGCCGTGAATATCGACGTTAGCATAGGAACGGACGATGCTGCCGGCACCGCTTCTTCCGACCAGTCCGCCAAAGGCGTCGCCTCCCTTGCCGCCGGAGATGATACCGGTCGCGGAACAACCTGAAATCGTGCCGGCGTTGTAGCCCACCAGGCCGCCGAGGTTCTGGCTGTAGCTGCCGGCGGAGATGTTCGCATCGATGACGGAGCACGAAGTGACGGAGCCGTGGTTGATTCCGGCCAGAATCCCTGCGTTGCTGGTTGCCCAGCCGCCCTGGATGACGCTGTCACACACAGTGACGCTACGAATCACTCCGGTGCGCCCGATGTATCCAAACAAACCGACGCGGGACGCATCCACGATGTCACGCACGTCCAGCGCCAGGCTGGATATGGCGTGGCGCCCTCCATCAAAGCAGCCCGTGAACTCGCTGCCCGGGCAAATCCCGATGGAGGGGAATGCGACGCCGGCCAGATTGACATCGGCCGTCAGCAGGAAGGCTTTGTCCCAAAGAACGCTGGCCGTGCCGATCCGCGCCAGTTGTTCAGGGGTGGTGATAACGTACGGATCGTCCGGGGTGCCGCTGCCCTCGAACCCGTCAACAACCGGCACAGGGATCGACGCTCCTGCGGTCCCTTCCCATGCGAGGCGGGGATAGTCACGACCAGGATCGAGAACCCAGTTCGGATCGTTGCCCCAGCCGTTGAGACTGTAGACCTGCACATCCATCATCTGTGCCGTAGTCAGTCCTGATCCTCCGCCTTCATTGACGCGTACACCATTGCAGCTCACATCCCAGAAGCAATCGGTGACCCGGCCGGAGAAAGGACTGCCAGGAACGCCTCCTATCAGAGCGCTGAAGTAAGGGACTGAGCGGGTCGGATGGCGGACAGTGCCCACGGCATAGGCGCGGACGATGGCGCCGAGGTTGCTGCCAACCAAACCGCCGACGTAGGGTGTCATATCTCTGCCGTAGACGGGACCGATCGAGTAGGAGTCGCAAATCGAGCCTGCGTTCGAGCCCACCAATCCTCCCAGGTAGAAATTGCCGGTCACCTCACCCCTGGCGTAGCAACCGGACACGCTTCCGTCGTTGTATCCGATCAGTCCGCCGGTGCTGAAGGCGCCCGTCACCTGGGAACGTGCATAGCTTCTGATCACGGTGCCTTGATTGGACCCCACCAGCCCGCCGCCCGTGGAACCATGAGAGAATCCGTCCTGGTTACAGGTGCCCTCCGCGCCGCAATCGATGATCACGCCAGCCGCGGCGTTTGCTCCGACGAGCCCGCCGGCATCCAAGTCACCTCGTACCCGGCCGCTGGCGTGACAGTTCGTGATGCGACCGCTGCTCATTCCGGCCAAAGCACCTGTCTCCTGTCCGGAGTCACTTAGCGCAATGTCAACCTCGATGAGTCTCAGGTTCACGATCTGCGCGCCTGCGCCCAGCGTGCCGAAGAGCCCGAGATAGCTCCCTCCGCGAATGGTCAAGTTGCGAATCGAGGAACCTCCGCCGTCCAACGTGCCCGTGAATGCCGTGCCCTGGAACCCGAGTGTGGCGTTCACATCCGGAGCGATCACGGCCCGGTTGAAGACCTGCCCGCCCGGGAGGTTGGGGTCGAGGTCGAGATCGGCGGTGAGCACGAAACACTTGTTCAACAAGGTCGGGTTCGAACCTATGGAGAGGAGTTGCTGGGCGGTGGCGATTTGGTAGGGATCGTTCGGGTCGCCTGTGCCACCGGCGAAGAAAACGCCGAGAACCGAGCTGGAACCGAGCATGACGCAGAGGCTCGTCGCGAGGAAATGGCTTGTGATGACTCGATGGGACCAGAATGACTGTATCGCTCTCATGGCATGATCCTCTAGATAGCGGTCACCGTCGTAACGTGCAAACCGTCCGCACTTCCATTCGATCGGCATGACAGTTGGTCAGAGTGCTGCTGCTGTAGCCGACCAGGCCACCGGCGTTGAAGCACGCGTTCCAAACCGTGCCTTCGTCGGCCACGCAGTCGACGAGCATGCCGGCATTGTACCCCGCGAGGGTGCCAGCAAAATCGGATACGCTCCAACCCGTGAAAGTGCCCAGGTAATCCGACCCGTTGGAGGGGGCGACAAACATCATTCCCTTCCCTCCGCCCATGATGCTGATATCGTGCAGGGTCAGACCATTGACCTGACCTGCGGCCCCGATCATCCCGAAGAGTCCCAGATAGCTGACAACACAGTTGTTGCAGTCAATACTCAGATTCACGATCCGCTGCCCGTTGCCGTTGAAGCTGCCGGTAAAGGCGGTGCCCTGAAAACCACCGGCAAGGTCGTTTATATCCGGAGCCATCAGAGCCCTGGAGTAAGTCCTGTTGATCATGTCGAGATCGCTGACCAGAACGAAGCACTTGCCCCACAGCTCGGGGTGAACCGTCAGGGACTCCAACTGGCCGGCGGTTTTCATCAAATAGGGATTCGAAGCGGTGCCGTCTTCACCGTTGATCGACCAATCATACGCCTGATCCGAACTGACGATGATGTCAACGAGCGCGCCAGCCGGGGCAAACGAATGAGGAGAGGCATGAATCACGCGCCCCGCGGGAATGACCCGACAGAAGTCCGCCTTCACCGAGCCCATGGTGAACCCCGCCGCCACCAGCGTGACCTGAGCTTCGTCGGAGGATACTCGCGACACATCCGGGATGGGCAAAAGTCCCGTGATTTGCGCCTGGCTCGACAGGACAGGGCAGGCGTCTTGAGGCATGAACCAGAGATCGCGCGTTCCATCCATGCTCTGGCCCCAGAAGTCAAAACCCGCGAAGCTGGCCTGCCGTTTCAATTGCTCCTGCGTGAGAGGCTTACCGATGCCGTTGTCGGGACCACCCCCCTCGGCCGGGGCGAGGAAGTAGCAGTCCCTTTTCTGGGAAGCGCTGCCGGCAAGACCGCCGACGTAATCGCCCGACCCTGCTACGCGCGAGGTCGAGTAGCACCGGAACAGGTAAGTCCCCCTTCCCACCAGGCCGCCGATACACGCTTGCCCCGTGACAGAGCCCGTAGCATAGCTGTCATATATGCGGTGATCCCAGTTTCCTCCCAATCCACCGAGGTACTCCTGGCCCGTGACATTGCCGGTGGCATAGCAGCAGGAGAGCGTGCTGTTCCTTCCATACCCGATCAACCCTCCGACATTTCGATAACCCGTCACCGCGCAGGAGGAATAGCACCGGGAAAGGGTCAGGGCATCGCCTTCGCCCACGAGCCCGCCAACGCCGGTGCCGCTTATGGCAGTGACAGTCCCCGCGCTGTGGCAATGGGACACCACGTAGAAACAGCTCCCCACCAGCCCGCCAACAACTCCCCCTTTGGCGCTGACCGTTCCCTCACTGTAACAGTTGGTCAACGTGCCGTTGTTCACTCCTGCCAAACCACCCACGTAGGCCTTGCCGGTGACCGTTACGTCTTTCAGACCGAGATTCCTGACTTCGCCCTCCATTTCCACTCTCGAGAATAGGCCGACCTCGAAGTTCGCGTCATCGTGGACGGTCAGGTTTCGGATGACGTGGCCATTGCCGTCGAATACACCGAAAAGCACCGGGATGGGCGATTTTGAGAACGATGTGCCCGAGAGGTCGATGTCGGCCACGAGCACATAATCCTGATTCCGCAGGTTCGGATCCGAGCCGATGGAAAGGAGCTGTTCGGCGGTGGCTATTTGGTAGGGATCGTTCGGCTCACCCGTGCCGCCGGCGAATTCGTAGGCCTGGGCGACCGCGCCGGACCATATCATTGCGATGAAAACTGCTGTTTTCCCGAGATGTGCCGTGGGTGCCGCCATAATCTGCTCTCCGCCTGATAGAAGACGTTGGGATTCCACAATGTTAAGTCCGGAATGAGAGCCTGGCGTTACAGGATTTTTGCAGAAAAGCCGAAAGGCGGGCGGTGGGGCGTAATAGTGGGGGCGGCGACGTTCGGTGGTCGCCGCCCCGTATGATGATGTGCAAGACGATCAGAAGGACGGGACCGGAATATCGTCCAGAACGAAACGTGCTTCCTTCTCATAGGGACTGACGGCGAAGACCTGCCGGATCGTGGCGGCGGTACCGCAAACGCTGCAACTGCCGCTGCCGGAGATCGTGGCCGTTGTCTGATTGCTGGAGCCGCCGCTGCTGCTGCTGCTGGAGCCAAAAGCCCCGGACGTGGACTGACTGCGAACCGAGAGTCCCTGGGCATTCAGGACATCGGTGCTGATGAGAATCATCGTCGGTAACGGGCGTGTATCCGACACCGATACCATCGAGCCGCCGGAATACTGCACCTTGGTGCTGTCGTAACGGGCTTTGATGCGATAGGAATACGTGGTGTCCTCGACCGAGGCCTGCTCGACAAGGATTTCCAGCCCCGGCACGAGTTCGGCCCACTCGGTGGTCACGGCGAAGGGGATATCGACCTGTTTGGTCGTGTCGGCGACCAGGGCATCGATCGACCATTCCAGCTCGCTGATCCGCGTCGGATAGCCCAGATTGGGGTCCATGGGTATCGTCGTGGTGTAGTGCTGAGTCAGCATCCGCGACGCGAGCCGGCTGGAGACCAGGCTGGCCAGCGACATGGGGGACCGATAAGTCCGGTGTGAAGGCTGGTCGGTCGACGTGCTGTAGAGGGTCTTGCCGCTCTGGTCGAGAACCAGGACCCCGCGCTGGCTCGACGACAGACCTATGATGCCGTTCGTGTCGATGATGTCGACGACGCTGGACACCGCCAGGGACCGGCTGCCGGAGTAATTGGGTTGTTCCACCGGGTTGTAGATCTTCGACGTGAAGCTCACCGATTCCCAGGCCGCGGTGAAGTGCTCGGCGGGGACCCACGGCGCGTTGATATCCTCCGCATAGATCCAGGCGGGTCCTCCGGCGGCCTGGACCGGTGTACTGCCGACAAAACAGACGGCGCACAGACAAACCATGATCGACGACAACATTCTGACAGGCTTCTTCCACATGGCACTTCCTCCCGAAATAGATAAGATGACTCTTTCAGGCTCCCATCCGCTGGTGACTGGCAAGACGGCCTCGCCAAGACGCTCCGCGCCAGCGCGTGTGCCTTTCCCAATGTAAGGTCCACACTAACGCACGATGTTACGCGTTTCGATAAGAAAATTTGTGGGCGACGTTCCCCGGCGAGCGGATACTCTCAGCATTTCTCGAATTCTGCGGTTTTTGTGTGTAACGAATAGCCGTATCCGGGACTATACGGGACGAGTACGAACTATGGACACGGACACTGGGTTAACTCAGATCATCGGTCAGGCTCAACTGGGCGACAAGGCGAGCATCGATCGGCTCGCCGCCGCCGCACGGCAGAGGCTCTTTCCCTACATCTACCGCCTGACGCTCGACTACGATCTGAGCCAGGACCTCGTGCAGGAAACGCTTCTGAAAATGGTCGAGAACATGAATACGCTAAGGCAGCCCGAGCACTTCTGGCACTGGCTCTTTCGTACGGCCCTGGGAACGGTCCAGCACCATTATCGCGAACAGGCCAGAGCGAGGACGATTGAACTATCCGCCCTCAATCCGGAACGGTTCTCCCAATATGTTTCAGAGGAACACGGCGACGGGCTCACCCGCGTGATGCGGAAGGAACTGTCCGAGGCCGTCGCAGCCGGCATCGCCAACCTGGACTTGGCCTACCGCAATGTTCTGGTCTTGCGATGCTACGAACAGATGTCCTTCTCCGAGATCGCCACCCTGATGGGGTGCAAGGAGTTGCGGGCCCGCGTGCTGTTCTTCCGGGCCAAACACGCGCTAAGCCGGCGTCTGACCCGGGTGGGTTTCGGCAAGGGTGTTTTGTTGACGGGACTGGTCCTGTTCGAAATCCTCACCGCTCCCAAGGAAGCAGCCGCTGCCGGCACGGTGACCGCGGCGTCGCTGAAGGTGGGTCTCATGGGCTCGGTGGCCGCCGTGGCGGGGACACCCGAGGGAATCGCCCTGGCCCTGACCGCGACCGGCCTGACCGTCACCCTGACCCTGGAGCAGTTCATTTACGCCCTTTTCTTCGGTGTCTTCGCGTTGATCTCCTTCGTGATAGCCCTGGTCTGGAAATGAAAGCTGGGACGACGGCCCGCGGAGTGCCGCCGTCCCAGCCGAGTGTCACTGTCTTCCATGCCCCGTGTGTGACATTCCGTCGCCACACCCTCCAGGAGCCGCTCACTGGCGCGGATTTTCTCCGATTTTCGGTTGACACGTGTTTTGCCGCGGTCTATGGTGAGGCTTGAGGCTTGAGGCTTGAGGCTTGAGGCTTGGCCGGGTAGTGTGGCTGGGCCGCGGGCGTCAACTTAAGATAGAGATAGAGGAAGAGAATTCGATTGTCCAACTGCGACAGGTCATGGTCTTTTTGGCCGTGGCCAGAAGGGAGGTGCGAGAGACTCAAGGACGAGTATCTGCAACGAGTTGTTCCGTTGTCCGAAGCGTGGGATGCGAAATCCGAGAGGGGAGATTCCAGACAGCGGTGCGCATAAAAAACCGATGAATCGACAGCCCACTCTGCCGAGCGATTGTCGATCCACCGGCCCGCACCAAAGGGTGCATGACTGCGCCCTTCGGCTGGTTCCTCTTTTACCGCGCAGGACGAAAATGTCAACAAAGGATTGGTTTTGCTGTAAAGGAGGTCATGAGTATGTGTAGAGTCATTGTGACTATGGTTCTATTCTGTGTCATTGTCGCTGCCCCAGTGGTGGCGGACTGGACGTACATGGGGACCGGCGCGGAAGTGAGCGATCCCTTCTACTGGGAAGCCCCGGACGGAACCTGCGGAAATGGCTGGAACGGCTCCGGCTGCACCGTGGCCGGCGAAGAGCACACCCTGACCGTGGAGGGGACCACATGGGGTGAAGCTTGGGCCTGGCTCACACCCGATTACGGTCTTTCCAGGGACCCTTGGGCGGCCAGTCATGTTTTTGGATGGTCTGATTATGAGTACGCCGGTGGCAGCCGTAATGTCCAGGCAAGTCTCGAGGCCACCTTTGCGGGCTCACTCAAGTTCTCAGGCGATTGCCTCGACCGAACAGGAACCTGTGACGCTTCGGCCTATTCCGATTGCTCAGCCTGGGGCGAGCTTATGAACCCGGCGGGCCGGCCTGGCGAAGGAGACGGCGCCTGTCATGGTCGGGCCTACAGCACGGGCGGCTCTTACGCCTACACGGATCCATGGAACGTGACACCTGACCCCGTCTATAATTGGGCGGAAAGTGAAGACATCGTTGACTTCTGGGGCGATCCGATGGGCGGCTGGTACGAAGGACGATTGGATTTCACGGGGACTCTGTCCGCGACCTTTGAAAGCGATGTCAATACCACTCAGTTCAGAGTGAGCGCGGAGGTTGGCGGAAGTTGTCAAGCCGGCGGCCGGCTCGTGATCAATGATCCCAACGTCTATTGGGGTGGATTCAACGCTGCGGCCGATTACTACTCCGATGGCACCTGCGAAGTTGAAGTGAACTGGTAAGAACAATAACGGGATACGTGGTTGATTTGACATAGAAACGTGGATGGCGGCGGCAGGACCTGTTGGGCGTGACGCCGCACGGCGTTCATCGTTCCCACCTGCCGCTGCCATTCGCTGAAGGTGTCACGTCAGTGATTCTGCAAAGGAGAGAGCCATGAGGCAAAAAGGGACACGATTTACCAGAGGGGTATTCTTCACCGTGCTGGCATGTACGTTCCTCTGCTTGGGAATGGGCGCAGGCGGCAATCCGGATCAGAGCGGGGCACCCGCCCGGGCTCGGCGCCCGGCCATGCCGGACACGCCGGAGATCGAGAAGATGATGGTCGATCGGATCGTGGGGAACTCCAATTTCGGCATGTCCGACTTGTCGCTGGAGAAGAGAGAGAACGATGATTTTCTTCTGACCCCGGCCCTCCTCGTACAGGAGGCTGTCTCTGATAGGGTCGTGTTAACGTATCCGGAGGAGTAGAGCCATGGAAAGGAAATGGTCTTATCGTCAGCGTCGATGGCTGGCGCTGACCGTCCTGGCCCTTTCGGCGACCAGCGGGATTGGTCTTTGCCGGCTTGCGCCGGTCGGGAAGGACATCGGTGTGATCCAGTTCGATGCCGTCAACGAATTGGGTAACAACAGCATTGGCTGGGACCGCGGCTTCTATGAGCCCGACACGATCTGGTTTGCGAGGTATTGGGTGTGCCGAGACTATTTCGCCGTCTCGGTGGTCTGGACGGAGCCTCGCGGCAAGGGGACTTCGAACGTCAAGACCCTGGCCATCCTCAGCGACAAGGACGGGTTTCGCATGAATGAGGATCAGTTTCCCTTCTGGGTCCCGGGGAACATGACCTATCCCAAGCCCTCGGGCGAGAGAGGTCCCTTCAAATGGCGCGGCGGTTTCTACGGCATCGAGGAGATGCGATTTGCCGAGGCGGAGGCCATGTCACGCCGTGTGTACATGCGCGATTTGGAGCCGCTCAAGGCACGCGCGGGGAATGCCGAGAACACCATCGACCTGAAACCGGATGACTCTGCCGACGGGGTGAAACGGAACGTGACTCAACTGAAAGTTCAGATGAAAACCGGCCGGATCGCGTCCCTGGACGTGCTGGGCCACGCGCAACAGAAGCTCGTCGGGGTCAGGTACGAATACGACGACACGGGCCGCGCTCCCGGAATCTCCCGCCTGATCGCCGATCTGCCGGTCAAGCCCGAGAAGCTGGCCCTTGACGTGAATGGCACGGTCACCATCAAGGACCAGAAGATACCTTACCGCATCTCCAGTGTGGATCATGTCTACCATGTGGGCGGCCGTACCTGTACCGTTACGTACAGGGACGTGACAACAGGCGGCGCGACACTGCGCCTTCCGGTTCGGGTGGAGGTGCGCCGCACGGACGACAAACGCCTGGTCCGGTCCGCGACGTTGATGAATTTCAAGCGCGTGGACCTGGACAAGACCGCCGTCTGGGAAGCCGCCAAGGCCTACGGCGGGTTCAGCGGCGCGGATCGGCAGGTCAAAGAAATTGTGGAGAAGTTCCTGGAGCATATGCCCACCCTTGGGCCTCTTAATGTGGACCCAAACGATCTGACTTCCGTCCGGCGACTCATTGCCAAGTATCCGGTGCCGGAATACCTGGCAGAACCCGAGCCGGGATCGAACGCGCAGACCATAATGAAAGAGCGCGCCGAGCAGATCAAGCGTATCGACAGCACACCCAAGCCGAAGCGGATGACGGTGGAGCCCAACGATGCGAGACAGATTCGTCAATGGCATAGATACTACAGCGACAAGACCGATCCCACGACCGATGAAGAACGCGAGAAGATGAGAATGGGGATCTTGCGTGGAACACCCGTTCGTACGACCCTTCCGGAAGACCAGTGGGAACTCCGGCAATTGCGAGACAGACTGGGCCGGATACGTTCGTACCACCGCTTCCCGATTCTGCCGGAGGATCGAGCGCCCGAGCCTAACGATCTGGATCTCAAGCTCATCCGTCGGTTGCACGGTCACTATGAGCCGCTGGTCGTTTCGACGAACCGTACGCTCGGGGAGCGGCTGAAGGCGCTGGATGCTCTGTGGCGCTTGGATGTCGTCGCCAAGGATTACGACGCCCTGGATCGAAGCGCCGTTCTCTACCTGCAGATGCTCCACGACGCGAATCTGCCGGCCATGTATCTGGTGGGCGGGTACGATGGGCACATCAGCAGTCTGATCGAGGCAGGCCAGTTCGACCGGGCCAAGAAGCTCTTGCGTCAGTGGCGGGAGAGAGCCACCCTGGACAACGACGCTGACACGGTCTACCGTTTCTGTGGTTGGAATCGCGGCGGCAAGGGAGATCCATGGGTCGGCGTGCAATTGCTCGACCAATTCCTGAAGAAGCCCGGCCTGTCGCCCCTGGAACGGTATGAGGGGTTGGCCCTGCGGGCTATCTCGCTGGACAACTTGGACAAGCTTCTCGCCATTCCCCAGGAAGACCTCGACACCAAAGGGAGCAAGATCGGCCTGGTCCGGTGGGTATTGAGCGGAACGACCAGAGCCGAAATCGCCAGGCAGGCCGAGGCGGCGGTGCGCGAGGCCGCGTCCGCCTGGCAGTCGCTCGGAGCGGCTAAAGACAACGAAGCCAAGCCCTACTCCACCTTTGAGTTGGACAACTGGACAAGAGAGCGGTTGGGGGCTTCTGCCGACGCTACGCGGTTGCAGGAGACTTCCGCTCAACTGAACAAGATCGTGCAGCAGCGGTTGGGCAAGCGGAGCACTGTGCCCCGTTCCCGTGGGGAGACGATACGACCCGGCGGAACCAGGCGATAACAGAGGCTGCGCGTCAGTCTAGGTAGCCCATGACGATGAGGGTTGCTTCCTGGCGGAAGTTGACCAGGGAGCGGAGGGCCTTGCGCTCGCGGTTCAGTTCCTGCTGGGCCTGCTCCCGGGCTTTGCGGAGAGCCGCGACAGTTTGACTGACCTGTGCGGGTGGGACATTGGCCGCTTGCAGCAGATTGTTCAACTGCTGACAGAGACTGCCGGTCTTCGTTGCTTCGACGGAACTGCCGGAGGGGGTGGAACTCCAGCTCTGGAAGCGTGTGCCGTTCGGGCTGCCCGACCCGGACATCGTGAAGCCCCCGCCGACCCAGCCGCCGGCGCTCGCGCTGCCGTCGGGAGTTGTTGTGCTGACGAAGTTGGAGCCACCGTTGAAAGACCCGCCCGGAGCGAGCGAGGCATTGACCTCCGCCTTGAGGCGGTCGATGCGGTCCAGCCGCGGCTTTATCTGCGTCCACTGACTGTCATTGGCGCCGAGCGTCTGGCGAATGTTGGCCTCTCTGCTTGCCTGCGCCTGGGCCTGCATCTGCTGGAACTGGCGCTGCATGTCCTGCATGCGTTGCTGGAACTCGCCCCTGCCGGACATGGATCGGAAGCCGCGCGAAGAGCCGCCGAACGGCATCGTTCCATTCTGCATGGGAGGCGTGCTGCTCCAATCCTCTTGCGTCCAGTCACTGCCCGGCCCAGGGGGCGGCGTCTGCGTCGGTGCCGTCCCCGCCATGACCATAGAACTCATCCCAACCACCATCACAAGACCGATGACCCGCTTCATAGTCCGACTCCTTCCGTATCGCTCAATAATTGAAGACTTTGACCCTCTGGTTGAATTGCTCGAAGCTGATCTTGTCGCCAGCGAAGGCGTTGATATCCGCCGTCTTCGCCTGAATGATCAGCCAGTCGCCGCCCGATGAACCGGCTGGGACAGCAATCTCCGGGACCCGACGGCCACCGCGAGTGGATAAACTCGTATACCCACCTGAGCCCGAAGAGCCGCTCGCGTCGTCTGTGTTGAAGGAACTGGCGCCATAGAAATAGCCGCCGCCGTGGACGGAAGTCGCGCCGTAAGATCCCCCGCCGGACCTGGGTGTGGGTCTGGAACTGCCAATGACGGTCAGAATGACCAACTCATTCGGATCGAGATGGCGGATGTTCGCGGCGTGCCGCAATGCACGAATGAGGTTCTCTTTGAGTTGAGTTGGATTGGGCGGGGTCATCGCACCGGAGGAATCGTTCTGGCCTAGTCTCTCCTTTGCCCTTTGCCAGACTTGATCGCTTTCCCGCTGCGGTCCCGCTGGGTTGGCCGTGTTGGGCTCTTGTCCGACATCGACCGAGAAATTCACCTCCATCACGAATACCACCGCATGACCTTGGATATAGAGCGCTTCCGAGCCCGGACCACCCTGGCCAAAGATCGGCCCGTAATCGGGCAGAACGGTCCGCCCCATCCAGGCACGCTGTTCGTTGGCCTTCTCGCGCAGGATCTGCAGCATGACCCGCATATCGTCCGCCATCTCGGTGAATTCCGCCGTGTCGACGCCTGCGGTGGGGACCACCAGTACATCCCGAGCCGGTGATGGTGCCACACCGGCTCGTGGACCTCTGCGCCCCTCGGAGGAGCGGTAGAGACTACCGGTTGCCTCGCCCGGCGTGGCGATGTAGTCCTCCTTCAGATAATTTTTGATAACCGGTGGGTAGGTCCTGAAGGGCGGAGCAAACACGTACCCGGGCAGCTCCGGTTTGACGACGCCTTGCCATTTATAAGCCACCTCGACCCGGTAGACACCCTTGTCATCCGATATAGGATCGCCGGGCAGTCCCTCCATGACCACTCCTGGCGCGCCGACGTTGCCGGTGATGGTGAAGGTTATCATCTTCGCGACGTAGTCCTCATCCTTACGCCACGCTTGAATACCAGCGTATTTTCGTGATGGTGGTTCAAATATGAATCCTTCTTTTACTGGAGTGACCGTGCCGGACCAACCTTGGGGGATTGCGCCACTGTAGTCGCCATTTGTGTCGGTCAAGGGATCGCCTGGCATACCTTTCATAGTCACTCCAGGCACGCCGACGCTGCCGGAAATCGCGGCTCGGAGTTCCTGGGCGTCAGCACAGCGTGGGGCGGTCACGAGAAGCGGGATAATAGCGGCGAATAATGGGGCGAGAGATTTCATGGGCATATCCTTTCTTCTGCATTAGTTGTTCGTTGTGGTCGAGGGTTTCTCAGTCGGGGTTGAAAGCTCGACCGCCGGGGTAGCCAGGGAGCGGAGGCTGGCGGCGATCTGGTTACGGTCGTCCAGCCGGCTCAATTCCATCTGCACCAGGGCGTCGGCGACGCGCTGGCGGTCGGTCCGGCGGGCGGTCTCGATCATTTGAACCAGCTCGGTCAGGCGTGCGTCCATCATCGCCTTTGAACCCGAGGCAAGCTGGGCGGCCATCACCTGCATCTGATCGGCCGTGTCGACCAGAGCCACATTGAGCCGTCGATCCACGTCGGCCAAGATCGCCCCCCGCACTTCCGCCTTCAACCGCTCCGCATCCATCGGTTGAGGACCGGTGAGCCGACCGATGAGTATGCCGACACCCAGGACCAGCAGGGCCGCCACGGCCCACCTGGCGAATCCGAAGTGCGAAGCACGCGGCGACACCCGCCCGAGAGCGGCGATCACTCTCTCCTCGCGTTCGACCATTCCCGCGCCGATCTGTTCGCCGAGGGCCGCAAGGCCTTGCTCGTGTTTCTGGAGAGCCTGCGTATACGTCCGGCAGTCCGGGCAGTTTTTCAGGTGCTCTTCGACGGCTTGCCGTTGGCTGTCATCGAGAGCGCCGAGCAGGTAGTCGGCGATCTGGTCCCGCATGTTTGTGCATGTTTCGTTCATGGCGTTTCTCCTGTTTGGGTCAGGATTTCATGTAGTTCCTGGATAGCCGTCCGGAGTCTCGCATAGACTCCGGAGGTCGATACATTCAGCTTCTCGGCGACCGTTTTGACGCTCCGGCCATCGAAGTAGTACATCACCAGCGGCAGCCGCAGATCCGACGGCAGCCGGGCCACGGCCGCCTGCAAGTCCTCGTGCGGCCGATCTTTCGAGGGCAGGTCCGGGGTCACATGTTCCGCCGCCCGGTCCGCGGCGCCTTTCCGCCGGAGGAGGTTGACGCTCAGGTTCCGCGCAATCTTGACCACCCAGTGCCCAAACTGGTCGGGCTCCTTGAGCTGCCGCAGCTTCTCCAGCCCTTTGATCATGGCGTCCTGCGCGACGTCCTCGGCATCGTGCACGTTACCCAGAACGCCGATGCAGACCAGCAGGACATGCTTATAGTGTCTCCGCACCAAGGGAGCGTACGCGGTCCGGTCCCCCCGGCTCACCGCCATGACCAACTCACTGTCGCAACGCGGGTCCAAACATCACTCTCTTCAACACAATGCCACAGTAAAGACAGTTGAGAGGCGACCTGATTACACAAAAAAGACGCAGCGGCAACAAGTCTTGAGCAGAATTGGCGGGGGAAATGCTGAAGGCCGTACACCGCAGGCAGCTACAGCCTACGGTCTACGGCCTACAGTCTGTACTTCGTACTTCGGATGCTGGGCTAGCTACGAGGCGAACTTCTTGCCGGTGAGGCGTTCGTAGGCTTCGATGTACTTCTTGCTGGTCTTCTCGACGATGTCCGGCGGGAGCGTGACGCCGGGGCCGGACTTGTTGAACTTGATGTCTTCCAGGTAGTTGCGGACGAACTGCTTGTCGAAGCTTTCCTGGTCGCGGCCGGGCTCGTACTTGTCGGCGGGCCAGAAGCGGGAGGAATCCGGCGTCAGCACTTCATCGACCAGGATGATCTTCCCTTCCGGCGTGACGCCCCACTCGAACTTCGTGTCGGCCAAGATCAGGCCCCTGCTCCGAGCGCAGTCGCCGGCCCGGTTGAAGATGTCGATGCTGTGGTCGCGGATATATTGGGCACGTTCCTTACCGATGATCTCGGCGCTCTTCTCGAAGCTGATATTCTCATCGTGCACGCCCTTCTCGGCCTTGGTGGAGGGAGTGAAGATCGGCTCGGGGAGCTTCTGACACTGCTTGAGGCCCTGGGGCAGCTTGATGCCGCAGACGGTGCTGCTGGCCTGATATTCCTTCCAGCCAGACCCGGCCAGGTAGCCGCGTACGATGCACTCGATGGGCAGCACCTGCACCTTCTTGACCAACATGCTGCGACCCTTGAGCTGGTCGGCATGCTTCGAGAACGGAGCCGGGAACGTCGCCACGTCGTCGCTGATCAGGTGATGCTCGACGTGCCCTTTGAGGAAGTCGAACCAGAACTTCGATATCTGGGTCAGGATGATGCCTTTGTAGGGCACGGGATTGGCCATCACCACGTCGAACGCGCTGATGCGGTCGGTGGCGACGATGAGCAGCTTGTCGCCCAAGTCATAGACGTCACGGACCTTGCCCTGGTGCGGCTTGGCCCCGGGGATCTTCGTTTCCAGAATGGCCTGCATCGGGATTCCTTTCAATTTGGCCAGAGCATAGCGTCTCGCGGCACCTCATTCAAGAGTCTCTTTGCGGGAATGGAACAGGCCGATAGTGTCAAGTCTTGTGTGTAAGTTTGACGAGATGGCGTCGGAGGAGTTGGCC
>CAYQXM010000048.1:0-4536 GCA_964421295.1 uncultured Pirellulales bacterium
TTGAGTGCGGCGGCACCGGCTCAGTATTTCTACGAGGATCCCAATCAATGCGGCATCGGGCAGTATTGGTACCGCATCGTTTTCGACTCCCGCGGCCAATTTGTGGAAGGGCAGGGCTGGGGGTACGGCAGCGGATGGTATTACTACCCGCAGACTGGCGTCTACCGACAGTGGTACCGTCGCGGACCCTACCACGCCGGCCGCAGCGCCAGTATGACCATCAGTGCCGGCATCGAGCCCGTGGATGCCCAAAAGGTGGGCAGGGCCGAGATTCGCTTCATCTGGGCCAAACCAGCGTGGTCGACGAAGTGTCTGGACCGCCCGCCGCTGCCGGACGATGTGCCGGATGCCACGAGCGAATTCGCCTACGTCGACAGCAGCCTTATGCACAGCCTGCTGGCTTCGATGTTCGGCTCGGCGGAGCCGATCAAGACCTGCTCCATCGACGGATACAGCCCCGACTGGGTGGGTATCGAGGTCACGGGAGGCAATATCAAAGCCATGCGGTGGGTCGCCCCGCAGTCCGCGGAGGACAGCATCTGGGACTATGGGGACGCCCCGGACAGCTACGCGACCAGCCTGGACAGTGGCGGGACCCGCCACCTGATCGTCGCCGGCATCTGCCTGGGAAAGAGCGTCGACACCGAGGCGGATGCCGAACCGGGATACGAGGCGGAGGGCGACGACCGCTACGGGGACAAGGACGACGGCGTCACGTTCCTGCAACCACTCGCGGGCGGGGGCGCAACGGTCCTGGAGGTCACCGCGTCCGTCGAGGGCTACCTGAACGCGTGGCTCGACTATAACCGTGACGGCACTTTTGCCGGCGCCGATGAGCAGGTGGTCACCCGGCAGATACTCGCGGCCGGCGTCAATCGCCTGAGCGTGCGGGTGCCGGATACGGCCGCACCGGGCTGGACGTACGCGCGATTTCGTTTCTCGACCAGTCCCTGGATCGCCTACAGCGGCGCCGCGGAGGACGGCGAGGTCGAGGACTACCGCGTCCACATCGCGGGAGAGTGCGGCGTGGACGACGCCAATGTCATCACGTTGCGGGAGAGCTTCGATGACGAGGCGATGAGCCGTCGGTGGTATTCCGAGGCGACGGACCCGAACCGTGTCTGGTTGGACGAGGTGGGCGGCCGCCTCGATTTGCGTGCGACCGCCTCCGCCGCGGGCGAGGGGGCGCACTACGTCTCGAGCTACTGGCAGTTGGACACGACCGCGGATTTTGCCCTGCAGGTGCGCTACGGCTTCACGCCCGTGACGGCGCCACAGGCGTGGTTGTCCCTGCGCCTGACCCCCAGCCCTGCCACCAGTGACGCCAACGGCGTGGACTTCGAGGTCGGCAGCAGCGGCGGCTCGCGTCAGTTCCGTTATCGGGTGGTCCGTTCCGGCGCCGTCACGAAGAAGGAATCCCTCAGCCGCACGGCCGACAGTGGGACCTTGTACCTTTCCTATGACGCCGCGGCCGATGAACTCTATCTCAGCACGGTGGGGTACGGCCGGACCCATGCCTGGAAGAGCGTCGCGGGACTGGCCCACGGCGCCTGGAGCAGCGTCCCTCTGAGCGTAGTCATCGGCGGCACCGTCAGTGGCCTGACGCTGGACGCCGGACAGGCTTCATTCGACGATCTCATGGTCGCCACGGGCACGCTGAGCGGGGCCGTGGTTCTGACCCGCTTCTGGTCGGCGACCAGCGGGTGTCACTTCTACACGCTGAGCGAATCCGAACGACGCCAGTTCATCGACCAATACGCCGACCACATCTGGGCCTGTGAAGGTGAAAAGTATCTCGCCCTCAGCAACGCGGGCGCGTCCGGCGCGGCGCCGGTCTATCGTTTCCGGTGTCCCAAGACCGATGTCTACTTCTACACGATCCGTGCATCGGAAAAGGACAAACTGATCGCCCAATCCTCCAAGACATGGACCTTCGAAGGGACGGCGTTCTATGCTTTTGCCCCGGAGCAGTCCCTCCCCGGCGGCGTCCAGCCGGTGTACCGGTTCTGGTCCCCCCGCACCGGCGTGCATTTCTACACGATGACGGAGAGCGAAAAGAACAAGCTCGTGACAGAGTACCCGTCAAGTGTCTGGACCTACGAAGGGATCGCCTGGTACGCCTATCCCTAGTGTCCCCCGGAAGATTCAGGTGATAGCACTGGACAGGCCGTGACAGTCCCGCTATAATTGCAGCATGGAGGTGCCGGCGTTGTGGCCAAGCACGTCCCCAGGGGCGGAGGGTACAGGCCCCCCTAAATGCGAAGCGGTGCGGTCGCATGGACTCGCACCGGCACAGTTGGAGGACTTTTATGTTCGGGACGGCACGCGGTCGGGTTGTCGTTGTCACTTCAGTGGTCTTGTCGATTTTCCTTGGTTCCCTGGCGCAGGCGGAGCCGGTATCTTCCGCGCAGGCGCTTCGGGCGGCCTCAGGGTTTCTGAAGGCCCGAACCCCCGGCGTCCCCCGGCCGCAGTATACGCTGGCGGCGGCGCAGAACCGGACCGCGAACGGGCTGCAAGCCGTCACGGCCCGTGACGGCACGGTGCTGGCGTACGTCGCGGGCCTGGAACCGACGGGCTTCGTCATTCTATCCGCCGACACGAGGGTCACGCCCGTGGTGGCGTATTCCTTCCTGGGCACGTTCGATCCGGTCGCGGATCAGGCGAGCCCGCTCTATCAGCTCGTGACGCAGGACCTGCAACTGCGCCTGCAGGCGGCCCATACTCAGGGGGCCGCACGGACCGCCGCTCACGCGGGCGCGTGGTCGTCGTATGAGAACAACCAGGCGGCGGACGCCGCGGCGCAATGGTGGCCGGCGGAAAATACCACGACGACCGGCGGTTGGGTCCAGACCACGTGGCACCAACTGGCGCCCTACAATGCCCTGTGCCCGCTGGACCCGGTGGATGGCCAGCGGTCGGTCGTGGGGTGTGCGGCGACGGCCATGGCGCAGGTCCTGAACTATCACCGGCGGTGCGGCGCGACCTTCGGCGCGACCGATGCCTACACCACGTACAGCGGCGTGGCCATCGATGGTGACAGTACCCGCTACGATTTCCCGTCCTTCTCCCGGCTGAACGAGCTGCTCGTGGCGCTGCGGCTCAAGTACAGTCAGGAGGAGGCCTTGAGTGACGCGGATGCCGCCACGCTGAGCCTGGCCTGCGGATTCGCCGCGTACATGGACTATTCCAGCGTCGGTTCCGGAGCCGCCCCGACGGACGTGGTCGCGGCGCTGCTGGGCAAATTCCAGCTCTGTTCGGCCCAGATGACGGGCGGTTTGTCCAGTCAGATGATGCACGTCGTACAGGAGAATATCATCAACGGCCTGCCCGTTCTGCTCGGCATCCGCACGGCGGATGGCATGAGCGGTCACCTTATCGTCTGCGACGGCTACAACACCGAAGGCGAATACCATTTGAATTTCGGGTGGACCTCGTCCCGGCCGGCCCCCATTACGGAGGCCTGGTATCGCCTGCCGGCCGAGATCCCCAGCACGCTGAACGCTGTCTCGGAGGCCATCGTCAACATTCAGGCGGTTCCGGCGAGCCTCGACGTCGATCCGGCCCGCCTGGACTTCGTTCGGGCCGAAGGGCAACCCGGGACCGTGAAGCACCTCTTCGTTCGCAACAACACGGCCGAGTCGGTCCGCGTCAATTCGATCTCCTGTCCCGCGGGATTCACCGCCGCACTGGGCAGCGACGGCGCATACTCGGATCGTCTCGCCGCCTTTGACATCAAACGGGCCGGACAGGAAATGATGGTCAACGTGAAATTCGATCCGGCAACCGCCGGCGGCTACTACGGCTCGCTGGCCATCAACTATAGTGACGGCAAAGTCCGCTACGTCATTTTGCAGGGCGATGCTCATACAGGCGGGACCGAAATCGCCGACAGCAATGTCTCGGGCACGTGGTCGCAAGCCCAGTCGCCCTATTATGTCCGCAACGATATTCAGGTGCCCTCGGGGAGTGAACTGGTCGTCGAACCCGGCGTTCAGGTCATCTTCATGGGCCACTATTCGCTGACCGTCGGCGCCGACGCCAGACTCCTGGCCCAGGGCACGGCGGCGCAGCCCATCGTGTTCACCGCCGGCAACACCGAGCTGGGATTCGCGGGCCTGCGGCTGGTCAGCACCGGTGACGACGATGTGCTCGACTACTGCACGATCACGTACAGCCGCAAGGGGGTCGGACCCCTCGGCACCAGTTATGGCACCCGCGATCTCGCGGGCGGCGCCCTGTACCTGTACGATTGCAGTCCGACGATCGCGCATTGCCTCCTGGCCAACAACGTCGGTAACTACGGTGGCGCCATCGTCTGCAACGCCAGCAATCCCGTCATTGCCAACACGGTCATCGCCAACAACTCCTGCATGGGCGGCGTGCCCCAGGCGGGCGGCATCTTCTGCACGGGTGACAGCAACCTGGAGATCGACAACTGCACGATCGTGAACAACAACCCGGGCGGGCTCTACACCGACGCCTCCTATGAC
The DNA here is from genome assembly GCA_964421295.1 of uncultured Pirellulales bacterium. GTDB lineage: Bacteria > Planctomycetota > Phycisphaerae > Sedimentisphaerales > Anaerobacaceae > PLanc-01. The sequence goes on from CAYQXM010000048.1 coordinate 4,491, forward strand.
ACGCAGGTGACCAACACGATTGTGTGGGGCAACCGGGACTACCAGG
>CAYQXM010000048.1:4546-37383 GCA_964421295.1 uncultured Pirellulales bacterium
TTCTGGCCCACACGGCCGTCGCCGCGCTGTCTTGTTGCGATGTGCAGGGCGGGTACGACGGGGACGGGAACCTGGATGTCGATCCCGGCTTCTTCGATCCGACGCCGGGAATTGGTGTCGACTATGACGGGGCCGCGGCGAACTGGATGCTGAAGAGCAGTTCCGCCTGCATCAACGCGGGCAGTGCCGCCGCTGACGCAGAGACCGATCGAGCCGGCAATCCGCGTATCAAGAGCGACTTCATCGACCTCGGCGCCTATGAGAACCAGTCGGATCTGGCTCTGATCACCCTCACGCCGGCCGGCCAACTGACCGCGGGTTGCGTCACGATCGACACGACGGGATCCGTCACTCTCGACATTGCCAATACGGGCCTGCGCGATGTCACGATTACGAGCGTGGACGTCAATGACGCCAATGGGGTGTTCGCGGTGGTCGGTGCGAACGCCGGGAAAGTCCTGGTTCCCGGTGAATCCACCCAGGTGGAGATCGGCTTCGCCCCGACGGCGGAGAAGGTATTCACGGGGACGATTCACGTCCGCTCCACGGCGGACAATGCCGCCGACCGGCAGCTCACCGTCAGCGGGACCGGCACGGCCGGGACCAGTGTCAGCGGCTCCGTCAGCGGCACCTGGACGAAGGCCAAGAGCCCGTATACGGTGACGGGCGATCTCTCCATCGCCCGCAACAAAACCCTGACCATCGAGCCCGGGGTCGCGGTCCGCTTTGCCGGGGCGTTCTCGTTCACGGTGGGATATCGGGCCACCCTGAAAGCGGTGGGAACCGAACAGGAGCCCATCGTCTTCACGTCGACCAATACGACGGAAGGCTGGCGGGGACTGCGTTTCATCAATGCCGGCAGCGACGATGTGCTCCGGTATTGTACGATCGAATACGCGATCAAGCCGTATACCGGGGCGAACGATTGGACGAACCTGATGGGTGGCGCCATCCTCTGCGGCGAGGGCACGAGTGCGGCCGAGGGCACGTTGACTCCGTCCAGTCCGACCATCGATCACTGCCGCATCTCGCATTGCCAGTCGATCGAGGGCGCTGCGATTTGCTGCATAGACGAATCCAAAGCGATCATCACCAACAATGTGCTTTCGGATAACACGGCAGATGCGTACGGTGGCGCGATCTTCTGCTACTATTACGCGGAGCCCACCATCACGAACAACGTGATTGCCTGCAACAGCGCCGGCTACGGCGGCGGTATCTACAATTACGTCTCGTTCCCGACGATCGCCAATAACACGATCGTTCACAACCGCGGGGCCGGCCTGTACCTGGAGGCAACGTACTACAATTACTTTGCCACCCACAACTCATCCGTCGTGAACAACATCGTCTGGGAAAACGAAATCTACGTGGATTCCTACGTGGACGCGGATGAGTATGACATCCGTTTCAATGACATCCAGGGCGGCTGTTCCGGCACGGGCAATATAGACGTCGATCCGCTGTTCGCGGATTCCGCCCACCAGGACTACCACCTGAAATCCCAGGCGGGCCGTTGGGATGCCCTGACCAGCACCTGGGCCGGCGACAGCGTGACCAGCCCCTGCATCGACGCCGGCGATCCTGCCACCGCTGTCGGCAACGAACCGTCTCCCCATGGCGGCCGCATCAACATGGGCACCTACGGCGGCACGGCTCAGGCCAGCAAGTCGCAGGGACAAATCTGAGAACCATGACTCTGACGTGCGGGCCCGCGCCGGCCCCCCCATGGGGAAGGCGTGGGCTCGCACGGAAATCCCCCGCGTCTGCCGAGGATTCCCATTGAATTCCCACGTTTCTTTGGTATAATAAGTACCTCTGCATCTGCGATTCTGTTTTCGCCACCCCTGTGGCTGTAAGCGGTAGGCTCGTCCTTTCGGCTGACGAGCGCACACCTGTCTTGCCGTCATTTCTGCTACTTCGCGTTCTTTTCCCAGTGGGTGTGGGTCTGCCCCACGGGGATGGCACCGGTTTCCGGAGACAATGTGTGATCGGTGCCCGGCGGATTGTGCCGGGGCATCGGTCGATGAATGATCATTTGAGTTGGAGTACAGGAGGAGTGTCATGCAGCGTAGTATCGTTTCGTTGGTCGCGATTCTGACCCTGATCGGGATCGGCACGGCGGCGGCCGGGTTCAGTGATGACTTCGGCAAGCCGTACAACTATTTGATCGAGGGCGTCGGCAGCTACGCCGGCGTACTGGGGAACTTCGACGTTCTGAATGCGGACGTCAACCGTCCCGGAGCGTTGTACATGCAGACGACGGGGTCGGATTGGGCCCCGGGTCCGGGTTCCATGCTGTATGTCGACGTGACCGGCGACTTTGTGGCGACGGTGAAGGTGGTGGATTTTGCCGGCACCCTGGCCGCCATCGTGGAACATAACGACTCGGGTATTCTGGCCCGCGATCCGGCCGGCAGCGCGGGCACGGAAAACTGGGTGGCCATGAACTGCTTCCCGACCTGGACCGCCTTCGTCGCCCGCAACACCGTGAACGGCGCACGTGACGAGGTGGGGCAGACCACCGGTACGTGGACGGGTGCGGATACCTTCGCCCTCATGGCTCAGTATCCCTACATTCAGCTCGAGCGCAAGGGTGCGGACTTCTACTTCCGCATCAGCGCCGATGGCGTGACCTTCCTCCCCCTGACGAATCCGGGCTATCTGGGCGTCTATGACGGCACGCAGACGCCGCTGGTGATCAATCGTCCCGACCTGCCGGCGACCCTGCAGGTGGGCCTGATGAGCGCTACCTACATGCCCGCCAATACGGGCTACGTGGCCTACGATGACTTCAGCATCGTCACCCCGGCGCCGGACGCGGTGCTGGTGGACAACTTCGACAGCTACCAGCTCGGGGACGCCAACAGCGTGACAACGACCTGGAAAGCCACGGTTGACGTGACGATCGCGACGGACCCCGCCGCGACGGCCAATCAGGTGATCCGGCTCCAGGAGAATACCGGCGTCCAGAAGGCAACCTACTGCATGCTGAGCGAGAGCGCCGCGATTCCGGAAGGGGCCACCAAGACCCTGTTCCTGCGCTTTCGCGCGACCAATCAGATCGACTCGGCGTTCGGTTTCGCCAATAAGGACACCCCGGATGTGGGCGGCAACGATTGGGGCAATTTCGGTCCGCAAGTCAGCCTCAACTACGGCAATTTCCGCGTCCGCAACAGCGGCACCTGGAGCGTGGTGGGCGCCTACACCGAGCTGACGTGGTACAACCTGTGGATCGTTGTGGACAATGCGAACGATACGATGCAGCTCTATCTCCACAACCGCCCGAACGAGGCGGCTACGGAGGCGGATCGCGTGATGGTCGGCACGACCGACACGTTCGGCTTCCGCAACAAGGTGGCCGGTCCTCTGACCCGGTTCTATTGGCGCGGTCAGAACCCCGGTGGCGAGCGCTACGTCTGGATGGACGATCTCTACATGATGGAAGGTTCGTCTCTGGTCAATCCGACGCCCAAGCCGGCCAAGATCATCTGGGTTTCGGCCATGCACCCCTCCACGGCGGACGCCAACGTGCCCAGCGATATCGGCTTTGTGAATCTGCTCCGGGCCGCCGGGTATGATGTGGATTACACGGCCGGGACCACGGCCAATGTCAGCTACTGGGAAGCACTGGATCCGAACAAGCTCGCGGCTCTGGACGCCGCGGACCTGGTCATCATCGGCCGGGACAACAACAGCGGTGGCCTGTCCACCGATGCCACGGAAATCGGCCAGTGGAGCAGTGTCAAGAGCCCCCTGATGCTCCTGAGCTCCTACATCGCCGCCGGCAACCGTTGGCAGTGGATCAACACCACCTCCCAGAGTGCCCGGGAGTCGTACTACAGCATCAAGGCGGTTGACGCCAACAGCCCGCTGTGGGCCGGCGTGGCGCTCGATGCCAACAGCGTGGTGACGTACATGGATGCGACGGTGGCCAGCGGCTTTGCCAGCTTCCCGCTGATCGCCGACGCGGGCAATGGCGTCGTCCTGGCTACCAAGCCCGATACGGGCAACATCATGGTGGCCGAGTGGACCGGCGGCGTGCCGTTCTATGCGACGTCTGCCTATACCCCGGCCGACACCCGCATGCTCTTTACCGCCGGTGCCCAGGAAATCTCCGGGCAGAAGACCAATTGGGGCGTCATGAACCTCAACGACGCCGGCCAGAAGATCTTCCTCAATGCGGTTCGTCGTCTGCTGGAAGGCCAGAAATAGGTCTTACCGGGTTATTGGGGCTTCCTGCCCATGACCCTGCAGGCGGGCCTCTCCTGCCTGGTTGAGGGCCCTACGGCCTTCAAATCGATGGTTCTCGTCGCAAGGGGGTCTGTACCCATGGGTACAGACCCCTTTTTTGTTGGAGAGGGAGCATTACGCGGTGTTTTCTCTGGAAATGCCGGGACACTTGTGGTAGAATCCTAAAGACTGCGGTTCTCATTCTCGCCACAACTATGGCAATTGTGGAATTGGCAAGGAGGTCAATGATAGGCCTGCAACGGCGATCGGTGGCGACACATTTGTCCTTTTCCAAGGCGAGTTCATCCCCATCTTTCGCGCCGAAGCGGCGGTTTGCATGCGCAGACGCGTCGCGGCGGGTCCACGGGAAACGGAGGTCGCACCAGATTCCAGAGACAACATTGTGACAGGTGCCGGTGCATCTGTCGAGGCGTTTGATTTTTTGAACTGAAATAAAGGAGGATTGTCATGTTGGGAAGAATTTTTTCAGTGGCGATCATGCTGGCGCTCGTCGCGTCGGCACAGGCGGCTGTGCTCACAGTGACGCCCACGGCCCCGGTACCAGGCGCCATCGACATCTCCAATCTCATCGGCTGCACTACCGATGCCGACAACGCCGGGACGCCAGATGGTCCCCCGTACACGAACGATGAGACGACGTATGTGGCCATGGACCGTGGCGGTCAGGGCCAGACGTTCGTCACCGCCGGCGACCCGAACGGGTACGTCGTGAAGGGTGTCTGGGTGAAGCATGTGTCCTACACCGGTGCCGCGGACATAACGTGGTATCAGATGGCGATCGGCGGCGTGCTTCAGGTCCGCATTACCAATCCGGCCGCAGCCGGCACTGATGCCTTCGCGCTGAGCACCGAGACCTACACGGTCACCGGCAGCGAGCCGAACGCTCTGCCCGCGACGAGCACCAACACGCCGACGGGAACCGGTCTGTGGTTCCATGTCGCGTTGGACAACCCGGTGAAGCTGGCGGCTGACACGCTGTACGGCTTCGATCTGACGAGCCTTTCCGGCATGGCCGGCAACCTGTTCTTCGAGACGGACGGCATTCGCGATGGCGCCACGGGTGGCAATCCCTACGCCGCCGGTGCCGCGTATGTCACCGGTTCGGGTGGCAAGAGCGACAACAACATGACCGCCGCCCCCGGCGACCGTGTGTTCGTCGTCGAGCTGGCTGTGGCCAAGCCGAAGGTCATCTGGGTTTCCTTCCACGCCGGCGCCGATGACGCCCCGTCGACGAACGCCGCCGGTATCGGCTTCACCGTTGCCCCGGATAAGGGCTACACCGATCTGCTCGCCGCCAATGGCTATGACGTGCAGCGTTACCTCACCACGGGCACGCCGGATGTGAACATGCTCAACAAGGCCGACCTGGTCATCGTCGGCCGCTCCATCAACAGCGCTCATTTCCAGAACGCCGCTGCCACGATCTGGAACACTCAGATTAAGAAGCCCATGATCATCACCAGCGGCTACGCTCTTCGCAAGAGCCGCCTGGGCCTCGTCACGAACAGCACCGGTCCGGTGGACATCACGGGCGATATCAAGCTGACCGTGACTGACCCCACGAACCCGATTTTTGCGGGTGTTGCTCTGACCGACGGCACGATGGATAACGCTTTCGCCGGCGTCGCCCTCTATCCGACCGACGGGACCGCCGCTTTCGGTATCTCCGTCAGCCCCGATGCTGCGAATGCCGAAGGCAAGGTTCTGGCTACGATGACTGCGGATGCCGCCACGACCCCCGGTGGTCTGATGATTGCCGAGTGGCTGCCCGGTGCCTCGCTGGTGCAGGCCGCTGCGACCGACGTTCTGGCCGGTCGTCGCCTGGTCTTCCTGACCGGTAGCCGTGAGAGCGGTGGCAAGACCTCGGAAAGCGCCGGCATGTTCGACCTGACCGCCGATGGTTCGAAGATGTTCCTGAACGCCGTCGCTTACATGATCGCCCCGATTCCGCCGAAGAAGATCGCGGTGGTGAACGCCAGCTTCGAAGAGCCCGGCACGGTTAAACAGAACTGCTGGGACGGTGGCACGAATGCGAAAGGCACCTTCGTCGACGTTCCTGGCTGGAGCAGCGATACGATGGCCAATGATTCCGGCGTGGAACAAGGCTGGAACCCCACCGACGGTGTCTGGACCGGCTTCCTGATGGGCACCGATCCGTCCGTCTTCAACACGACGACGTACGAGATGAAGGACACGGAGAACTATCTGCTGTCGGTGGACGCCGTGAACAACTGGACGGCCGACGCCGCGCTGCCCGCCAAATTGGCGCTCACGCTGTACGTCGACATTTCCGGTGTCCGGCTGCCGCTGGCGACGACCACGGTCGAAGTGACCTCGACCTATACGACGTTCACGCTGGAGCTCAAAGCGGACGCCGTTGGTGCTGCCGCCGGTATGCCGATCGGCATCGAGCTGAAGAATGCCAGCAATGCCACGGATACCGCCAACAGCTGGATCGGCATCGACAATGTCGTGCTGACCGCCAGCCTGTAACCATCTTGGTCCTGCGGCACGGTTTGTGCCGGGGAACAGGATAGTCGAGTGGTTATGAAAGGGCCTGTACCGATTGGGTACGGGCCCTTTTTGTTTTCTCTGGAAAGGCGGACCGAGATATGATAGAAGAAATGCAGCCGTTCCCGTAGCGGCGGTGTTCATCGCTCTCGCATATGCCTGTGGCAATAGTGAGCGCCACTTCAAATCTCGCTTGGGCCCAAAGGAGGACAATCATGAGCAAGAAGTCATTGATCCTGGCGATGGCCATCACAACCCTTCTGATCGGCATGCAGACGCCCGGGTATGCGCAGGTCACGAACCTGGCGTTCAATCCGAGTTTTGAGGAGGCGGATGACGTGATCCGGAACGATCCCGATTGGGTCAAGTGGGCCACCTGGAACGACAGTGCCGGCGCCGGCACCGTCACGGCCATCGACACCGCGGAGTTCATCGATGGCAAACAGAGCTATCGCCTCGAGCCCAAAGGCGGCACGAACTGGTACTTCATCCTCGTGAATATGACGATTCCGCTGACGGTGAACAAGACCTACACGGTCAGCTTCTGGGCCAAGGCCAAAGCGGCACGCCCGCTGACGGTGCAGTGGAAATCGGAAGACAACAACACGACTTGGCAGGTCACGGATCTTCAACTGACGAACCAGTGGGCGGAGTACACCTTCACCACCGCGGCCAGGAATGCCCGGGGAAAAGTCGAGTTCCTTTGCGCCGCTACGGATGTCATCTTCTGGCTGGACTACCTCTATGTCTACGAGGGGGCGTACGTGTCGGGCATCACGCCCTCCGGGAAGGCGTCGTCGGGCAAGGCGGCGGGGCCGGTTCCCATTCCCGACGCGGTCAATGTGTCCCGCGACACAGTTCTTTCGTGGAAGCCGGGGCCGTTCGCCGTGACACATGACGTGTATCTGGGCACGTCCCTCAGTGACGTGAACGCGGCCGGCCGGGGCAATCCGCTGGGAGTCCTGGTTTCCCAGGGGCAGGACGCCACCACGTTCGATCCTCCGGGGCGGCTCGAACTCGGCGCCACGTACTATTGGCGCATCGATGAGGTCAATGCGGCGCCCGATACGATGATCTTCAAAGGCGACGTGTGGAACTTCACGGTCGAACCGTACGCTTATAAGGTGCCCACCATTACGGCGAGCGCTTCCAGCACCGCGGCGAATGCCTCGGCCCAGAGCACCGTCAATGGGTCCGGCCTCGACACTGCCGATCTGTGCTCCACCGAGACTTCGACGATGTGGCTTACCGCCAACAACCCGACGCAGCCGGTCTGGATACAGTACGACTTCGACCGTGTCTACAAGCTCAGCGAGCTGTGGGTTTGGAACTACAACACGCAGTTCGAAGAGATCCTCGGCATCGGCGCCAAGGATGTGACGGTCGAGTACTCAGCGGACGGTATGACCTGGCAGACGCTGGGTGATTTCCAGTTTGGCCAGGGCACGGGCGAGGCGGGCTACGCCCACAACACGACGATTGCGTTCAACGGCGTGGCGGCCCAGTCCGTCAAGTTCACTCTCAAGAATGCCTGGGCCGCCACAAACAAGGTCGGCCTGAGTGAAGTGCGGTTCTTCTATGTGCCGACGTTTGCCCGCGAGCCCAACCCGGCGACCGGAACGACGGGTGTGGCTCCCGACGCGACCTTGGGCTGGCGTGCGGGACGCGAGGCCGTGTCGCACGACGTTTATCTGGGCACCGACCCCAATGTTCTGACCCTGGCCGGAACGTCGGCCGGCAATAGCTACGCTCCGAGCAACCTGAATCTCGGCACCAGGTACTATTGGCGCGTGGACGAAGTCAACATGGCGGAGGCCGTCAGCACCTGGGCGAGCGCCGTGTGGAACTTCACGACCAACCCGTACCTCGCCGTCGACGACATGGAAAGCTATAACGACACCACCAGGTGCATCTTCAACACGTGGGTCGACGGCTACGGCACCAGCGCCAACGGCTCCCTGGTCGGCAACGATCCCGCTCCGTTCGCCGAGCAGACGATCGTTCACGGCGGTGCTCAGTCCATGCCGATGACGTACAACATCAGCGGCTCCTACGTGACGTCGGAGGCCACACGCACCTTCGATCCCGCTCAGGATTGGACACGGAACGGTGTCAAGACTCTCACCCTGTCCTTCCGCGGCCTGGCGACGAATACGGCGACGGTGCCACTGTGGATCAAGCTGACCGACCAGGCCGGCAAGTCCGCCAAGGTCACGTTCGGCTCCGCCGCGGGCGAAGACGCAACGGCGCTGGCGGATCCCGCCTGGACCGAGTGGAACATCCCGCTGAGCGGCTTCAGCGGCGTAACGCTGTCCCAGATCAAGTCGATGACGATCGGCCTGAGCGGCGGCTCCGGCGCCGGCAAGCTCTATTTCGACGATATCGTGCTCTATCCGACACGCAGCACGACCGCCATCACGCCGACCCTGGCGGGCTGGTGGAAGATGGACAACGACGTGAAAGACAGCTCCGGGAATAACAACAACGGCACGATCGCCGGCGCTCCGACCTATGCTGCTGGCAAAATCGGTTCCGCCCTGGCGCTCAACGGGACGACCGACTACGTCGATTGCGGCACCGGCGCCACGCTGAACATCACCGACAACGTGACTCTGGCCGCCTGGATCAAGCCGTTCAACCTGGGTAACGGCGCCTACCAGAACTTCGTCAGCAAGGGCGATCAGGCCTACCATCTGCAGCAGTCCAACGGCAATACGCTGGAGTTCTGCATCTACGACGGGGGCTGGTATGCGGTCAACAGCGCCACGGTGCAGCCCACGCTCAACAACTCCTGGCATCATGTGGCCGGCACGTACGACGGTGTGCAGTTGAAGCTCTACGTCGATGGCGTCCTGGTCGCCGGCCGGTTGCGTGCCGGAGCGATCGCGACAACGACCTACAGCGTCAGCATCGGGCGCAACGCCCAGGAGTCCGGCCGCCAGTTCAACGGAACGATCGATGATGTCCGGATCTACAGAGGGGCGCTGCCCAAATCGGAGGTGTCGAAACTAGCCAATCCATAACGGCGGGATTCAGTCCTTGCCCGGGCTGGGCCGAACGAACTTTATCCATCGAGCGTGCTGACGCCATCGGTTTTCCGTTGTTCAATGCAGGTCGTTGAAATAGAATCCGAACCATGGCCAAAAAAGCAAAGACGGACAAGGTCGTACGCCAGCACGCGGAAATGGAGGACTTCTTCACTGGCTTCGCCGTCAGGCGACCGAAGAAGACAGTCCCGACGGAGAAGATCGAGATGGCGAAACGGCGGACGGGCGAAACGGCGACGGTTCACCCTGTCGCCCATTCACCCATTCGTCCGTCCGCCCATTCGGGTGCGGCGAAAGCGGCGGCGGAACTGGAGAAGATTGCCGCCGAGGTGCGCCAGAAGTGCCACTGCGGCCTGGATGCGTCCCGGACAAACGCTGTCCCGGGCGAGGGGAATCCCAGGGCCCGGCTCATGTTCGTCGGCGAGGCCCCCGGGGCGGATGAAGACGCCCAGGGTCGGCCCTTCGTCGGCCGGGCGGGGCAGTTGCTCGAGAAAATCATCAACGCCTGCGGCCTCAAACGCGAGGACGTTTTCATCGCCAATATTCTGAAGTGCCGCCCGCCGGGGAACCGCGAGCCCGCGGCGGAAGAAATCGTGCACTGTCTGCCGTTCCTCCAGCGGCAGATCGAGATCATCGAACCGGAGATCATCGTGGCGCTGGGCGCCTACGCGGCCCGGACCCTGCTGAACACCAACAAGCCCATCGGTCAGCTTCGGGGCGAGTTCCAGGAATACTACAGTGGCGTCGGCCGGCCGCCCATCAAACTGATGGCGACCTTCCACCCCGCCTACCTGCTGCGGAACTACTCCCAGGAGAACCGCCGGAAGGTCTGGGAGGACATGAAAAAGGTCCTCGCCGAGCTGGGGCTGCCTGTCCCGGAGCGACAGGACAAGTGAATGTCGCGGCAGGAATCACAGAAAAAGAATCAAATCGTAACACTTCGGTAACATCCGCATCGTACGGTGTCTGTGTCGCGACCGTGATGCGCTATTCAGCATTTCTTCTGTAATAAAAGAGCGTCGCGGGCGTTTTATTATACAGTGGCAGTACGCAGGCCGCTTCTTTGCGCGAGCACGGACACTCTGAACTCGCAAATAAGGCCGGTTTCTTTACACCAAAACACCGCCGGCCGGTGTTGTATCAATACAGACATGTCGCCCCGCGGGGACGGCATGACAGGTGATTGCAGGCTGAAATACTTGTGGGAGTGGAAGGCCAAATGAGGAATATGACGATTTGTGCCGGTCTGGTTGTATTGCTGGCAGAAGTTTCCGGGGCCGTGACGGCCATCAGGTCGGTTCCTGCCGAGTGTGCAACCATTCAGGCAGCCATCGACGCCTCGCGGGACGGCGACATCGTGGTTGTCGGCCGTGGTACGTACCGCGAAATCATCGATTTCAAGGGCAAGAACATCACGGTGCGAAGCACGGATCCCAACGATCCGGCGACGGTGGCGGCCACGATCATCGCCTTCACGAAAGCCGGACCCAGAGGCCAGACGCCGACGGGCAGCACGGTGACCTTCGCCAACGGAGAGGGCCCCGGTGCGGTCCTGACCGGCTTTACCATCACGGGCGGCTATGGCACGCTCCTGCCGCCGCCGGATAGTCAGACGATCTACTGGGGGGCCGGCATATTCTGTCTCGAGTCCTCGCCCACCATCACGTGCAACGTCCTGACGGGCAACACCGGCCCACTCGGCACACAGACAGGCACTGCCGCCAACTCCGGCTACGGCGGAGGCATCGCCTGCATCCTGTCCCATGCGGTTGTCGTGCGCAATGTGATCCGCGGCAACTCCGCGTACGCCGGGGCCGGGGTATTCGTCTACGCCGGTGACCCGAGAGTCGCCGACAACCTGATCTATGAGAACACGGCCACCGCCGGCGGGGGAGTGGTGATGTTGTATGGGGGAAACCTGACCAACAATACCATCATACGCAACACCGCCGATGCCGGGGGCGGCGTCTATCTCGTCTCGGACGCGAGTGTCGGATACTACCGCGTGGTGAACAACATCATCGCGCATGCTGTGAGCGGCGGGGGCATCTTCGTTGAGAGTCTTCTCGACGAGGACTGTATCGCTTTTAATGACGTTTGGGGCAACACCGGAGGCAGTGACTTTCTGTGGGCCCGCCAGAAGAACGACGACGGCAACATCTCGGAAGACCCGATGCTCCTCAGCCCCGTAACAGGTGATCTCCATCTGCACATGGATTCCCCCTGCATCAACGCCGGCGACCCGACCTATGCCGCCGCGGCGGGCGAGGTGGACGCCTATGGCGAGGCCCGCATCAGTCACGGCAGAGTGGATATCGGCGCCGCCGAGTTCGCGGGCGATCTCAGGCCCGTGGCCAGCGCGGGACCGGACCAGACACTGACCTCCGTTCCCGCCGTCATCACGTTGGACGGGAGCGGTTCGTACGATCCCGATCACGCGGCGTCCCTCGTTTACCGCTGGTCGCAGGTGAGCGGGGCCGCGGTCTCGCTCGACGTCAACGGGCCGACCGCCCGTTTCTCCCCGGCTACCTGCGGGGCCTTCACGTTCGAGCTGATCGTGAATGACGGCGTGTTCGACAGTGTGCCGGACCGCATCCTGATCCTGGTCGATAACGGCTCTCTGCCCGTGGCCGAGGCGGGGTTGCCTCTCTACACGGCGGGGGAGGATATCACGCTGAACGGCTCCGATTCCCGCGATCCCGACAGCTCCGGTCCTCTGCACTATCACTGGCGTCAGCTCTCCGGCCCGGCCGTCCAGATCGCCGATGCCGGCGCGGCGGCACCGGTGGTCAGTGGTTTCGCGCAGAGCAATGTGCTGCAAACGTGTACGTTTGAACTGACCGTGGATGACGGCCAATACACCGGCCTGCCGGATACCGTCAAGGTCTGGATCGTTCCGACCACGCCCAGGAACGCGTTATCTTTTGAGGGCACGCGTTTCGACGCCAATCTTCCCACCATAGTCTACTTCGGCGGCGGCGACTGCATCACCGGCAGCGGCGGCTGGTCCACACCCACGTGGTCCCAGAGGGCGAACGTCCTGAGTTTCAGCTATCAGCCCGACATTCCCGGCGCGTCCGGCGGCACCTATGAGCAGTGCGGCGACGCCATCGTGCTGTACCTGTCGCGCCAGGCGCCCAACTACAAGATGCCGATCCAGACGATCGGCTTCAGCACCGGAGGCCAGCCGGCCATGGACGCGGCCCTGCGCCTGAACCGGACTTATCAGGATGCCCGCTATGCCGTCAACCGGATCACGTTCACCGATGGCCGCTGCCGAAACTACTCCCTGAGCATCCTGGAATTCCTCGCGAATCCTGTCGATGGCGAGCAGTGCTGGATCGACTCCTACGATTCGGCTCCGACGTTCTATCCGGGCATTCTGAACGTTCACATCTCGAACGGCAACCACTCGACCCCGCCGCAGTATTATCGTATTTCGCTGACGAACATCAACATGAACGAGTTCAACAGCGGTCTCGTCGCCGGGGCGTACTGGTCCGTCGTCGGTCCGGGCAAGAACCTCCAGTTGGCATTGACGCCGCAGAAGTACATCTACAAATTCCGCGGCTATGATGCGGTCTCCACGGGCTACGAGTTCATGCAGTTCTACGATGAACCGGACTTTCCGGCGCGGCTGCCCGAGCCCGTCACACTCCTGGCTCCGATCGATGCCGGCGACTCCGGCGTGATCCTGACCTGCAAACCGAGTCAGAACGCCGTCGGTTACGAGCTGCTGCTCGGCCGCGATCCCTATCGCGTGATGGACTTCAATGTCGTTTCCGATACGCCCAACCCGCCCGACCAAGTTATTCGCGCGCTGCCGTATGAGGAGACATGGTGGACCGTGCGGGCTCGCGATGCCTACGGTTCGACGATTTACGCGGATCCTGTCCCGATAAGGGCGTTCAACCTGTCTTTGCCTGTGACCAGTCTGGCCACCGGCAAGCGGTATGCGGCCATTCAGGATGCCGTTAATGCCGCCGGTTGGGGCGAAGTGCTGTGCCTGCAGCCGGGGACCTACCTCGAAAACGTCCAGGTGAGCGGCAGAACCGTCACTCTTCGTTCCACCAACCCGGACGATCCGGCCGTCGCGGCGGCGACGATCATCGACGGCCGCGGCAACGGAAATGCCCTGACCTACTCGGGCAGTCCCCGCAGCAGCTTGACGCTCGAGGGCCTGACGTTCAGAAACGGTAAGAACGGCATCTACTGCTCCGCCGGGCAACTGACGATGACGGGCTGCAACGTTCTCGCCAATCAAACGGCAGGGATCAAGCTGTGGAGCCAGAGCCAACTGACGGTCGGCAACTGCCTTGTCGCGGGCAACAAGGGGGCCGGCATCGAGATGTGGGCAGTGAGTACAGGAAGGACCATTCCCTATAATAGCGCCGCGATCACGAATTGCACGATCACGGAGAATGACAGCAACGGGATCTGGGGCGGCAAGCCCACCCTCGCCAACTCGATCGTCTGGAATAACGGGGGGGATGAAGTGACCGGCGATGTCGTTGTCGTCAACTACAGCGACATCCAGGGCGGCTCCTCGGGGCAAGGGAACATCGATGCCGATCCGCTCTTCGCCCAGGCTGGTTCTTGGACCGCCGGCGTATGGGGCCCGGGCGACTATCACCTCAGGAGCCAGGGAGCCCGCTGGAACACCCAGACCGGCGCCTGGGTCCGGGATGAGCTGACCAGTCCCTGCATCGACGCGGGGGATCCGGCGACGCCGCTGGGACAAGAGCCTCAGATAATTCCCAGTGTGGCGTCGGTGAATAATCGGATTGACATGGGTGTTTATGGCGGCACGTCCCAGGCGAGTCTGGTCCCGTGAGAAATGACAGGGGAATTTGGACGTTTTTGGAGTAATGAATGTGCCGCAAGCACGTCTCTAAGTGTGTCTATTGAGCATGAGGCGTAATTTCTGTACAATAGGGTTCTGCAATTGATGGAGGGAGGCGAGATCCTCCCCTGACCTGAGCCGGCCCTAAATGGCTGGACCGCGCGTGGAATGGAAGGTGTTGACATGAGAATGATGGTCGTGAGCGTTCTAACCGTTTGTGCACTGGCAGCCGGGGTACAGGCGGAGACCCGCACGGTTCCCAGCGACTACAACGATATCCAGAGTGCCATCAATGCCAGTCAGGACGGCGACACGGTGCTGGTCCTGCCGGGCGTATATTTTGAGAACATCAACTTCAAGGGCAAGAACATCACCGTGACCGGCAGCGACCCCACCGATGCCGGCGTGGTGGGCTATACCGTGATCAACGCCGACGGCAAGGGAGCCGGCGTTACCTTTGAAAGCGGCGAGACCGCCCGGGCCGTGCTGACCGGCTTCACCATCACCAAGGGCACGGGGACCTACTTCTCCGGAATCAGCAGCGCGAATGAGAGCATCTACGCCGGCGGCGGCGTGTGCTGCAACAACGCCTCGCCTACCATCACCAGAAACGTCATTGTTCGCAACACCCCCGCGATCTCGGTTAGCGCCAACGGTGTGCAAGTGACTCTCTGCGTGGGCGGCGGCATCGGCGGTTTCTTCGGCAGCCCGACCATTACTCACAACACCATTCGGGGCAACGCCGCCTATATCGGCGGCGGCCTCGGCCTCTACATCGGCGCTCCCATCATCCACGACAACATCATCCTCGACAATGCAGCCTATATAGGCGGGGGCGTCCTGACGTTCGCCGGGGCCATGTACAACAACACGATCGTCCACAATTCCTGCGACTACGGCCAGGAAGTGGGTCTCGTGGATGGGCAGGGCGGCAACTGCTACTTCATGTTCGCCACACAGTACGGCACCATGAACGCGTTCAACAACATCATCTGCAACGCGACCTCGGGCGGCGGTGTTTATTGGGAGGGCGACATCGGCACGAGCGTCTTCGCCTTCAACGATGTGTGGGGCAATGCACCTACGGAGTACGGCGTGGCGGATCAGACGAACCTGTCGGGTAATATTTCGGCGGATCCGAAGTTTCGGTCGACTTCCGGCCGGGACTATCATCTGCTGCTGGAATCGCCGTGCATCA
This sequence comes from uncultured Pirellulales bacterium, assembly GCA_964421295.1. GTDB lineage: Bacteria > Planctomycetota > Phycisphaerae > Sedimentisphaerales > Anaerobacaceae > PLanc-01. The sequence continues at coordinate 20,400 of CAYQXM010000048.1, forward strand.
ACGCCGGCGATCCGGAGTTCGTTCCGGCCGCGGGCGCGACCGACATAGACGGCGAAGACCGCATCTACGCCGCCCGCATCGATATGGGTGCCGACGAGTACGTGGGCTACGTCAAGCCGGTGGCGGTGGCCGGACAGGATGTGCACGTTCTGGCTCCGCTGACGCCGGTGTCGCTGGACGGCAGCGGCAGCTACTTCTACGATCCGTCCGGCCCGACCAGCTACAAATGGAAGCAGGTCTCCGGTCCCGCGGGATCCTTCGATGATCCGAATATCGCGACGCCGGTCTTTACGCCTTCGGCGGACGGCACGTACGTCCTGCAATTGGTGGTGGCCGACGACCGCTACAGCAGTACGGCCGATCAGGTGATTGTCTTTGTCGGTCCCAACCAGGCTCCCGTGGCCCACGCCGGCTCGGACAAGGCGTGTGCGGCCCCCGGGCTGGTGAGACTGGACGCCAGCCGCTCCCATGATTCCGATCCGGCGGATCATCTGCACTACTCCTGGAGACAAACGGCGGGGCCGGTCGTCGAGCTGGCCGGTGCCGATACGGTCACTCCCACGTTCACGGCCCAGCTCGGCGAACAGTACACGTTCGAACTCATCGTCAGCGATGGCTTTGACAGCAGTGCGCCGGCGACGGTCACGATCACGGGCGTTCAGGTCGGTCTCTCCTACAACGGTTTCAGTGCCTATACAGCCAACATGGACTCGTCCAACTTCCCGGATGTGTCGGGATCACGCGTGGTCTTCACCGTCGGTTCCGGCACGGCGTACCAGTGGCAGGTTTACTGGAAAGACTTCTTGACGGGAGAGGTCGGGTCGTTCTCCAGCGGCATGAGCCTGCACCCGAGAATCGATGGAGACCTGGTGGTATGGTCGGGCGGTCCCATCTCGGCTTCCACCAATGGCCTGGAGTGTACCAGCATCTTCATACGGAATCTGGCTACTGACACGCCGAACACGCTGCGAGCTCGCAGCGACACTCAGTCGTTCAGCCATCCCGCGATCAGCGGCCATAAGGCGGTCTGGGTTCAGCACGTCGGGATCAACAGGGCGGTCTCCGCTCAGTGGCTCAACATGCCTTATGACATCTGCGGTGCCGACGTGACCGACATAAGGGGCCCGGTGTACTTCACGATTGCGGAGAAGGTGGGGCGCCGGGATCCGTTCCCGTATCAGAACCCGACCTTGGACGTGGACCACGTCGTCGACATCTCCGGCAACCTCGTCGTCTGGGAGGCCGACGGGGACATCTATGCGGCGGATATCTCGAATCTCGGCAATATCAAGGTCTTCCCGGTCTGCACCGCTTCCGGGCGGCAGTTTGACCCGGCCGTGTCGGGTAAGTACGTCGTTTGGACGGACCAACGCGCCGACGAGGGGGACATCTACGGGGCGGACGTTTCCGATCCTCAGAACACCAGAATCTTCGAGATCGCCGGCGGCAAGGGGATGCAGCAACAGCCGGCGATCGATGGTTGCACGGTCGCTTACAGCGATGGCAAAACGTCCGGCCAGATCAAGTTCGTGTGCATCACTGCCCGCTACGGCATTGCCGAGGCGGGCCTCACGGGTATCGGCGGCGTCGCTCCGGCCGTTGACGGTCCCGCGGTCGTCTGGCTGAGCGGCACCTCGGGCTATGCCCTGGGGACGCGGCTGGGCTTCGGCTATTCCGCATTCGATGGCTCCGTCATGAATCAGACGACCGGCCGATACTATGACTACGTTCAACACGCGATTGTTTGTGCCGGCGGCGGCGATGACATCATAGTTCCCGCCGGTGTTCATCAGGAGAAGCTGAGCTTCCTCGGAAAGTCACTGACTATACGGTCCACCGATCCGAACGATCCCGCTGTGGTTGCCGGGACGATCTTCCAGGGCGGTGGCGTCCTGGCGAGCTTCCTTGATGGAGAAACCGAGTCGTGCGTCCTGAGTGGCGTCACGCTGACGGGTGGCTACCAGGGCATCTTCTGCTTCGGGGCCTCTCCCACGATTCGCAACTGCGTGATCGACCATCAGACGGGTGACGGCGTCCGCCTGCTCAATACCAGCAAACCGTTGCTGACCCGGTGCCGGATTGTCGGCAATGAGAGAAACGGCGTCAACATGTACTCCTCTCTCAGCTCGCGTGCGATGTCCGCCAACCTCCCGACGTTGACCAACTGCATCGTGGCGGGCAATCGCCTGGCCGGGCTCCGCGGCGGTCAGCCGAACGTCATCAACTGCACGATTGTGGAGAACCTCAAGGAAGGCATCAACTCCACCTCGGCGAGCATCACCAACTCCATCATCTTCTCCAACGGCGGGGCGGAAGTCACCGTCTCCAGCCGTGCCGGCGCCAGCTATTCCGACGTGGAAGGGGGCATCTCGGGGACAGGGAACATCAAGGTCGATCCGCTGTTCGCCTCTCCGGGAAGCTGGACGGGCACGACCTGGACGGAAGGGGACTATCACCTCAAGAGCCAGGGGTGGCGGTGGGATCCGCAAGCCGGGGCCTGGACCTCGGACAGCGTGACAAGCCCCTGCATCGACGCGGGCGCGCCGGGGACGTCGCTGCTGGATGAACCTCTGACCATTCCGGGTGTTCCCGACACGGCTGTGGTCAATCCGGCCATCGATATGGGTGCTTACGGTGGGACGTCACAGGCCAGCGTCAAGCGGGCCGTGCCCTGAATCGAGGGATGGAGGGAAGGACGACCGTCCGGTTCTCAGTGCGGCCGCTGGGCCAGCAGATCTCTGAGACGCTGGAGTTGTCCTTCCTTCATGTGATAGCTGTGCTCGTCGTCGGGAAAGCGATGCTCCCGCACCTCGGCTGCATACTGACGCATGGCCTCGGTGCAGCGGAGGCCTATGTCGGCGTACGCCTTGGCGAACTTGGGCGCTTTGTCCGAGTGCAATCCGAGGATATCGGGGGCGACGAGGATCTGACCATCGCAGCCCGCGCCGGCACCGCAACTGATGACGGGCACATCACTCCGCTCTGTGATGATCTGGGCCACTTCCGTAGCCGTGCCCTCAAGAAGCAGTGCGCCGGCACCGGCCTGGATCATCCGGTCCGCAAGATCGATCAGGTCGATCGCGAGCTCGGCCGTGGTGGCCTCCGCGCGGAAGCGGCCCACCGTGGTGATCCGTTGCGGTCGAATCCCGATATGCGCCATGACAGCGATTCCCGCGTCCGCTACCGCCCGAACCGTGTCAAGATGGGCGGCAGTCGCCTCGATCTTCACCATCTGTGCGCCGGCCTCCACCAGGAATCGTCCGGCGTTGCGGATCGCCTCGCCAATGCCCGTGTGATAAGATAGGAAGGGCATGTCGGCGACAAGAAGTGGAGTTGGGGCCCCTCGGTGTACCGCGGCGGTCAGTGCCACCATCAAATCCATCGTGGCGGGAAGCGTCGAATCGAAACCGAGTATGAATTGGGCGGCCGAGTCGCCGACGAGGATCATGTCCACATCGCACGCCTCGACCAGCCGGGCCGTCGTATAGTCATAGCAACTGATAGCTGCAATGCCGCGTCGCTCCTGCTTAGCTTTGATCAGGTCGACGATTGTCTTTCGGTCGTTCATCCATATCTCTCCGGAACACGGAAACTTCAGGTGAGTGAACATAGCAGAACAAACCGCTTCTGACAAGCGTAAAAATACATGCATTGAGGATCGACAATGAAACAATTGTTTGCGGCGATCACAAAAAGTGACATTTTTGCGATTTAGCCCTTGATTATTTCGCAAAAAACAGTATTTTCTTGACTGTCGGCGTTTTGATTAAAGTATTTCTGCCACTGGCAACGATGAAATATATATAACGAGTATAGCAGTGACCGTAGCATAGCGACTGGTTACTACAAATAGCTTTTCATCACCCTCCTCCGAAGCCAGATTCTGTTAATTTAGAATCTGGCTTTTTTAAGCCCACCCCTGTCAAGATAGGAAATAGCTAACTGTGTGACATCGCATAGATTGGCAGACTTGCAGCTGTGGGTAATTTCCGCGCTCTATGTCGGCACCACCGGTCCTCGTTCTCTTTCCTACGCTCATAGCACACCAGGGACTAGGGAGGCTTGCGTGACCTGCAGGCGTGCAGATTCTCCCTCGATCTTCAGTGCGGCTGGCGAAGATTATAGGGCCTGCGTCTTTCAAAATGGGCAAATTACGCGAGCGAGTGCGTCTGGTGTTCAGTGAGGCGGGGAATTGTCCGATGAGAGCGCTACGCAAGGAAAAGCGTCATTCGTTGAGTGAGACGGGAGGCTCAAAGGGTCTGAGGCTTCGGAGCAGTGGGTGGACAAGGCTATGAAAACGATCGCCATTGTCAATCAAAAGGGTGGATGCGGCAAGACCACGACCGCGGTGAACCTGGCCGTCGCATTGGCGCGTTCCAGGCAGCGAGTTCTGCTGGTCGATCTGGACCCGCAGGGCCATGCCGGGATGGGAGTCGGCCTTGATACGGACAGCTTCGAGCGGACCATCTGCGATGCCTTGCTGAACCCGGAAGTGGCCCTTTCGGACATCATCGTGAAGACAGACATCGAGTGGCTGGATGTGGCGCCGAGCAACATCGCCCTGGCCGGTGCGGAAGTGGCCATGCAGCGCGTGTTGGGGAAGGAACTGATTCTGGGCGAATTGCTTCATTCGGTCGAGGATCATTACGATTTCGCGATCATCGACTGTCCGCCGGCGCTGGGGTTGCTCATGCTGAATACCCTGGTGGCGAGCACCGAGGTCGTCATTCCCATACAGGTCCATTTCTACGCCTATGAGGGCCTCAAGAACCTGTTGGAGACCATCCGGCTGCTGCGTAAGCGGTTCGAGCCGTGCTTCGCCCGGACGTTGGGGATGGTCCTGACCTTTGTGGAGGACCGGCCGCTCTACACGCGCAAGGTCCAGATGAAGCTGCGCGAGTTGTTTGGCGAGTTGATCTTCACCACGGTCATCCACAAGACGGTGAAGCTGGTCGAAGCCCCCGATTCGGGCAAGTCGATCTTCAACTTCGCCCCGGACTGCAAAGCCGCTCAGGAATACGCTGCCTTGGCGGACGAGATCATGGCTCGTCTGCGGACGCCCGAGCCGGCCCTGGTCGAGGCAACGTAAGACCGGCGGTGCCGCGGGCGGGGATACGAGACTACTTCGGTCGCTTGAACCAATAGACTTCGCGCCCGCTATCCTTGACCACATGCGTCAGTTCCCAGCCGTCCTGACCGATCCGGTTCAGTATCTTCATCTGGAGGTTGCTCACCCTCGAATCGACCTCGACGCCCGTCGGCATGCCCATATTTTCGAAGAATTCCCGGGGGTGTCCTCCGCGGATTGTCCCAGCGGTAGTTTGCCACTCATGCAGGCCGGGAGACTGGACGAAGGCGGCGTACTCCCACTGCCGGGACCCGGAGGGTGCCGCGGCGGCGGCCAGCAGCACGGCGGCGCAGCCGGCAATGAAGGTAATGCCTAGCAGAAAGCTGTTACGTTTCATACCTATTCCCCTTCATGCAGTGAAACCGTGATTGGAATGCAAGTGCGGACCTCCATGCCTGCTCCTCAATAGAAAGGCACCTCCGGCCGTCGTGGTAACGTAATAGATCGGTTTGTCAGCTCTTGACGAGCTGCGTCTCGTAGAGAGCCTGATAGAGCGGGCAGGAACGGATCAAAGTGTCGTGACGCCCCTGGGCCACGATGCGTCCGTCCTCCAGCACGACGATCACGTCGGCGGCCACCACCGTGCTGAAGCGATGGGCAATGATGAACGTGGTCCGGCCCCGCATCACCTCTTCGATGGCCTTGTGGATCTTGGCCTCGCTCTCGGCGTCGACCTGGCTGGTGGCCTCGTCGAAGATCAGAATGGCGGGGTTCTTGAGAATGGCCCGAGCGATGACGATACGCTGGAGCTGTCCGCCGCTGAGGCCGGTGGCGTGCTCGCCGATGACGGTGTTGTAGCCATTGGGCAGGCGCGTGATGAACTCGTGGGCAAAGGCCCGCCGGGCCGCTCCGACGACCTCCTCGGTGGTCGCATCCTGGCGTCCGTAGGCGATGTTGGCGGCGATCGTGTCGTTGAACGTGAGGATGTCCTGTGTCACCATGCCGATCTGATTGCGCAGGCTGGCCAGGGTGACGCCGCGGGTATCCTGCCCGTCGATGAGGATCTGGCCGCCATCGGGGTCGTAGAACCGCGGGATGAGGTTGATCAGGGTGGTCTTGCCGGAGCCATTGGGCCCGACGACCGCGACATTCAGACCCGCTTTGACGCTCAGGCTGATATTCCGGAGCGTCTGCTGCTCCCGCTGCGGATAGGTGAAGGTCACGTCGCGAAACTCGACGTTGCCCTTGGCTGGGGGCATGACGATCGCGTTGGGCATCTCCACTTCGATCGGCTGATCCATGACGCCGAAGACGCGTTCGGCCGCACCATTGGCCTGTTGGACGCGGTTCCAGATGTCGCTGGTCTTGCGCACGGCTTCCGCCGAGGCCCCCAACAGGGCCAGCAGGGCTAGGAACTCGGTCCCATCGACCTTGTCGCCGGCGACCCAGGCCATACCAACCACGATCGCGCCGGCGCCCGCCAGCATCCCCAGGATCTCCAGGATCGGCTGTGAGGCGGCGTCGACCTTCGACATATGGAGCAACTGCCTGAGCAGTCGGTCGTTGATACCCTTGAAGGCCGCTCGTTCCCGGTCGTGCTGGTTGTAGACTTTCACCACGCGTAACGCCGCGACCACCTCCGTCAGTTTGGAGAGCATCTCGGAACTCGAAGCCAGCGACTTCTTGGAGGCCCGCTTCATCTTATGGCCGAATTGGCCCAACATGAGGACCACCAGCGGGGCGGCGGTGAGGAAGATCAGAGTCAACTGCCAATTGAGCCACAGGGCCGCCGCCATCATGAACAAAGCGTTCATCGGTTCGCGGAGGGCTTTGCCCAGCATGACCTGGATACCGTTGGCCATCTGGCTGGTGTCGCTGAGCGGCGGCGAAGAGATCCTCGCGCAGGTTGTTGATGGCGATTTGCACGACCTTCTGGCCGAGGTAATCCTGGTAGAACTTGGCCACGCACCGGATGGCGGTGATGATCGTCACCGCCAGCATCAAGGCGATGACGGAGGGAATCCCAGCCCGGGCTGCCTCGCTGGGGGGCAGCAGGCTCACGGCCCGGCGGCCCGCGGCTACGGCGGCGAGCTGGATGCGCGCCTTCAGGCGGGCGAAGCTGTTGCGCCCCAAGCTGGAGACCGCCGCCTCATTCAGAGGGGTGATCAGGTCGATGGAGCGCGGGGCTTCTGTCGCCCTGACGATGCGAATGGGTACTGTCTGCTGCTGGGGCGAGGCCAACGCCCGGAGCAGAGCGACATACGTGATCGAGCCGGCGCCTTGCGCCGCGACGATGCCATTGACGTCAACGATGCAGTCCTGTTCCTTCAGCCCCGACTCTTTAGCCAGACTGTGCTTGCGGACGCGGACCACGCGCAGATATGCGGGCGACGTCCTATTGGGCTCGCCGGGGGCGGTGGAGGCCTCGGGGGCCGCGAGATCCAACCCATAGTAGGCATCGCAGGCTTTGCGGTCCACCCAACTGGGCAGCCCCTCGTTGTTGACCATGACCGACAACAGGGGGATGATCGTCATGAAGCTGGCCGACAGCAATATAGAGATGATCATCGCGCTGATGAAGACGACCACCACGCGCGGCCACTGCGGCCAGACATATTGGAATACACGCCCGAACTCTTTCATATAGAACGGGTAACAGTAACAGACCGGCCCCGGACGGTCAATATCGTTTTCGGAAACGGGCGGTGGGGATGTTCATCAGCTTGCGGTACTTGGCCACGGTGCGGCGGGCGAGGTTTTCGATGCCCACCTCGGCCAGCTTCTTGCGGATCTCGTCGTCATTGAGCGGACTGGCCTTGTTCTCCTGGTCGATGATCTGCTGAAGCTTGACGCGGATGGCTTCCCAGCTATGGGCCTCGCCGCTGGTGTCCTCGGTGCCGCCGCTGAAGAACTTGCGCAGCGGCAGGATGCCCCAGCCGCATTGCAGGTACTTGCCGGAAACGGCGCGGGAGACGGTCGCGATGTGGACCCCGACCTCTTCGGCCACTTTCGACATCGGCAGGGGCCGCAGGTAGAGGGGCCCACGCTCGAAGAAGTCCCGCTGGTGCCGGACGATGGCCTGGGCGACCTTCAGAAGGGTATTCTTCCGCTGCTCGATGGCCTCGATGATCCAATGGGCCGAGCGGATGCTGTCCTGCAGGAACTTGCGTGCCTTGTCGTTGACCTGATTGTCCTGCGCCATCTGCACATAGCGCCGATTGAGCCGCAACGTCGGCAGGTCGGATTCGGTTAGATGCACGATGAATTCGTCGGTATCGTCGGCACGCTCGACGATGACATCCGGTGTAATCGGAATGCTCTCGTTGCGTCCGATCTGCAAACCCGGCGACAGGTCCAGCTTGCCCACGCGCTGGATGGCCTGGTTGAGGCGTTCCATAGTGCAATCCATCTTCTTGGCGATCTCGGGCAGACGGTTTTCCAGAAGCGCGTCCATGTGGTCGGCCACGAGCCGGTATTCGAAGCTCATATCCTGCGAACTCTGGACCATCTGAATCAGCAGGCATTCCCGCGCATCACGGGCCCCGACACCGGGCGGCTCCAACTGCTGCACCAAATGCAGGGCCTCCTTCAAATCCTCCGGCGTGAAAGCGTCCTTGTCTTTGTTGTGCAACTGTTCGAGAGGAACGCTCAGGTACCCGCGGTCGTCGATGTAGTCAATAATGGCATGGCCGGCTTTCTTGACCGGCTCGGCGGCTTCCACCATACGCCATTGGTCCAGCAGGTAGTCACGCAGCGATTGGGGCGGAGCGGCTGTGTTGTTCAGGGCTTCAAGCTTGCGGTCCCGCTCCTCCGCATCGCCGTGCGGGCGGTAGGGGCCGGACTGATTGATGTAGTCCTTGTACTCATCGTCAATACTTTCGAGCCGCTCGAAATCGTCGGTCTTGTTGTTGTCGGTGTTGACGACGAGCGCCTTGGCGCCGATGTCGCTGTCGGACGTCGGAGTGGATTCTTCCGACGCTTCGAGTTCTTCCGTGGGCTCGTCCTGCTCCAGCACGGGATTGGCGTTGAGTTCCTGTTCGATGCGTTCCTGCAACGCCAGGATGGGAAGCTGGAGAATTTCCATGGACTGGATCATGTGCGGAGCCAGCTTCATCCGCTGCTCCATCCGCATTTGTCCGGTCATTTCCAGCTTCATGATAACACCCCTGCGCACCGTGTACCTGGTTCGGTCTACTTATTACATGCGGTACGCACTTATGATAGCCGCTCGCGCAGTTCCGTCAATCGGAGACCGGCGCGAGAGGTTTCGATTTGTGGGAATCCACGCTTATTGGAGTTCTTGCCTGCCGACAATCGCGTCGGTGAGGATCTTGCCGCTGGCGTACTCGATCGTCGAGCCGGTGGGCAGCCCACGGGCCAGACGCGTGATCTTCACGCCGAGCGGTCGCAGCAGCGAGCTGATATAGAGAGAAGTGCCGTCGCCTTCGAGATTGGGATTGGTGGCCATGATAATCTCGGAGACGCCGCCGGCACGAACGCGGTCTACGAGTTTGTCGATGGTCAGGTCATGCGCCTCGATGCCTTCGAGCGGCGCGATGTGGCCCCCGAGGACGTGATAAATCCATTTGCACGCCCCGGTCTTCTCCAGGCTGATGACGTCCTTGGGCTGCTCCACCACGCAGATCAGGCTATGGTCGCGCCTCGTATCCTGGCAAATCTGGCAAACATCCTCTTCCGACAGGTTGCGGCAGATGGTACAGCGCTTGATCCTGGTCTTGACGTCGCGGATCGCGTCGGCGAGCTTCAACGCTTCCTGGGCATCGCTGTTGAGCACGTAGAAGGCGAGACGCTCGGCCGTCTTGGGACCGACGCCGGGAAGCCGGCCGAACTCTTCAATCAGTCTGTTCAGTGTTTGTGTATATGCGCTAGCCATGATTTCACAGAAGCAACCCAGTCCACCCATTCGAAGGCACACACCCTCGTGTCGGAATGCTACTCTATCTCACCTCCGGCTTTTGTGTCAACCCGCGATCGTGTCAGTAAAGTCCTCGATCCGCGCGAGTTTTTGCACGCGGCAGGGGTGGCAGCGGCAAGCGCAGCTTGCCGATGGTCCATCCGTATGCGAATCGCCATCGGCAAGCTGCGTTTCACTCCGCTTGCCGCTGCCACCCTGGAAAGCCCGAGTGTCTTCGCGCACAAATCCTTGTCCGCACAAAGGGATGCCACTATACTCTCCAGCATGCACGGAACGCACTGGGCGGCACTGTTAGTCCTCGTTGCCGGCTTGATCGCTGGTTGTGGAGAGCAAGTTGATCCGAACGAGCCGACAGGGTTCATTCAGGTCAAAGGCTCGGACACCATCGTCAACGCCGCCCAGAAGGTCGCCGAGGAGTTCATGAAGGACTATCCGCACGTGTTCGTCGCCGTGACGGGCGGCGGCAGCGGCGTCGGCATCGCTTCGCTCATCAACAAGACCTGTGACGTGGCCACCGCCTCCCGCGAGATGAAGCCCAAGGAATTCGAGATGGCCCGCGCCCGGGGCGTCGAGCCGAACGAGCACGTCGTCGCCTACGATGGTGTGGCGGTCATCGTCAACAAGGCCAATCCCATCGATCGGCTGACGATCCAGCAGTTGCACGACATCTTCACGGGCAAGGTCACGAACTGGAAAGCGCTGGGCGGCCGCGATTCCCATATCGTGACACTGTCCCGGGAGGTCAGCTCGGGCACGCACCTGTACTTCAAGGAGGAGGTGGTGCAGCTCGGGAAGAAGGGCAGCGCCGAGGAGTTCTCGCCGCAGACGCTCCTCTTGACCTCTTCGCAGGCTATCGTCGAGGAGATCGTTGCCAACGACGCCGCCATCGGCTATCTCGGCATGGGGTACGTTTCCGACCGCACCAAGCCCTTGCTCGTGCAGGCAAAGGATGGGCAGTATTACCCGCCCGATATCAGGCACGTCATCGCCAAGACCTATCCCCTGGCCCGGCCGCTGTACTTCTATACCAACGGCACGCCGCACGCGGGCACGACGTTGCTCCTCGATTTCACTATGAGCCCCCGGGGGCAGCAGCAATTCGTTGAAACCGGTTTCGTGCCCGTAGGAGCGACGCTTGAACAGAAGAGTCAGTGAATTCTGCATCGAGTTGTGCATCAGGGTCAGCGGCTTTGCCGTCGTGGCCTTCGTGTTCCTGATCTTCCTGTTCCTGCTGCGTGACTCGATCTCCTTCTTCCGCATGTACTCGGCCGGTCACTTCCTCTTCGGCCGCAACTGGCTGCCGATTTCCGAGCCGCCGCAGTTCGGGGCGTTGCCGCTCCTGTTGGGGTCGATCTACGTGACAATGGGAGCCATCGCCATCTGCGTGCCGATGGGCATCGCCGCGGCGATGTACATTGCGGAAGTGGCGCCCCGGTCGCTCAAGACGGTGCTCAAGACCGTCATCGAAATCCTGGCCTCGATCCCGAGTGTGGTCCTGGGGTTCATCGGCATCATCTGGCTGGGACCGTCTCTGCGGAACCTGCTGCACCTGCCCACCGGCATGTGCGGCCTGACCGGCAGTCTACTGCTCGCCTTCATGGCGCTGCCGACGATCATCAGTATCTCCGAGGACGCCCTGGTCAGTGTCCCACGCTCCTATCGTGAGGCGGCCTTCGGACTGGGCGCCACGCGCTGGCAGACCCTGTGGCGCGTCATCCTGCCCTCGGCTTCGCCCGGCATCATTGCCGCCGTCATGCTGGGCATCGGCCGGGTCATCGGCGAGACGATGGTCGCGCTGATGGTGACAGGCAACTCGCCGGTCATGCCGACGTCCGTTCTCCTGCCGCTGCGCACGCTCACCGCCACCATCGCCGGGGAGATGGGCGAGACCGTTTCGGGTTCCGATCACTACCTGGCGCTCTTCGCGGTGGGGCTGGTGCTGTTCGTCATCACGTTCTTCATCAATCTGACCGCCGACATCTTCCTGCGGAGGGCGCGACGATGAATGCCGCGCGAGTACGCGAGAAGATCGCTTTCACCGTCCTGGGCGTCCTGACCCTCATGGTGGTCCTGCCGGTCGTGCTGACGATTCTCTACGTGATCGTCAACGGGGCCGGCGCGATCAGTTGGTCGTTCATCTGGGAGTCACCCCGCAACGGCATGAAGGAAGGAGGGATCTTCCCCGCCATCGTGGGCACGGTCATCCTGGTGATCGGGACCATGCTGTTCTCGCTGCCGCTGGGCGTCTTCTCGGCGATTTACCTGGTCGAGTACGCCAAAGAGAGCTTCTTCACGCGGATGATCAAGCTGTCGGTCGTGAACCTCTCCGGGATTCCGTCGATCATCTACGGCCTGTTCGGCTTCACGGTGTTCGTGCTGTTCCTGCACCTGGGGACATCCATTCTCGCCGGGTCTCTGACGCTCGGCATCATGAGCCTCCCCGTGGTCATCACGGCGACGAAGGAAGCACTGGAATCCGTCCCGGCGAGCTTCCGCGAGATCAGCCTGTCCCTGGGAGCGACGCGGTGGCAGACGGTGCGTTATTGTGTGTTGCCGTACGCGATCCCCGGCATTCTGACGGGCACCGTGCTGAGCCTCAGCCGGGCGGCGGGGGAAACGGCGCCCATCCTGTTCACCGTCGCCGCGTTCTACCTGCCCCGGCTGCCGCGGTCGGCTTTCGATCAGGTCATGGCCCTGCCGTATCACCTGTATGTCATCTCGACGCAGGTGCCGAACATGCCGATGAAGCTCAGCTTCGCCACGGGCCTGGTGCTGATCACCCTCGTGTTTGTCATGAACCTGGTGAGTGTCTTTTTGCGGGCGCATTTCCGGAAGAGGAAATCATGGTAGAGCAGGCGGTCATAAGAACGAATGACTTGAGCTGCTTCTACGGTTCGCACCAGGCGCTCAAGAGTATCAGCATCGAGATCCCCAAGGGCGAGATCCTCGGCATCATCGGTCCCTCCAACAGCGGCAAGACCACCTTCCTGCGGGCCCTGAATCGCCTGAATTCCCTGAACACGACCTACCGCCAGAGCGGTGAGATCTTCCTGAACGGCGTCGACATCGCCTCGATGACCGACAACGTGCTGCGCCGGCGCGTGGGCATCATCTTCGCGATGCCGCAGGTGCTGCCGGTCAGCATTTTTGAAAACGTCGCGTACGGTCCGAAGGTTCACGGCGTGACGGACAAGCACGTCGTCCGTCAGACCGTGGAAGAAGCCCTGAAGAAGGCCTATCTGTGGGAAGAGGTGAAGGACCGGCTCAACGAGTCGGCCATGCGCCTCTCGGGCGGCCAGCAACAGCGGCTCTGCATCGCCCGCACGCTGGCGGTCCAGCCGGAGGTCATCTTGTACGACGAACCCTGCTCCGGCCTCGACCCGATCTCCACGGCGAAGGTCGAGGAGGCGATGGGCGTGCTGAAAGAGAATTACACGCAGATACTTGTCACCAACAATACGAAGCAGGCGGCGCGGGTCAGCGAGCGGTGTGCGTTCTTCCTGATGGGTGAGCTGGTCGAGATCGGCCCGACGCATCCCATGTTCCTGAGTCCCAAAGATCAGCGGACGGACGATTACATTACAGGCCGGTTCGGATAGTATGGAACTGCAAACCAAGATCGAGACGGTGGATTTGAATCTGTTCTACGGGACCTTCAAGGCCCTGAAGAACGTCAACATCCGCATTCCCGACCGCAGCATCACGGCGATGATCGGTCCGTCCGGGTGCGGCAAGTCCACCCTGTTGCGCTGCTTCAACCGGATGAACGATCTCGTCGAGAATTCGCGGATGGAGGGCAGGATTCTGATCGACGGCCGGGACATCCTCGACCCCGCGACCGATCTCATCGACCTGCGCAAGAGGGTCGGCATGGTCTTCCAGCGGCCCAACGTGTTCGATCTGTCCATCTACAACAACCTCAAGTTCGGCCTCCGCATCCACCGGACGGTCGAGCGGAGAGATGAAATCCGGGCGGCTATTCAGGAGGGCCTGGAGCGTGTGGGTCTGTGGGAGGAGCTCAAAAACAAGCTCCATACGAACGCCCGGCTGCTGTCGCTCGAACAGCGGCAGCGGCTGTGTATCGCCCGCGTCATCATCCTCAAGCCCGAGGTGGTGCTGTTCGACGAGCCCTGCTCGGCCCTCGACCCCATCTCCACGTTGCGCGTGGAGGATCTGTTACGCGAGTTGAAGCTGGACTACGCGATTGTGATCGTGACACACAACATGCAGCAGGCCGCCCGGGTCTCGGACTTCACAGGCTTCATGTACCTGGGCGAGCTGATCGAATTCGCGGACACCAAACGTATCTTCACCAATCCCGAACAGAAACTGACGGAGAAGTACATCAGCGGCGATTTCGGTTAGCCGTCACTGGAGCAGGTTATGACTCGACGCGATTTCACCCAGCATATCAAAGACCTGGAAACCGATGTGATGAACATGGGGCAGATGGTCATCGCGGCGATCAGCCGGTCCGTCGAGGCCCTGAAGACGCAGAACACGGCCGAAGCGGAGAAGATCGTCGCCGAAGACGAGCTGATCAACAGGAAACGATGGCACATCGAAGACCACTGCATCGATCTGATCGCCACGCAGCAGCCGGTGGCCAGTGACCTGCGTGAAATGGTGGCGATTCTCAACATCATCACGGAACTGGAGCGGATGGGCGACTACGCCGAGGGGATCGGCAAGATCGTCCTGCTTTACGGCCGCGAACCCCTGGTCAAACCCCTGGTGGATATCCCGCGCATGGCCGAGAAGGGCGTCGGCATGCTGCGCGAGTCGCTGGATGCTTTCATCAACCGCGACGCCAGGGCGGCGATTGCCATCTGCGCCGAGGACGACGAGGTCGATCGCCTCTATGAGCAGGTCTATCACGACTTGCTCGCCCTCATGATCGAGAATCCCCGGAGCATTACCCAGGCCACGTACCTGATCTGGACCGCGCACAATCTGGAGCGGATCGCGGACCGGGTGACGAACATCTGCGAGCGCGTGATCTATCTCGTCACGGGCAAGATGTCCGAGGACGTGAGCGTTTCCCGCTACTGAGCCGACCCATCTTCGATGCTCGTGACGGTGGCTTCCAGGCCGGTGAGCACGGCTTTGACCGCGGGGTCGTTGAGGATCTCGCGTCGGCGTGACGTCGATTCGGATCGTCCCTCCGCCGGTGCGGCCTCGACCGGTGCGGCGGAGGCCGCGACCGTGAACTTGAGGCGAACGGACCGGCCCAGGTATTCGTTGGCGACCGCTGTAATCTGATCGAGCCGCCCGTTGTGCTCGCACATTTCCTTCTGCGGCTTGGCCGTGGCGGGAAACTCGACCGTCAGCACATCGTCTTCGAGCTTGATGAGTGTCGAGCCCGTGAGCAGCATGGCCGTGGACGGCTTGAGTCTCTGTCCCGCCAGACTGAGAATCTCCGACCAGGCGTCCGACAGATTGTCTATCGTGCGTGCTGCCGCCGGATGGACGGTAGCGCTGCCTCCTGCCTTCTGCCCTCTGTCCTCCGCCCTCTGTCCTCTGCCCTCTGTCCCCTGATCCCTGACCCCTGTTCCCTCAGATACTACCGGGAGTTTTTTTTTGACCTCTGGGTCCGCGACGCCCTGGGCACGGGCCAGCAGGTCGTCGACGTTCATGAAGTGCTCGCTCAGAGCGAACCGCAGCAGGGAGGCATCGAGCAGGGCCCGGGGGGTGTCGCTGTTCTTCACGGACCAACGCAGCTTCTCCAGGGCCGTGATGCTGTAGACGAGGCTGGCCGCGTCGAACTTCTTCGCCAGCTCGACCGCCTTTTCCTTCTGAGCGGCCGTGAGGATCAGCAGATCGGTATCGGCGCCCGCCGCCGCGATCACCAGCAGGTCCCGCATGTACTCGGTCAAAGCGTCGATCACCTGCGCCTCGCCCAGCCCGGCTCCGATCAGTGCCTCGGCGGCTTTCAATGTGCCCGCGGCGTCACCATCGCCAATCTTCTCGACCAGCCGCTGCACCTTCTCCTCGCTCGGCCGGCCGAGATATTCCTCGATCAGCTGCGCCGTCAGGGGCCGGGCGCCGGTGCTGATGAGCCGGTCCAGCAGACTCAGACCATCCCGCATCGAGCCGTTGGCCATCTTGGCCACGCTCAGGACCAGATCGTCCTCGAACCCGATCTCCTCTTTCTTGAGGAGGCTCTTGAGCTGCTCGGCGATCTGGCGGGGGCTGATATTCGCGAAGTCGAACCGCTGGCACCGCGACTGAATCGTCGCCAGCACCTTGTTCGGCTCGGTCGTGGCGAAAATGAACTTCACATGCTCCGGCGGCTCCTCCAGCGTCTTGAGCAGGGCGTTGAACGCCTGGGTCGTGAGCATGTGGACTTCGTCGATGATGTAGATTTTGTACCGCGCCCGGGCGGGGCGGTAGATGGCGTTCTCGCGCAGCTCGCGAATCTCATCGACCCGGTTGTTGGAGGCCCCGTCGATCTCGATCACGTCGATGTCGTCGCCCGTATTGATGGCCTTGCAGCTATCGCACGTCAGGCAGGGCGTCGTGGTAGGGGCCGGGAAGGACAGGCAGTTGAGCGCCTTGGCCAGAATCCGCGCCATGGTCGTCTTGCCCACGCCGCGCGTGCCGGAAAAGAGGTACGCATGGGCCACTCGTCCGGTCTCGATCGCGTTCTTGAGCGTCCGCGAAACCGGATCCTGCCCCACGACGTCGTCGAACGTCTGAGACCTGTATTTCCGTGCGAGGACTGTATATGCCATAGTCATTGATTATTGATGATTCAATTCCGTGGTCCGGTTCCTTGCTGTCTTCCGGCTGGCGACGAAGATCGACGTCAGCTCATGGGCCTCCGTCAGCAGTGGAGCCACACGTTGCTCCCTTAGCATACCTTCCTCGACACTGAATTCCATCCAGAACTCGCTTTCGTCCGCCTCTTCGGCCGCGATGCTCAACGTCGACGCAAAATGCGCCTTGGATTGTGCCAGGCAAGCGGCTCGATAGTTGGC
>CAYQXM010000049.1:0-36855 GCA_964421295.1 uncultured Pirellulales bacterium
TCGTCTTCATCAACCAGATCCGCATGAAGATCGGCGTCATGTTCGGCAATCCCGAAACGACCCCCGGCGGCAAGGCCCTGAAGTTCTACAGCTCGGTGCGCATCGACCTGCGCCGGATCACGACGCTCAAGGACGCCAAAGGCGCCATCGGCTCCCGCATCAGGGGCCGCGTCGTGAAGAACAAGATCGCCCCGCCCTTCCGCGAAGCCGAGTTCGACATCATGTTCGACAGCGGCATCAGCTACGAAGGCGACGTGATCGACTTGGCGCTGGCGGCCGAGATCATCGAACGCAGCGGCGCCTGGCTCAATTACGGCAAGATGCGCCTGGGACAAGGGCGCGATAACGCCAAGAAATACCTGCAGGAGAACCCTGCTTTGACCGAAGAAATACGAAGCAAATTGCTGGAGGTCAAGGGATTTTCCCAGCCTCTGACGAAGGCCGGCGCCGCGGAAGGTGAAAAGGACTCGGCCGAAGCGTCAGAGTAGATAACAAGGTTCTGACTAACGGGCGGCAAGGAAAAGGTCTCGCAAGTTTGCACTTGGTGACAGCGCCTCCATGGTTGGTCAACGAGATGACGGTCACATTATGCAGAGCGCCAAACAGATTCGCAGCGGTTTCATCGACTTCTTCAAGGAAAGAGGCCACACGTTCGTCCCGAGCTCGCCCCTGGTGCCGATCGGCGATGAGACGCTCCTGTTCGCCAACGCCGGGATGAACCAGTTCAAGGACATCTTCCTGGGCCTGATCGAACCGCCCTGGCCCCGCGCCGTCAACAGTCAGAAATGTCTCCGCGTCAGCGGCAAGCACAACGACCTCGAGGAGGTCGGCAAGGACACCTATCATCACACGTTCTTCGAGATGCTCGGCAACTGGTCGTTCGGCAACTACTTCAAGGCCGAAGCGATCGAGTGGGCGTGGACGCTCCTCACGAAGGTCCTGGGCATCAATCCCGATCAGCTCTGGGCCACGGTGTTCGCCGGGGACAAGGAAGACGGCCTGCCCCAGGATGAAGAAGCCGCCGCCCTCTGGACGAAAGTGACGCCGATCCATCCGGATCGCGTCCGCCCGTTCGGCAAGAAAGCGAACTTCTGGGAGATGGGCGACACGGGTCCGTGCGGCCCGTGCAGCGAACTGCACATCGACCTCGGTCCCGACCGCTGCGACAAGAAAGGCGTGCCGGGACATGTCTGCCAGGTCAACGGCGACTGCGCCCGCTATATCGAGCTCTGGAATCTGGTCTTCATTCAGTTCAATCGTCAGGGGTCGGGAAGACTGGTCCCGCTGGCCGCTCACTACGTGGACACCGGCGCAGGTCTCGAACGCGTGGTCTCCGTGCTGCAGAAGAAACGCAGCAACTACGATACCGACCTGTTCATGCCCATCATCCAGCACACCAGCGAGATGACGGGACGCCTGTACTCGTCACAGCTCGGCAACCAGACGGACAACGCCTTCCGGGTAATCGCGGACCATATCCGCACCCTCACGTTCGCCATCACCGACGGCGCGACACCGTCCAATGACGGCCGCGGCTACGTGATCCGCCGCATTCTCCGCCGGGCTTCGCGCTTCGGGCGGGAG
The DNA here is from genome assembly GCA_964421295.1 of uncultured Pirellulales bacterium. Classification (GTDB taxonomy): domain Bacteria; phylum Planctomycetota; class Phycisphaerae; order Sedimentisphaerales; family Anaerobacaceae; genus PLanc-01. Next base: position 1,585 of record CAYQXM010000049.1, read on the forward strand.
CTGGGCTTGCACGAACCGTTCCTCTACAAGTTGGTTCCGACCGTGATCGATATCCTCGGCGAGGCGTTCCCCGAGATCAAGGAGCGGGCCGGACATGTCTCGACCGTCGTGCAGTCGGAAGAGGCCAGCTTCGGGCGGACGCTGGATCGTGGCATCGACATCTTCACCGCCGCCGCCGAACGCGCCGCCAAGACGGGCAAAGCGATTATCAGCGGCGACGATGCGTTCCAGCTCTACGACACCTACGGCTTCCCCTTCGACCTGACTCAGCTCATGGCGAGTGAGCGTGGCCTGTCGGTAGACAGCAAGCGCTTCACTGAGTTGATGGAGCAGCAACGCGAGCGGGCGCGGGCCGCCCAGAAGAGCGATTCGCTCATGGCCAGCCTCACCGACGTCGATCTGCCCTCGACGGAAGACCTGCACAAGTACAAGACCGATACCTGCAACGCGACGGTCATCGGCTGGATCGATGCCGAAGGCTTCAAGAAGGAAGGCAAGGTCCCTGCCGACACGCAGGTTGGCCTGATTCTCGACAAGACCTGCTTCTATGCCGAAGCCGGTGGCCAAGTCGGTGATTGCGGCGCGATCACCTCCGACGGCAACGAGTTCGTCGTCGAGATCACCAATCGCATCGCCAACTGCGTGATCCATCGCGGCAAAGTCACGAAGGGATCGTTCCAGGTGGGCCAGACGGTCAAGGCCGTCGTCAGCAAAGACAGAAACGCCATCAAGAAGAATCACACGGCGACACATCTGCTCCAATGGGCGCTGCAGCAAGTGCTGGGCAAGTCCGTGTCCCAGCAGGGCAGCTACGTCGGGCCGGATTATCTGCGCTTCGACTTCACCTATCCGAAGGCACCGAAGGCCGAGGAAATCGCGAAGGCCGAGGCGCTGGTTCGGGAGAAGATCGACGCCGACCTGCCTGTGTCCGTGGCGGTCATGGCGAAGGAAGAAGCGCAGAAGCTGGGCGCCATGGCGCTGTTTGGCGAGAAGTACGGCTCCGAGGTCCGCGTGGTCGGCATCGGTGCCAACAGCACGCAGCAGATCGGTGAGGCGTTCAGCCGGGAGTTCTGCGGCGGTACGCACCTGGATCGACTCGGCCTGATCGGCGGCTTCAAAGTCATCCGCGAAGAGAGCGTCTCGGCGGGCGTGCGCCGGATCACGGCGTTGACCGGTCCCGGCTTCACCGCCTATGCCGAGAACATGGCCCGCGTCGTGGATGGCTTGTCGGATCTGCTCAAAGTCCCTGCCGAGCAACTGTCGCAGCGCGTCGAGCAGTTGATGGCCGAGAACAAACGGCTGGGCAAGGAACTCAAAACCGCCTCCCGCGCCGGCGGCGCGGACGCACTGGCCGAGGCGCGAGAATTGTTCGAAAAATCCCCCAAGAGCGGCGAATCATCGATTATCGTCGGGCGTCTCGCGTCTAATGACATAGAGCGTGCCCGTGAAGCTATCGACATGCTCAAGAAGAAGGCCCAGTCGGCGGCGATCGTTCTGGCGTTCGAAGACGACGGCAAGGCAACGCTCCTGGCCGGCGTGAGCGACGACCTGATTGCCAAAGGCCTCAAGGCCGGGGACATCATCAAGACCATCGCCCCCATCGTCGACGGCGGCGGCGGCGGCCGACCCCAGATGGCCCAGGCCGGCGGCAAGAACCCCGCCAGGATCGACGAGGCGCTCGCCAAGGCCAATGAGCTGATCCGCCAGAAGCTGGGCTGACAAGCACTGATTGTGGGCGCATTGCGATTTGCGATTCCGTCGGGCCAGCCTGTCCCACGGATCGCAAATCGTTCATGGTCCGTGGTGCGTCGTGGATCGCCGGAGGCGCTGTGCTGCGGTTTACTTGTCCCCACTGCTCGATGAAGCTCACCGCCCGCGAGGACCGGGCCGGCAGGACCGCCGCCTGTCCTCACTGCAAGAGCAAGCTGACTATTCCTCATCCTCCCGAGCCTGAGCTCAAGCTGATACGCGAAGATTCGAGCACCCCGTTGGAGCCTCCCGCCCCGGTGACATTCAAGGCGGCGCCGGTGCCGGTGGCGCCGGATACCGCCGCACGTGAGCGGCAGCAGGCCCAGGAGCTGCTGGCGTCCCTGCCTCCCGAACCGACCCCGGAATACACCGGCGAGCGCAAGCTCTTCTGGCTCCTCGACATTCTGCTGTACCCGTTCAGCACGACCGGCCTTGTGACTTTGGCCGTGATGATCGGCCTGCCACTGATCAGTGCTTTCCTGGGAGTCGCGTTCTTCCGACTCGTGCGTCTCGCCGGGTGGGTGTCCTTCGGGATCGGCGTCCTCATGGGCTTATATGTCCTCTGGTATCTGGCGGAATGCGTGTACGACAGCGCCAAGGGCGGGACGCGTGCGCCGGAGATTATCGACGCCGACACCAGCCTGAACACCCTGTGGGCGAGGGGCTCGTACCTCCTGGCGGTGTACCTCGTCTACGTCGTCCCGGTCCTGGTCTACTGGGGGTGGATGCAGAGGTTCGACGCGATCTTCTGGGCTCTGGCGGCCTGGGCCGTGTTCTTCTTTCCCATGAGCTTGCTGGCAATGGTTATCAACGACTCTCTCTCCGCTCTCAACCCGTTCTTTCTGATCGCCTCGATCAGCCGCGTGTTCCTGTCTTATGTCGCTCTGGTGGCTTGTCTCCTCACGATCATCGCCCTGTTGGCCCTGCTGTCAGGAGCGACCTTACCCCTGCCGATGCCTCATGTCAGAGCCCTGGTGGCGATCAGTCTGCTCAGTCTCCTGGCCAACGCTTACAGCTCGTTCCTTCTCGCGCATATCCTGGGCCGCTTCTACTGGCGCAACCGCGCGCGTCTCGACTGGGGCATCTGACAGAAAAGAAAATGAAAACCCTCGATTACCGCAAGCCGCTGCGCGTCCATTGACATAGAAGCTCACGATTTGCGCTTCTCGTGTCCCGGGGACGGCAAATCACGGATTGCCAACGGTAGATTGTGAATGGTCGGAGGCACTATGCTGCGGTTTGCCTGTCCTCACTGCTCTGTGAAGCTCACCACCCACGAAGATCTCGCCGGCAGGAAGGTGGTTTGTCCTCACTGCAAAGGCACGATCCTTGTGCCGAAACCATCAAGCCCCGATCCGCCGGCACCGCTCGATAGGGACTTGCTGGAGCTGGAGGAAAAGGGTGAAGCCGTGGACATGGGGCCATGTGACGAAGAATCGGAGTCCTTCAGGTCGCCGACTGGAGACACAGATGGCCGTCGGTTCCCCTGGCCCATTGACATCCTCCTCTACCCGTTCAACGCATCCGGGCTGATATACCTGGCAGCCGTCATTGGTGTCCCTCTGGCGATCGCTTCGATAGGAGCGATCACCTATTCGGCCGGCACGGGACCGATGCTGCTTCTGGCCCCCATCGTCTTGGCAATCGGGCTCTATAGCATCTGGTACTTTGCCGAGTGCGTGTCGGAAAGCGCTCAAGGCCAGACCCGGGCCCCGGAGCTGATTCACAGTATGCCGGTCCTGAGCGACATCTGGTCTCGCGTGTTCCACCTCGGTTTGACCCGTGCGCTTTTCACTTGGCCTGCGTCCGCGTACTGTGACTTTGCGCATGAGAGGAACGCCATCTACTGGTTGCTCCTGGTCTGGGGCATCGTGCTGGGACCAATGGGATTGCTCGCCATGGTGATGATCGATGATGTCAGGGCGCTCAGCCCGTTATTGCTGTTCCGTTCTATCTTCCGCACGTTGCCATCTTACTGCGGCTTGATGCTGGTCTTCGCTCCGTTCACGTTCTTCATGGACCCGGTGTTCGAGATCATGAAGGGCAAACCGCTGCTCATCCCGCACGCGATCCTCGCTTGCGTCGCGATTCCCTACGGAACAATGATCACGGCCCACATCCTCGGACGATTCTATTGGCGCAACAGCGAGCGGCTCGTTTGGGAGGCATGATCCTTATTTCCGCCGGAGCTCAATGCTGCGGGCATGGGCATCGAGGCCTTCGGTCTGGGCGAGGCGGACGATGTCGTCGGCACACGCGGCCAGCTGCTCGGCGCTGTATTCGATCAGGCTGATGGTCTTCAGGAAATCATTGCTCGTCAGGGCGCTGGAGAACTTGGCGCGCGTGCCGGTGGGCAACGTGTGGCTGGGTCCGGCCCAGTAGTCGCCGACGGCGACGGGAGTGTGGGGGCCGATGAAAATCGCACCTGCATTGGTGATGCGGCCGGCGATGTCGCGACTCTTCGCACCGCATTGGATCTCCAGGTGTTCCGGGGCGAACTGATCGGCCAGTGCGATGGCCTGGTCGATGCTTGGCACCACGATGATCCGGCTGAATCGCTCCAGTGACTTGGCCGCATCAGCGGCCCTGGGCAGGGCGGCAAGCTGGATCTCAAGCTGCTTCATGATGGCGCGCGCCAACGGCTCGGAGTCGGTGGCCACCACAGCGCTGCTATCGGCAGCGTGCTCGGCCTGGCTGAGCATATCGGCGGCGATCCACGCCGCGTTGGCCTCGTCGTTGGCGACGATGAAGACCTCGCTGGGCCCGGCGATCGCATCGATGCCGACGTAATCGCCCGCGACGCTCTTCTTGGCCGCCTGGACCCACGCGTTGCCAGGTCCGACGATCATGTCCACCTTCGGGAGGCTCGGCGTCCCGTAGGCGAGAGCACCCACTGCCTGGACCCCGCCGATGCGGTAGACCTCGTCGACGCCGAGCTCGTGACACACGGCCAGAATGACCGGATGAATGCTGCCTTCGAAGCGCGGCGGCGAGACGACCGCGATCTCCTTGACCCCCGCCACCTGGGCGGGGACGACGGTCATGATCACGGTCGAGGGCAGAGGCGCCGAGGCCCCCGGGACGCAGACGCCGATGCGCCGGATGGGCGTGTACCTGATCCCCGTCCCATGTGAGAAGGTCGAGCCATGCCCCACGAAGATCTTCGACTGATAGTCACGCACATTGTCGATCGCTTTGCGCAGAGCGACGGAGAGTTTGGGATCGATGGCGGCGTGCGCCGTGTACAGTGCATCTTCAGCGATGCGAAACTCGCCCGGATCGAGACGGACCCGGTCGAACTTGTCGGTGTATTCCGTCACGGCGGCGTCACCACGCTGCGCCACGGCGCCGAGGATTTCCGCCACAGTTTTGCTTTGTTGGCTGCCCGCCCCGGCCAGTCGCGCGGCCGCGAGCATGTCCGACCGCAGCGCGGCAAGCTTGCTCGTGAATTCCGGGTCCGAGGAGAGGATCAGAAGATGGTCGAATTCATGTGTCATGGCTTAACCGCCAAAGTCCCCGTAACTATAGGCCCGTGCGGCCCGCAGCAAGAGCAGGTACGATCGGCCCTTGAACGCGCTGACCTGCCCGGCAATACTGAAACGGATGCGGTCCCGGGCCGCGGTCTGGGTCCGCTCCGCCTGCTCCAGAATCGCGTTGGGCAGCACGACGTATGCCTGCGCCGAGACGTTCAGGCCCCACGCATCAGGAACAAACACCGTCTGTCCCTTCCCTTGCTCCAGGAAACCGACGACGTCCACCAGTACGCGTGCCGAGGTCTCGGCCGAGGGGCTCGCTGTCACGCGCGGTTGCGCCCGCAAGGGCGGGCGACCCTGCAATGCCTTGGCGATTTCCGGCGGGACGGGAAACGCCTTGTTCGGCTCCGCCGCCCCTGGAATCTGACGGCCAGCTCCCGGCGCGGGTTCGTTGGGCTCCTTCAATCGACTCCATGACAGGTAGTGGATGGGCAGCAGGTAGTTGCGGCCCTGATATTGTGTCACCTGCACGGAGAGCCGGTATAAGGGCTGCAGGCGGTCCCGGGAATCCGCGATGATGTCCGCGAGAACGCCGGAAGGAAGCAGGATGAAGTCCGTCCCGGCCGGCACGTTCACCCCGGCGGCATTCACGTCCGCCGTCAGATCAAAAAGCCACACATCGTTGACGTCGTCGTGCGCCAGCCGGCCGTTAACATCCTGCAAAAAGAGGCCGTCCAGCAGCGGCTTCGGGGCCGGCGGCTCCGCCCCCCACGCCGCACCGCTCATCATCAGACACAGCGCCCAAGGCCAGATGCGATTCATAACGCACGTCCGATCAAGTCGACCACCTCGTGCGGCCCACGGGCGAACGCCACGCAGGCGGCACTCTTGGGCTGGTCCCCACAGACCAGCTCGACCACGGGTTTCCAGAACTCCCCCATCAGGATAATCGGTTTGGCCCGGTCGAGGAACTTCTTATTTTTCAATTCCCAGACCATGGCCAGCTCCAGCAGCGTCCCGGTGCCGCCCGGCAGGACGACATACGCGTCACCGAGCCGGATCAGGGTGCCGAGCCTTTCGTCGAGCGACCGCGTGACTACTTCACGCGTCACGCAGTCATTCACGATGCTGCCGGCAAACGCCAGACACGTCACCCCGATCACTGCACCGCCGGCGGCCCTGGCGCCCTGGGCCGCGGCGAGCATCGTGCCTTTGTAGCCGCCGTTGGCGATTGTGAAACCCGCCTCGGCGAGCGCCCGCCCCACCTGCGCGGCCGCTGCGAATTCCGGCCGGTCCGGGCCGATCCGGCCACTGCCAAAGACGCTGACCGTTTTCTCAGCCATGGGCCTTCGTACGTGTGTAGTTCAACAGTCCGCCGGCCAGCAGAATATCGCGGTCGCGGCTCGACAGGTTCAGCTTGCCCACGAATTCGAACGAGCCGTCCTTCGTGGCGATCGTGACCGTGTCGCCGGCCTTGATGGCGCCGTGGAGATCCTTCACGATCAATTCATCGTCCGGCGCGAGCATGTCATAGTCGGACGGCTTGGCAAACTGTACGGGCACGATACAGAAATTGATCAGGTTCGCCCGATGAATGCGTTCGATGCTCTTGGCGATCACCATGCGCACGCCCAGATACATGGGGCACAGAGCGGCGTGCTCTCTTGACGAACCCTGGCCGTAGCTTTCGCCGGCGACGATAATGCCGGTCTGCTTGCCGGCTTTCACGGCGAGGGCGCGCTCGGCGAAGGTGGGTTTGCCCGGCTCGTTGAAACACTGGAACACGACTTTCGCATATTCCGGCACGTTCGAGCGCAGCTTGAGATAGGTCCCGGCCGGCATGATATGGTCGGTCGTGATCTTGTCGCCGCACTTGAGCAGGACGACCCCGTGCATCTTGGCCGGCAGCGGCGTCGGCGTCTCGGGGACCACGATCGTGCGGCCGCGCAGCACCTCGGCCTTCTTCGCCTTCTGCTCGGGCAGGGGCGGCTCGATCATGCTGTCGTCGACATGGAACTGGGCGGGGAAGTGAATGCTCGGATAGGGGACGCCGCCACGCTTCGAGAGTTCGCGCGGGTCTTCGATCGTCCCGGCCAGAACGGAAGCCACGGCGGTCTCAGGACTGACGAGATACACGCGGTCATTCCTCGTGCCACTGCGTCCGGCGAAGTTGCGGTTGAACGTCCGTAGACTGACCACATCGTCGGCCGGCGAGAACCCCTGACCGATGCAGGGACCACAGCCCGATTCGAGGATGCGGGCGCCCGCCGATATGAGGTCCGCCAGGGCGCCATTCTCCGCCAGCATGTTCAGTACTTCCCGGCTGCCCGGAGCGATGGCGAATTCGACCATGTGGTGAATCCGCCGACCCTTGAGCACCTGGGCTACCATCATCAGGTCCACGAAGCTGGAGTTCGTGCAGCTTCCGATAACGACCTGTCCCACCTTCTCACCAGCGATCTGCGCTACCGGCTTGACGTTGTCCGGCGAGGACGGACAGGCCGCCATGGGTTCCAACTGTGACAGATCGACTTCGATAACGCGATCGTACTCGGCGTCCGCGTCGGCTGTAAGGAGCTGGTAGTCCTGCGGCCGTTTCTGAGCCGCCAAGAACCGCCGCGTCTGTTCGTCGCTGCCGAAGAGGCTGGTCGTTACGCCCAGCTCAGCGCCCATGTTAGTGATCGTCGCCCGCTGCGGGACCGTCAAAGTCTCAGCGCCTTCGCCGAAATACTCGACCGCCCAACCCACGTTGCCTTTGGTGGACAGGTCGCCCAATAGTCTCAAGATCACGTCTTTGGCGGCCACCCAGTCATTGAGCTTGCCGGACAGCTTGATGCCCAGGACTTTCGGGTAGCGGAGGTAGAACGGCCCGCCGCCCATCGCCACGGCGACGTCGAGCCCGCCCGCGCCGATGGCCAACATGCCGATCCCGCCGGCCGTGGGCGTGTGCGAGTCGCTGCCGAGCAGAGTTTCGCCCGGCTTGCCGAAACGCTCCAGATGCACCTGATGGCAAATGCCGTTGCCCGCGCGGGAGTGGAAGACGCCCGACTTGGCAGCGACCGTCTGCAGATAAAGATGATCGTTATGATTCTCCGGCCCGAAGCCGGCCATGTTGTGATCGACGTAGCTGACCGACAGGTTCGTCTTCACCCGCTTGACGCCCATGGACTCGAACAGCAGAAACGCCGTCGTCCCCGTGGCGTCCTGGGTCAACGTCTGGTCGATCCGAATCCCAATCTCTTCGCCGGGGGTCAGTTTGCCCTCGACGCAGTGCCGTTCCAGTATTTTGTGTACCAGTGTTTTTGCCAATACCTTCACTCCTCGGAATATACAAGTTACTTACTTTATCAGGAATCACGGTAGAATACAAACCCCTGGCATTGCTGTTCAATGTGATTTTTGCCCCGGAATGTGGTAGAATGGTCCGTTAGAATGGTGCTACTTGATCCAAATGATGAATCCCAACTCCGGTTGCTTTGCGACCGCTATATCGAAGGTGCCGGGTTCGCAAACCGACCAGGCGAGAAGGCCAGGCCGGACGCGACTTCCTGGGCCATTCTGGCCCTGCAAGCCTCCGGAAGAAACAGTGCTGTGATCCCAAGCGCCAGGAAATCGCTCGTGGCCACCCAAGCGGCCGATGGCCGGGTCTGCGTGTCGTCCCAACATCCGGACGCCTGCTGGCCCACGCCGCTGGCAGTGCTCGCCTGGCTGAAGTCACCCGAGTACGAGGAACCTCGCAAGAGGGCTCTGCGGTTCATGCTGGAGATCGAGAAAGTCACCGTTCTGGCCAAGAGAGAGATGGAAGGCCATGACGAGACCATCCCGGGCTGGCCCTGGATCGCCGGAACACACCCCTGGCTGGAACCGACGGCGTACTCGCTGATGGCCCTGCGCCTGTCCGGCTATCTGCTCCACGCCCGAACGAGCCAAGCCATTCGCCTGCTGGTGGATCGTCAACTGTCCGCGGGAGGCTGGAACTATGGCAATACGTTGACTCTCGGCAAGGAGATGCTCCCGATGCCGGAGACGACCGGTATTGCCCTGGCCGCGATAGTCGGTCTGGCTCCGAAGAGCACTTTCGAGAAGAGTTTCACTTACTTGAAGGCCCAGTTACCTTCACTGAATACCCCGATGTCGCTCGGCTGGGCCATCCTGGGTCTGCGGGCCTGGCAGGAGCCGTTGGATCGGGCCAAAGAGCAGATTCTGGGGGTTCTCGCCCGCCAACAGGAGCTGGGCCCCTACGACACCGTGTCGCTGAGCCTGCTGCTGCTGGCCTATTACTGCGATGCGGGTCTGGTTCGCTTTCTGGAGGCCAAATGAGCAGTTCAGATCCAAGAAGAGCCGAGTCAGGCAGGATAACGAGGCGTGCTCTGCTGGTGGACGGTCTGGCCGCCGTCGGCATCGGCACGGCCGCGGCTCTGCTGCGCGAACACCTCCAACAGACAGGATCGAAGGCCAAGGTCTTCATCGGCAAGGCGGCTTCGTACAACGCGAACCTGGCCTCGATCATCGAGGACGGTTTCCGTGGCCTTGGTATCTCCCCCCGGGATGTCAAAGGCAAACGGATTCTGCTCAAGCCGAATTTCGTGGAGACGCGGCGCGGCACAACGCACATCTGTACGCGACCGGAGTTGGTGTTTGCCGCCGTCGAAGCGTTCCGCAGATTCGGAGCCGCACGTGTCGTCATCGGAGAGGGACCCGGGCACTGCCGGGACACCGCGCGCGTCCTGGAAGAAGCGGAAATGGCCAAACCGCTGCTCGAGTACAAAACGCCGTTCGTCGATTTGAACAACGACGACCTCGTCATCAAACCCAATGCGGGCGGCCGGAACAGTCTCAAGACTCTGACGTTTCCGGCGGCCGTAGAACAAGCCGACTGGATCGTGTCGATGCCGAAGATGAAGACGCACCATTGGGTGGGCGTGACCCTCTCGATGAAGAACCTCTTCGGTCTGATGCCGGGAATCGTCTACGGCTGGCCCAAGAATGTCTTCCACTGGCTCGGGATCGAGCGCACCGTGCTCGATATCAACGAGACGATCAAGCCACACCTGGCGATCATCGACGGCATCATCGGCATGGAGGGCGACGGTCCGATCATGGGCACGCCCAAGTCCGCCGGGACGATCGTGATGGGCACGAACCTGGCGGCGGTCGATGCGACGGCGTGCCGGATCATGGGCGTCGATCCCACGAAAGTGCTGTACCTGAAGGCGGCCCACGGGCAGCTGGGAACGATCGCCGCGGAGGACATCGTGCAGCGCGGCGAGCCCGTCTCGGCCATGCGGAATGATTTCGAGCTCGTGGAGACGATCCCCGCCCATCAGGGTTTGCGACTGCCGCGAACGTGACGTTTTGCCACCAGAAAAGGCAGCCCCGTGCTTGGTCCACGAGGCTGCCTCCCCTCAGCAGTCAGTTCCGCCGCTTACCTTCCGAACTTCGGATCATGAACCAGGACAGAGTCCTTCCTGCTCTTGATGGCGCCGGACGTCGGGAACACCGAGAGGGTGCTCGGGACAGTGCCCAGCGCATCGCCCTTGTCCGTGTATGTCGACACGGTGTAGATGTTGTCGTCTTCGAGGGAGCAGTAGGCTCTCTTTTCGAAGGCCACGTGCGAATCCAGGAACAGGACGTTCTGGCCGTCTTCCTGGTGGACGACAGCGTTGCCGTATGCCTGGCTGGCGCTGTCACCGCCTTTGCCCTGGAAGGTCACCGTCGTCGTGCCGCTGGCACCGCTCGGGAAGGTCTTCTTGGCCGCGCCGGGCGAATCGATCCACGGGTTGCGATCGGCGGCCACGGCACAGCCCGGCTCGCTCGACGTCGTCAGGGCATAGCTGCCCCAGGGGGCGTGATACGTATAGCTGCAATGCTCTCCCGGACCGGCATTAGCCGTGCCCGTGCTGGGGGGAGTGCTCCCGAAATCCCACGCCTGGGTCAGCTCCGTTACCCGTGCGGCGGTTTCCTGGCTCAGCGTGAACTCCGTCACACCCGAGTCGCCTTTGCACAGGAAGGACTTCGGCGTCACCTCCGCGTACTTCACCAGCAGGTAGAAGCAGGACGTGATGGATGCCTGGCCGCCGGTTCCGTCCGTCGAGGTGATCTTGTACGCCGCGTTTCGCGTCGGAGCGTCCCATTCCACGATGTTCCAGAGCGCGTTGCGGCCCGCGGCACGCGGCAGCTCATCATCGTAATCGTTGGCATAGAGCAGCATCGCCTTGCCTATGCCGGCAAGGTTGGATCCGCAGGTCAGCCGGAAAGCCAACTGACGGACCCGGGACAGGGCGGGCATCAGAATGCCCATCAACAGAGCGATGATCGCGATCACGACCAACAGCTCAACCAGGGTGAAACCTTTCGTTTTCATAACTAGCTCCTTTCTCATCGCGAGATCGGCAGGTCCGACCGTACGGGCGGCTGGTAGGATGAAAGAATGAATGACAACGTGACGCCTGGACCGCGCCGGGACAATCGGAGGCCAAGAGCGCGGACGCTCTTCGCCGGTGAGGCTCGGACGATGTGCACCTGTCGATCTCTGGGTTAGCGCTCGACGCGCGAACGGTCGGTCCGTCGCCCGAGCCCGGCCGGTTGTCCACAGACCATGGCTTGGCAGGGGCGACGCCTGTGTCACCCCTGCAACTCAACTGAACCCGAAGATCACTACCTCACTGGGGCGCACCGTCAGCACGCGGAGACGGCAGGCCGTTTACCCTGCCACACCGCACGCTGAAACGTACACCCAGGGTTGATGGGCATGGAGCCGGCGATGAGAAAGTGGAGCCCGTTCTCACTGATCCGGGCCGACGTGATGAACAGCCGTGATAGGAAATATGATAACTCGAATGAACCACTTATGAATGCGACTTGCCCAACCTGCGCCGGCGCACCGGAATCCGAGCGGCGGGGTATCCACACTCACCGACAACTCCCGCACTCCTCAACCCCTGCTGCATTGTCAAAGATCATGCTACCCCGGAAAGGCGGCCCCGCGTTTTGCACACGGGGCCGCCTCCTGTAGAAGAAAAGGTCCCTCAAGCCCCTACGCCGGTGGTGGGCTCCTCCGCGGAGCCCCCCCAGCGCAGAATAAATAGCAGACTCATCTCGGTCTCACTCCGGTCCAAACCGCCGGATCAGCCAGCAGGACGGTGTCCTTGCGGCTCTTGATGAAACCAGTAGCCGTCGAATAACCGGTGCTGTTGTACTGCGGGATCGAACCCTTGGGATCGCCCCTGTCGTTATTGAGCGACAGCGTGTAGATGTTGTCGTCTTCGAGCGAGCAGTAGGCTCTCTTCTCGAAGGACACGTGCGTATCCAGGAACATCACGTTCTGGCCGTCTTCCTGGTGCACCACGGCGTTGCCGTACAGCTGATCGGCGCTGTCGTCAAGTTTGCCGTTGAAATTAACCGTGTTGTCATTCGGATTCTGGAATGACGTTTTGGCCGCTGTCTGCTGGTTGCTCGGACTCGTCAGATACGGGTTGCGGTCGGCCGCCACGGCGAAGCCCGGCTCGCTCGAGGTCGTCAGAGCGAAGCTGCCCCACGGAGCATGGTACGTATAGCTGCACTTGCTCTGCGGGGTGACGCCGAAATCCCAGGCCTGGGTCAGCTCGCTAATCGTCAGACTGGGTTCGCCGGTCAGCGTGAACTCGGAGACGCCCGAGTCGCCCTTGCACAGGAAGGACTTCGGCGTGACTTCGGCATACTTCACCAGCAGGTAGAAGCAGCTCGAAATCGAGCAGGTGCCGCCGGTGCCGTCCGTGCTGGTGCCCATGCCGTACGCGAGGTTGCGGGTAGTCGCCTGCCAGTTGGTGCCGAGGGAGCCCCAGCTCGCGCCGCGGCCTGCGCCACGGGGCAGCTCGTCATCGTAATCATTCGCGTACAGCAGCATCGCCTTGCCGATACCCGACAGGTTGCTGCCGCAGGTCATTCTGAACGCCAGCTGACGCACGCGCGCCAAGGCGGGCATCAGAATGCCCATTAACAGAGCGATGATCGCGATCACGACCAACAGCTCGACCAAGGTGAAACCTTTCGTTTTCATAACTTGCTCCTTTCTCATCGCGAGATCGGCAGGTCCGACCGTAATCCGGCTTTGATAAAGGAATGAATGACGACGTGACGCACTACGGGCGCCGGAACAATCGGGAAGCCAAGAGTCTGGACGCTCTTCGCTTGCGAGGCTCGGACGATGTGTACCTGTCGATCTCCTGGGTTAGCGCTTCGCGCGCGTACGGTCAGTCCGTCGCCCGAGCCGGCCGGTTGTTCACACACTAGGACCTGCCAGGGGCGACACAAGCGCCGCCTGTACAGGTTGAACCACAAGCTCGACTGAACCCGAAGATCAGTACCTCACACTTGGGCGCACCACCAGCGCGCGGAACTGTCGGAACGATGACCACCGGCGACACACTTACACCGGCGCCATGCCACACGCTGAAACGTGCACCCGGGGTTGATGGGGATGGAGCAAGCGATACAGAAGTGGGACCCGTTATCCGTTGATCCGGGCCTGCGGGATGATTGCGGCACTATATAATATGATGGCTTGACTGACACACGTATGAATATGATCTACCCAACCCGCGGACAGCTCACGGACGCTGCGGTCACAGATTCCCAGTACCCACCGCCAGCTCCCTCGCTACTCAACCTTCACTGCATTGTCAAAGAGCACGCTACGGAGGAACAGGCGGCCCCGAACCGAAGCCGGGGCCGCCCGAATTTCAAAGAGCTAAACTACCGAACTTTCGCTACGAGATATCAGCTGCTTCTCGTGGCCGTGCCGCCCGTCATCTGCATCGCGTCGTGCAGCAGGACGGTGTCCTTGCGGCTCTTGATCAAGCCAGAGCTCGTCGAATAACCGGTGGCGTTAAACGCCGGGATCGTACCCTTGGGATCGCCCCTGTCGGTATAGGTCGACAGCGTGTAGATGTTGTCGTCTTCGAGCGAGCAGTAGGCTCTCTTCTCGAAGGACACGTGCGTATCCAGGAACATCACGTTCTGGCCGTCTTCCTGGTGCACCACGGCGTTGCCGTACAGCTGATCGGCGCTGTCGTCAAGTTTGCCGTTGAAATTAACCGTGTTGTCATTCGGATTCTGGAATGACGTTTTGGCCGCTGTCTGCTGGTTGCTCGGACTCGTCAGATACGGGTTGCGGTCGGCCGCCACGGCGAAGCCCGGCTCGCTCGAGGTCGTCAGAGCGAAGCTGCCCCACGGAGCATGGTACGTATAGCTGCACTTGCTCTGCGGGGTGACGCCGAAATCCCAGGCCTGGGTCAGCTCGCTAATCGTCAGACTGGGTTCGCCGGTCAGCGTGAACTCGGAGACGCCCGAGTCGCCCTTGCACAGGAAGGACTTCGGCGTGACTTCGGCATACTTCACCAGCAGGTAGAAGCAGCTCGAAATCGAGCAGGTGCCGCCGGTGCCGTCCGTGCTGGTGCCCATGCCGTACGCGAGGTTGCGGGTAGTCGCCTGCCAGTTGGTGCCGAGGGAGCCCCAGCTCGCGCCGCGGCCTGCGCCACGGGGCAGCTCGTCATCGTAATCATTCGCGTACAGCAGCATCGCCTTGCCGATACCCGACAGGTTGCTGCCGCAGGTCATTCTGAACGCCAGCTGACGCACGCGCGCCAAGGCGGGCATCAGAATGCCCATTAACAGAGCGATGATCGCGATCACGACCAGCAGCTCGACCAGGGTGAAACCTTTTCTTCTCATTTCAATTCTCCTTTCACTTCGAGAGATTCGCAGACCGACCGTTCTTTACAGTGGATTAATGGCTATTTACTTACAATGCCATACATCATACAACCGGCACAAACCGGCTATGCGAATCTCCGCTCAGTCTTTTGTCACAGAATAAGCGGCCGGCACCTTGCTTTTTAAGGCAATCGTCTTAGACCCAAAGATCCCTTGTGGGCAGTAATGCCCGTGACTCTCCTCGCGAAAGGAAAAATTGGTTTTTCCTCAGTCAGGCAGGCTTGGATATGAAGTGGTGATCGAAATATGATGACAGCTTGTTGTATATGATATATGGCCTTCTGCAAGCCAACCTGTCTTTATTCAAATCTTAGCACAGGGACAATACCCTGTCAACAGATTTCGTATGTTTCCCAAGAATTCTTGAATTTTTCCGCCGGTTCTTTTATACCGTACTCTTCGCAATTACGGAGAACACGATGAACTACGACCCTGTCATGATCGACTCCATCAGGAAAAAGCTGGTTCACTGTAAGCAGGAACACCTGCTGGCCTTCTGGGACCAACTCAGTCCCGCACAGCGTGACCCGTTGCTTGAGCAGATAAATGGCCTGGACCTTCAAGAGATCTCTGAGTGGATTCCCCGCCTCGTCCTGAACCCAGAGGCGAGTGCCGGCGGGCCAACGACCCTGGAACCAGCTTCGTCATACGGCATCCAGCCCCAAGGCGATGAGCTGAAGCACAAGTATAGACAGGCTATCAAGTTAGGTGAGAAGTTGATCGCGGAAGGCAAAGTCGCAGGCTTCGTCGTGGCCGGCGGTCAGGGCACCCGCCTCGGTTTCGACGGTCCCAAGGGCAATTATCCTATCAGTCCGATCAAGGAAAAGACGCTTTTTCAGGTATTTGCCGAGACCATCGCCGCCGTCCGAGACCGGTACAAGGCCGTGTGTCCCTGGTACGTCATGACAAGTCCCCTAAACCATAGCGAAACAGTCAAGATTTTCGAGTCCCATGACTTCTACGGGCTGGGTCGCGACAACGTGATCATCTTCCAGCAGGGAACCCTGCCCAACTTCAGCTTCGACGGCAGAATCCTCCTGGCCGACAAAGCATCCCTGGCCCTATCTCCCGATGGACACGGGGGATGCATCAAGGCCCTCCAGCGCAGCGGCGCTCTGGCCGACATGAAACGTCGCGGCGTGGAGTACCTCAGCTACTGGCAGGTGGATAACCCCCTGGTCAAGCTGTTCGATCCCCTTTTTATCGGCCTGCATGTCCTCGACGGGGCGGAGATGTCGTCCAAGGCGGTCATCAAGAACGCTCCCAAAGAGAAGGTCGGCAATTTCTGTCTGGTCAATGGCAAGATCAACGTTATCGAGTATAGCGACTTGCCTGATGAATTGGCCGAAAAGCGAAACCCTGATGGCTCGCTGGTCTTCCATTTAGGCAGCATCGCCATCCATATCATCAACACGAGCTTCATCGAGAGGCTCAACAGCAAGGACTTCTCGCTGCCGCTGCATCGGGCAGTCAAGAAGATCCCACACGTCGACGCCCGGGGCAAGCACGTCGAGCCCAGGGACCCGAACGGGGTCAAGCTGGAGTCTTTCATTTTCGACGCCGTGCCGATGGCCTCGCATTCCATCATTCTCGACATCGACCGGGCCGAGCAGTTCGCTCCGACCAAGAACGCTACCGGCGTCGACAGCGCCGAGTCCTGCCGGGCGATGATGGTGGAACGCGCCGCCCACTGGCTCGAAGCCGCCGGGATCAAGGTCCCGCGCAAGGCGGATGGCACGTGCGACTGCCTCATCGAAATGGCCCCCAGCTTCGCCCTGGAGCCGGCCGACGTGAAAGCCAAACGAGATCAGGTCGGCCCGATCAAGCCCGGAGACAAAGTCTATCTCGCCTGACCGAGCCGCCCCCCCAATAACGAGTTCTGGAGGTGCATCATGGTGAGCAGGTACATTGTTCCCGCTGCTATTGCGGTCGTCACGTGGCATTGTCTGGCTTGCGGGGCGGATTGGAAACCCGCGAGCGGTCCTTTGATGACGAAGTGGGCCCAGGCGGTCCGGCCGGAGAACGTTCATGCTGAGTACCCCCGGCCGCAAATGGTTCGCGATGAGTGGCTGAACCTCAACGGCTTGTGGGACTACGCGATCGCCCCCAAGGACAGTAACCAGCCGCAAGCCTACGCCGGCCCGATCCTCGTCCCCTTCCCGGTTGAGTCCGCCCTGTCCGGCGTGATGAAGCCGGTCGGCCCGGATAATCGCCTGTGGTACCGCCGTACGGTCACCCTCCCTGAGAAATGGGCCACCGACAAGAAGCGAATCCTCCTGCACTTCGGCGCCGTGGACTGGGAGACAACCGTCTGGGTCAACGGCAAGCAGGTCGGTACCCATCGCGGCGGCTATGATCCCTTCACCTTCGACATCACTGATGCCGTGAAACCCAACGGCGCGCAGGAGATCGTCGTTTCCGTCTGGGACCCCACCGACGCCGGCGATCAGCCACGCGGCAAGCAGGTCCTCAAGCCTAACGGCATCTGGTACACCGCCGTCACCGGCATCTGGCAAACCGTCTGGCTCGAACCCGTGCCCGACGGCGGCATCACGCGTCTCCAGTTGACGCCGGACATCGACGCCGGCACGTTGCAGGTCATCGTGGAAGGACTCAAAGCCTCGGACGCTTTGGCCGTGGAAGCTGTTGCCTCCGCCGATGGGCGACAAGTCGCTTCCGCAACAGGTCCGCGCGGTGGCGCGTCCAAGCTTTCGATTCCCAACGCGAAACTCTGGTCGCCGGAGTCTCCTTTCGTTTACGATCTCAAGGTCACGCTCAAACGTGACGGGCAGGTGGTTGACGCAGTGAAGAGCTATTTCGCGATGCGAAAGACTTCACTCGGGAAGGACGAGAAGGGTGTCCTGCGGCTGTGCTTGAACAACAAGCCGCTGTTTCAATATGGTCCGCTGGATCAGGGCTGGTGGCCGGACGGGCTGTACACGGCGCCGAATGACGAGGCGCTGAAGTACGACATCGAGGTGACCAGGCAGCTCGGCATGAACATGGCCCGCAAACACGTGAAGGTCGAGCCGGAACGGTGGTATTACTGGTGCGACAGACTCGGGTTGCTCGTCTGGCAGGACATGCCCAGTGCCAATAACAAGACCACGGAAGGCAAGAAGCAGTTCGAGGCCGAGCTGGCCCGCATGATGGAAGCTCTCCACAATCATCCGTGCATCGTGATGTGGGTCCCGTTCAACGAGGGTTGGGGACAATATGACACAGAGCGTGTCACCGAGATGGTCAAGAAGCTCGATCCTTCCCGGCTGGTGGACAACGCCAGCGGCTGGACGGACCGCAAGGTCGGTGACGTCCATGACATTCACGTGTATCCGGGTCCCGGCACCCCGCCCGTCGAGCCGACGCGGGCCGCCGTCCTGGGCGAATTCGGCGGGCTGGGCCTGCCCCTTTCCGGCCACACCTGGCAGGCCCAGAAGAACTGGGGCTACCGTAGTTTCACCAGTGCGGAGAGCTTGACCAGCGCCTATCTGGCCCTCGTCCAGAACCTGCGCCCGCTGATCGCGGATGGCCTCAGCGCCGCCGTCTACACGCAGACGACCGACGTGGAGATCGAGATCAACGGTCTGATGACGTACGATCGTGCCCTCATGAAGATGGATGCCGCCCAGGTGCGTGCGGCCAGCGCAACGCTCTATCTGCCCCCGCCGGCGGTGGTGCCGGTGGCGCCCACGTCGCAGAAGGAAGGCCAAGCGTGGCTGTACACCACAACGGCGCCGGTCGGCGCCTGGCAGGTGAGCGATTTCAACGACAGCGGTTGGCAGATCGGAACCGGGGGCTTCGGCGTCGAAAGTACGCCGGGGACGGTCGTGCGCACCCAATGGAAGACGGCGGACATCTGGATGCGCCGCAGCTTCGACCTGAAGGACGCCGTCGCGGGCCGCCTGTACCTGTCTGTCCACCACGACGAAGATGCCGAAGTCTACCTCAATGGCCAGCGCGCCGCGAAGCTCCAGGGTTATACGAGCAGCTATATCCTCGTTTCCATCGAGGAGAACGCCAGGGCCGCGCTGAAGCCGGGACGCAACACGTTGGCCGTCCACTGCCACCAAATCGAGGGCGGCCAGTATATCGACGTCGGCCTCGTCGAGGTCCGCGAGCAGCCACAGAGATAATCCCCCAACAAAAACGGCGTGCCGCACTTTGCAGAGTGCGACACGCCGTGTACAGATCAGTCAATGTCCCGCGTTTCTACTGTATGTTCTCCCCCGGCGCTGTCGTCTTGGGCTGATTGGCGTCGGCCCCGCTGTTCATCTTCTCCATGTGCGAACGGAAGAGCTCGGACACCGTCGGATCCGCGGCCATGTTCGTATTCTCACGCTCGGCCGCCGATATCTCCGTCAACTTGGAGGGCTCCTGAGCCACGCGCGGCGACAGGAAGATGAGCAGTTCCGTCTTGTCCTTCTCGTGTACGGTGCGCCCGAACAGGCTGCCGATGATCGGAATGTCGCCCAGCAGCGGCACCTTGTTGATCGTGTCGTTGATCTTGTCCTCGATCAAACCGCCGATGACGACCGTCTGGCCGTCCCGGACCGTCACGATGGTTGTGGCCGACCGCGTGGAGAAGGTCTCGGCCGAGAGGTCTTCAGACACCTGCACGCGTCCGGTCCGGTTGGTGATCTTCGGGTTGACCGTCATGTTGACCACGCCGTCCGGGTTGACCTGCGGCGTGACCGTCAACACGATACCGATGTCGTCTCGATACGAAATCGTGGTCGTGGCACCGTTGGCGTTCGACGAAGTCCCGCTGGGAATCGGCACTTCCGCCGCCACCGAGATCGTGGCCGCCTGATTGTTCTTGGCCAGAACGTACGGACGAGACAGCACGTTCACCCGCGTCTGCGTCTGGAGTGCCCGCAATGTGACATCCCAATCACCCTCGACGGTGTTGAGCGTCAGACCCAGGCTCGGGGCGCCGAAGGTCGTCGATCCCTGCGTGCCGCTGAGAGCGTTGAAGTTCGTGTTGGTCTCCCGCAGGTTGACTCCCGCGAAGTCCACACCCAGATCGACCGTGTCGGTGTGGGTGATTTCAGCAAAGAGCACGCGGATGAGCACCTGGCCGACCGATCTATCCAGATCGTCGATGATGGGTTTGACCAACGCGTAGTTCTTCGTGGAGGTCAACACCAGCAGCGAGTTGGTTGTGGTGTCGGCCTGGAAATAGGTTTCGTCGGACAGATCGTTGGCCCCCGCCGCTTCGGACGAGCTGCTCGACGCACCGCCCGTCGTACCGCCAGCCGCCATGCCACCGGTCGTACCGCCCCGGCCGCCCGTGGCCCCGCCCTGGTTCGACTGGGTCGTACGCGTGCCTTGCTGGTTCAGGCTGCGCATCTGCGTGAAGAGGCTGTTCATGATCGTCATGAGGTTGGAGGCGGTAGCGTTCTTAAGCGGATAGACGAAGATGCGCCGCTCCTGCTCGGGGTTCTGATCCAGGTCCTTGATGACGCTGGCGATGATCGCCAGAGTTTCCGGCGGCCCGCTGACCACGACGGAGTTGGTCCGTGTGTCGGCCGAGGCGACGACCGTGACATCGGAGCTGCCGCTGGTGCTTGTCGTACCCCCCATACCCATCATGCCGCCCATGCCGCCGCGCCCACCGGAGAACTGAATCGACTGGCTCGTGGCGCTGTTGCGCGAAGATGAACGATTCGTGGTGCTCCGGCTCGTGCCGAAGACATCGTTAATGAGCGTCGCCGTATTGGACGCGTCGGCGTACTGCAGTTTGAAGGTCTTCACGTCCGCGACATTGGGAATCTGCTGGTCCAGGCTCTCGATGACGTTCACGACAACGTCGAGCACGGCCTGGGGCCCGGTGATGACGACGGAATTGGTCCGGCTGTCCGCGGCGGCGGTTACCGTCAGGGAGCTGGCGGACGCCGCCGATTGGCTACCCATGCCGCCACGGCCGCCGCGCCCCCCCTGCATCTGAAAGCCGCCGGGGCCCATATTCATCATGCCGCCGCGGCCGCTCGTTGATGTGCCCGTCGATCCGAACAACTGGTTGATCACCTGGGCCGTATTCAGGGCATCGGCATACCGCAGCTGTTTCACGCGCACGTCCGCGACTTCGGTCGTTCTCTTATCCAACTGCTCGATCATGCCGTCGATGATGGTCAGCACCTCCGTGGGACCACGCACGACGACGGAGTTGGTCCGATCGTCTGCGGCCGCCACCACTGCGGCATTGCCGCGCGTCGCGGCGGCGTTGCCGCCACCCATGGCATTCATGATGCCGCCCATGCCGCTGTCGCCGCCCCGGCCGCCCCGGCCGCCGAACAGCATGCTCTGCATCGCGTTGCCGCCCCGGCCGGCGCTACGGGCCGCCTGGGCTTCCTGCTGAAAGATGCTGTTGATGAGCTGCGCCGTGGTGCTCGCCACCGCGTTGGACAGCCGCCAGACCTTGATCTCGGCCACCGTCGCCATGTGCGTATCCAGCGCCTGGATGATCTTCATGACGCGCCGCACGTTCGAGGCACTGTCCGTGATGATCAGGGCATTGCCGTCCCGGTTCGCCTCCAGCGTGGCGTACTCCGGCAGTAGAGACATGAGGTTCTGCGACAGCGTCTGCGCGTCCACGTAGCGGACCGGGATCACGAAGGTCATGACCTCATCGCTATTCTCCGGCACGTCCTCGTTCTTGATCACGTGGACAACCGGCAGGTTCTCCGTCTTGGCCTGCGACAAGGTCGTGACACGGAGCGTCTTGCCCGTACGCACGGCCGCCGCGTTTCGGTCCTTCAGCAGCGAATTGATCAGGGCGACCGCCTCATCGACGGTGAGGGGCTTCTCGCTCATCACGGTGATGCGTCCATCCAGGGCCACTCCGCCGGAAGCGACAATGGTCAACCCGCCCTTCTCGGACAGGTACTTCAGGACGCCGTCCAGCGGCGCATCCTGGAAATGCATCTCGATTTTGATGTCGCCGGTGCCGTTGGTATGGACCCCCGCGGCATTCGGTTCCGCCGGCGACGGCGTGGCCTGCTGCGCCGGAGTCTGTCCGGCCGTCTGTTGTGCCGGGGCGACGCCGAAGACGCACAGAGAGACGGCGACCACCATCACGCCCAGGGTGCTTGCTCTACGAATCTGCATTGCCATTGTCTCCTTCGAATCAGGGGTCCTCCCACGCAACGCGTGGCGTTCCGAAACCCCTTGCCATGATGCCGTTGTCTATCCGCCGGGCGGTCTTACTGCTGCACCGACCCGGATTGTTGCTGTTCCGACCCGGGCTGAGATTGCTCCCCGCCGGGCTGTTGTCCCTGTTCAGGTTGCTGCTGATTCTGATCGGAGGCCGGCACGGCCTGCCCCAACGCCTGCTGCCGCCGTTCCATCAACCGGCGGAGAATTTCGGCGGTGTCCCCCGAGAGCGTCGTGTCCGCGGCAGAGCTGGACGTACTGCTCGACGAGGGCTGCATCGTACTCATCCCCATTCCGCGGTCTCTCCCGCTCCGGCTGAAACCCGTATCGAAGCCGGACCGCTGCCGCGAGCGTCCCATCATGTCGCTCGGCCGCATGCCGCCGGGACCGCCGCGCATATCCCCTCCCGAACCCGGCCGGTCGCCGCCCATTCTCGCAAAGTTGCCCACGTCGCGGGTGTCGATCTTGCCCCGCCCGCCTTCGAGGTCAAAGCCCATGCCAATCGTGCGGGTGGTCTCCCCCATTTGAAATTCGATCGCGTCCAGACCCAGGACCGTCTTGATCTTGCCGCGGGCGACCTCGTCGCCGATACGCTTTTGCAGCATGCCGCCCTGCTTGTTGTCCTGCAAAAACACCCAGTAGTCACCGTTCTCCTTGGTGATCCCGCGCAGGATATAGAACGACTCCGCATTCGGATCCGGCGGCTGGATGACAGGACCGACGTCCTCTCGCGGCGCCTGGCGATTCCGCGAGAACATGTTCCGCTTGAGGATAACCTTGTAGTCATCCCACACCGGCTCCCGGGCCGCTTCCTTCTCTTTGGCCAGGCTGCCGGCGGATAAAACTGCCAACAGGCCGCCGGCCAGGATCAGGCCGCCCGTCCAGACGACAACGCGATTAGAGTGTTTCATCATCATTGGTTTTCGCCTCAGCTCGTGTTGCGGTTTTGGATTTGGCCGTGCCGGGGTAAACCGCCGACACGCCGAGAGTCAGTGACACCAGCTCGCCGGCATCGCTGGAGGAACCGATGGTCATGGTGGTGATCTTGATCGGCATCTCGGACCGCTCGATTTCCCAGATGAACGACGCCGCGGCTTCCAGCGTGCCGGTGCCGCTGCACATCCACTTCATCTCCTGGAGCTCTTTGTCGGTCGGCGTTCGTTCCGGACGCGTCGAGCTGATCTTCAGCCGGCATTTCTGTGCCCACTCATTGAGCGCCGTGGAGACCTTGTTGTCGGCATCGGCGTCGTCTTTGAACCCGTCGGTCGTCAACTGCCGATACTGGGGCGTATCCCGCTTCTGCCGTGCCAGCAGCAGATTCGCCTCGTTGAGCTCCTTCTTGAGCTGGTCGCGCTCCTCGCACAGCGCCGCGCGTTTGTCACGCAGCGGCTCGTAGACGAACTTGTTGCCGATGAGCAGCCCCACCGCGATCACGGCCAACAGCAGAATGATCTGTTCTCGTTTGGACAGGACCATAATTACTTGCCACCTGCGAATTTGAAGTTGATGGAGAATTCGTAGCCATCTTTGCCCGACTCACGCACGTAATTCCGCTGCACTTCGGAGAAGAACGTGCGGTCCTCGCGGAGCCGGCGGATGACCTCCAGTGCGGTCGCCTGATCGCCGGCCTTGCTCGTCATGGAGCCGCCGCCCTGCTCGGTCATGGTCAGGTTCCCCACCCACGCCGAATTCGGGCGCTGCGGGAAGACCAGCGTCAATTCTTTCAGACGGCCGAGGAACTTGGGCTCGCGCGACAGCCAGGACTTCGCGTAGGCGACGCGATCCACCACCTGTCTGGCGGTGTCGATTTGTGGTTTCTTCTCCTCCAGCTCGGCTTTGTAGCCGGCGATGGCACGGGTCTTGAGGTGCCAATCCACGGCGATCAGGCCCACGAGCAGCACGCACGCAGCCGCACCACCGGCGACCCAGGTGAGAGCCTTCTTGCGGTGGTCGACCTTCTTGGCGCCGATGCGGGGATTCAGGAAGTCGATTTCGGGCCCGGCGGCACGGACGGCGGCCAGCGCCACGGCCGAGGCGGCGATGGACTCGGCATGCCCGCTCTGGCCCGCGGCCCCGTTCAGCAGACTGCCGCGCCCGTCGGACAGCGTGATCTGCGGCCGCAACTGCTTGTCCAGCCGGCTGATGACGCTGGTGGACAGGCCGCTGGCATCGTACAGTGTCACTTCATAGGGAGGCGTCTGATCCTGCTGCGGCGTCAGCATGACTTGTTTCTGAATCGCGGCGGTCAGCACATCCGTAGGATCGGCACTGCTGCCGTTGGGATTCGGGATGGGGACGTGCCGGAGCGTCTGCAGCCGGCCGTTGGACTGGCTCCAGAACTCGCAGTACGTCGGCCGGGCGTAAAGACCGTACAGTTGACGGGAGACGTCGGAAGAGCGGCCACTGCCGAAGGCCAGCGCCGAGACCGTCACGGCCTCCAGGTGCAGGCCCGCCGACACGGCCATGGTCTTGATCTCCTCGACCATCTGCCTGCGCGCCGCCAACAGCATGACCCGGCTGCTCTCCGTCGTGCTGGTCGATCCGTAGTAGTCGAAGATCAGCTCGTTGGCGTTGAGCGAGAAAGCCCGCTCGGCCTGGATGCCCAGCATGCCCGCCACCGCCTCCGCGTTGGCCGCCGGGGCCGTCATCTCCTTGGCCACGGTCCACTTCAGCGGGATACCGATGACCGCATGCTTGGCGGAGAAGTGATTCGTGCGCAGGAACGTCTTGAGTTGGCCGGCCCGGTCGTTGACGTTCTCCGACGACAGTTTCTCGCTGAACGTCAGTTGGCCGACGTGACGGATCTCCGGTCGGCCCGCCCGGGCGGACACTTCCGCCGCGACGATTCCGAACTCATCGATCGCCAATCCCAAAATGGTTCGAGTACCCAGCATTGTCCTCGTCCAATCAATAACCCAATACATCGTTGGTCAAAGGCTGCCCCTTACGCAGGGCAGTCACGATAGTTTCCGGCAGCGGCCAGCCGAACTTCGTCATCGACTTCCAGTGCGTGATCCGCGGTTTCGTGCCGCTCACGTCGATCACGACCTGGTAGCGCCGGAAGGCCCGGCCGTCGCCCGAAATCGCCACGATATCCGCCGAGCACTGATACGAGTGCACGGTGATGTACGGACCGATTCCTTCGGCCTTGGTCTGGTCCAGGACCTGCGTCACCCACGCCACCGAAGACAGATCGTTATTCGCCTCGCGGTACGCGATCAGGGCGTCGACATCCGTTTCTTCCAGTCCCGGCAGGCACAGCAACACCGGCTTGGAAGCCACGTTGACATTGATCAGTCCCGGCGTGTTGGCGTCATAGCAACTCAGGTGATCGGCGATCTGATTGAACTCCGCCAGCGTCATGCCGGCGCTGTTGACCAGATAGAAGAAGTAGATCAGATCGGTGCTGTCGCCCGAAACGGCAGCCATGTAAGTTGTGGCCTTGTCCGCCCCGAAGGTTTCCTCCATGAGTGTCTGCAAGTCTGTCCGACTGTTGGTTATGTCGTTGACGTCGATCCGGGCATTGCCTTCGCTGTCGAGGTTGGACTCCGCGCTGTAGACCGTCACGTAGTCATAGAAGCCCCGGTCGAGCTGCCCGTCGCGGTCATCGGGGGGATCGCTGTCGTCGCCGTCGTTCTCGTTCTCCTCCAGGATCCCGTTGAGATTCGTGTCCTCGCCGTAGAGCAGCTCTTCCGTGCCGCCCTGGATCAGGAGGATCTCCTCGACCGTCTCGAGATTCGCGTTTTTCGCGTTGTAGGGGTCCGCGAGCAGCAGGTAGTAATCGTCTTCAGCGCCGTTGGTGGTGACCTCGCTATCGGCGTCATGCCAATCGAGGATCGAGGCTTCCAGCTCTTCCGTCATGCCGGGCAGAGCGAGCAGCATGTTGGCGTCGGCCGTGTTCAGGTTGATCTTGCCCGCTTCGTGGGTCAGTCCGAATTCATAGTCACGGTCGTTTTCCAGGTTCGAACGCAGCACCCAGAAATAGCCGTTGCCGACCTTCATGGCATCATAGCGGATGGTCGTCTCTTCCAGCGACGCGGTCTCGCCCTCCTCCTTGCTGGTCATCAGGTTGGCGATGATATATTCGAGCGCCCCGGCCGCGATGCACTCGGCTTGGATCCCGGCCTGATTGTTGGCGACCACCGCCGCCTGCACGCGCATCGAGTTGGCAAACACGAGGGCCAGCCCCGCCAGCACCAGGACGACCCACATCGTGATGATGAGGACCGTGCCCAGCCGGTGGGGATGTCGCACGAACGGGTTGTGCGTTGCGCGTGTCATGATCCGCTCGTCCCCCCTCCCGAAGTGCCACCACCTGACGTACCGCCGCCGGAGGTGCCACTGCCCGATGTCTCCGAGCTGCCGCTGGTATCCGTGCTCGTGGCGCTGGTCGCCGTCACAGCCTCGCCGCCGCAGGGAATGGGGAAAGACTCAACGAGGCGGCGGAACTTGTACTCCCTGGTTTCGCCGGTCGTCACGACCTTGTCACTGCGGGTCAGGACACTCGAGGCGCCTTTGGCCTTCGTATCATCATAGGCGATCTTGAGATCGACCTCGACGGCCAGGGGCACGGCGTTGGCATCCGTCGCCGAATCCCACTCGTCCAGCCAGTCGTTGCCGTCGTAGAAGCGGAAGTTCAGGGATTTCACGCTGCGGCACAGCACCTGCTCCTCCGGCTCCACATCTTTCGGGCTGAGCAGATTGGTCGTGACCTTGCGGACCAGCCGGTAATTGTAGCCCTGTTCGTTGTCTTCCAGCATCAACTCGACCTTGCTCATGCCGGCCGGCAGCGTGGTCTTGCCGCCGAAGACGTTCGTCGTGAAGAAAATCAGGCTGTCGGTGTCTTCGTCCTGGCCCAGGTGCGAGTCGGTCGCGACAAAGCTGTTGGCAAACGTGCCGGTGGGCGGGAGGGTGCCCCGCAGGTCATCCTTGATCAACTCCAACACCTGCAACGCCGTGCTGTCCGGCTCCACCGCCGCCAGCGCCGTGCGCTTCGCCTCGAAGCCCATCTTCAGGCTGCCATACAGACAGGACGATACGACGATCATCATGGACATCGCCACCAGCAGCTCCAGGAGCGAAAAACCACGCAGGGATTCGGCTCGAGCGGTCATCTTATTCCCCCTCCAGACGAACCAGCGTGGTCAGCACGCACTTGCGGGTGACCTTGCGATACGGCCACGTCACCGTCATCTCCAGCTGACGGATGGAGTCGTTCGACGCCTCCGTCCAGTTCGAGATTTCGACGTTCCACTTGTAGCCGGGCCATTCGGAGCCGAAGTCGCCGCTGCGGGCGCCCTTCTCCCAATCGCCGGTGACGAGCAATTCCGTCAACCGCGTCCGGGCCAGCGCGACGGCCTCGACTTCCTTGCGTGACTGCCCGCCGAGCTGCATGCTGAGGCTGATCCCGCGCATCGCCGGCGGCATGACCAGGGCGATGAGCACCAGCGTCACGAGCAGCTCGATCAGCGTAAAACCCCGGCTGCGGTCAGCCGTTGAATTGGGAGGCAGACACGCCATGATAGTCTTCAACTTCCACAATGCAGAAGGGCTCCGTCACGGTGGCACATGTCACCTCGAGGGCCCGTCCGCTGCGTTCGATCAGCCGGATCGTTCCGGCCGTTGATATGCCTTCCGGCTTGAATTCCACAAAGACATCCGTCCCCTCCTGCTCCAGGTTGTCCAGTTCGAGAACCATGTCCTTCGGGAGGGTGTAGGTGCGTCCGAAATCCGACTTGATGTCCTGAAAGCTGCCCTTCTTCCAGGCGGTCAGCCAGTAGATGCGCCGCGTGGTATTGAAGTTCAGCCGATAGACGATGCCGTCGCTGATGGCACGCGACTTCGCCAGTTGCGTCAGGGCCAGAATCTGCCCGGCCGTGTCCGGCAGTTGCCGCGACCCGAAGAAACCACGCAATTTCGGACCGGCCATCGCCAGCACCGTCGAGAGGATGACCATCACGACGATGAGCTCCAGGAGCGTGAACCCCCGGGTGCTCGCGAAATGTGCCGTAGGTGGTTTCATATCTCTTCATGCGCCGATAGAGGCAGTCGATTTACCGTACTTCAGTTCGTGGTGTTCTCGTCTTCCCAGTTGGTGATATCGTCCCCGCCGCCGAGCTTGCCGTCGGGACCGTAGGACCACAGGTCGTACGAGTCGACGTTGTGCGTTCCCGGGTATTGATACTGGTAGTCGTTGTTCCAGGGATCCCTGGGTATCTTCTGCATGATGGGCTGGTCCCACTCTCCCGGATCGTTCTGGGGCTTCACTTTCAGCACCATCAGCCCTTCGGCCGTCGTCGGATAGCGGCTCACCTTCACCTCGAAGGTGTCCAACGCCGTCACGAAGTTCGACTCGATCTGTGTCTTGGCGGCCTGGATTTTGGCTTTCTTGCCGTACCCCATGAATTTAGGCGCCACGAGCCCGGCCAGCGTGGCCAGGATGACGAGCACCAGCATCAGCTCGATCAGCGTGAAGCCCCGGTTCCGTCCCGCCCCGCCGCTCTGGTTTTGATACGACCATCTCATATTCTATTCCTCAAGTATCCTGGTTGATGATTATCTGCCCGGATGCCACTCATACGATCCGATTGTTTTCCCGTTTACCTTCCGCCCGGGCCTTCCTATTTAATGAGTTCCTGCAGGCTGAAGATGGGCAAGAGCATGCCGATCACGACGGTGCCGACGATGGCCGCCATGGCGAACAGCAGCAGCGGCTCGATCAGAGAGACCATCATCTTCAAATGTCGATCCAGTTCCTCTTCATAGGCCGTCGCCAGGCGGGTGAGCTCCTGATCGAGCCGACCGCTTTCCTCGGCGACGGAGATCATTTCGATCACCGCGGGCGGAAACAGAATCCGGCACTCCTGGAGACTGTGGGCCAGCGGGTTGCCCTTCTGGACGCTTTCGATCGACCCGCTCACCGTATCGGCGAGCACCTGATGGCCGATGGCTTCCTTCGCCACTTTCAGAGCCGCGATCAGAGGCACGCCGGCGCCGATCAGCGTTCCCAACATGCGGCAGAACCGCACCAGCGCAAAGCGTGACATGCCCGTGCCCAGCAACGGCATGCCCAGCAGGCCGCGATCCATGGCGCGACGGCCCTCCTCCGTCGTCTTCATGCGGTGCACGCCGAAGACCGCCAGACCGACGAGGAGGGCGAAGATGATCCAGTACGTTGTCAGGGCGTGGCTGGCGCCGACGATCGCCTGGGTCAGGGGGGGCAGCGCCCCGCCGTAGTCTGCGAACATCTGGGAGAACTGCGGAATGAAATAGGTCAGCAAAAACACGAGAATCAATGATGCCAGAACTGCCAGTACCACGGGATAGACGAGGGCCGCCTTGACGCGTCCTTTGAGGTCTTCTTCGCGGGCCCGGAACGTGGCGATCTGATTCAGAACGATATCCAGAAAACCGCCCGTCTCGCCGGCCCGGACCATGGCCACATAAATACTGGAGAACGATCGGGGATGCTGGGCCAGGGCATCCGCCAAAGCCATACCACCCGAGACTGTGTCATGAACTGTCGCCCACAGTTTCTTGGTGGCGGGCTTCGACGCTTCCCGGCTGAGAATTCCCAGCGCCCGGCTCATCGGCACGCCCGCCGACAGCAGGTTGGACAATTGCCGGGTGAATTCATCCACTTCCCTTTTCGAGACACGGCCGGACTTCGAGAACAGCCCGGCGGCCTGCGTCTCGTCGACACGCTCGATGGAGATCGGGGTGAGGGCTTTGCCGAAGAGCTCCTCGATCGCGGCCGCCCGGTCGTTGGCGACCAGTCGATCCTCGATCTGCTTGCCGTACCCATCCATCGCTTTGTATACGAACGTTGCCATACTCTATTTACGCGACTCCACCGACGCCGCTCACGTCAAAGGCCTCGTCCTTGGTCGTTCGGAGAACTTCCTCGACGGTCGTCAGACCGCTCGCCACGTGACGGAATCCATCGTCACGCAGGCTCGTCATGCCCTGCTGATTCGCAATGCGGCGCAGCTCCCGGGCGGAAGCGTTTTCCACGATCATGGCCCGGATGTCATCCGTCACCATCATCATTTCGAAAATGCCCTGCCGTCCGCGGAAGCCCGTGCCCAGGCACTTCTCGCAGCCGTGACCGCGATAGACCACGGGCGGGATCACCTTGCCGTAGCGCTGCCGCAGCGCCGTCAAATCCTTCTCCGGGACCTTCTCCTTGCACTCCTTGCAGATCACGCGGACCAGACGCTGGGCCGCGACCGCTTCGAGCGACGACGCCACCAGGTAGGGCTCGACGCCCATATCCACCAGGCGCGTCAGGGCGCTGGGGGCGTCGTTGGTGTGCAGGGTCGAGAAGACCAGGTGACCGGTGAGGGACGCCTGAATGGCGATTTCCGCCGTTTCGGAGTCGCGGATTTCGCCGACCAGCACGACGTCGGGGTCGTGACGCAGAATCGAGCGCAGCCCCAGGGCAAAGGTCAGACCCGCTTTGGTGTTGACCTGGATCTGATTGACGCCGTGCAGTTGATATTCGATCGGGTCTTCGATCGTGATGATCTTTTGATCGATGCTGTTGATGGCCGCCAGCGACGCATAGAGCGTCGTGGTCTTGCCGCTACCGGTAGGCCCCGTCACGAGGATGATTCCGTGCGGCCGGTCCAGAACCACCCTCATGACGCGCAAATCGTGTTCCGACATGCCGAGTTTGTCCAAGCCGAGCAACATCGCCGAACGGTCCAACAAACGCAGCACGACCGCCTCGCCGTACAGCATCGGGATCACCGACACACGCACGTCGATCTCGCGGTCCTGGATGCGGATCTTGATACGACCGTCCTGCGGAACCCGTTTCTCGGCAATATCCAGTCTGCTCAGAATCTTCAAGCGTGACACAATGGCCGCCTGGAACTGTTTCACCTCGGCTGCTACCGAAGCTTCCTGAAGGACGCCATCGACGCGGTATCGAACGCGCAACGTATCTTCGAAGGGCTCGATGTGCACGTCGGTAGCTCGCAGTTCGATGGCTTCCGTCAGGACCTGATTGACAAAGCGGACAATCGAAGCTCCTTCGGCCGCATCCGTAAGGTCCATATCCTCGTCCGTCTCGGCATCGATCACCCGCAGGCCGTTTTCGTCGGCTTCGGAGATCATGCTTTGGACCGTGTCGGCGCCGACACCCAGATACCGCTTGATGCACCGGTCGATATCCGCCCGGGGCGCGACGGCAATCTGGAAGTCCAGGCCGGTGGCCAGACGCAACTCATCCACGGCCGAGGTGTCGTACGGAGTGCTGGTGACCACCAGCAGGTCGCCGTTCGTCCCCTCGACCGGCAGGACATGCTTGTCCAGGAGGATACGGGCCGGGAAGCGGGCCAGAAACTCCTTTGAGAACGCGTGCTTCTCGATATCCACCGAGGGGCAACTGAACTCGCGCGTCCAGAATTCAAGGAGTTTCTCTTCGGCCAACCCACACGCCGCAAAGGCCCGGGCCGGAGTCTCGCCGGAGGCGAGCATCCCTGTGATTCCCCGGGCCGCCGCGTCGTCGATCAGCCCACGTTGGAGCATTCTGTCTGCAAGTGCATTCATGGGGCCAACCAATTCCTCGAACTTCTACTCGAGAACATTACGCAGAACCAGGATGGCTTCCTGCTTCGGCGTGACAACCTTCTTCAGGTCCGCCTGGGCAGCAGCCAGTTCCGACTTGGCCTTCTCGCGTGCCTGACGATAAGCCGTCAGCGCCTTGGTGATGGCTTCGGCAGACGGTGTACCGGTGGCTTCCGGTCCAACCAAAGCCCTCAAAGCTGCCTGGGCCTTCGAAAGCTCGGTCTCCGGAGCAGCAGCGGCGCCTTCGCCACCGCGACCGCCCATGCCGCCACGACCCATGCCACGGCCACCCATCATGAGCTGCTGGCTGAGCTGCTGAGCCTTCTGAACCTTTGGCTCCAGGGCTTTCCATTCCTCAGCCGTGGCGCCGAGCGTCTCGGCCGTAATGCCGAATCCGCCGCGGCCGCCCATGCCACCCATGCCGCCCCGACCACCACCGCCCGGACCACCGGCGCCGCCACCCGGCTGAGCCGTAGCCAAGCTGACAATCATCAGGGCTGCTAGAGCGCCAATGACCCCAATTCCCAATGCCTTTCTTACCATGTTCATTCTCCTTTCACTATTACTTCGGTTAAACCACTAAACCACTCTTACCCATAGGCTCCTTTGAGCCCTTCTCCTCGATACCAGGAACGCTTAGTCCAATAAACCCGACGCAACGAGCGCGACTTCCTGCTTCACGGTTAGAGCTTTCTTGAGGTCAGCTTGAGCATCGGCCAATTCCTTCTTGGCCTTCTCTCTTGCCTCACGGAAAGTCTTCAGTGCGGCCTGCAACTGCTCAGGCGTGGCGGAGGTGTTCTCCAGAGCCGTATTCAGGGCCTCCCTGGCCTTATCAAGAGCAGTCGGCTCGCCGCCGAACATCCCCATACCACCGCGCCTCTGTCCGCCCTGGCCGCCCATACCACCACGGCGCATGCCGAACATCGGGGAAGGATTGACTGACCGGCTGAGGGTCTGGACCTTGTTGAACTTAGGTCCGAGAACCTTCCACTCCTCAGCAGTGGCACCGAGGGACTCCCGGTTCATATCATCCATTCTCTTCTGGAACTCTGCCGGATCGAAATCGCCACCAAATCCACCGCCACCCGGCCCCATGCCACCGCCCGGGCCGCCAGCGCCTCCGCCGGGCTGACCAAATGCCACTCCTGTGACCATGAGAGCTGCCAAGGCAGCCACGACACCCATACCCAGCACTTTTCTTGTCATGTTCTTTCTCCTTTCCATCCTACCTAATTGGTGAGAAGGCCACTTTTCGTCTTCTCCTGGTTGCACCGCATCAAGGCTGCCTACGACAGCCGACTCATGTCCTGAAAACGCGATTGGAAAAGCCGGTCGAGGTGGTTCCAGATCGGGAAGGCGTATTCTCGTGTGAGGTCAAGAAGCTCAACACCCTCCACGTTCCCGCGACCCAGTCGGCATTCCATCTTCCGAAACGATGATCCCTTGAGAGGCCAACCGTTCCATCCCTCTTCAATGCCCTGGTTCACGAAGAACTCCAGCTCTTCTCTCATCTCTTCCGAATCCATACCAGCCTTACCCTTCCTGTACGTGGGGATGCATTCAAGCCGTATCCAGCATTCACCAGGGTAAGTGGTCCCCGCAAGAGCCTGGGTTACACAACGAGAACGTTTCCTGACACCTCCGCCGGCAGCCCCAGCACTGATGCGATTTAAGAATGACGCACATGTGGCCGCCAATATTGCATGGCCGAGATGGGGGGGTGAGATGAATGTAGCGCAAGTCTAGCGAGGACCGCTACTAACGCTTTGCGGAGTAGAAGTGATAAAATGCGTTTTCTTGTGCGGTTAGTTGGTGACGGCAACGGACAAATTTTCCACAATTGTGCCAATTGTGGTCGACTGTCTCCGCCGCGCCACCTCGAGCAGATCCGCCTGCGCCAGATCATCCAATGGCTTGCTTGCCTGTCGTGCGATGCCTTCAAGCCAGGCGCCCATCGCGTGGACCACTTCGGGGTCCAGCTCATAGCCTGCCGAATCGGTGAGCATTCCCAGGGCGTCGGAGACGCTCCGGGCCGCGTGATAGGCGCGCGTGGCAGTCAGAGCGTCGAACGTGTCGGCCACAGCGATGATCCTCGCCCCCAGCGGAATCGCCGTCCGAGTCAGGCGATCGGGATAGCCCTGCCCGTTCCACTTTTCGTGATGATGCCGGATGATCGCAACTTCCCGATCCAGGAAGCTCATCTTCTCCAGGATCTTCACGCCAATGGCGGGGTGCTGCTCTACAATGGCGCGTTCGTGCGGCGTCAGGTCGTCAGCCTTGAACAGGACGGCATCGGGAATCCCTATTTTGCCAATGTCATGGACCATGGCCGCCCGCTCGATGATCTCAATGTGCTTCGGCCCGAGTTCCATGGTCTCGGCGATGCCCACCGAGTAGTACATGACGTTCTCTGAGTGGGTCTTCGCATAGACGTCCTTGGCCTCCAGCGCTTGAACCAGACCCCAGATGCTCTCCATGAACATCTTCTCCGTCTTCTCGGAAAGTCCGAGAATCTTCCGCTGGAGCTTCTTGATACGCCCGAGTTCGAGGTCCCCGGGGCCGCTGCGCTGGTTCATGTTCTTGTCCCAGAGCATGACACGATCCCGGCCGGCGTTCTTGGCCTCGTAGAGAGCCATGTCCGCCCGCCGCATTACGTCGCGGGCGTCCTCTGTATCTATGTCGCATTCCGCAATGCCGCAACTTATGCTCAGTGCGGGAGTTGCATCGCCGGAATCCGTTGTCGCGGCCGACCCCAGCTGGATCTCCTTCACTTTAACACGGATCCGCTCAAGGAGGATCTTGGCGTAGACCGCCATCGTCTCAGGCATGAGGATCACGAACTCGTCTCCGCCATAGCGGGCCACGATGTCGGGCGACCTTTTCTGCATTTTCATGCAGCACGCCAGGCGTCGAATGGCTTCGTCACCAGTGGCGTGTCCCAGCATGTCGTTGACCATCTTGAAATGGTCCAGATCGATGATCGCGACGGAGAAAGGCCGCTTGTACCTCCGGGCGCGAACGAACTCCGCCTGCAGCTTGTCTTCCAGCAACCGGCGTGAGCCCACCCCGGTCAGAATATCGGTCATGGAGGTCAGCCGGGCCTGTTGATAACGCGTGGCGTTGGTCAGATGGGCGTTGAGGATTTCACGTGTGAGCTTCGCTTTGTACGACAACAGCTCCGAATTCAACGATCCGGACGGAGCCATCCCGCACATGCACAGGAAACCGAAGAGCCGTTTGGGTTCTTCGACGCTGCTCTCCTTCAGGCCGACAATATCCAGGGGAATGACCACCCGCGGCGGCCGACCGCCACTATTCTGGCACTCGGGAGCGACGGTGTCCTCGACGTGTATTTCCTCGATGACACGTCCTTTCTTCGTGTCGGGCGTGCCACGTCCGTATGACGCACCAAGGAAGCTACCGATGTTCGGCGTTCCTCCCCCGAGACACGGGCACCGATTGGACGCCGTCAGTTCCGGCGCCGGATCGGCCGTGCCGTTGTTCGGATAGAGACATAGGACACAGCTTCTGGCATCGAACAGCCTCGGCGCTTCGATGGTCACGATCTCGG
>CAYQXM010000050.1:0-36503 GCA_964421295.1 uncultured Pirellulales bacterium
TCAGAACTCACAACTCAGGACTCGCAGAGCCGCATCCTGACTCGCGATTGCGCCCGCTGTGCCAATGCCATCTCTGCCTGGAACGGGCCGGAAGGGCTTCTGCTCTGCGTCTGCCATCCGGATCATGCGGGGCGGTTGACACTCGTCGCGGCAAGCCCGGGGCGGGTCGAGGACGCGGGCCCCTGCTGCCGGAACTTCAGGGCTCGGCCCGAGGCGACTACGACAGGCAACGTGGTGGCGGGCGACAACGTCCGGCAGATCGCGCTGGGGAGCGGATTGTTTGCGCTCGTCGATGCGGCGGATTTCGAGTGGCTCAACCGATACCGCTGGCGGGCGGCGGGAGGCGAAGCGAGTTACGCGTGCGCCTGGATCGGGGGCCGGAAGGTGTACATGCACCGGCTCCTCATGAACCCGCCGGCGGGGAAAGTCGTCGATCATGCCAACGGCAATCGATGGGACAATCGGCGCGAGAATCTCCGCGTGTGCAGGCAGGGACAGAACCTGGCCAACCGGGGGAAGGCACGCGGGACATCGCGGTTCAAGGGCGTGTTCTGGGACCCGGTACGCCACAAATGGCGCGTGATGATCCGGTGCGAAGGCAAGGCGATCCACGTGGGCCGCTACACCGATGAGGCCGAGGCGGCAAGGGCCTACGACAAAGCCGCTTTGAGACTGTTCGGTCCGTACGCGCGCTTGAACTTCCCGCACGAAAGACGCCTCGTGTACCTGAGCGGGAAGGGACGAGTGATAAGTGACAAGCGACAAGTGACAAGCAAGACGGGGCAAGCCATGAGCGGTGAGAGAAAAGCGAAAGGCAAACCCGGACGAGTCGGGAGCCCTATCCCTGACTTGTCACTTCTCACCTGTCACTTGTCACTTAGACAGCGACTGCTGGAACTTCCAGAGGAGCCTTCCGACTTCCTCGGCCAGCGTCTCGAGCACGCCGTGCTGTTCGGCTTTGAGGTAGCGCAGCCGCAGGCAGAAGCCCAGGAGATAGCGTGCTTCCGCGAGCGAGCCCAGGGCGATGTTCGCGAAGCGGCGGAATTCCGTTTTGCCCTGCCGGGCGTAGCCCTCGACGATGTTGGTCGGCACGGACAACGCGGCCCGCCTAAGTTGCGAAGTCATGCCGTACAGCTCATCCTTGGGAAATCCCTTCGTTGCCAGATAGACCTGATAGGCCAGTTTGTCCGCTCTTTGCCATACGATCAGTTTCTCGTATCCCGCCCTAACCATGCTTCTCTCCCTCCTCTGCTTCATCGTTTGCTGCTTTTCACCTACCCCTTGTCACCTCTCCATTGCCATTTCTTGTTTGTTGCCTGTCACTTCTCACTTGTCACTTCTACCTGAGTTTCTTGTGCGTGAACTTGCGGGCGGCTTCACCGGAGTAGTCGGCGACGACCTGGCCTTTGCCGTAGAGTTTCCACTTGTAGATGGACAAGCCTTCGAGGCCAACGGGGCCGCGGGCGTGGATCTTGGTCGTGCTGACGCCGACTTCGGCGCCGAGGCCGAAGCGGTAGCCGTCGGAGAAACGCGTGCTGCAATTCCAGAACACGTCGGCGGAGTCGACCATGCTCATGAAGCGCTCCGCTTTGTCGCGGCTGGACGTGACAATGGCGTCGGTGTGATGGGAGCCGTAGCGGTTGATGAACGCGATGGCGGCGTCGAGGCCGTCGATGACCTTGATCGAGAGGATGTAGTCGAGGTATTCGGTGGACCAGTCCTCTTCCGTTGCGGGGGCGACGTCGAGGACGGCACGGGTGCGGTCACAGCCGCGGATCGTGACGCCGCGGGCGTCGAGGGCCGTCTTGATCTGCGGCAGGAACTGCGTGGCGATAGCGGCGTCGACGAGAAGCGTCTCGGCGGCGTTGCAGACGGCGACGTACTGGCACTTGGAGTCGACCGTGATGCGCACGGCCATGTCCACATCGGCGTCACCATCGACATAGACGTGACAGATGCCGTCGGCGTGGCCGAGGACGGGAATGTTCGTGTGGTCCATGATGTGGCGGACGAAAGCGTTCGAGCCACGGGGGACGATCAGGTCGATCTGCTGATCCAGAGCGAGCATCTCGTCGACGTCCTGGCGACTTTCGAGCAGTTGGATCCAGCCGGAGGGCATCCCGGCGGCCTCGGTCGCGCGGGCGATGGTCTTGGCGAGGATGCGGTTGGTGCGGGCCGCTTCGCTGCCGCCCTTGAGCAGACAGGCGTTGCCGCTCTTGAGGCAGAGGGTCGAGATCTGGACGAGGGCATCGGGGCGGGACTCGAAGACGACACCGATGACGCCGATGGGACAACTGACTTTGTACAGCTCCAGGCCGGCGTCAAGCTCGATCGCGGCCAGGGTCCGGCCGACGGGATCGTCCAGGGCGATCAGGCTGTGGAGGCCGGCACAGACGTCGGCGAGCCTGGCTTCGTCGAACTTCAGCCGCTTCAGCAGCGGAGCCGGCAGATTGGCTGCAGCGTCCAGGTCCTGACGGTTCGCCGCCATGATGTCGTCCCGGTTCTGTTGCAGAGCCTTGGCAACCTCGGTCAGAGCAACGTTCTTGACCTCCGCCTTCGCCGCCCCCAGTGGGATCGACGCCGCTTTGGCCATCGCCGCAAGTTGATGGATATCCTTCTTGCTAGTCATTTTGCTCTTTACTGTTCGCGTTTTCTCTGGTAATCATAGGTAGGCAATTATACGCTATTCAGTGGCGTCCGCAAGATGCCACTTTATGCGGGTGTAGCTTAGGGGTAAAGCTCCAGCCTTCCAAGCTGGCTACGCGGGTCCGATTCCCGCCACCCGCTGTATGGCAAGTGCCGACGGATCGGTCGAACGTGCGTCGCCCCCTTCCGGGTCTGAGGTCGGGCCGACTTGTCGCGGGCCGTTCGCGATCATGACAATCCTGTTCTTCATGTGGGGCTTCATCACCGTCTGGAACGACATCCTCATCCCCCGCTTCAAAGACGCCTTCCTGCTCGACTACTACCACGGCATGCTCGTGGACCTCGCCTTCTTCGGCGCCTACGGCATCGGCGCGCTGGGGTACTTTCTCATCTCGATGGTCCGCGGCGACCCGATCAACCGCATCGGCTACAAGAACGGCGTTGTCCTGGGCCTCCTCGTCACGGCCCTGGGCTGTGCCGCCTTCTACCCCGCCGCCGTCCTGATCTCTTATCGCCTCTTCCTTCTCGCCCTGTTCATCATCGGCCTGGGCCTGGCCCTGGTGCAGATCGCCGCCAACCCCTATGTCACGATCCTCGGCCCCGAGCGCACCGCCTCCAGCCGCCTCAACCTCTCGCAGGCCTTCAACTCCTTCGGCACCACCATCGGCCCGATCATCGGCGGCTGGCTCGTCTTCACCGTCTTCACGCGCCCCGAGGCCCACGGCGCCGCCGCCGTCAAAATCCCCTACCTCGGTTTCGCCGTCGCCTTCGTCCTGCTGGCGGTCCTCTTCAAGTTCGCCCACGTCCCCGCCTTCACGAACACCACGCCCATCCCCCGCGGCCTCGGCGCCCTGCGCTACCCGCACACGGTCCTGGGCATGGTCGCCATCTTCATGTACGTCGGCGGCGAAGTCACGATCGGCAGTCACATCATCAACTTCCTCGGCACGCCCCAGGTCGGCGCCCTGCCGCGTGAGGACGCCAGCCGCTATCTCGCCTTCTACTGGGGCGGCCTGATGATCGGCCGCTTCATGGGCGCCTTCGCCCTCAGCGACCTGCGCCGCCCCCTCAAGCACGCCCTGATCGTGCTCGTCCCGGTCGCCGCCTTTGTCGTCGTGACCGCCCTGCGCGGCGTCGGCGAGGCCCGTCACTACGGCCTGTTCCTCGCGCTGCTCCTGATCGCCTTTTTCCTCGGCGAATCCAGCCCCCAACGCATGTTGGCGATCTTCAGCGGCGTCATCATTCTCCTGCTGCTCACCGGCATGAGGACCTCCGGCCTCACCGCCCAATGGGCCATCCTCGGCGTGGGCCTCTTCTGCTCGGTGATGTGGTCCAACATTTTCTCCCTCGCCATCGAAGGCCTCGGCCCCCTGAAAAGCCAGGCCTCCTCCCTGCTGGTCATGGCCATCCTGGGCGGCGCGATCCTCCCCCCGCTCCAGGGCCGCGTGGCCGACCACTTCAATGGTGACATCCAGCCCTCCTTCCTCGTCCCCATGATCGCCTTCGCCTACATCGCCTTCTATGGCCTCTACGGCCACCGCGCGGGACGTAGCAGGAAGTGACATGTGACAAGTGAGAAGTGACAAGCACTTCGCCCGGTTCCCCATTCAGTTATCAATAATCAATCGTAAATCGTAAATCCGCGCAGGGCCGTGCCCACCGTCCAGAGATCGTCCGCCGATTACGGAGAACTGCTCTCTGATCTCCGTCCTCTGACCGCTGACCTCTGTCCTCCGCCCTCTGACCTCTGTCCTCCACTCGTCAATCATGTCCTCCCGACCGCAGCGGAGGGAAATCAATCGTAAATCCAGCCGTAGGCTGGGCTACCGCCCGCCCTTCGACCTTTCCGGCCTCCGATCTCTGACCTCTGACCGCCGACGTCCGACCTCTGATCTCTGACCTCTGCCTTTCAGGTTCCGCTTCGCCATCCGCAGAAGGTGCTTACTTCCTGAACTCGCTCAGCTCCTAGAGTGTGCACCGCACGCCGCCCCGCGGCACAGGCATCCCCTCGGCACGCTCGGGGCAGGCTCTGCCCGTGAGTACCATGGGCATCTCGCCCGTGAGTCGAATCCACCAGGGCCAGCCCTTCAGCTTCGTTCAGGGCAAGCTCTGAGCCAAGTCGAATGGGAAGATCACAAAGCTCCAATGTGGCCTGGCCGCCCCGGCCGGGGTGTGGGGGCGAATCGTGATTCGCCCGCAGAATCCCAATCGATGGCGAAGGAGAACCGCAGTAGCCCCCCTCCCCTGCGATGCCTCAGCAGCCTAAGGGTCAACTTCCTTCGCGAGTCAGCCACGAAGATCGCGGCTGACTCTGGGCATAGTCCAAGGATTCTGCAGATGAATGGATAGGCTCCAGCCGTGCTGAATTCTATTCACGGTAGCTTTTCGTCGCCGATGTGCGTATAATCCCATGGACGCAGTCCGGCAGGGCAAATGACGCACGCCGGAAAGCGATAAGGAGAGTTCTCGCATGGTTTCGAGCCAGTCCAAGACGAGCAGACGAGCGCCCTCACGCGCCGTGCAGATTCGCCGGATGGCGGCCCGGATTGCCAGGCGTTTTCGCCCGGACAAGATCATTCTGTTCGGCTCCCAGGCCCGCGGCAACGCCGGACCGGACAGCGATGTCGATCTGTTGATCGTCATGCCGGTCTCCGGCTCGAAACGCCGCAAGGCCGTCGAGATCGGCGTCGCCCTCCACGATTTCCGGATCCCCAAGGACTTGATCGTCGTCACGCCGGAAGAGTTCGAGTGGCGCAAAGACACCCTCGGCACCATCGAACGTCCCGCCTGGCGCGAAGGAAAGGTCCTCTATGCCCGAGCGTGACAACGCCGCCGCCATCGCCGCCGAATGGATCAAGAAGGCCGACAACGATCTCAAGACGGCCGCCCACACGCTCAAGCTTGGGACCGACAGCCCCACCGATACGATCTGCTTCCACGCCCAGCAATGCATCGAGAAATGCTTGAAGGCTTTCCTGATCACTCTGGGAATCGAGTTCTCGCGAACTCATGACATCGAGGCCCTCGTTGAATTGCTGCCGAAACACGCCCGCCCCGACCTGACCGTCGAGCAACAGCGGGAACTCACCCTTTACGCCACCACGCTGCGTTACCCCGGCCCCTACGACCCGGTCACGCTCTCGGAGGCCAGAGAAGCCGTGAAGCTGGCCCGGCGCGTTCGGAAGGAAATCGCCAGGCGTCTCCAAGACAAGCCCTTGTTCTGACGCCTCCGCCAACCCCGATTCGATCCGCCCCACCGGCGTCTGGTGCAGTCCCGCCAGCGCCGCGACGTCCAGTCCTTCGATATGATGCAGCACCAGCAGTTCCCGCCCGAACCGCCCCGCCGACAACCTCATCGGCCCTGACTGGACCGTCCCCGCCGCCCCCAACATCCAAAGCCAAACCGCCACCAGCGCCGTCGCTGCCCTCCTCACATTTGCAGATGCAGAACCAAGCCATGCGGGCAATTAGAGTGAATAGAAACCCTCTGTAGAAAAGACAGAACATCCGACACTGAAGAGCTAGCCTTTTCGCTTAAGTTCCCGTCCTTCACCCGCCGATAGGACTGATGTAAGTGTGGACCGACACCGAGGGCGATTGAATTTCAAGAGGAACCGTTGACTGGTATCGCTGACTTTCTTGTCAATTGAACGCTAATCCTTGAATCATCGCTGTCGAGGGAAGCCAGTTAGCAGGTGCCATGGCGCTTGAAGTCCACGTGCCGAACTGGGTAGGGAGGCAATGCATGAAACTCACAGAAATCAGGATTCAGAACTTCCGGTCCTTTCAGGACCAGACCGTGTATCTGGACGACTATACCTGTTTTGTTGGCCCGAATGGTTCAGGAAAGTCAACGATCCTGATGGCACTCAACGTATTCTTTAGGGAGAATGGCTCAACTGTCACGGATGTGTGCACGCTCGCGGAGGAGGATTTCCATCACAAGAACACCAAGGATCCCATTCGCATCACCGTGACATTTGAGCAACTCTCGGAGGCTGCACAGCGCGAATTCCGCCACTATTTCCGACGGGGCAAGCTCGTCATCTTCGCCCAAGCACTTTGGGATCCGGGTAGCCGTAGCGCCGCCGTGAAGCACTATGGATCAAGACTGGTAATGCGTGCCTTTGCACCCTACTTCGAAGCGGACGAGAAGGGTGCGAAGGCGGATGAGCTCAAAACCATCTACGTAGGCATACGTGGGCAATTCAGTGATCTTCCGCAAGCCACAACGAAGCCTGCAATGGTCGCGGCGTTACGCGGGTACGAAGAAGGCCACGCGGACCAATGTGAACTCATTGATGAACCCAACCAGTTCTATGGATTCACCCGAGGGGACTACCATCTTGAGAATCACATCCAATGGGTATACGTCCCTGCAGTGAAAGACGCGTCCACAGAACAAGAGGAAGGGAGCAAAACGGCTCTGGGGCAACTT
The DNA here is from genome assembly GCA_964421295.1 of uncultured Pirellulales bacterium. Taxonomy (GTDB): domain Bacteria; phylum Planctomycetota; class Phycisphaerae; order Sedimentisphaerales; family Anaerobacaceae; genus PLanc-01. Next base: position 7,085 of record CAYQXM010000050.1, read on the forward strand.
CTTGCCCGCACTGTTCGCACGAAGCTCAATTTTTCGGAGGCTATTCAGAGGCTGAAAGATGGCGTTGAAGAGAAGTATCAAGAGATACTAGCGGCACAGGAAGATGCTCTGAAGAGTCTGGGTCTTTCTATGGAGAAACGGCTTCGAGATTATGTTGATGCGCGTGCACAATTAGACTTGAAATGGTCCTACGATTCGAAGAAATCGATCGCTATCAACGATCCTGTGGCAAAAGCATTCATTGGGGATGGCGGGTTCGTGGGGGAAGTGGCCCGCGCAGGACATGGCCTGCAACGTGGATTTCTCGTGACGGTACTACATGAGTTGGCCGGAAGTGATGACCAAGGCGGTCCAACACTCCTCCTTGGGTTTGAGGAGCCAGAACTCTATCAGCACCCCCCTCAGGCACGCCATCTCGCTAACGTTCTTGAAAGACTTTCTGATCCACAGAACAATTCTCAGATTGTCGTGACTACCCACAGTCCATACTTCATATCCAGCAAGGGATTTGAGAATGTGCGGATGGTAAGAAAATGCCAGAATCGACGGAAAGCCACCGTTTGTGGAGCAACGTACAAGGCACTGGAGTCTCGGCTAAGCACTGCCTTGAAGCAGACACCTGGATCTCCGAGCAGCCTGATGGCGAGGATTGGCCAAATACTTCAGCCCTCTCAAAGTGAATTATTCTTCACCTCAGTTGCCATTTTTGTTGAGGGCCCAGAAGATGTCGCCTTCATTTCGACTCAATTCGAGTTATCCAAGAGAATGGTGGAATTCAGGAGTTTGGGATGCCATTTCATAACTGCTGGAGGTAAGGCTAATCTCAGCAGGTTAGCTGCAATCGCCCAGGAATTGGAGATTCCGCATTTCGTCATCTTTGACGCCGACGGTGATGAGGCAGGTGGAAAGGACGTTGACAAGCACAAGAAGGACAATGAATCCCTGATTCGGTTGTGCTCTCTGGCATGTGATAAGGTATTTCCGGATGCCATCGTATGGAAAGAGAACGTCGTGATGTGGCCCACAAACATACAGAAGATCGTCTCTGCGGATGTAGGCGAAAAGATATGGAATGAAGCACAGGAATCAGCGAGACAGCAGCATGACTTAACTGAAGGTGTGAAAGCCAAAAACCAGATGCTTGTCGCGTACACATTGCAGGAGTTGGCAGATAGGGGTGTGCAGTCCTCGGTACTCATCAGGCTCTGTGGTAGCATACTGCAATTTGCGGAGAAAGTTCAACTTGCGTAGAGCTGCTGGATGTGCCAGATACCGCGTGCTAGAGAAAGGGAAACGATGCCGCACGACATGATGTTGAAGTGTGAGCGAAAAGCTCCGTTCATGGTCAACAATGAAAGAGTATGGAAGTGGGTCGAAGCGGACGCCAATACCTTGCTCAGCGGAGAGCAGCCTGAGATTCGATGTATCCACTGTCATGGACGAGTGCGCATCCATAAGCAAAACATTGAGCATGGGCCGCAGGACCACGTCGAACATCTATCGCATCAAGATTCGGAGAACTGCCGAGGAGGCCACTACTTCACGGGCGAACATAGAATGTCTCTTCAGCCAGTTACCTGAATAGCAGGGATCAAATAGGGACAGACCCCATGTATTATGGACCAGTGTTCAATATGCTGTTCGCCTTGCTCGGTGGCGTGGCAGTAGGAACATGGTACGCGACACGGTTGGTGATTAAGGCTTATGTGTCTGGAAAACCGGTTGTCATACGGTTTTGGTTCGAGCCAAAGGACAAACAAGAGTGGCCCAACAATTTGAGGCTTAGAAATGGAAAGGCAAGACATCATGACAGAGCCAACAGTGAAACAGCAATGTAAGGATTGTCTCTACTACCAGTCCAAGGGTGGCTCAAATGGGTTTTGTTGCCGATATCCCCCACGAGTCGCAATAGTGGCCTCGCAGGTAACGCATCATCCTCAATACGACACGTACGGCTACGTCGCAAAGACGGAGTGGCCCGCAGTGGAGGGACCTATGTTCTGCGGAGAATACAATGGTAAGGCATAGAGGAGATGGTAAATAGAGAGGAAATTCAGGAAATTCAAGACGACTACCTATTTAGATAGCCTGGAGTACGGCGAATCTCCTGCGTCGCAGTAACGTTTCGTCGGTTTCCGTTGGGTCGAGATGAAACCGCATGGGCCGAGGCCCATCCTACTTTTGAATCTGCGGAATCCCTCGACTGCGCTCGGGACCGAAATCGGCGGATAGATCAGTCACTTCGAACTGGGGCAGGGTTCGTTCTGGGGGACGAAGTGGATGCAGAGGCGGTGGCCGAGGGCGAGGGCAATGCGTTCGAGCATGGCGAGGCTATGGCCGTCGTAGTCGGCGTCCTCCAGGCGGCTGATGACGGATTGCGTCGTCCCGATCCGGCGGGCCAGGTCCTTCTGGTTGAGCCCGGCCGCGGTGCGCAGCTCGTAAATCTGCTCGGCGATGCGCAGGTTCTCCCGCTCTTTCGCCAGCAAGACCAGGCGTTTCTTGCGACCCTTGATATACCGCCCGTGCAATATCTTGACGGCGTTTGTTGTCTTCCTGCCGGTAGGCATCATTGGATTATCGCATATTTGCGATACCTTTTCAACGGCAATCTACGGATGAGTCAGGCTTCGAGTTCCAGGGGGAATTAGAGGGGGGAATTACAGACACCATTTCTGTCTCGTGAGTAGAGTGGCACGGGCGTTTCGCCCGTGGGCCTGCTTCCTCCATCAATCATCAATAATCACTCGTAAATCGTAAATCCAGAGGCCCCGCCTCGTCCGCTCACTTGCTCTGGTACATCGTGAGGGTGACGCTGCCGGGGCCGGCTCATCGGGGACGTGGAGGAGTCGCGTCTTCACTCCAGCAGGCCCATGGCGATCAGTGTGGCTTCCTGCTGCACCGTGCAGAGTTTCCTCAACTCCGCCTGGGCCGTGGCTAATTCTCTCCTGGCCTTGTCCTTGGCTTCGCGATAGGCCTTGATGACGGTCTGGAGCTCTGCCGTCCCGGCGCTGTTGCCCAGAGCGGCGTTGAGGTCATCCCGAGCTTTGTCGAGCGGCGTCGGCTCGCCCATGATGGCGGACAGCCCGCGTCCGAGGTTGCCACCCATCGCTCCCCGTCCGCCTCCCATACCCATGCCGCCCCGGCCCATGCCGAACGCCCCCAACATGCCCATCGCCCCGCCGCTGATCGACCGCGACAGCGTCTGGACCTTGTTGAACCTCGGCCCCAGCACCTGCCATTCCTCCGCCGTGGCGCCGAGGGTTTGCCGATTGCCGTCGTCCATCATCTTCTGAATCTGGTTGGGGTCGAAGTTGCCGAAGGTGAAGCCGCCCCGTCCGGCGTCGGCAGGTGCGCCACCGCGGCGGCCCGCCACCGACCCCGTCGGCGCCGCCGGCGTCGGCTGAGACTGACCGGCACACAGGCCCGCACACACCAACGTCACCAACGCAACGAAAACACTCACTCGTGTCGCTTTGTTCAACATGCCCATTCTCCTTGATTCGTAAGCGAATCAACTTGTCCTCCAACGCGTCGACTTCCCGAAAAACCGGAGGTTATTCTACCGGTGAAAAGGGAGGAGGGGAAGTCCTAAGTCTTGAGTCCTGAGTGTTGAGTTGAAGAGGAGATTTGAGGGTTGAGGTCAACCGCGCGGATGCCGTGCCGCAATCCGAAATCCGAAATCATCAATCCGCAATTCCCGTCTTTCCAATCATCAATAATCAATCGTAAATCGTAGATCCAGGCGTCCCGCCGGCACGCCTCATTTGCTCTTGTACATCGTGAGGGTGACATTGCCGGGACCTATTCTCGGGTTGGAGCTCAGGTAGAGACCGGTGTTGAGCCAGGCGTATTGGCCGTCGAGGCGGGTCTCGAAGGTGGGGACCAGGGCGCCGAACGGCCCGGCGTTGCGGACGATGATGATCTCCCCGTCGTTCGTCTGCCACAGATACCGGGCGTCGAGCGTGGCGGGCGCCGAGAGGTTTTGGTAATCAGCCCCGGCCAGGAGGACTTTGCCGCGGATGTCGCCTGTCACCGTGCCGCCCGTGATGGGGATGATGTTCCGCGGTCCCCTCTTGCTGACTCCCACCGAAAGGCCCGCCCCCAATGTCACCGTCTCGGCGACGAACGCCTCGCCCAGCTTCTCGGCAGGCGATACTTTCCGGCAGTCCCACGGCTGCGGCAGGACTCCGCTCGGCTTCGAAATCCAGACGACGCCGGTCGTATCGCTCCCGGCCGGTACTTCGGCGACGTTGTAGACGGTCATTTTGAGCGTCCGGGCCTTGAGGTCCACCACGCGCCGGCCGACGTACTGGCCCGTATTGAGCCACGCGAAGGCGCTGCTGTTCGGGGCTTCGCAATCCAGCACGACGCGCACGTCACTGTCCGTGACGCCGACCCCGGCGTTGTGCAGATAGATATACTTCCCATCGCTCGTCCGCAGGACGAGCACCTGCTCGATTTCGATCGCGCCGTTGGTCAGCACGAGTTGAAAATCGAGCCCGCCGGGCAAGACGGTACCCTGAATCATCGCGCCCGTGACCGCCCCACCGCCGACGACCAGCACCTGTCGCCGGCCGTACAACGTCTCCCCGACATCGTAAACCTGATCCAGCTTCATCTCGACTTCGAAGACCGGCACGCCCTTCTCCGGCTGCGGAATCCCCTCGGGCATTCCGCACGTCCACGAGCGATGCGGCATGAGCGTCTTCTCCGCGTCGCCCGCCGCTCCCGGCGTACCGGCACACGACCCGCCCAGAGCTGCCATGAGAATCAACACAATGTACAACGCCGCACGCCTGATCATCATCGAAACATTCCCCAACAAGATCCAATCAAGCCGGATTCTGCCCCTATCTTATCGCCCCCCGCCCCTTCCGACAGCCCCATTTGCAGCGATTCCCTTTCAACCCAGGCCGTAGACCGTAGGCCATAGGCCATAGGTGTGACCCCGCCGCTTAGGTTCTCAATGTAGGGGCAGGCCCCTGTGCCTGCCCTGCGCGTCTGGGTCTCAGAATAGAAAGGGGTTGGTTCTGGAGCCGCTGGGGGCGGGAGGCATGCTGGGGCGGGTGAGCCTGTCCAGCGTCTTCTTTATCTCGACATCGTCATAACCTGCGGCCCGGAGCGCTGCGACCAGCAGGACCTTGTCGGGGGGGACTACCGGTGGTTCGTGCATACCCTGGGGTTGGGGAACCCACGCCGCGGCGCGAGCGGCGGCAGCGGCGCGGGCCTCCTCGGCCCTGCGCTGGTCTTCCCGCTCGGCGGCGGCTATCTCCCGGCGCGTCCGTGAGACGTTTCGTGCGCAGATCACCAGCGGAAGCACGCCCGCCAGGACGCCCACGATGACATTGCCCCAGATCAGGCCGGCCATCGCTTCCAGTACCCAGGAGGCAAGGAACCACACGACCACGATCAGCGTCCCATTCAACGCCAGCAGGTCAACACCGTAGCCGCTGCGTCGGGCATGGAGCGCGATGGAATGGAAGAGCGTGAGCAGCACGGCGGCAAGGGTCACGCCATTCCGCCAGACAATCGCCTTGCGATAGGAGGGAATGCCGTGATAAAAGGTCTTGCGAACGTTCAGTTCTCCGGCACCCAATTGGCCGTCCCGGTAGTAGACGTCACTCAGTGCGGTCGCATGCTTTTGGACCAGCGCCATGGCATCGGCGCCGCTCAGCTCCGGGCGCTGCTGCAGCAGATAGGCGATCGTGCCCGCCACGCGGGGGGCGGCAAAAGAAGTCCCACCCCGGATCCGATAGTAGGTCACCTCCGTCCCGGAGTATCCGTACCGCGCCGACACTTGTGGCGCCACCTCGCGGCGGTAGAAGCCGGAGGCCGAGATATCGACGTGGGACCCGTAATTGGAGGCGTCCGATTTCACCTTCCCGCTGACCTCCGCTACGGCCATCACCTCGTCAAACGCCGCCGGATAGAGGGGGAACGGACTGTTGTCGTTGCCCGCGGCAGCGATCATGATCGCGCCTTTGTCGTGGAGGTGCTTGATGACGGCGTGCTCCAACAGACTATAGGCACTCCCCCCGAAACTCATGTTGATGACCACGCGGAGACGAGGGTTCTCGTCCATCTGCCGGGAGATATCGAGGAGGGCATCGAGATATCCTTTGGGGTCTATGCTCTCGAGGCCGAGACGCCCCGGGGACACACTGCACGGGACCACGTCGCACGCCTTCAGACTGTAGCGACGTGCCATATCCGCGACCAGGCTGCCGTGGCTGTTTTCGCCGGAGAAGTCGTCGATGACATAGATACGGACGATGTCCTGGGGCACAGCGGAGGCGGCGACGCAGAGGAGCGTCCCTATATCGGCGCCCACCACGGCCTGCGCGTGGGGCACCGGCCCGCGATCGGGCCACGGAAGCGGCGTCCTGGGCAACGTCAGCCGACACCGGTAGTCCGAGAATTCCCGGCCGGGCACACCGGCGCCTGCGGTCACCGGCGCGGTGACCGCTAAGAGAGTCCACAGCGTCACGATCTCGATGAGGCGCGGTTTCATGTCCGCATACTCCTTGGGGGTACTTCGTCCCAAGGGTCTATCGGCATGTCCCGGGCGGCTCTTTCGTAGAATCCCCCTCAACGAGCCGGGGGCGTCGCTCCGGACACGGGAGCGGCGGGGTCCCGCTCCTCGGGGAGGCCGGCAGCGGCGGTCAGGCCCACGACGTGACCGATCCCGACGCTGCCGAGGTAGATGGGCCAGTAGACCGTCGCGGCGAAGAACCGGCCGATGTTGCTGCCGACGTAGGTGGCGTAGGCGGGATACAGCAGGCGGCAGGCCTGCTTCTGTTCGGCGACGGACCGGTACGTCTGTTCGTAGCTCAACGCGGTGGAGGAGGCCACGGCCTCGGGGTAGAGGTTGACGAACGGGACCATATACAAGACCGCGTAGGTCCCCTTATAGCGCTGGCGGGCGAAATCCTGCGCGTGACCTGACTCGTGGTAGGCGATGGGGACGAGGTCCGAATAGAGGTTGATCGTGTTGGAGAAGGGATTGTAGTTGTCACCTCCGAAGAAGCGGCCCGGCAGGATCGTGTAGCCCAGCCAAGAGAGGAAGCCGACGGGGTAGCGCCAGATCGGGTGGATGTTCTCGTTGCGGAAGGTACGGCGCCACTCCGCGCCGGGGGCATAGGCGTTCACCATGATCTTCGTGTCCCCCAGCTCGTGCTCCCGGCAGAACTGCACGGCCGCCTGGACGGTTTCGTCGGAGATCTCGTGACTATCCACCCTGCCGTTCCAGAGCAGGAGCTTGCCGAGCAGGCTGCCCGGCCAGTACCAGCCGCTGGCATCGAGCCAGCCGATGGGCCGGCCCCGCACCACTTCCGGGTCCTGGCAGGCACGGGGATAAACGCCCGGATAGTCCGCGGCGGAGGTGGGATGATAGGGGACGGTCGCACAGCCGCACGCCACCAGACATAGTGCCACGATACCCGCTTTCCACCAGAACATTCGCATGTTTCGCAGCTCCAGTTTTTTCGGATAGGTCTGTCCCCGTGTCCCCTGCTACTGCGGCCCAGCCCAGCGGGTGACGAGGGCCGGGACATCCTCGGCCTTGTCCAACGAGTAGGCGTACGGGGCTTTCGTCAGGGGCGTGACCTTGCCGCCGGAGGGGCTGTCCCGGGTGCCCCAGTTGCCCGTGTCCTGCTTGCCGGTGGCGCCGTCGTAGCTGTTGCCGGCGGCGGCGATGTGGGCGTAGACATCGTACATGAACTGATGAGGATGGGCCACGTTCTGGAAGTAGTTGTTTTCGATGAGGGCGGCGCCGTAGGAGCCGACGCCGATGCAGTAGCTGTTGCCGGGGCACGCGTAGTAGTTGTTATAGAGGTGGGCCTGGCCGTAGACAACGCGGGGCATGCGCTGGTCGACGAGATCGGCGAACCAGTTGTGGTGGAAGGTGACATGGAGCTTGCCGCCGTCCTCGGGGTGGTTGCCGCCGCCGGAGCCGATGAGGGAGTTGAGCCGGTGCGGGTGGTTCGCATCGGTGTACCAGAACTTGCACCAGGACACGGTGACGTAGTCGGACCGGCGCGTGATGTCTAGATTGCCGTCGCCGGCGTCCCAGATGGCCAGGTGGTCGATCCAGACGTGATGCGCATTGGCGACAGCGAGGGCGTCGTCCGGGCCGGAGTTCGGCCAGATGCCGTGCAGGTTGAAATTGCGAAGGATGACGTTGCTGACGCCGGTGACAGCCAGGCCGCCATGGAGGGTGGCGTTCCTGTCGGCGCCGACGATGGTCTTGTTGGAGGCGATCCGCAAGCCGTAGCCCCCTTCCGTCTTGATCGTGCCGGCAAGGACGATCACACGCGGCGCGGTGTCCTGGACGGCCGCCTGCAGCTCGGCGAACGTCGTGACTTTCGTCGCGTTCGCGTCGCCGCCCCCGGTGGTGGTTCCGTCATAAGCCGCGAACCCGACCAGGGCCGCCGCGGGGGCGGTGCCGCCGTCAGCCTTGATTTCCCGGGCGCCGAGGGTCGGGACGAATGAGAGCAGAAGTACGGATGCGATGCCACACGTGAAGCGCTGCCCGATCATGACAGAAATCTCCCGAACGATATGGCGAGGAAATGCATGATAGCTAACCGTTTTCTCTTCAAGCTGCCAACGTGCCGAAAGCCACAGGTGATTATAGACGCGGCACGTGACAGCAGACAAGGAAAAAGTCAGACCGGCCTCACCGCGCGCGACCAGGGGATTTGCCGAGCGTGATTGCAGCAAGAGGCCACTATCGAAGAGGGGCGCCGCGGGCGGTGGCGGCCCTGCAGAACCTGGAGCGGATTTGCGAGGAGCACCCGGCCGGAAAGTATCGCATCGAGGTGGTGGATTTGTTGCAGAATCCGCAATGGGCGCGCGGCGATCAAATCCCGGCGGTGCCGGCGCTGGGGCGCAAGCTGCCGGAGCCGATGCGGACAATCATTGGAGATCTGTCGAATACCGAACGGGCGCTGGTCGGGCTGGACCTGCGGCACGTGACGGGCTTCGTGCGGTTACTGGAGCAGAAGGCCGAGGACCGCCTGGATCAGGAGAGCCGTCGTTACGTGAGAATCATCCGGGAAGCGGCACAGCGTATGGGCCGGCTGATCGACGACCTGCTGAGGCTCTCCAGTGGCCAGCGTGCCGGGGTCAGCGCGGCGGTGCTGCGCGTGCGTCGCCTGGGATCGTGCATTTGCCTGTCCGTATCGGACCGGGGGCGCGGATTCAATCCGCAGGAGATCCGAGATGCGGCCGGGTTCGGCCTGTTGAATCTGCGCGAGCGGAGCGAATCACTGGGGGGGACGCATGAAGATCCGCAGCGCCGAAGGGCACGGCAGCACATGCTTCATCGCCGTCTGCGAGGGCGAAGAAAATGAAACGGCGAAAGGGCGAAACGGCGACGCTCCCCCATTCGCCCACTCGCCCATTCTCCCATTCGTGATTCGGAATCGACCAGGTCAGTCGACGATCTCGACTCTCGAAGCCAGCGGAAACAGCAGATCGTACAGCAGGGTCACGTCCTCGTCATGCATGCGGATGCATCCCTGCGACACGGCGGAGCCGATCTTGTCGGGGTCCTTGGTGCCGTGAATGGCAAACCCGGTCCGGCCTTTGGCGGCGCCGTCGATGCCGTCCAGTCCGATCCAGCGTGCTCCCAGCGGGTAGTCCGGATCCGTCTTGATGTAGTTGCGGTTGGTCCGCTTGTCGAACCAGGGAGGTTGGACGAGCTTGCCGCCCTGCTGCACGCGCCACAGTCCGGTCGGGGTCTCATTGCCCGGCGCGCCGAGGGCCACTGTGAAACTCCGCACAAAGGTATCTTGCAGGTACAAATCCAGTGCGAAGGTGGAGCGATGAACTTTCACGCGGAAAGGTCCCCGGACCACCTTGAGGCGTTGCCCCGCCTGAAGACCTCGGGCATCCTGAATCTTGTTGATCCGCATGATCATCTCGTGCGGCACTTTGCACCGGCGGCCGATGGACTCCAGGTTGTCGCCTGCTTTGACCACGTACATTTCGCACAGCGTATCGCCGGGCTGAACGGTCGAACCGAACAGCCATCTGTCCGCCAGTTGCGACAGTTGTTCTTTCGTCGCCTGCAGCTGGGCGGGGGCCATGGCCATCGACAGGGCGCTATTGAGCTGATCGCGTGCGGCGATCACCTGCCCCGGCTGGAACGCCAGATCCCGGGCCTGAGAGATCGCGGTTTCCGCCGCCGGATTGGGCGCCACGGTCGGCTGCGGCGCCGCCAGCGTGACGGCGCCCGACGCGGATTCCTCCGCTTTGGAGCCGGGACCCGGATTGGTCGCCAGTTTGCGGATCGCCTGGGTGGCGTTCAGCGCCGTGGCGGCGGGATTGACAACCGTGCCGGGCACGCCGTCTTTCGCGACCGTCTGCGGCGGCGTTGAACGGGTCCGGTGCAACACCACCCCGATCACTATCACGCCGGCAACAGCCAGAACGATGTAGGGGCGGCGCACCTGAAGTAAACGGCGGTTCTTCCTTGAACGTTTGGAGAAAAAGCGAGCCATCCTTGTTCCTTTCGCTTGATCGGGGCCTCCGGACACTTCCCGGCGTCCGGCGCGGACGGGTTCAACCGACCCGTGACTCCCGATCGCAACGGATCACTCCATTGTCTGTAACCAGAAAATCCACACGCTCGTCTCCTTCGCCCACAGGAATCTCCTCGACCACCTGTTCGACGAAGGCAAATCCGCAACGAGATGCTCTCAACTCTTCATTCGCAAAAAACCGATCGTAAAAAGCCCCTCCCCGGCCCAGGCGATTGCCGCGCGCGTCGAAGCCCAGCGCCGGCGCGACGACCAGCTCGATTTCGCCGAAGGGGATGGGCGTACCCGCCGTCGGGTTGCGCAGTCCGCTGGCGCTGGTGGAGAAACCGGTCTCCAGCGAATCGATACCGACGGGAATCATGTGACGCTGTTGCCAGGAGATCTTGGGCACAGCCACTGTTTTGCCGAGTTGCCACGCACGCAGGATCGCTTCCGAGACGTCCGTTTCGTGCGGCAGCGGCAGGTACATCATGACGATCGACGCCTCCTGGAACTGCGGCATCGAAATCAGGTTGCGACAGGCCAAGCGGCTCTTGTTCTTCCGCTGCTCGGGAGACAACGCCAGCAGACGGCTCCGCAGCTCGTGGCGCAGCTCATCCTTGGTCATGTCGTGATCCTTGATTGTCATGTGTTGTCGAGTCTTCAGTCGTTCTGCTACTGTCTATCAACAGTCTGAGTTTCTGTAAATAGTGCCCTATCGTTTTTTCGTAGCCCGCATCCTTCGGGACGTAGAAATGTGCCGGCGGTCCGGGCAGGTACTCCTGTGCGACGAAGCCGCCCGCATAGTTGTGCGGGTACTTGTACTCGACGCCAAAACCCAGTTTCTTCGCGGCGGCATAGTGCGCATCCTTCAGGTGAGGCGGAACGGACCGAGTGGGCTTATTCCGCACCTCCTCGGCGGCGCTCCAGATCGCCTGGGAGCCGGCGTTGGATTTCGGAGCGCACGCGATATAGATGGCGGCCTGGGCGAGGACCAGTTGAGCTTCGGGCAGGCCGACAAATTCGCTGACCTGAACAGCTGCCGCCGCCAGTACGGTGGCCATGGGATCCGCGTTGCCGACGTCCTCGGCCGCGCAGATCGCGATCCGCCGCGCGATGAAGCGGATGTCTTCCCCCCCGACCAACATACGAGCCAGCCAATATACGGTCGCATCGGGATCGGAGCCTCTCATGCTTTTCTGCAAGGCGCTGGCCAGATCGTAGTGGGTATCGCCCGTATCGTCGTAAGCCACCGCCTTCTGTTGTATCGATTCGCGGGCCACCTCCACATCAAATTTTATGGGCGTGCCCTTCTGCGCTGCCGCCGTCTGCGACAGCACGCCGACTTCGAGCGCCGTCAACGCCCGCCGGGCATCGCCATCCGCCATGTCGGCCAGGAACTTCAGCGCGGCTTCGTCGGCCTCGACGTTCAGCGCTCCGAGCCCCCGCTCGCGATCGCGCACGGCCGTGCGCAGGACCTGCATGACCTCCTCACGGCTCAACGGCTCGAAGCGAAACACCGTGCTGCGCGAGATCAGCGGGCCGTTGATGGCGAAGTACGGGTTCTCCGTCGTCGCGCCGATCAGGGTAACCACGCCCCGCTCCACGTCGTCCAGAAGGACGTCCTGCTGGGCGCGATTGAACCGGTGAATCTCATCAATGAAGAGAACGGTCCGCCCTTTCCCCATGGCGAGCCGGTCTTTCGCCTCGGCGATGATCTCGCGGATATCCTTGACCGTCGCCGCCGGCGCACTGAGGTAGCGGAAGGTAGCCGACGTGCGGTCGGCGATCGCCGCGGCCAAAGAAGTCTTGCCGACTCCCGGCGGTCCATGGAAGATCAGGCTGCTCAGCCGATCCGCCGCCAGCATCCGCGTCAACAAGCGACCGGGGCCGAGAAAGTGCTTCTGGCCGACGAACTCATCGAGCGTTCGCGGACGCATCCGCGCCGCCAGCGGAGCCACCGCCGCGACATTCGCTTTCTCCGTCTTCTCGAACAACCCCAAATCGGCTTTGTCGTTTCGCATGCCGCCTATTATAGGCCCCCCTGCGTTCCCTGTCGAAATCATTTATCAGTATTGGCAATCGCACGGCGGACCGTCGTGATGTCAGCTCGACAGCCCCACTGCCATCCCACTTTGCCGCACTCACCCAGATTGTCACACATGTGTGCTGTACCACAGGACATTGGCACGCGAACATGTCACGTTATCGTCCCATAATTGCAAAAGGTGACAATTTTTCATTGGATTTGTCTCCGTCCGCCGATAAACTGTTTGCCAGTACCGTTAGCAAGGGTACAGACATCTATGACAAGGAGGTTGAAGATGAGAGCTAAGGACGGCCCGCGAGGCACGGGACCGCCGGTCCCTTCTGGACGCGATCGTTGACTCATACAGCACAAATTACAGTCTGGATTCACATACGAGAAAGGGGTACGACATGAAACGTGGGTTGGTTTTGTCATTGGTGGTTACCTTGGCTTTGGCAGGGACAGTCCTCGCCGATGTCCGCATGGGGGACACCGAACTGAACTTCAGTGGTAGTTTCTGGGATCTGAACGCCGGGACGCGCGGCGGTCTGGATTTCCAATCGTGGATGGTTACAGGCGGCCTGGGTTACTTCATTACGGACAACATTGAAGTCGGCGGCGCCGGCCTTTTCAAAGAGACCGAAGAGAAATGGAACATGCCCAACACCGAGAGCAGGATGGTCGAGCGCATCGCGAACCTGTATGCTGTCGGTCCTCAGATCAAGTATCATTTCACACCCGAGAACCAGCTCGTGCCCTACATCGGCGCCCAGATCCTCTGGACGGACCTCAAGATTGAGGAGAACTACACTCCCAGCAGCGGCAATTCCAGCTGGGAACGCGACAAGCAAGGCATCCTCTGGGGACCGTTGGCCGGTCTGAAGTACACGCTGAACGAGCAGAACGAGCTCATCGTGGAGTACCAGTACCACGTCTTCACGCAGAACATCGACGACTACCTGGATGACGGCCACGTCATCACGGTCGGCTTGGGCCACAAGTTCAAATAATCGACTCCGGTGTGCCCGCAAGGGCGTGCATGGAATGACTCTCAAGCTGCGGATCCCATGGGTCCGCAGCTTCTTTTTTGGGGTGGAGCTGCACTCCTTCGCCCGCGGGCTACGCCGTGCGATAGACGAGGAATTCCGCCGTTTGCTTCAGCGCCTCGGTGGCCGGTCCCGGCGGCACGGAAGCGAGCGCAGCGGTGGCCTCCCGAACGTAGTCCCCGGCACGACGGCGTGCGTAGTCGAGACTGCCGTGCTCCTGCAGCATTTCCGCGAGCCGACCGTTGCAGGACCCAGGGTTGCTGAGCATGGCACACACGTGGTCTTTGTCCACGGCCGCCACGGATTGCAGGAGGTGAATCAGAGGCAGGGTCAGCTTGCGGGCCGCGACATCGCTCTGCGCGGTCTTGCCCGTCTGGGACTCATCGGCCGTGATATCCAGCAGATCATCCGTCATTTGAAATGCGATACCGGCACAAAGCCCGTACTGCGCCAGCGCCTCGACCTGCTCTTGCGGAGCCGACGCCAACACGGCGCCGATGCGGCAGCAGCCGCTGAAGAAGGCGGCGCTCTTGTCGGAGATGATGCGGATGTACTCCGTCTCGGCCAGCCCCCAATCCTGCTTGCGGAGGACCTGCCGAAGCTCTCCCTGGCACACGTGGATGGCGGTATCGGCAATGATCTTCGCGGCGGCCGGCTCGAGATCCGCTACGAGGCGGAACACCTGACTCAACACGAAATCGCCCAGCAGGACCGCCGGCTCGTTGCCCCAGAGGCGATTGACGGTGGCCCTGCCGCGGCGGGTCTGACCATTGTCCAGCACGTCATCGTGGAGAAGAGTCGCACCGTGGATCATTTCCATGACGGCGGCGATCTCGACGTGTCGCTGCGTGGGTGGTCCGAAGCACGCCCCTGCCAGGAGGACGAGGCCGGGCCGGAGCATCTTGCCGCTGCCGGCGGTGAAATGATTCAGAAGTGAGGATAGCTCGCCGAGATCCTGCGGCGCCGAAAGTGTCCGGCGGATCAATGCGTCGACCTGCCGCAACTCGCGGTCCACCAACTGCAACGGTGGGATTTCACGCCCCTTCGCCTGTCGCCCAGCTTTCATGTCTACCGACAGCCCCCCGTTCGTAGTGTGCCCATGCAGAGACGCGCGATTCTGCGTCTCTACTGCTGGCGCGCGTAGTTGAAGAATTTCTCGCGCAGCAGCCGCGTAATCGGACCGGGCCTGCCTTCGCCGATGACGCGACCATCGATTTCCACCGCTCCAATGACCTCGGCCGCAGTGCCCGTCAGGAAAAGCTCATCACATACATACAGATCGTGGCGTGTGAGGTTCTTCTCGACGACTTCCAATCCCGCCTGCCGGGCCAATCGGATGACCACCCCGCGGGTGATCCCCTCCAGGCCGCCGGCCTCGGCAGGTGGCGTGTAGACGATATTATTGCGGACCATGAAGACATTGTCGCCGGTCGCTTCGGCCACGTAACCTTCGTGATTGTACAGGATCGCCTCCGGCACGTTCCGGTCCAACGCTTCGATCTTGGCCAGGATGTTGTTGAGATAGTTGAGACTCTTGACCTGGGGTGGCAACGACAGCGGATGATTGCGCACCGTCACGGCACTGATGACCTTCATCCCCTTCTCGTAGAGTTCCTCGTCGTAGAGCCGGATTTTGTCGGCGATGATGATGATGCCCGCCCTCTTGCAGGTGAAGGGATTGAGGCCGAGCGAGCCTTCGCCGCGGGTCACCAGCAGGCGAATATAGCCATCGGATATGGCGTTGGCTGCCACGGTGGTTTCCGTCGCCGCGGCCAGCTCTTCCTTCGTCATGGGCATCGTCAGGCGAATGGCCCGGGCGGATTCGAAGAGGCGCCGCAGGTGCGCGGCGTGCTCGAAGATGCGCCCGCCGTAGACACGAATCCCCTCAAAGACTCCGTCGCCGTAGAGCAGGCCGTGATCGAAGACAGATACCCTGGCGTTCGCCTCGTCCACGAGGCCATCGTTCATCCAAATCTTCAATGCCATAGTCAACCTTTAGTCCGGCCGTCCACCAAAGCGACGACCCTTTGAGCCCGATGCGCGATGCGGTCATCGTGCGTGACCATGATGATCGTCTGTCCGGCGCGATGAAGCTGTTCGAAAACCTCTAGAATACCATTTCCCGTGGCGGAGTCAAGGTTTCCAGTCGGTTCATCGGCCAAAAGCAGCCGGGGCTGATTCATCAAGGCCCGGCCGATCGCCGCCCGCTGCCGCTCGCCGCCGGAGAGTTGATAGGGCTTGTGTCGGGCCCGGTGGGCCAGGCTCAACTGCTCCAGCACAGTCATCGCCCTGCTTCTGGTGCTCCTGCGCGAGACCAGCCAACCCAGGACGCTACGCGAGACCATCGCCGGCAGGTAGACGTTTTCGAGCACCGTCAGCTCGTCGAGCAGATGATAGAATTGAAAAACGAAGCCCACGGTGTTGTTGCGGAAACGATTCAGCTCGCGTCCCCTCATGCGATTGAGGTGGCGCCCCTCGAACTGAACGGTCCCGCGGTCGGGACGGTCCAGAGCGCCGAGCATGTGCAGCAGCGTGCTCTTGCCGCTGCCCGAGGCGCCGATGATGGCCACGAACTCCCCCTGCTGCACCGTCAGGTCCACGCCCTTGAGGACTTTGACTTTCGTCGCGCCCATTTTGTAGGTCTTGTGGACGTCTTTGACTTCCAGAATGGCTGATGGATTACTCATGCACACCTTGCTCTATCCTATCCGGCGGGTGTTGAGTGTTTCAACCGGCCGCAATCGCGCCGCGTAATACGCCGGCAGCAACGCCCCGATGAGACACGCCGCCAGGGCACAACAGGCCACCACAATCACCAGGTCGAGCCGCATCTGACTCGGAATGGCGCCGATGGCATAGAGACTCCGATTCCAGAGCTGCCACCCCACTTGGTCGAACAGCCAGCCTTCCAGGCGGTTGATGTTCGCCAGGAACAGCCACCCGCCCAGGATGCCGGCGATGTCGGCGATGATGCCGATGACCGCGCCAAAACCGCAGAAGAGCCCCATGATGTCCCAGGTCGACGTTCCGACGCTCCGGAGGATGCCGATATCCCGCGTCTTGTGGCTGACGATCATATAGAAAACGACAAAGACGATGAAGACCGTCGTGATACCGACGAGGCTGAACATCACCCCCATGAGTGCCTCTTCCTTTTCCATCGGGGCGATGAACGCACGACGATACTCTTTCCACGTCTCGACCGTCACGGTATCGAGCAGGTGGCTATAGGAGTCCTGGCCTTTACCGAGCCTGAACTGATGCCACAGGTCGCGGATCTTCCGACACCCCGCATCGACCCCCGTCCCGGGAGCGAATTTGACGTGGATGGCCGTGACTCTTCGAGGCGGACCGGCCATGCACAGCGACTGGGCCTTCTCCAGCGACAGATAGACGGTTCCCGTATCGATCCGGGCCAGTCCGCTTTGGGAGACGTCGCTGTAATAGAACCGCTGCGAGGGAATGCCGGTGGTGGTGCCGATCGGCGCCCCCGTGGCCGAGAGCGGGACGCACGTCAATAGCACTGCCGTTTGGAGCGGCCGGATGTCCAGCATATACCGCCCCTGCTCGTCCCGCTCCAGGGCCAGGTCGATCCCCAGGGCACAGCCGGGCAGATTGGCATCGTACACCGGCTGGAACGCCCGGGCGGGTTCGCCGCGCCGGTAATAGAGCGAGCGGCCGAAGCTGGTGGCCTGGCTGTGCCGGGCCGGGTCCACGCCGATGATCTCCACGTCCTGGCTCCGGCTCTCGTTCTCCGGGCGCAGCAACGCGAAGTTCTTCACCACAGGCGAGGCCCCTTCGACCCCCTCCGTACGATCCAATATGGCCAGGAACTCCTCGTAATAGGGAAAGCCCACGAGGGACTTGGTCCCGATGACGCAGTCGCCCACGAAATCGTGGTTCTTCTGCTTGAGGTCGCCCACCAGGCCGGTCATGACGGTCATCACGACGACGACGATGAACACGCAGAGCGCCACCGCCGCGATGGCGAAGTGCGTGATCCGCCGTCGAATCAGATACCGGGCTATCAACATCAGTTTATGCATGACTATTCGTACCGCAAAACCTCGACGGGGCGGGTGCGGGCCGCGACGAAAGCCGGGAGCAAGGCCCCCAGCGCCGCCGCCGCGACGGCCATCGCCATGATCGGCAGCGACCGGCTCCAATCCACGTCGTTCGGGATCCGCGTGAACATGTACACGCTGCCGCTCCAGAGTTTCAGGCCGAAGACCACACTGATCCAGTTCTCGATCACGTTGATGTTCTTGGTGATGACGTATCCGATCACGGCGCCGACGCCGGCCCCGGCCAAGCCGATCGTGGCCCCGAAGCCGACGAAGAGCCAGACCACGGACAGGCTGGCGGTGCCGCAGCTCTTCATGATCGCGACGTCCCTCTGCTTGAGTCGCACGATCATGTAAAAGATGCAGAAGACCAGCACCACGACGCTGAAGCTGACCAGTCCGAAGATCAACAGCAGGACGCCCATCTGCTTGTGGAGTTCCGCGAGATATTCGCGCTGGACGTCCTGGGCCGTTTCGATGCGCGTCACCGCGGCCAGATAGCGGCTCCAGCCCAGCTCCTCGGTGGCGAACATCGTCCAGAGAGCGCGGATCTCCTTGATCGCGGCCTCCGGGTCGACGCCGGGTCTGAGCTTGATGTGAATGCTGGTGGCCCGCGGCGTGCTCGAATCGGCATAGAGCTCCTGCTGGAGCCGTTCGATCGGGATGAAGATGAAGCCGCTGTCCGCCTCGTAGAAGCCCGTGAAGGCCACGTCGGCGACGCGGAAGGCGATGCGTTTCTGCTTCGGCACGTCCTGGGCGTCGCCGCCCGGGACGGAGGACATGATGGCCACCACGTTGAGGCCGATGTCTTCCTTCACGATCCGCGCGACATCATACTCGTCGGTGCGGGCATTCGGGTCGGACAGGATGCCGATCCCGACATAGCCTCCGTCCCCATCGTTGCTGTCGGGCACGTTCCAGGATAGCGCCGCGGCCGTATCCTTCTGGAGCACGAGCGACTTGCGGAAGCCCGTGACGCGGGCCCGGCTGACCGGATCGACGCCCCAGATATTCACCGGCCGCACATTGCCCTTGCCCACGAACAAGAGGCCCGGCTGCGAGAGTGTGGCCGTCGCCGCTTCGACACTGCGGGACTGCTCCAGTTCCTGGATGAATTGCGGGTAGCGTTCCAGCATCACGCCTTCGGGCCGGCGCAGCACGATGTCGCCCAGCACCTCCCGGCCCGTGTGTTCATAGGCGTTGATGACGCCGCTGAAAAGACTGGCCACCACGATCAGCAGCGAGACCGAGACCGCCACCGCCGCGATGCTCAGCAGAATGATCCGCCGCGTGCGCAGATATCTCAGCCAGAAGAACAGTTTCAGCATCGAACAACCCGAGCTTACGTTCCGGCGTTAGCGGGCTTGAGCAACGGGAACAGGATCACGTCGCGAATGCTCGGTACGCCGGTCAAGATCATCACGAGCCGGTCGATGCCAATGCCCAGCCCCCCCGCCGGGGGCATGCCGTACTTGAGCGCCTCGATGAAATCCTCATCCATCGTGGCCATCGTGTCTTTCTGACCACGCAGTTGAATCCGGAAGTTCTCCTCCTGAACCGCCGGATCGTTCAACTCGGTATAGGCATTGGCCAGCTCCATGCCGGCCACATACAATTCGAATCGTTCCGCGATATTAGGATTGTCACGTTTGCGCCGCGTGAGCGGGCACAGCGCGGCCGGGTAGTCGTAGACAAACGTCGGGTTGACCAGGTGCTCTTCCACCGTGGCCTCGAAGACGTCGTTGATGACGACCACATCGTCCATGTTGGCTTCGCCGATCTGCAGCGCGCGGGCCTTCTGCCGCAGCGCGGGCAGATCATCGATGGCACAGCCGCTGTACTCTTTCAGCAGGTCGGCGTACGTGGCCCGTTTCCACGGGCGGGTCAAGTCGATTTCGACGTCGCCGAATGTCACCTTGGCGCCGGCGCAATGGGCCGCGACACAGGCCTGGACCATCTCTTCCGTGAGATCCATCATGACGTTGTAGTTGGCATACGCCTGATAGATCTCAATCATCGTGAACTCGGGATTGTGCCGGCGGTCGAGGCCTTCGTTACGGAAACTGCGGTTGATTTCGAAAACCCGTTCGAGCCCCCCGACCAGGAGCCGCTTGAGGTAGAGCTCAGGCGAAATCCGCAGATAGAGGTTCATATCGAGGCTGTTGTGATGCGTGATGAAGGGCTTGGCGGCCGCCCCGCCGGCGATGGCCTGCATCATCGGCGTCTCCACCTCGACGAACCCCCGCGCTTCGAGGAACTGGCGGATGGTCGTGACGATGCCGCTCCGCTTCTGGAAGCGCTCCATCACTTCGGGATTGGCCCACAGATCGACATAGCGTTGGCGATACCGCTGGTCCACATCGGACAGGCCGTGGAACTTCTCCGGCGGCTGCTCCAGGCACTTGCTCAGGAGCTTCAGGCCCCCTTCTTCGACCCAGATGGTAATCTCGCCGGTCTTGGTCTTGCCGAGCTGGCCGGCCCCGAGGATGATGTCACCGAGGTCGAGCAGCTTCGCCAACGGCCACTGCTCGGTCAGCAGGGTCTTGCTCAGGCCGAGCTGAATCGTCCCGGTCCGGTCGCGCAGGGTCAGGAAGATGAGCTTGCCGATGTCGCGCAGCAGCACGATGCGGCCCGCGCAACCGGCTTTCTGTCCTTCCACGTTGTCCTGGTAGCGCGCCCTGACGGAAGCGGCCGCTTCTACGTCGTCACAGCGGGAACCATAGGGATCGATGCCCAGCGCCTGGATCTTGGCCAGCCGGTCGTGTCGTTGTTGCTCGAACTTGTCCGCTTCGGGTTGCGTGGTCAATGGTGGCGCCTCTCAAACGGTAATCACCGCTATTTTCCGGCCGGCACGCCGGCCTCGATCAGCTTGGTGCGGGCCACCAACAGGCCCACCGCCAACTGCGGATCCATACGCAGCATCTCTTCCAGAGAATGTTTCTTCAGGGTCTCACGATGTCCCGGCTGAACGAGCACGTCATTGTCCCGCTGGGCACTGAGCATCGCCGTCAGCTCGTCACTGGTCATATCGATGGTGACATTGGGCCCGACGCCCCAATCCTTGCCGCCTTCCTTCTCGACGGCGTCCCGGCTCTTCACCGGTTGTCCGGACGGCAGGTGGTAATAGGCCATCGTGTACTTCAACTGGGCCCCGCCCCCGGGATAAGGCGTGATCTGCTGCACGCTGCCCTTGCCGTGCGTGCGCGTGCCCACGAGCGTGGCGCGTTGGTACCGGGGATCCGCCAGGGCGCCGGCGACGATTTCCGAGGCGCTGGCCGAGCCGGCGTTCGTCAGAACGACCAGCGGATAGTTCGGGTGCGTGCCGCGCGCCCGGGCGTATTCGACGAGGACCTGCCGGCCGGCCCGCGGCTGGGTGCTGACGATGGGACCGTCCGAGATGAACATATCGGTGATCTTCACGGCGCTATCCAGCAGGCCGCCGGTGTTGTAACGCAGGTCCACGATCAGGGCCTTGAGCCCCTTGCTTTCGAGGTCCTTGACGACCGCTTCGAAATCGCTGGCCGTCTCGCCGACGAAGCTGGTGATGCGGACATAGCCGACCTTGTTGGCGTCGTCCACCATGTACAGCCAGTTGCCGGCCTCCGTCCGCTGCCAGCCGCGAATGGACGGCACGATGATCCGATCGCGGGTCACCTGGACGTTCTTCTCGTCGGCGCCGCGACGGATCGTCAGCGTGACGACCGTCCCCTTGAGGCCCTGAATCTTCTTCACGGCACAGTTCAGGCTCATATCCGCCGTGGCCAGGCCGTCGATCTTGACGATGATGTCGCCCGCATCGAGACCCGCTTTGTCGGCGGGCGTGCCCGGCAGCAGACTGGCGATCGTCAACAGGCCCTTCGGCTTCGATATCTCGACGCCGATGCCTGTGAACTCATTCATCATGAGCTTTTCGAACTCGTCGGCCTGGCGCGGCCAGATCATGACGGTATAGGGGTCGAGCGTCTGGAGCGCCGCCTCGGCGAAATGCGAGATCAACGCCGTACGCGGCAGCTCGACCGTCGTATCGTTCAGGGACAGGATGCGATCCATGACGGACAGGAATTCCTCCTTGCCGAACTTGTCATGGGCCGCTTTGATTTCGTCCTGCAAGGCCGTCAGCGCCGTCGACCAGGCGTTCACCTTGGCGGGACTGGGCGCCGAGAAGGCCCCGGGCGAGTTGCCGTCGATGCCTTCGGGAAACGCCAGAGAAAGAACCTGGGCCACCTGATCGCATCGTTTCACCGCGGCGGTCGCCATCTTCTCGTAATCGACCGTGTGCACGTAGGTGAAATTGAGCGCCTCGATGGCTCGCTCGAACATTTCCTCGGTGATGCCGTCATAGCGTTCCTTGCGGGTTTCGCAGGGACTGTCCTGGAAGGACGCCGCGATGCCGGCCTTGTCCAGCAGCTCCTCGGCGTGCTCGGAGTACCCCTTGTTGTTGGGGTCCGCCGCCGACAGCCAGTAATAGTAGCTCGTATAGGAATCGAGCCACTTGCCCTTGGCTTCCAGCCCCGAACCCCGGTCGATGCTCACCTGAATCAGGTTCTTGACGAAGGGATCGGAGAAGAGTTGCTGCCTCTGATTCGCGTCGGCCGCTTCGTTAGCCTTGGCGACCACCGCGATGATCTCGGCAATGCTGTTCGGCTCGTTCGGCTCCTTGGACGCCGCCGCCGCTGCGGTCACGGCCGCGGCAGCGTTCGGTTCCGCTTTCGCCTTGTTCTCCGCCGGGAACTGAAGCTCGCGACGGGCCTCGCCGATCGCGTCGACACCCGGAGCGACACCGGCCGTGGTTTTGGGCTTGGCTTCGGCGAGGAATCTGGGTGCATTCAAATCCACTTTCCGAAGCCGCTCCAACTCCTTCCATTGCTTCTGGAAGGTCGCGGCTCTGGCTTCCTGTCGTCGTTTCTGGATTTCACCATACTGCCGGACGATCTGTTCGATCTTGGCGGTCTGGTCCGGGCGCGACGCCGACGCCTGCTGAGCCAGCTGCGCCGCCTGCTCGAACCGACCTGTTTCGATGGCTTTGCAGGCCGCCGCGATGGCGTTGGCGTCGGGTGACGAATTCACCGGCGCCTTGGCCGCTGCCGCCTCCGGGGCTTTAAGGTTGGGTTCTCCAGCCTGAGCGGCCCCGTCGTGTCGATTGAACCAGCACGACAGAGCGAACACACAAGCCAGTCCAAGAAGGAACCAACTCGCAATGCGTGTGCTCCGGCCCAGCGCTTCCGCTGGTCCGTTTCCAGACGACGAGCTTCTTGGACACTGCATACTCAGGAATACTCCTTTCAACTACCAAGCCGCAACCACCGGCGTGACCATGCTCAGAGAGAATCCCCCTCACGCTCCTGCTGTCATGACACCGCATGAACGCCAAAAGGCACCGATGTATTCGCTCCGCCCCAATGGGCTATTACAGACACTCCTTGGCTTTCCCGGCACACCGCAAGACCTGCAGCTTGTGCTTGACCATCTGCTTGATGGCTTCACGGGCCGGTCCGAGATAGTTACGCGGATCGAACTCTCCGGGTTTCTCGGCAAATACTTGTCGGATCTTGGCCGTCAGCGCCATACGCAGGTCGGTATCGATGTTGACCTTGCAGACGGCCATCTTGGCCGCCTCGGTGATGGCACTCTCCGGCACCCCCATCGCGTCCGGCATCTTGCCGCCGTACTTGTTGATCAGGTCTTTGAATTCCTTCAGCACGCTGCTGGAGCCGTGCATGACCAGTGGGAAGCCGGGCAGCAACTTCTGAATCTTCTGGACCACGTCCAAGGCCAGCTTCGGCTCAGTCTTGAACTTGTACGCCCCATGGCTGGTGCCGATGGCGACGGCCAGAGAGTCCACGCCTGTCTTCTTCACGAAGTCCTCCGCCTGATTCGGGTCCGTCAGGTGCTTCATGATGTCGTCATGGCTCAGCCCCACCACGTCTTCCTCGATACCGCCGAGCTGTCCCAGCTCCGCTTCAACGACTACGCCGTGAGCGTGAGCATACTCCACGACTTTCTTGGTCAGGTTGACGTTCTCGTCATACGGATGATGCGAGCCATCGATCATCACGGAGGTGAAGCCGTCGTCCACGCACTGCTTGCAGGTCTCGAACGTGTCGCCGTGATCGAGGTGCATGCAGATCGGGATGTCCGGATTCTCTTTGACGGCCACATCAATGATGGCCTTCAGATAGCTCATGCTCGCGTAAGAACGTGCGCCACGGGAGATTTGCAGGATCAGCGGGGCCTTCTCCTCGGCGATCGCCATGACGATGCCCTGTGTGATCTCCATGTTATTGACGTTGAATGCTCCAATGGCATAGCCGTTCTTGTAGGCCATGCTGAACATCTTCTTGGTGTCAACCAATGGCATAACGTGCCCCTTCCAGAATCAAGAAACAAATCACGAACACTATACGATCTACAGTCAGGATCCCGCCGCCGGCGAGATCGGACCCGGAATTCTACCCGATTTTGCCGAATTCAACACGAGTCTTTTTTGCCTAATATGTCTCCGTGGCCCCCAACTCGGCATAGCGTCTCAAACCCAGGGAAAGCTCGGGCACCCCTTGCGGCCACAGACTGAACACAATTCGCCGCTCATCAAGCGTTTCGTCGGAACTTATGGTTACCGCGAGATTGATCTGATGATACTTGCGAATGAGTGTTATATCGCTTCGAATGCCCGCTTCATAGTCAAAATCGTACTGCTCGGAAAAGACCGCCGTGTAGCGGGGGTCGAGCACATACGTTACGGCGAAGGTAACGGCATTGGAGCCCCTCTCCTCGCCGACGACCAGCCGTCGCAGGTAACGGCTTCCCACATAATAACTTATGTCAGGCCAGACCAGGCGGGAAACGCCGACGTTCACCTGCTGGAAAACGCCGCTGTTCGTGTCGAGGTTCATGTCGCCCAGCACAGATGTCGTGTCGGTTAGACGCACGATCCAGGAGTTCTCGATGTAGTTGCGTCGCGTTCCGAAGAGCCCCGTCGTTCGCCTGTCCTGAGGCGGGATCCGCTCCGTAGTTCTGTCGACCAGCGGAATGAACGGCTTGTTCCAAAGGAGTTGATCGGGGCCGGTGGTATCGGCGTCGGTCGAATGATCCACCCATACTGCCTGAGTATCCCATTCAATCCAATTTACGGTCCGTTGATATCCTTCTGGCCCCCTTTTGGTTTGCAGTCTTTGCGCCAATTCCAGGTTCAACACCCTCCGCTGGTCGGCCACGGGATCCGTATAGGCAAACCCGGCCAGGCTCATGCTGGGCGTAACGACGTGGCGGAGTCCGTTGAGGTCGAGCAATGAGGATTGAGTATCGTAGACGCGCCAAGCCGAGGGAGCCGAGGCTCGGACGCCCCCTTCGCCGATCCCGATCGCATTATGCGGTTCGTCCTGCTGGTTATCGATGTCCGAGGTGAAACCGAGCCCGTCCTCGTAGGCAAAGGTCCCGGCGACATAGGGGACCACCTTGAAGCGACCCAACGTCAGCGGCAAGTCCACCTCGTTCCGAGTCGTCGAGAAATTGAAGAAATTGCTCGGATCCTCCGTATCCCCGAACGAGCTATACTTATACTTGTAGCGGCTCAACTGACTGTCGCTGTAGAAGGTGAGACGGTCATCCCAGAACGACTGGCCGGTCCAGTGGTAGTCCACGCTGGGCAGCTCCTCGATCTGGTTCTGGAAGTCGTTGATTCGCGCCTTCGTGAGGATGCCCAGCCCCGTGTTGTCCTCGATGCGTTTGAGGTGGAGGAGGGTTTCCTGTTCCTTCCCGGCGTGGAATTCGTTGCGATAGAACTGTTGCAGGAAGTTCAGATCCGAAGCGTAGCTGACCTCCGCGGTTAACTGCCAGGAGTCCGGCAGGAACTGGCGATGCTGGAACTTGACCCGGCCGCGCGTCGTTTCGGGTACGTCCACATCCTTCTGGGTGCGACTCAGGCGGTCCTCACCGTGATCCTGCAACGCATACCCCAGAAACCGGCCGAAGTAGCTGTCCCGTTCATACGCCACGTCCACGCCGGCGCCCAGGCCACGTTCGCTGTAGTAATCGGCCAACAGCGAACTATCCGTCCCCTCGGGCTCTTCGAGTCCGAGCAGCCGGCTCAGATACCAGCGGGTTTCCAGCGACGTCCCATACGTGCTGTCGTTGCCGACGTGAATGCTCTTGATGGGCAGGTCCGGCGCCTCGCCATTAGTGCGCAGCGAAGGCCAGGCGAAGATCGTGGTGTCATAGTACTTGAACCGCACGTCTTCCATCTGGGCGTCGAACCGTCCCTTGGGGGCCGGCTCCGGCACCGGTTCCGGCGTCCGGGTGTAGTCCACCACGCGGATGCTGTCCGCCCGGGCCGACAACTGCGGCGTGGCGAACTCGCTCGTCGTGAGGCTGACATCGTTCGCTTCGAACCGGTCTATCGCCGTCTGCTTCATTCGGCCGGCCCGAATGAAGATGGGCACTCCCCGCGACACTTCAAACGTCCGGTAGAGCACGTCGGTGGCCAGGCCGCGATTGTGAACTATGTCGTAGTAGAACTGGGCCGCACGAATGACCTGCTGCCCCTCCCGAAAAACGACGTCCCCCTCGACGAAGAGTTCGGTGACCGCCTGGCTCTGCATGAGGGTGTCGGAGGCGCTGCCGCGGGCCGCATTGGGATCGGTGGGACGCGTCCACACCACGATGCCGTCGGCTTCGATCTCGAAACGCCGCGGCTCCCCGCCCTGCACCACCTCTTCCTGCCACGACGCGTATATGCCGCCAATCGCGGTGGCGATCACGTTGACGTCGTCGACCCTGCCCCGTTCGATTTGCAGCGGCGCCCCGCTGCGCGACGAGATGACGACCGTGGAACCGAGCCCCGGCTCGGGCCGCTTCTTGGGCAGTGTCACTTCAGTAGCCGCTGTCTCCGGCGGCGAAAACTGCTTGATCCCCACTGATTCGAACGCGGCCAAGGCCTCTCTATATAGAAGATGCCCGCGCGGATTGCCCTCCAGCCACTTGTCGGCCGTCGTGTGTTCCGGGCCTACCGTCATCTTCAGGACCACCGCGTCCTGTCCCTGAATCTCGAATTGCTGCAAACCGATGTCGGCCGCCTTGGGGGCAACTTCCTGCGAAATGTGCCCTTTGAGATAGGTATGAACCGAGTACTTGGGCGACGTCGAGTTGGGATCGAGCGAATCGATAAACACAACGGCGGAGTCAGCGGCAAAGTTGCGCCCTGCCACGGCCATCGACACCCGTTCCCGGCAGATCAGCACGTCCTGATTGGCCCCGGTCTTCTGCCTGAGAACCTCCCCGGCTTTGATCTGCAGATTTGGATCACGCCCCGCGGGCAGACCGGACGGACCCCCATCACGATCAGAAGCCCAGACCGTATAGGACGTGGCTAAAAGACCTACCCCCAGAATGAACAGCCGATATCGCATCCTGCGACTGTCTCACTAACCCATAGCACAGGCATCTTGCCCGTGAGTTCCCAAGTACCACGAGCGTCCTCGCCCGTGCTATTGACGTTGGCCAGATTATAGCCCCCCGCCCCCGCAACGCCAGCAAAAACATCCCATCGCCGCAGCTGGAGCTGCGCGAAATCCGAAACACTAAGCCCAAAATCCGAAACAAATTCCCGGCACGAAATCCAAAGGAGGGGAACTCCATCACCGCAAGGGTCGTTTTGGATTTGGATTTTTGGTCATTTGAATTTGTTTCGGATTTCGAACTTCGATATTCGTGCTTTCGACTTGTCTGGTGGACAGTCCATCATTGCCCCTACCCCTCCTTTTTGCTATGCTACCGTAGGGGCGAATAATCATTCGCCCCCGCCCATTGTTGTGCGGATGTTCGATAGCGACCGGAAGAAAGATGGAGGACTGCGAATGCATCAGTCGAGGAACGCCACCACCTTGCGGGTAACTTCTGTGCTCGCATTGCTGTGCCTGTTCACCCTACCCGCTCAAGCCAAATACAGCGGCGGCACCGGCGACCCCAACGATCCTCACCAAATCGCCACCCCCGCCGACCTGATCGCCCTGGGCAACGAGCCCAACGACTACGCCAAGCACTTCATCCTGACCGCCGACATCGACCTCGACCCCAACCTCCCCGGCAACCACGTCTTCGACCGCGCCGTGATCGTTTCGGATGTGAACGATACCACAGGAACCTTCGATGGCCCCGGCTTCACAGGTGTATTCGATGGCCAAAACCATGCCATCAGAGGCTTGGTCATTGACTCCAATGTCCCTCACGCCGGACTGTTCGGCCTCATCGGCACCGGTGGATGTGTGCGTAATCTGAACCTGGTCGGTGGCTCCGTAGGGCTGCAAAGGCAAGCCACAGACAAGGGGGGTAGAAATAGGGGCGCCCTGGCCGGAGAGAATCGAGGCTGGGTCACTGCCTGCAGCAGCAGTGTGAGCGTAGATGGGCTGGACACGGTCGGTGGCCTGGTAGGGTTCAATCACGAGGGCACGATTCTCGCCTGCTACACGACGGGCATAGTCGCTGGCGGTACCTACTCGACCGGCGGCTTGGTGGGGCAAAATTTCGGCGGCACCATCTCGGCCTGCTACTCCACGGGCCCGGTCGACGGCGAGTCCATCATTGGCAGCCTGGTGGGGTACAACAACGGCACCATTTCGGACTGCTACAGCACAGGCGAAGTCAACGGCAGCAAGGCCGGGTCTTTCGTTGGTGGCCTGGCGGGATCCAACGCAGGTACGATCTCAGGCTGCCACAGCACAGGCTCGGTCAACGGCGCGGGTTCCACCATCGGTGGTCTCGTAGGGAACAACGATAAGGGCATAATCTCGGTCTGTTACAGCACGGGCCCCGTCCGAGGCGCAGGAAGCGACATCGGCGGCCTCGTAGGGTGCAACTACGGCGCGATCTCGGCCTGTTACAGCACGAGCGTCGTAAATGGTGCAGAAGGCCGGGATATTGGCGGCCTGATTGGAAGCAACTGGGCCGGCACGATCTCAGTATGTTGCAGCACGGGTTCTGTCCGTGGCGGCGAGTCTGTGGGCGGCTTGGTGGGAGTCGCATACAACCAAGCTCCCATTGTCGCCTGCTACAGTGCCGGCAAAGTCGTCGGAACGGGCTCCGATATCGGTGGCCTCATAGGACGCGAATACGGCGGCGCGATCTCCGCCTGCTTCTGGGATGTGCAAACCTCCGGCCAAACCACCAGCGCGGGTGGCACTGGTCTGACGACTTTCCAGATGATGGCCGTGCAGACGTTTCTGGATGCAGGGTGGGACTTCTCGGGTGAGAAGGCAAATGGACTGTGCGAGTACTGGCAGATGCCGGCCGGGGGTGGATATCCCGAGCTGAGGATTCCCGATGACAAGTTCTCCCACGCGCTTCAGGGCGAGGGAACCGCAGAGAGCCCCTATCTGCTGGAGACCGCCGGGGACTTGGGTGCCGTATGGCGTCACCCAACGACCTGCTATCAACTGGCGGCGGACCTCGATCTGTCTGGGATCAAGTGGGGCCTGGCTGTGATACCTGTCTTCCGTGGGAGATTGGACGGGCAGAGTCACCGGGTCAGAGGAATGGATATTTCAGGCGCTGCATATCTCGGGCTCGTCGGCTTGGCGCAGGGTGCGGTGGTCACGCGCTTATGCCTCGAAGATGTGAACGTCGTCGGCACAGATCGCTTCGTTGGCGGCCTCGTCGGGTACAAGCACTATGGTACGATCTCGTCCTGCCGCGTCACAGGTTCGGTGCTCGGCGTTGGCCAAGCCGGCGGCCTTGTAGGAGTAAACAACGGCGATGTCTTCACCT
>CAYQXM010000051.1:0-36292 GCA_964421295.1 uncultured Pirellulales bacterium
TCTTGATGGTTTTGACCTGGCCGATCCGGCCGTTGCGGACCAGTTCACAGGCCCGGCGGAACTGCGGCCACGGGTCCAACGACCTCTGCTGGCAGCCGATCTGGAAGACCCGTCCCGTGCGGCGGACGACGTCACTCAGTGCCCGTCCCTCGGCAATGGTGAGGGACGTCGGCTTCTGGAGATAGATGTCCTTGCCGGCCAGCGCCGCCTCCATGGCGGGCTGGGCGTGCCAATGGTCGGGCGTGGAGATGATAACGGCGTCGATGCCGGGGGCCTTCAGCATTTCGCGATAATCCGCGTAGACCTTCACATCCACGTAATCGGCCTTGCCCGTCCGCCTGGTGTACTGGCTTTCGATCCACTTCTTGCCGGCGGCGCCGCGTTGGGAGTCGAGATCCGCGACCGCTACGACCCGGCACAGATCATGCTTGATGACCTCCGGCAGGTCGTGCTCCCGGGCGATCCGACCCATGCCGATCTGGGCGATCTGGATCTTGTCGTTGGGTTTGGACTGGCCGAGCACGACCGAGGGAACGATCGTGGGAAAATCGAGGAGCCCCGTCGTCACCGCAGCCGTCGTCTTCATGAATGTCCTTCTGTTCATAGCGGTCTCCTCTATTTGTCCTTTCTCATGGCCCAGGCGATCCCGGCGGCCAGGTGCTTCTTGAAGTTCTCGTCTTTATAGTGCGCGATCTGATGTCCCAGGGCCGTGTACCACTGTCGGCCACCATCGAATTCCTGACACCAGGCGAGCGGAAAGTAGTTCCCAAAGACGTCGCCGGGATACTGTTTCTTCTGGTCGTCCTTGATGGTCGTCAGATCGACGGCGAGCAGAATGTGGAGGTCCGGATTGAGGTTGTTCATGTAGTAGCACTCGTCCTCCCATTTCCAGACGGAGGGCAGGAAACGCGTGGAGGGATGATTGCTGTCGATGACCTTGATATCGAAGGGTTGCAGCGGCGGATGGCGGACGAACTTGCCGCCGAGGTTCGCCCAGAACCAGGGCCAGCTCCGCTCGGAGCCACAGGCGGAGTGGATGCCCACGAAGCCGCCGCCGCCGCGAATATACTTCTGGAAGACCTGCCGCTGGTCGTTGCTGTCGAAGGTCTCATTGTTGGTGTTGGAGAAGACCAGAACGTCGAACGCCTTGATTTTCTCGTCGGTAAAGATCGCGGAATTGTCCGAGACCTCGCACGTCCAGCCGTTGGCCGTGCAGATGCCCTTGAGGCACTCGACGCTGGCCGGGATGTTGTCGTGGAGATAGCCCTTGCCTTGCTTGGTGTAGATCAGGACGTGCCCCCTGGCCATGCCGGTTTCACAAGCCCACAGAACAGTCAAACCCACCACCGCGAGCAGAGCAATGCTCCGCCCGTTCACTGCTTTGCCGCCACGACGGGCGGATACGCGAAGTTTTTCCATAGGTTCTCCATGATCTTGGGGTCCAGAGTTCCATCGTATACCACCATGCGATACCGCAGAACGTTCTCTTTACGCGGCTCAAGCGACCAGCCGGTGAGTCGGATGGGGCAGAACTCGAAGAAGAAACGCCCCTTCTCCTTGTCGATGTTGGAAGGCCAGATGCGCATGGGCTCGGGGTGCTCGCGATTGGTGGGATGATCCATGAAGACGATGCCCGACGTTTGCCCGTCGACGGTTCCATGGACGTCGCACCATCGGGCCCTTGTCCCATCCGCCTGCTCCCGCGTCTTGCCTTCAGAAGTCAATACTGAGCAATTCTCGCGCGTCCAGTCGTCTGTAGCCCTGAATCCGATGCCCCCGCCGTAGCGATAGGCGGGCAGTTCCACAACATTGTTCAGGATATTGGAGAAGCTCATCTTGACGTCGATGATCCACACGAGCCGTCCCTCCAGCTGGGTGGGGAAAGCCTTGATATTCCAGCCCTCCATAATGACCGTGTTCTCCCCCCAACCATCCATGCTATTGCCTTCCCAGTGAGGATTCCCATAGAGGTAGTCACTGAGACTCGTCGGGTACTTCTTTTCAGGTGGGTAGTTCACATCCACGTACCGGTGCACGGGCAGGAGACTCGCATAGATAGGCCCGGAATCCATTGATGGCATGAGGACAGACCGTACCGTGCCTTGGCCCTTCGCCAGATTCCAGAAATCCACCTCCTTGCCTTCATAGCGGGCCACGGTCCAGGCACTCCAAATGCCATAGTGGTGGTAGTGATCGGGAGGCTGAATGCGAGTCAGGACTTTGCCCGCCGGCGACCACAGAGGATGAATGAAAGCGCCCCTGCTATAGATGGCGTTCACTCCGGCCGGTACCGGCTGCGGAGCTCTCTGGTAGCGAAGAATGTCCTTTCCCCGGTACTGAAGCGTATACCCCTCACCGCCAATTGACCACGTCACCTCTTGCCGCTGCTTGGCGAACGACTCGAAACCAAGTTCGAGGTTCACGACCGTGTTCGGTTCCCAGGTCTTGTCCGGAATGAACCACAGCCGGGCCGGGCGAGGGTTCTCGACCTGGCAGGGCAAGGCGACCTTCGTATTGCCGTCAATCCGATAGAGAACCGGAACGCATGGATCGGGCCATTTGGCGCCTTCAAGACTCATCGACAGAGGCGAGGGTAGAACGGGTGTCGCGCCGGTCCTCAGTGAATAGCGATGGGTCCCCTGCCCGGCGACGCTGAGTGAACAAATCAAGACGACCAGGAACGATGCCGCAATGCGCTGTTTGCCCGTCATTCATGGACTCCTTTTGTATCTGCGGTTCTATCGTAACCGCGCGGCAGATTACGTTCAAGTGATACCCCCAAATACGGGCGGGGCCCACGTCGATGGGACGCAGGCCCCGCAGGAGATTCCTCAAGGAAGAGCACGAAACGCGTTTTACGGATCGATCCGCTTGATGATCAGAGCGTCCAACTGACTGGCGGTGTCGCGGTACCTCAGTTCCAGCGTGTGCTTGCCGGCGGCGAGTGTGAACTGGACGACGGCGACGGGAGTCGCATTGCCGCTCCAGACGTCCTCCCAGCCCCACTTGCCTTCGATGGTGAGGTTGTTCCAGTTGACCCAGCCACTGGTGTGAAGCGTGGTCTGCACGGTGGCGTCGGGAATGCGGAGCCAGAACGCGTCGTTGTCGCCACTGGTAATGACCCGGCCGGCCATCGTATAGACGCCGCCCTGGACGGTGAACGTATAGCTGCACAGGCCGTCCGTGGGCGGATTCGTGGTACTGGCCACACCGGTGGAACCCAGCACGATGAATTTGCCGCCGGAGGCGGTCGCATCCGCCTGCACCACCATCGGGGCGGCGATGGTCCCGGACTCGGCTTCGATGAACAGTTGCTCGGCCGGGATCTTGGGAGCAGCCCGGTACAGAGCGATGTCATCGACGAGGATGGTCCCGGTCCCGGCTCCCTCGATGCCGACGGTGAGCTTGGTGACACTCGAGAGGTTGCCGCTCACCGAAGCCAGATCCACGTTCCATTGGATCCAGTACGGCTTGGTGAGGTCGGCGCCATCACCGGTGTAGGCCACCTTGGTGCTGTTGAT
Source organism: uncultured Pirellulales bacterium (assembly GCA_964421295.1). GTDB lineage: Bacteria > Planctomycetota > Phycisphaerae > Sedimentisphaerales > Anaerobacaceae > PLanc-01. The sequence goes on from CAYQXM010000051.1 coordinate 3,522, forward strand.
CTTGACGTAGAGCGCGCCGCCGGAGTTAGCGATGTCGCCGTGGAAGTACAGCACCAGGTACTTGATGCCGGCGCGTTTCCAGTCCTGGGCCGGATCGAACGTGCGTGTCGCTTCAGCGCTCGTGATACCGCCGGTGTTCTTGTACGCCAGGGGCATCGACTGCCGGCCGCCGTGCCGAACCGTGCGTTCGGCGTACGGGGTCTGGGCATAGCCAACGGTGGCACCATTGGTGTTCGTGCCGAAGCCGTCGACCCACGTGCCGAATATCGCATTAGTGGTATCGTTGTAGCCCTCGAAATCATCGACCGTGAAACTGTCGAACGTGGAGAAGCTCCACACCGGACCGGACCAGGTGGTGATCGCCTCGGCCGTGTTGACCTCGTCGACCTTCCAGTAATACGTCTTGCCAAGCTCAACGGTCGCGGGATCGTACTCGCTTTGCGTAAGGGCAACGACCGGTGCGGTGCCGGCGGCGACGGCGTCCTGGCTCTCGGCCAGGTAGAGGTTGTGAGAGGCCGCTTCACGTCCGCTGCGCCAGCTCAACACCGTGTCGGGACTGACTCCCGTGGCGCCCGAGTCTGGTTTCGGCTCGCGGGCCATGGCCGGAATCGACAGGAACTGCACTTCGCTGAGCCCGAAGGTGCCCATGCCGCCCCAGTTGCTGGAGACGGTCAGCTTGACCTGCTTGACGGGAATGCCGCCGAAATCGACGGCGATATCACTGGCATAATCCTCGACACCGGGGGACTGAGCGAACACGAAGTCGCCCAGTTTCACCCACGTCGCGCCATCGGCGGAGTATTCCACCGCAACCTCGTTGAATCCCCAGCCCAGCATGGACTCGAACTCGGAGTTGTAGTTCCAGACGACCATTTGCGACAGCTTGTAGGCCCGGTCGAAGTCGTACTGAATCCAGGCCGATGTCGCCGCTCCACCGGCCGTGCGCCACATGGTCTTGGGTTCGGTGCCGTGGAGACCGTTGACCAGGCCGGAACCGTTGACGGTGTTCTCCGCCGGCGCCATTGGGTCCGCGCTGGAAGCGGTAACCACGATGTTCGGGATCGGATATCCTTCCGGCTCGACGGTGAAGTTCCAGATCGCGCCCCCGTACACCGTCGACGTCGGGGGTGCATTGACCTCATCCACACGCCAGTAATAGGTTTGTCCGAATTGCAGCCGGCCGGGATTGTACGAAGGTTGCGACAGCCCCTGGGCCGTCAAAGTGCCCTTCGGATCCGCGCTGCCGGCCGTGTTGACATCGTCGAAGTTCGTGCTCAGATAAACGTTGTGCGTGCCGGGGAAGTCACCGGCCGTCCAGCTCAACACGACGTCCCGGGGGACATCTTTCTGACCAACGGCCGGCACCGGGTCAAGGGCCGCGCCCATATCTACCGGCTTGCCCGTCGCGATGCGATGGACCTGTGCCACAGAGAGCACCTCGTCGTAGAGGCGAACGTCGTCCAGGTAGCCGTTGAAGTAGGGATCGGCACCGTATTCGGAGCGTCCCAGCCAGATATTGGTGAGCGTGCCGAGATCCCGCGGAAAGAGAGTCGCCGCAGAGTTCTGTGCGAGCTGGGCTCCATCCAGGTACAGCGTATGGGTGCGCGCCACCGGGTCCAGCACGACCGCCCAATGATGCCAGCCCCATCCTGCGATCACCGCCTGATTACCGGTGGTCTGATTCTCGGCGCCCGAGCCGCCCCTGGTGATGGCGAAACGCACCTGGGTGCCACTGTTGCGTGTGAGGAACATGTTCACGTTGGTCCCGGTCCCGAAGTCGAAGACGCGTGCCCACGTGCCGGGATTCGTCCAGTCCACCCACGCCGAGAACGTCATCGCGCCCATCGTGCTGAGCGGCGTAGCGATCGGCAACTGCACGTAATTGGGCGATCCGGCCAGACGCAGCGCACCGCCGAGGTGCCCGGCCGCCCACGTGGCGGTGCCGGAGACGGTGGCATCGTAGCCATTGCCGGAAGCATCCATGGCGATGATGCCGGCAGTCTCGTCCATGCGCCACCAGCCGACAAGGCCGGCCTGGACGCTCGGCGCCAGGGCAAGACCAAACAGCAAGATGAGAGTGATCAGACATAGTTGCTTCTTCATAGTGTCCTCCTTCAAAGCGCAGGTTTACGATACAGCCGCGTGGCTGCACATTAAGAGCCGTGACTTGTCAAGGAAACTACGTTCAAGCGTGAGACGGCTTCGAGCCCCGTAGCCTGGGAGGCGCGGGCGCACGCCGTGAATGGAAATGGAGACAGCGGATCTGATGCGCCCGGGCGACAGACATCGATCTGGGCACCGTCATGCGACTGCCTCCAATATCCATCACACCATGTCGATAGCTGTTGTTGGACGCACTGCCGTCCGCAGCGTGTCTTCCCCCTCCGCGCTGGGCCTTCGATCACTTGAGGCGTGGGTGACTGTAGTGAGTGACCTCTTTACAGCATCCCCGTGGCGCTGCAAAGGCTCACAGCTATATGGCGTCACCATGACCCGACCGCATCAAGCCCGACCTGCCCACTCGCCGAGCGACGCTACTACTACGTAATGTAGTATGAAGAACCTCGAATTCCGAGGCCACATTGCGTTTTCTTTCAGCCATTTTCCGGCAGTCAGTCAGCCGGCCCCGTCCGATATAGACGGACATCATCGATCAGGAGCTTGCCGGAGTTGCCCGCTGTCCCGACCCCGATCGCCAGGGTCTTGACGCTGCGCAGCGTGGAGACCGGCACCGCCGACAGATCGACATTCCACACGGTCCACGCGGCGTTGGTCACGTCCTGCTGGCTGCCGCTGTACACAACTTTGGTATCGCCGACTTTCACATACAACTGGGCCGGTTTGTTGTCCGCGGAGCCGTAGAAGTACAACGTCAGAACCTTGACGCCCGCGCGGGTCCAATCCTGAGCGGGCGCGAAGGTCATCGTGGCCTCTGAGGAGGCGAATGTGCCGCTGTTGTTGTATGAGAACGGCATCGACTGGCTGCCGCTGTGACGGGTCGTCCGTTCGGCAAACGGGGCCTGGTCATGGCCGACCAGACAACCATTGGTGTTCGTGCCGTAGCCGTCGATCCAGGCATCGAAGATGCGGCTGGGCGCATCATCGGTGTAATTTTCCATGTCGTCGACAACCAGGTAGTCGGCCGTGGAGAAGCTCCAGACATCCCCCGCCCACGTGCTGACAGGTTCCGCCGTGTTGACTTCGTCGACCTTCCAGTAGTAGGTGGCTCCGAGAGTCAGGCCGGCGGGCGTGTAGCTGTTCTGGCCGACTGTCGCAATCGGCGCCGAGGCGGCGATCGCATTGGCGTCGCTGCTCAGGTACACTTTGTGCGAAACCGCCTCTCGTCCGGCCCGCCAGCTCAGACTCGCGTCGGCACTGACGCCGGTCTGGCCGGAGGCAGGCGACGGGAACTGGGCTTGAACGGGAATGTAGAAGAACCGCACCTCGCTGAGCCCGTACTGTCCCTTGGTGCCCCAGGCGGAGTTCACGTTGATCTTGACATACCGGGCGGCCACACCCCCGAAATCGACGCTCGTGTTGTGACCATACCCTTCCAGGGATGTCGCTCGGGCCAATTCGAAATCACCCAGTGTCGTCCAGTTGGCTCCGTCCGTAGAATACTGGATAGTCACACTCCTGAGTCCGAAACCGAGCACATAGTCTATCGGCGAGTTGTAGTTCCAGACCCACATTTGATGGAGCTTACAGGTCCGCGGCAGCTCGTACTGGATCCAGAGCGGCAGCGATGTCTTGGCCAGCCACATGGCGCTGGTTGCGGTGGAGTGGAGATCGTTGACGTCGAGGCCGGAGCTGTTGACCGTGTTTTCCGGCCCCGCTCCCGCCACAGAACTCGAAGCGGTCGCCGTTACGCTCTTGACCGCGTAGGCCTGGGGTTCGACGGTAAAACGCCAAATATCGCCTTTGTAGATGTAGGCATCGCCCGCGTTAACCTCGTCGACGCGCCAGTAGTAGGTCTGCCCGAAATCGAGCCGCGACGGTGGCTCGTAGACGCTGGCGTCTTGCCCGCGCGATACCAGAACGTTCAGCGGACTGGCCCGGCCGGCGGTGTTGACATCGTTGAGGTTCGTGCCGAAATATACATCGTGCGCCTTCGCGTAGGCGCCCGGCTTCCAGGTCATGGCGGTGCCCCGAGACACGTCAGGCGCCTTGTGCACCGGCGTCGGCTCGTGGGCGATCGGCACGATCATTGTCCACGGCAGCTCGATGTAGTCGACGCCCATCCAGCCCCAGCTGTGCCGCAGCTCCACCGTGTTGTCGCCCTTCACGAAGGTCGCCGGGCCGACCAGCCTGGGGGTCCACGCGTCATTCATCGTGTAGACGGTGCTCGCCACGAGCGTGCCGTTCACGTAGAGGTCGTTCGTCTTGTCGGTGAAGCCCACCGTGGGTATGTAGTAGCAGACCGTGACCATATAGTCGCCCGCAACGGGGCAGTTCACCGTCCAGATGACGCCGGTGCCCGTGGAGCCGTTCAGGAGCATGTAGCCCGTGCCGGAGTATCCCCCCCATTGGGTCTGTACCGTCGGACCGGTGGTCTGAGCATCCTCGGCCTCCATCCGAATGACACCCAGCGCCGCCTGGCAAAGAACCAGAGAAAGGACCAGACTCAGGGTAATGCGTCTCGTACACCCCGTCGAAGCTGCCATCATTCCATTCCTCCCACAGAATATGGTTGCTGGTATGCGCTGCGTATGCCCGACGCCCTGAACGCCGCCGGATGGATGGATTTCAGCTGCGTCCGAAGCGCGTTCGAATGCTGGTATCTATGATACTTTCACGGCAGGCTTTTGTCACGACAAAACTGCGGGGCCGGGTTCGGGAGTGTCTGTGCAAGTTTCCGGGCACACGCCACCCTGTGAATGGCGGGAAACGCTTCGCCGGCCGTAGGGGCAGCCCTCTGTGGCTGCCCTTCTCGCTGCGGAGCGCTCGGAGGGCAGCCACAGAGGCTTGCCCCTACCAGGTCCGCCCCAGATGCATCTGCCAGCGTATTCTCACAGACACGGTTCGGGATACGCACGACAAAGTCGGAGGGGTCAACGGGGTGAAGCGTGAGACCGACCCGGAGGAGCTTGGACATCGCAGGAGATGAACCAAGCTCCCCGGATCGGCGTGGGTTTGCTGCCCTGGCGGCGGCTGCCCACGGGTCGTGTTCTGACGACCGATTCTCTTAGAAGGGCCTGACGAACGGGTCGGTGCGACCGGCCAGCCAGCCCAGTTCTGCCTGGCTGAGAGTCCGGTTGTAGAACCGCACATCGTCGATCATGCCGGTGAATTCACGATCCACGGCGGTGCCATTGAGCCAGGCTCCGATATAGCCGTTGCCGATAAGAGCCGAGATCGGCGTCGCGTACGTCAGCGACGCCTCCTTCAGACCATTGAGCCACAAAGCATACCCGGTCGGCGCGACTGTGATCGCCACATGATACCACTGGTTGGGCTGGATGATGGAAACACCCGTGAGGTCGGTCGCACCATAGAAGCCGGATTGGATCTTGCCGTAGCCGTAGCGGAAATGGACGCCGCCGGCCACCCAGGCGGTGTGGAAGAGGCTCGCGTACTGAACGGTCGTGAGACTGGCGGCACTCGTGTTCGCCCACATGGAAATGCTGAGCGACGTGCCGTTCTCGGCGAGCTTGGGCACACTCACGGCATCGTCCGTACCGTCCAGCGCGAGCACCTGACCGCGGAGGGTATCGCTGGTGACCTTCGCATTGCCGACGGCCGTGCCGTTGAACGTCCCTGCCGAATCCTTGAAGTCGCCCTCGAGTTTGTACCAGGCCAGCAGCCCGGTCGTGCCCGGATTCGCCGGCGTGACAAGCTCCCCGGCGCTCGGATACAGCCGGATGTCGTCGATGAGCAGCCTGCCCGAGCCGGCGCCGTCAACTCCGATCGTCAGCTTCGTGACACTCTTCAGGACCGACGCCGGCACTTTGGACAGATCGACGATGAACGGCAGCCACTGTGTCTGCTTGATGTCATCGGCCTTTCCGCTATAGACCACCTTGGTGCCGTTGATCTTGACATAGAGTTGGACGGACGAGTTGGTGGGGTCACCGCAGAAGGCCAGGGACAAGCCTTTGATGCCATACAGGGTCCAGTCCCGCGTGTCGGTAAACGTCCGGACCGCTTCGGCGTTGGTGATGCCATTCGTATTGGTGTAGATGAACGGCATGGACTGTCTGCCGCCGTTCACGATCGTGGTTTCGCAGAACGTGCTGTTGGCCGAGGTGCCATAGCCGACCTGGGCGCCGTTGGTCGACGTGTTGTAGCCGTCTATCCAGATGTTCCAGATGGACGTGCCTTCCTTGTCGTTGTAGCTCTCCATATCGTCGACCACGCTGTAGCTGGCCGTGGTGAAGCTCCAGACGCTGCCGCTCCACGTGCTGAGGGCCTCGGTGTTGTTGACCTCCACGACCTTCCAGTAGTAGGTCGCATCGAATCCCACGTTCGTCGGCGTGTAGCTGTTGACCGTGGTGGTGCCGGCCAGGGTCAGGGCGTTCGGGTCGGTGCCGAGATAGACCTGATGTGAGGCCGCTTCCCGTCCGGCGCGCCAGCTCAGGGTCACACCGGGATCGATGGCCGTGGCGCCGGTGGCCGGTTTGGGCTCGCGGGCCTGGACGGGAATGTGGTAGAACCGCACTTCGCTGAGACTGTACTGGCCCAACCCGCCCCAGTTGGAGGTCGGAGTGATTTTCACATACTGGGCCGCCACGCCGCCGAAAAGAACGGTCGTATCGTGGGCATAGTCATCCAGCCCGGGGGCCTGGGCGAATTCCGGCACATTGCTCAAGGCCGTCCAGTTGACGCCATCCGCCGAGTACTCGATCGTCGCGGTCTTGACGCCGAATCCCAGGGCCGGCTCGACCGACTGGTTCGAATTCCAGACCCACATTTCCTGTAATTTGTAGAGGCCGTCGAACTGGTACTGAATCCAGTGCGGGCCGGTCTTGCCGCTGATCCACATATCCTTGTTGTTCACGCCGTGCTGATCGGCGGCGTTGAGTCCGGAACCATCGACGGTCTTCTCGGGGCCGCAGAGGGCGGTGTAGGATCCCGACGCGGTCGCCGTGATGCTCTTCGTCGGCAGCGCGTACGCCACGGGCTCAACGGTGAAGCTCCAGGTCGTGCCTCTGAAGATGGTCGAGGCGGTCGGCGGAGCGTTGACTTCATCGACCCGCCAGTAGTAGGTCTGTCCGTACTGGAGAACGCCGGCCGGATCATACGTATTGGCGTCCTGCTGCGCCACCAGCACGCCTGTGGGGTTGGCCACAGTGGCGTTATTGACGTCATCGAAGGCTGTGCCGAAATACACGTTGTGCGTGGCCGCGTACTTGCCGACTTTCCAGACGAGCGTGATGTCACGAACTACGTCGGTGGCCTTATCCGCCGGCTGGGGAGTCGATGCGCCGCCGGCGTCGGGAGACAAACCATTCATGGCGTCCGTGATGTCGGCCACGCTCAGCGGCGTATCATACAGGCGCAGATCATCCAGCCAGCCCCTGTAGACGACACCCGTGTTATGATTGGGCAAATCGGTGCCGATCCGGAACATGGTCGTGGAAGCACGCAGCGACCGGGGGACACTCGTCCAGACACGCCCCGCCTGGCCGTTGACGTACTCGGTCAGCGTGTGAGCCTTGTCATCGAAGACCATGGCCACGTGGTACCACGTATTCGCTGCAAACGCCGGCAGCACCGCGGCCGGGGCAACGTCTCTACTGAAGAAACGGCCGACGGAGTCGCGCATATCGAACTCCAGCAGGTTGTTGTAGATGGCCCACTTGAAGCCGTGTCCCGCAGCCCAGTCGGATTCCGTGAGGTTGCCGCAGATCTTGAAATCGCCGCTGGTGGCGGGACGATTGGTCCAGACCGACAGCGTCACTCCCGTGGCGGTTCCACCTTCACCCACGGTCGAGAAGCCGGTGTTCGTGCCGCAATTGACGTACTGGTCGGTCGTCGTGGCATTCAGACGCAGCGACTGACCGTACTGGCCCCCCTCGAACGTGGGGGCTCCCACCACCGTACCGTGGTTGCCGTTGCCGGAGGAATCGTCGTAAGTGCCGTCGAACTTCCACCAACCAACGATCTTCGCTCCCGCCGGGGCCGCCAGCATGAGCCCGATCAGGACGCACGTCACCAGGATTGTTGACCTGCTGTGCATAGTAGTCCTCCTTCACTGAAAATGCGACACTTGGATGCCAGTCGGACGACGAGGCCACAACCGCACGCGTAACAGAGCCTCGTTCACTGATTACACGATTCACTTGCTGCTGTGACTCTACCGCTGCCGCCCGCTGGGGCCACCCGATGAACGGGCCGACAGCAGACACCCGGTGCTCCTCCGTGGGATCCTGCCCTCTACCATACCACACGGGACCGCACACGTGTGAAGGGAAACCGGAAGATTCCCGTAACTCGGCACGTCTATTTTCGTCGGTTTGCCGGGCTCACCCCATGGCGACTATTGATCAGGATATGCCTTTTATTGACTTCCATTGCGGGCTTTACAGCCGCCGGGGCGGGTAAGCCTGCAATAAATTGGGTTTGCGAATACGCCCGTGTCGGCTACACTATCAGGAACATCGATCCAACCTGCAGATGACGCGGTGTGCATGATTATTGTTGACCTATGATGCGTGGAGTCAAGATTGTCGGTGGAGTGCCGGACTTCTTCTCAAGCCAGGTGCTTGAGGCCAGGCGATTCTACCTGGATGCCTCGGCCCAGGATGTCCGGCCTTTCGCAGTCGTCTGCGGCGGCTGCGAGCACTGTCAGCCGGGCTATCGGATCAACCGGACGAGTTTTCCCTTCTGTTCCGTCGAATTCGTCGCGCGCGGCAAGGGCACATTGATCATAGAAGGCCGGACCATCCCCTTGTCGGCGGGTGTGGTCTTCACTTACGGCCCGGGGGTTTCCTACGTCATGACCTCGGACGCAGAGGACCCGATGATCAAGTATTTCGTGGACCTCGCCGGCCGAAAGGCTCGGAACCTGCTCGACGAATACGGCCTGCCGCCCGGCACAGCACTGCCGGTAGCCTCCCCTGCCGTCGTCCTGAGGCTCTTCGACGATCTGGTCGTCAACGGCGTCGGAGAGAGCCGCTACAAGCATCGGGTGTGCGCCGCCCTCGTCGAGCTGCTGGTGCTCAAGATTGCCGAGATCGGCGCCGCCGGGACGGACTCATCGACGGGAGCGTTTATCACCTATCAGACCTGCCGGAAGTTCATCCGGGACCGCTTTCTGGAACTACGTACGCTCGATGAGATTGCTGAGGCCTGCCGGGTGAACAAAGCCTATCTGTGCCGCCTCTTCAAACGATTCGATAGCCAGAGCCCGTACCGGTACCTGATGCAATTGAAGATGTCCGAAGCGGCCGAGCGATTGGAGACGGGGGACAAACTGGTCAAGGAGGTGGGTTTTGACTTGGGCTTTGAGGACCCCTTCCACTTCTGCCGGGCTTTCAAGAGCGTTTTCGGCTCGTCTCCCGCCGCGTTCAAGCGACTCCGCCGGCCGCGCGACGCCGGTTTGTAGAGACGCAGGATCTTGCGTCTCTACGGCAGCGGCCAAGCCGTCGAAGGCGTGCGCGCCGTTTTCATGATCTGAACGATCTCCGCCACGATATCCGCATGGGCAGCCGACACATCGGTCCGTTCACCGGAATCGGTCCTGAGATCGTACAACTCGATGGGACCGTCCGGGTTCCTGGCGACATTCAATCGAACGCCCTTCCAATCCCCCTTGCGCACGGCCTGCTTCTTACCCTCTTCGTGGAATTCCCAATAGAGGTACTCATGCTGTTTCTGCTGTTCAGGCCGGCCCATCAGGGTGGGCAGAATTGAGAGTCCGTCCGTGTCCGCGGGCGGATCGATGCCGGCCAGAGCGCAGCACGTCGGCAGGAAATCCCAGAAGGCGCAGACCTGATCCGTCCGCGTCCCCGCCTCGATCCGGCCGGGCCAACGGGCGATCAGCGGCGTGCGGATGCCGCCTTCGTACAGGGCACGCTTGTACCCGCGGAAGGGACCGCTGCTCTGGAAGAACGCCGGGTCGGCGCCGCCCTCTCTATGGGGGCCGTTGTCGCTGGAGAAGAACACGATGGTCTTCTCGTCCAGACCATACGCCTTGAGCAAGTCGAACAGCCGTCCGATGTCACTATCCATTCGGGTGATCATGGCCGCCCGGCCCTTGTCGGGCAGCGGCCAGTTCTCCTTCTCGTACGGATCGTACGAGGGCACCTCCATGCCGTTGGGGCGGTTCTCGTTGTTCGCATGCGGAATCGTATAGGCCAAGTAGAGGAAGAACGGCCCGTCCTTATGTCGGTCGACGAAGTCCAAGGCCTCCCGCGTGAACAGATCGTGTGAGTACTGCACGCGCTTGGTGGCCACGCCGGTCAACGCTCCGACGGCTTTCACCTCATTCGGTATCGGCACCTTCTCTTCGTTGCGCCAGAGGAAGTCGGGATAGTAATTGTGGGCGTGCGACTGGTTGAGGTACCCGAACCAGTAGTCGAAGCCCTGCCGGTTCGGAATGCCCGTCGAGCCTTCTTCGCCGAGCCCCCATTTGCCGACAATGCCGGTCGTGTAGCCAGCCCCCTTGAGCCGTTTGGCCACCGTCACATCCGTCGGCCGCAGCGGGTCGCGGCTGTTGCCGCGGATCAGGCCGTGACCGGTGTGCAGCCCCGTCATCAGGGCACAGCGGGACGGCGCACACACGGTCGAGCCGGCGTAGTGATTCGTGAACAGCACCCCCTCGGCCGCCATGCGGTCGATGTTCGGGGTGCGGATGGTCTTCTGCCCGCAGCAGCCCAGGTCGCCATAGCCCAGATCGTCCGCCAGGATGAAGATGATGTTCGGCTTTTCCTCGGCAGGGGAACCGAGAGTCGAGCTCATGCTCTTGCACCCCGCAATAGCCGCGGAGGCTGCGGTCATACCGGCCGCTTTCAAGAAGTCACGTCGCGTGCTCTTCATAGCTGCCCTGCTCTATCAGAACATCACTTCGCCGCCGGGGGGATGGTGATGTTGATTTCGTTTACCGTTCCCAGGGTGGACAGTTGCGCGTCAAAACTGGCCGGACGGCCGACCACGAGGATTTGCAGCGTGTCGGGACGCAGGTGCGCCTTGGCCACGCGCAGGACGTCCGCCTTGGTGACCTTTTCAATGTTCGTCTTGGTCTTCTGGAGAAAGTCGGCGGGGTAACCGAAGTATTCGTAGGTCATGACGCGCGTCACGATCTGGCCCTTGTCCTCGAAGTTGAACACGAACGAATTGAGGAAGCTCTCTTTGGCCAGAGCGAGCTCTTCGTCCGTCACTTCCTCCTGCGCGATCTTCTTCGCTTCATCGATCATGGCCCGGATGGCGTGAACCGTGTTCTCCGATTTCGTCTGGCAGCCGATCGTGAAGGTCCCGAGGTAATCGTAGTTCGAGCCGAATCCGCCGGAGACGGAGTAGGCCAGGCCCTGGCGGGAGCGGACGTTCTTGAACAGCCGACCGGTGAAGCCGCCGCCGAGGATCTGATTCATCACGGACAGGGCGAAGTAGTCGGGGTCGTTCATCATGCCACCGATGTGACCCAAATAGATGTTGGACTGATTGAGGTCCGGCCGGGTGACAAGATTGACCGTGGGCTTCCAGCCATACTCGACCTTCGGCGCGGGCGGCGCATTCACTTCGATCTTCGCCCACCCTTGGAACGCTTTCTCGATCTTCTCCTGCATCGCCTTGGTGTCGAAGTCGCCCCAGACGGCCATCATCGTGTTGTTCGGGCCGAAGAACTTCTTGTGGAATGCGATGCAGTCGTTGCGCGTGACACGATCGATCGTCGCATACTCCGTGTGGCGGGCATACACGCTCTCGGGCCCGTAGATCAGCTTCATGAACTCCCGGCGGGCGATACCGCCCGGCGCGTCGTTGCGCCGCGCGATGGCGCTACGGTGCTGCATCTTGAGCAGGTCAATCTTGTCCTGGCGGAACTCCGGATTCATCAGCACGTCGGCCAGAACCGCCAGCCCGACATCGATATTCTCTTTGAGCACTCCGACGGAGGCGTACCCGGCATTGAGGCCGATCCCCGTTTCGACCGAGGCGGCGATCTGTTCGAGCTGATCGTCCAATTCATCGCCCGTCTTGGTCTGGGTGCCGCCGGTGCGCATGACTTCGCCCGTGATATCCGCCAGCCCGACCTTGTCGGCCGGCTCGTAGATCGACCCCACCCGGATCCGCGCCGAGATGTTAATCAATGGCAGCTCGTGATCTTCGAGCAACAGCAGCTTCATGCCGTTGGGAAGTGTCACACGCTGGATTTGGGGTATGACAATGTCGTGAAGCTGGGGATACTCCAGCTTCTTGTAGTCCGGCGCCGGTTGGGCCCCGCAGGCAGCGCCTCCCAAAACCGCGGTTAACGTCAGGCAAATCAGGATGGGCTTCAGCCCATGTTGCGGACAGGTCATATCTCGGCTCCCGTATTTGAATTAGTCCCGGCCGGCAGTCGTCGTGATCGTGCCGACCGTCTTATTCGTCGAGACGAAGTAGGTTTTCGCCACGCGCTGGATATCTTCGGCCGTCACGCGGTCGATCCGTTCGAGCTGCCGGAAGAGATTCCGCCAGTTGCCGGTGACGACTTCATAGTGCGTCAAGGCCTGCGCCAAGCCGGAATTCGAATCCAGGGAGCGGACGACGCCCGCCCGGGCACGTGTCTTCGCCTTCTGCAATTCCTGCGGCGTGACCGGCTCGTTCTTCAGCCGGTCGATTTGAGCGTAGAGCGCCTCCTCGCACTCCTGGCTCGTGCGGCCCTGCGCGGGCACGGCGTAGAAGAGGAACAGGCTGGGGTACTTGTCCCCCGGCAGCCCCGGAAAGGCGGAGGCGTCCATCGCGATGGCCTTGTCCCGGACAAGGCTGCGATACAGCCGGGACGTCCGGCCCGAACCGACGATGTCGGTCAGGGCATCGAACACGGCGTTGTCCGGATGGTTGATGTTCGGCTTATGATACCCGATCAGCACGAACGGCTGGGCCGGGTCTTCGATCGTGACGCGTCGTTCCCCCTGCTGCCGCGGCTCGACCGTGTCCACCGGATCGGGCTTCGGGCCGCTGGGCACCGACCCGAAGTACTTTTCGGCCATCTGCCGGACCTCTTTCGGGTTCACATCGCCCACTACGGCGACGGTCAGATTGCTCGGTGCGTAGTACTTCTTGAAGAACGCCTCTCCCTGCGCCCGCGAGATACTCTCAAGGTCACTCATGTGCCCGATGACCGGACGGCCGTAGGGATGCGCCTTGTACGCCACAGAAAGGAAGTCCTCCAGGAGCTTGCCGGTGGGCTGGGTCTCGGTGCGGAGCCGGCGTTCCTCCATCACGACGTTCTTCTCCTTGTAGAACTCGCGGAGGACGGGGCTGCGGAACCGGTCCGACTCCAGCAGCATCCACAGCTCGAGCTTGTTCGAGGGCAGGTTGACGTAGTACACGGTGGAGTCCGCGCCCGTGCCGGCGTTGAGCCCGACGCCGCCGGCCCGTTTGAGCGTTTCATCGAACTCATCGTGCACCAGGTATTGCTCCTGCTGCTTCTGTAGTTCCTGGAACTTCTTCTTCAGCTCGGCCAGCCTGTTCGGGTCCGGCTCGTTACCTTGGCGGCGTTCGAGCTTCAGGGCCGTGAACAGCTCATCGATCTGGTCCATGACCTTGGCCTCGGCCGCATAGTCCTTCGTACCGATCGTCTGCGTGCCTTTAAAGGCCATGTGCTCGAAAATGTGGGCCATGCCGGTGTTGCCGGCCGCCTCGTCGACGGCGCCGACGTTGGCGTGGGTGTAGCAGGTAACGACCGGAGCTTCATGCCGCTCCAGCACGAGGAACTTCAGGCCGTTGCCCAATGTGAACTCGGTCAGCCGCGATTCGAACTGCTTCAGGTCTTGCGCCGCACACCAGCCGCTCAGCAAAAGCAGCATCACTCCGCCGTGGATGATTCGTCGTTTCATTCAGCATCTCCTTAGACTGCTGCCCCATGTCATACGCAATGCCATGATTTAACCGGCAACAGAGAAAGGAGTCAAAGGGGAAGTTTGATGTTTGAGGTGAGATGTTTGAAGTGGGATGTTTGAAGTAACCCTCAAACATCAAACATCGAACATCAAACATCGAACATCTGAAGTGGCTCAGTTTTCGTGCGGAGTGCCGACGAGTTTCTGACCGATGCGCTGGCAGTTCTCGCAGTGGCAGATGCCGATATGCCGCAAATGCGAACTGCCGGCCAGCCGGCGAGTCTCGATCAGCCGGGCGCCCTTGGCTTCCATCTTACGGAAGGCCATCTTCGCTTCGCGATTGTCGTGATAGCCGATGGCGTCGACGACGAGCATGACCTTCTTGTCACGCTGCAGCAACCCCAACGCGGCGGCTTTGATGGCGTCTTCGGCGCAGGCGCCGATCAGAATGAACTCCGCAGCGCAGACCTCGCTGAGCAGCCGGTCGATGCGCGGCTCGTCGAAGGGATCCGTGCAGCGTTCGTGCAGAATCACCTGCTGGTATCGGCGCAGCATGTCACGCGGCAGGTCCGTACTGCCGTCGGCGGGGAAACTGATGCGGTTGCGCACCAGCGTGTAGCCGACCTTCTCCTGGCCGATGGTCCCATCGACACAGCAGATCGGCGGTCCGTCGTGGGTACCGTTGGCGGGATGGACTTCGCAGGTGGAGATAATCGGCATGTCGGTCGTGCGGGCCCACGCCATCATGCGCCGGATGTGGGCGAGCACTCTGCGATGGTTGCGGATGCAGGCGACACCCTCGGGCAGGAGGTAATCCTTCTGCGTGTTGATGTCGACGAGCACTTGACGTCGCTTGGCCCTGACCATTTGGAGCAACATCCTTATACCTCCTTGACCGGCTCGGCGTCCACCGGTTGCGCGGCTCGTTTCGTCCCACGATTGACGGTAACCGTAACGAGTTTCGCAGCCGCAGCCGATTGCCGAATCTCTTCTCCTCCTTAATCGTGTGCCGTACACAGGGACTTTAGTAACGGCAGCCGCTAATTGATTGTTGATTATTGGGGGCCCATGGGCGATGATGAAGATACGTGTCAACAACCAACTATTAGGTAATACGTAATGCATCCCCAGTATGGCCAAACATGAGTTGCATGAATATCCGTCGGTCGCTTTAAGATCGGAAGACTTGGGCGCACCGATCGATTTTGCCCAGCTTTTCGGACGCAGGGCGCCGGTGCAGATCGAGATCGGCACCGGCAAAGGGACATTCATTCTGCACGAGGCCCGCGCCCGACCGGAGGTGGACTTCATCGGCATCGAATGGTCGCGGCCCTTCTACCTGTTCGCGGTGGATCGAATCGGCCGCTGGGGCATGACCAACGTCCGGATAATCCACACGGATGCCGCCGTCTTCCTGGGCCTGTACGTGCCCCCGGAGTCGGTGGACTGCCTGCACCTCTACTTCCCCGATCCCTGGCCCAAGAAGTCCCATCGCAAGAAGAGAATGCTCCAGCAGTGCAACATGCACTACCTGGTTCAGTGCCTCAAGCGGGGAGGCGAGATCCGGATTGCGACCGATCACGACGAGTACTACGAGCAGATAGAACGCGTCGCCGACCTCTTCAACGACGTGCTGGAGCGGGTGGAATTCACCCGTCCCGCCGGGGCCGGAGAGGGAGAGCTCGTCGGCACCAATTACGAGCGAAAGTACATCCCGGACAAACGCACCATCCGCACGCTGGCACTGAAGAAGAAAGTTTGAAGTGTCAAGTTGGATGTTTGAAGTGGAAGCCAAACATCAACCGCTCTACTGCTTGCTCTTCGAGGTACCGAGGATCTTGAGGGAGTCTTCGAGGACGGGGAGGGTCTTGGTCTCGATCTGCGGGCTGTCGGTTTTGCCCGCGACCTCCAGGCGCACCACGCCCCCACCCAAACCCTCCGTGAGGGATTGAAGGACGGACGGCTGCTTTTCGGTCACTCTCTTGCCGCGGGCGGTGAGTGTCAGATTCAGGTTGTTGCTGAGCAGGTCCACGGACCCGGAGCCGGTGAACGCCAAATTCTTGCCGGCCATATCAAACTTGTGTATCAGCAGCCTATTGCGCTTGAGATAGGATTCGATCAGCATGCGCTCGAAAGCATAGTCCGACGGCTCCGTCAGGCTGAGAAAGGCCAGCACTTTGGACAGCGGCGAGACCTTGCCGACCTGCATGTCCACCACGTGAACCTTGCAGGCCCCGAGCCGCGAGGAGCCGTCGCCCACCTGTGCACCGAGACTGAGCGAGGCGTTCATCGTCCCCACACTGACCCCGTTGCCTCCAGGCGTGCCATCAGAAAGTGATTGAGTGACCTTGTGTCCGAGGAGGAAGGGCTCGAGATTGACACGATTGAAGCCAACCGAGAGCAGGTATTGCATGACGCCTGTCCGGGACTGGGCGACACTGAGGTCGCCGATCACGCGTCCATTATAGCAGTTGCCCAGGAAGTTCTCGGCGGTCCACATGCAGGAGTTCGGCTCGTAGAGGATGTCCGCCTTCACCTGCGTGAAGTCCTTGTCTTTAATCGTCAGCCGGTCGGCTCCGAGACGCAGGGCCCCTTCCGTCAGCCCCATCGTGGTGTCATAGGTCCCCTGCATTCCCAGGGTTCCCACAACCTCCGCGCCCGCCCCGGAAAGGTCCAGGCTGCACGTGCGGAAATTCACCTTCCCGTCGAAACTGACGACACTGCGATCGTTGGCGTCCCGGACGATCTTTGAGGCTTGCCATTCCAGATCGAACGGCCCCCGCGGCGCCAAGTCGCGATACATACCGGCCCATTTCTTGGGCATGGCTTCACCCAGGGCCGCGTTGAACAGCAGGTCCTTGGCATGCACCGTGATCGTGCCGGTGCGCTGGTCCAGTCCCGAGAGCGGCAGGCTGCCGTCAATTTGAATGACCGGATTCAGGTCCGGCTCCGGCTGCAATGACGGTCGGGCGGTCATACCCGAGAACGCCAGCGTATTGCGGTCGAGCGTTACGGTCCCACGGACATCGCTCAGGGGATAAGGGAACCGCTCATGTTTGATCGAGTCGCCCAGGCATTTCACGACCATCCGGTAATCCGGTGCCGCGTTGACATCCACTTTTGCGAACTCCAGCGAGATGTCAGCCTTGCCCTCCGCGTGCAGAGCGGCCACCGACGGCCGGATCGGCTCCGGCAGAACGGACGACAGCTTGCTGTCCAGCGGCATCTGCTGAGCAGCGATCTTCAGACGGTATTGACGAGGTTTGCCATCGCTGGTGAAGTGCATCCCTCCCGCCAGACTCACGGGACTCTGGCCGTAGCGCCCCTCGGCGGCCGCAACGCTGAGCGAACTCGGCGTGAGACTGGCTTTCGCCGCTATGCCGGCGACGGGCTGCGGGAGCCCGTCGATCTTCAGGGAGGCGTTCTTCAATGCCACATCCGCAAAGAACCCCGGCCGGCCGACGGCATTACCATCGACGCTCGTGAACACGCGGCCGCGAATATCGACCGTGCCGACGGACTCGAACATGCGATAGAGGTCTCGTTGGGCCGGCGGCAGTGCGTCGCCCAGCCGCTTGTCCATCGCCACGTCGTTGGCGTCCACCCGAACATTGAAGATGGGATTCTCCGACTCGGTTGCCCTCGCATCTCCATTCAGAATGATGCGGCCCCCACCGCTGGAGGCGGTCACATTCGCTATCTGGATGTCGTCATGGTCAAAGACCAGTTGACCAGTCAAGCCGGACAACGGGTATGGAAACTGATTGTAAGTGGCCGATACGCCGCGCAGATCGACGTTGAGACGATTCGTTGATTCCGTCGCCGACGTCCGGCTCAGCAGATAGTTCACACCCACCGTGCCCTGCGGCATGAAGGCCTCCCACATCTGCTTGGGGCCTGATGCCAACGCGGCGTACAACTGCTCGTCCAGAACCATGTTGTCGCTGGTGACCCGGTAGCGATACTGAAGGTCGTCGCCCGAACCGGCGGTGAAGCCTTCGATCACCAGCTTCGTCGGGCCGTGGGCGCCGGACAGGCGATTGAAGCTGATCTGCGACTGCGAGAACATGATCAAGCCGTTCAGGTGATCGACCGGGTACGGAAAGCTCCGGTCGCAGACGGAGATGTCCTGGCATTCCAGCATCCCGGAGACTTCGCTGGATTCGAGCGCATCGATACTCCCCTTGGCGTTCATCTCGATCCGCGAGACGACGCCGGAAGGCTGATAACGGGCGAAGAACTGCTGGACCATGGCCAGAGGATTCGAGACCCCCAGGATGGGCGGTGCGGTCATACGCAGCGGGTTGGTGTCGGCGCCGCTCTTGCTGTGGATATCCTTGAGCCGCAGCCGCAGCTCATACCTGCCGCTGTCGTCATACGACACGTCCCCGGCGAGCGCATCCACTGCCCAGGCCCGTTCCAGCGAAGGGATGTCGGTCGACGACAGGCCGCCCGCTACCTCCAGGAATCCCGGCCGCCATGTTCCGCGCAGCGAACTCTCGCCGTAGCCACTCGAGAGCGTGGAAGTCTTGATGTCGAAGGCGTATCCTCCGTCGCCCTTGTCGCTCGGACCCAGTTGGGCTTCGAGGGGAAGCGAAGTAATCAGATTGCTCTCGCCGCCGGAGACTTTGGAGTACCGCAGCTTGCCGTCCCTCAGGTAGACAGTGGGGATCGCGCCGGTGCCGCCGCCGGGAGCACGGGCAAACCGCAGATTGCTGATGTTCCACGAGCCCGCATCCTGATCATACTGGACGTCAAGGATGAAGTCCCGCATGTGAATCTCGCGCACACGCGGCGCAAGTCTGAGCAGGCTGCCCCAACTGAACTTGGCGTACACTTTCTTGACCCGCAGGACAGTGGCATCGTAGAAGAGCGGGGCCTGGGGCGGCTTGATGAGCAGCCCATCGATCTCGACCGACGCATTGCGATGGAAATCGAGGGGGCCCATCTCGATCTGTGCATTGGTCAGGCGGCTGATCTCCCTTTTGGCGATACCCGGAAGGGCGTGCTTGAGCCACAAGCCCGCCACCGCCAGGATCAACAGGATGATCCCCGGAATGAGGCACAGGCGGATCAGAATCCGGCGTCGCCATAATTTCTTTTGGAAGACCTGCCCCATTTGAACTCTCTGCTACCGCTTTCTGCGAATCGCCTTGTCCGCGATATCGTGTCGATAGTAGGCGCCATCGAAGTGGATGCACGCCACGGCTTCATAGGCACGTGCCTTGGCCGAGGCGACATCATCGCCCATGGCCGTGACACCGAGAACGCGTCCACCGCTGGTTACGACCTGGCCATTCTGTTCCGTCGTGCCGGCGTGGAACACGGCCACATCCTGCAATGCACCGGCCTGGTCCAATCCTTCGATGACTTTGCCTTTCTGATAGGCATCCGGATAACCGCCGGACGCCATCACCACACATACGGCCGGACGCGAATCCCACTTGAGAAATGCCTCCTCAAGCTTCTCGTCGCACACCGCCAGGAAGACCTCCAGCAGATCGCTCTTGAGCCGCATCAGGATCGGCTGGGTTTCCGGATCGCCGAAGCGACAGTTGAACTCCAGCACTCTCGGCCCACCGGTCGTCATCATCAGCCCCGCGTAGAGAACGCCCTTGTATGGCGTTCCGTTGCGATTCATGGCGTCCACGACCGGCACCAGAATCTCGCGGCTGATCTTGCTGAGCATATCGTCTGTCACAACCGGCGCCGGGCTGTAAGCACCCATACCGCCGGTGTTCGCTCCGGTATCGCCGTCGCCGATGGGCTTATGGTCCTGCGAAGACTCCATCAAGTAGATATTGTGCCCGTCGACAAAGGCTAGAATCGAGACCTCTTCGCCTAAGAGCTTGTCCTCCACGAGGATACGATCGCCGGCAGGTCCGAAGATCTTGTTAACCATGATCTTCTCTGCCGCCAGGATGCCATCGGAAGGCTCATCGCAAACGATCACGCCTTTGCCTTTGGCCAACCCCGCCGCCTTTATCACGACCGGCTCATCCCGGCTGGCGATGTAGGCCTTGGCGTCGCTAAAGCGATCGAAAACACGAGACTCGGCGGTCGAGACAGAACAAGCCCGCATCATCTGCTTGGCGAATGCTTTGTCCGCTTCCAGCTGAGCGGCCTCCCGCGATGGGCCGAACGCCTTGATGCCCGCGGCCTCCAGAGTATCGACGATCCCCACCGACAACGGATCCTCCGGGCCGACCACGACCAGGCCCACCTTCTTCTCTTTGGCGAAGCTGACCAGCGCCGCAACGTCATCATCCTTTATCGGAACATTCTCGCCGCACAGGGCGGTGCCGGCGTTGCCGGGCGCGATATAGAGCTTGCCGAGCTGCTTGGATTGCCGCAATTTCCACGCGATCGCGTGTTCGCGGCCGCCGCTGCCTATGAGCAGTACGTCCATTCTCCGACCTCACTGAAGCACGATTGTCGATCTTTGATTGTTGACTTTCACTTCAACCATCAACAATCACCGGCGGGGACTCTACCAGAATTCAGCTTCTAACTCAAGTCCGTCCTACCGCTGCGGCTGCTTGAGCAAATCCGCCAGGTGTTCCTGCCAGACGGCCGCCAGTGTGTGCGTGCCGTGGCCGTTGGTCCTATCGCTTTCAGGGATGAGAATCGCCCTGCCGCTCTTGACCTGTTTGATTTGACTCTCCAGCACCCCCAATTCCGGCGGATTGATCAGGTCATCGGCGAAGTTGACCGCCAGCAGCGGCGCGGTGATCTTCTCCAGCCCTGGCCCGGGATCGTAGTCGCGGGACGCCTCAAACGCGTAAAGAACGTCCGTCGCGTCGGACTTCGCCACCGTGTCCGCAATGTACTTGTCCAACACCTGATCGGCCTGTGCCAAAGTCGGGGCTTCCTTGAGGCGGCGGGTAGGATTGCTGCTCATGAAGTAGAGCATCTCCGCCGCGATCCGCAGCCCTCGTGGCTGGGTTCTGTACTCGCCGTTTTGCCAGTCCGGATCGTTGCGAATGGCGTCGATGATGACACGACGCCACACACGATTCCGGCCGGAGATCTGCGTGGGCAGACTCGCCAGCGGCATGAGGGCATCCATGAATTCCGGGTGGACTTCCCCCCAAAGCCACGCGTGCATGCCGCCCATCGAGGTCCCGATGACCAGGCGCAGATGGTTGATCTTAAGGCCTTCGGTCAGGAGCCGGTACTGGGCTTCGATCATGTCCAGATAGCCATACCGGGGGAACTTCGCGTGCAGCCCGTTGCTGGGCTTGCTGGATTGGCCGTGGCCGACGTTATCCGGCAGGATGATGCAATACTGCGTCGCGTCCAGAAGCTGGCCTTGACCGAAGAGCTCTCCTGCAAACTCCGGACGCATGAACTGCGCCCCGCTGCCGGTCGTCCCATGCAGCACCAGCACGGCGTTGCGGACTACCCCGTTGGCATCCCGCCGGGGCTCGCCCAGGATGCGGTAGTGCATCCGGACTTCCGCCGGCGACTCGCCCGAGCGGAAATGAAAGTCCCGCACGACGTAATCCCCCTCCTGCGGCGCCGGGTACGCCGCCGTTCCCATGGAGACTGTCGCCACGAGAAGTGCGATCAGCAACGGATATCGCATGGTCTTCATTGCCTGACCTCCTGTTTGCGCACATGCTATGTGCGTGCCCTCGGCCGCGTCAACAGAATTGAGCGCCGATGGCTCCGAGACCACGGATATTGGGCATCGCTTCCCTGGGAATCTACTGGCCGCCGGTGCCGCGGCGAGGCTCGTCTTCGTCAATCACCCTCTTGGCGAGGCGCAGCAACTTCGATCGAAGTGTCAGGTTCGCCCTCTTGGCCGCAATGACATTGACTTCGAACCGAACCTTGTTGCCCTCCGTCACGAAGTTGATGATGCCGCCCTTCTCCAGAAAGCCCGGCATCTCGCCGAGCGTGAGCATGCGTTCCGTCTTGATGGGGCCGAGGATGGCCTCCATGTACGCCTGTTCGGACGCCGCCACGAAGAGCACATCGCACTTTTTGATGTCCTCGATCTGGGGATGGACGGTGACTTTCTTCTCCCGGAGGTTGGGATCGGAGAACCCTTTGAAATACTTGGCTGTCAACTTGTGATTCTCGACGCTCCGTTCCAGCACGGGTTTCATGATCGATCCGAAGGGATCCTTGCCCACGATCCCGATGACGATCGCTCTGTCCCTGCTGGTTCCGGCTTCCTTGCCTTGTCTGCTTTGTTCGTTGGGATCAGTTGGTCCCGGCTGCTGGAATTGCAGACCATCGATGAACATGAGAAAGTGGTACAGGAACGCTGCCTTGACACCATATTCGTCAGGTAATGGCTCCTGATCCGCAGCCAGTGCCGGCGCGCGGGCGGTGATCACCGCCAGCATCACAACCACAATAGAATGTCGCAGACGTGTGATATGCATCATGGGCCCCGAAGTTCGATCACACGCCAAAGGGCAAGCTCACACCTTTGCCCGCCGGTTTCATCGTGTTGGAGATACGGACTCATCCTCCCGAAGCGGTATAGAGGAGCGGAGTCGGTATTGAGGGGGAACAACTTCTCTGCCGTGACTCGGCTGATGCGTGCGCGCAGTTCGGTGGCAACTCCTGCGCCGGTCCAGCCGTTCGCAGAAACAAGAAGAGCACCACAAGCAAGCCCCCCTCCGGCCCATCGCCTCAGCGTGCATGAAGCCCAAACGCGAGGTCTGCCATGTTCCCTGTGCATCAGTACTATAATCGGCAAGCCTCGGGGACGACCTTAGCCGGAAATACCCGCCACCCAGACCGACATGTAAATCCTTTTTTTTCCACGACTTATGTCCATGATTGCCAAGTGGACACAGAATCTTGTCACGACCATGATAGTCCGCTTTTCTATCCGGTGCAATGGAAGGTCCGACGACACCACGCCTACAACGGACGGTGGATTCCGGACGCGACGCATACCTGATTCGGTTCGCGGCAAACTACTGGCGAACCGGCGTTACGACGATATAATCTCCGGCGTTTAGGATTCGTCGGTACATGGATAACGACAACTCACTGCAAGACACCCCGCCTCGTGTTTGGCCCCTGTATGCCGCGGCGTTTGCGACTTCCTTGAGCCTGAGCGTATGCTGGACCGCCATGCCGTTTGTCATCAGCGGTATTGGAGGCAGCAAGGTCGATGTCGGCAACGCTGTCGCCATCAACAGCCTCACCTATCTGATCGCCCTGCTCGCAACCGGTTCGCTGTTCAAGCACATGAATCCAAAGCGGGCTACACGACTGGCCATCGGCACGGCCTTCGCCGCAGCCGTGGCGATGTTGCTGGCCGTGGTAGGGGCAGGTTTGAAGCCTGCCCCCGGCAAAGATCACACGTTTTGGATCTGGACGATCATCGCCGCGGGCGGGCTCGGCGGTTCGGCCATGGCTCTGAACTGGCCCTTCCTGATGAGTTGGGTGTCCGCTCGCTATGAAGGAGTCGCTCTGAACCGTCGGCTCGGACGCTACAACGGCTCGTGGTCGAGCGCCAGTCTCATGGGACCTATCCTGGGCGCCTGGCTGGTCGAGATCAACTCGATCTGGCCCATGCTCGTGGCGGCGCTCTGTTTCATCGTTTCGTTTGCGGCACTGACGCTCGCACGCAGCGGCAGCCCGTCAGGGTCGATCCGCGATGCCCCCGACAGCGCCGGCGCCCCGCGCGTCGATCGGCGGACGCTGGCGAGTTTCCGCTGGATGTCCCGGATCGGCCTGTTCTGCTCCTGGTCCGTCCAGGCCATCGCCAAGTCGCAGTTCGCTCTCCTGATTGTGTGGCTGGGCTACTATAAGTCCCAGTTCGGCCTCTACCTGGCGGTCTTCTCGGCCTGCAACTTCCTGACGCTGCTCGCCGCCGGGCGGTGGGCGTTCTGGCATTACCGGTTTGGCCCCATTATCGCGGGACAGCTCAGTGTGCTGGCGGCCCTGCTGCTGATGATCTTCAGCGTAAATCTGTGGGTCTTCTTCCTGTCCGGCATTCTGCTGGGACTCGGGTTCGGCTTCTCCTACAGCTCGCATCTATACTATGGAGCCGCGACCAGCCGGAACCGTTCCGCCCGCATGGCGATTCACGAGACGACCATCTCGATCGGGGTCGCTCTCGGCGCCTGGGCCGGCGGATGCTTCGCCGAGCACCTCGGACGCTACACCCCCTACTGGTTCGGCGTCGCCATGGTTGGTCTCGGCGCCGTGATACAGACCGGGATTCACCTGACGTCACGAGCCGCCGCCCGCCGACGCTCGCTGCGCACAGCAGTGGACGAACCTTCCCGCGCTGAGCAGGCGGCGTAATCGCCTTTCGGGCTTCGCGCGTTCAAGCAGTTATTTGACGCCCTGCAGTCCTTTCAGGATTTCGTCGGAGACCGCGAAGGCGGTGCCGTGACGGACGCCCTTCGGAAACGAGAGTTGATCCGTAATCGGCTCCCACGTCTTCATATCTGTCGAGCGGGCACCCTCCATGCGACCCCGGGTATAGGCGTCGTAGTAGATGTACCACGTCGCCCCGATCTTCAACGCCGTCGGCCCTTCGACCCAGTCCCGCGTGAACGGCGCGGACGCATGACTGTACGGCCCTTCGGCCTTGTCCGCCGTGGCAACACGAATGTGCTTCTTCGCCACCGGAGCCTTGGTCTCATCCTTGACGAACATCACGTACTTGTCGGCGTTCTTCACGAGCGTGGCATCGATCGCATTGAAGCCGTCGTTGTAGAGCAGTTTGGTCGGCGTATAGGTTTGAAAGTCGGTGGTCGTGACATAGTAGATGCGGTGATTCAGGATGGCTCCGTTCTGTGCCTTGTCTCCATCGCTGGGTTCCGTGTCGGGGCACCGTCCCGGAATCGTGGTCGCCCAGAAAATCACGAATTGTTTCACCACGTCGTCGTAAAAAATCTCCGGCGCCCAGCAGTTGACGGCGTTGGGCTCCTGGGCCATCACTTCCAGCCACTTCGGCTCGGACCACGTGAGGAGGTCCTTCGAGTGCGCGACGCCGATCCCCCGATCCCACCACCCGCTGGTCCAGACCAGATGGAACGTCTCGTCCGGCCCCCGGCAGATGCACGGGTCCCGCATGAGCTTGCCCCCCACCGTCGGCGCCAGAAACGACTTGCCGTCCTTCAGCGCGGACCATTTCAGCCCGTCCTCGCTGTACGCCAGATGCAACCCATCCTCCCCGTTGCCGGTGAAATAGGAAAACAGATAATGTGCCTGCGCCCCCGGCGTCGGTGTCACCTGCCCCTGCGCCATCATCACCATTGCCATCCACACCATCACTTGAGCCATTGCGAATCTCCATTGTCCAGCTACGGATACGCCACTCGGAACGGTCGGCGAGTGGACCGGGGTATTGTAGCCTGATCAGGGGACTTGCACCACTCCAGAACCGAAGCCGCGGCGGTTATTTGGGCTGCAGGAGGACTTCCTGTTCGCGGCGGGTGAGGGCGTCGATCATGTCCTGGGGTGTGGCAGCGTCGAGGAGTTGGGGGACCATGTCGCTGTCCAGGATCATCCGGAACAGACGCGCCAGGACGTGGACGTGATGGCGATCCTCCTGGGAAGCGGTGAAAAAGAACAGGCGGGTGAGCTTGCCGTCGGGCGCACCGAAGCCGATGCCCTGGCTGGTGCGGGCCACCACCAGGAACGGGCCGCCGATCGCGTAGGGCAACGGCCGGCGGGGGTGCGGGATCGCGATTTCGTCACTGATCGCGGTGCTGCACATCTCCTCACGAAACATGACGGCTTCGAGAAGTTCCTTGTGGTCGTAGACAAGGCCCGTCTTCTGGGCGAGAGCGACAAGGTGCCGGAGCGTGCTATCCTTTGTGCGGGAGCCCAGGTTGGTCGTGACCGCCTCCGGCCGGAGCAACGGGCCGATGATCAGTTCGTCCGGCCGGGCCTCCCGATGCGCGGTGATGCCCGCATCGACCTCGGCGAGGTGCTCCTCCTTGAACTTCGACATGTTCTGTTGCAGCCACTCGGTGACCGTGGCGCGGTTGAAACGGAGTTGTCCCCCCACTTTCTGACAGGGAATCTCCCCTGACTGGGCCATACGTTCCAGCCGGCGTGGATCGGCCCCCAGCATGCGGGCCAGTTCTTCGAGCGTCATACTCCGGTACGGCATAGGGGACTCATCGGCAGCGGTTCACCTGTACTTGACGCCAGACCACCAACCGCCAATAATACCTCCCATGGCAGGAGAAAGATAGAGCGACGTACAGCGTCTGTGGAAAGGCCCAGTCATGTATGCATCCGGAAGAGACGGCTCGAGATCAACTGGCGGCGGTACCATCATCAACCTCCTCTTCGGCGTCATTTTCTTCGGCTTGATCGCGGCGGGCGTCCTTTGGGTTATCAAGGGCCTCGGCGACATGACCGGCCAGTACAACAAAGCCATGGTCCAGGCCACCGACAATGCCAGCATCCTGAAGTGCCAGATGAACATGCGCTCCATCTGGCAATGCGTGCAGTCCTACGAGGCCGAGAACGGCGATCTCCCCTCGTCACAACAGCAGCTCCTGCGTATATGCGGCGACTCGCGGCTCTTCCGGTGTGACGAACCGAACTCCCTGCCCTACGTATACGTTGCGGGTCAACGGCTGACCATGCCCGCCTCGAACGTGCTGGTCTACGAGCCGAACGCGGCTCACCAGGGTCGCGCCGTCGTCCTCTTTCTAGATGGACGGTTGGCTGCCCTTGACCCGAATGCCCTCCAACGGGCGGTAGCAGCCACCTGGACGCAAATCCAGAGAAAGCCGTGAGCACGTTGCGACATTGCGTCGTTCCTTTCCATAGCCGTGAAAGCTCCCGGCACACGCCGCAGCGGCCCTAGGGCGACACAGAAGGTCCTATATATCGAGTCTCTGCATGGCGTGACCGAATCTGAAAGTCGCCTGGGGGTCTTTTTTTTCTTAAGCAGGTTGACGGGCCGAACGATGTACACTATATACGCCTTCGCATAGATTCTGCTGAGAATAGCCGAACCGTGACGTGCGAGGCGTCATGGTCCCATAAAGGACATGTTAAGGAGAACCACTGTGATACGAGTCAGCACTCTTTTACGCATTGTCATGCTCGGGTCGATCACCCTGATAGCAGGATGTTTTGATTCGAATCCCGAAAACATCCAGCATTTCGCCAAGCCCTACGAAGTGAACGTGACGACCGATAAGTACGTTCTGCAGCCGCCGGATGAAGTGGAGATTCACTGCGCGCAGGTGGCTGAAATCAACATGCAGCGCGAACAGATCCGTCCCGACGGCAAGATCAGTTTCGAGCGTCTCGGAGAGTTCGACGTCGCGGGCAAGACGCCCAAGGAAGTGTCCAACATGCTGCGGGAGAGGGTGGCCAAGCTCTACACCCTGCCCGACGACAATGCCATCGACGTTCGGATCGCCGTGTTCTCCAGCCAGTTCATCTATATACTGGGACAGGTCATGCGGCCGGGTCCGCGGATCTACAACGGTCGCGAAGGCGTGTTCAACGCGCTGGCATCGGCCCAGCCCAACCCGATGGCCTGGAAGCAACGCATTCAGGTGATCCGCCCGTCTGCGGACGAGAATGAATCCCCCAAGGTTTTCGAAGTGGATTGGGACAAGATGGCCGCTCATGGTGATCTGCGTCAGGACGTCCTGCTCCAGCAAGGCGACATCATTTTCGTGCCGCCGACCATTCTGGCTGCTGTCGGAATGGTTCTGGAGGAATTCATCACGCCTGTCGCCCGTGCGTTCTACGGCTGGTACCTGGTTCAGAATCCGCCGACCCAGACCGAGTCGTATTATCCGACCGGCGGCTATTACCGCTAAGCACTCGAACGGGCTCCCCGGACACGATCCATCGTGCCCCGGGAGCCCGTATCATTTGTTGAATCAAGGTTTCACAGGAAGAGAGAATATGGGCAGCAAGAAGGCCCTGAAACGTATTCATCTGGTCGCGACCATCTGGTTCATGGCGTGCGTCGGGTACATGCTTATCCTGGCCCTGCGTCAGGTGGGCTTCAACTGGTGGCTCATCTTCTCTCTGTCCGGTCATTCGGCACTCATGGTCTTCCTGCTGGTCAGTCTCTACCTGTTTGCCTTCGTCCGGGGCGTGGGCAATACGCAGCACATCTACCTGGAGCATCCTCTCACCGGCACGGATTACTACATGGGCTTCTACGTCTCGGCCCCCCTGCTCGGTGGGTTGGCAGGCGTGATGGGAATGGCCGCCAACGTCGAGGACCTTCATCGCTTTCTACTCGGCCTGTCCATGGGGACGCTCGGCACGACGTTCGCCGTATGGGTGGTCATCGATCCGCTGGCGGGTCTGATCGAGATGTTCCTGCCCGCCAGCCGCAAGCAGCGTGCCAAACGTCTGGCGGAAGCCGACTCCGAACGTCGGCAGCGCCGCCAGAAGCGCGAGCATCTGCTGGCCGAAGCCTTCGCACGCGAGGAACAGGAGCAGCAGCGGTGGCAGGAGAGATTGCGTCCGCACGCCGAACGTCTGGCGGCACTATCCACCAATCAAACGCTGTCCGGCGAGCAAGCGGAGAGAGAGGCGCTGAAGATCGGTGCTTTGGCGTGGAAACTGGGCGGACTGACGTGCATGCGGCAACTCCGCGACATGACGCTTCAGCTTGTCGAAAAGCAGCAGGGACCGGACGAAACCGTGGACTACGTTTCCTACTGGTGGGATGGCGTCGGGAACTGGCGCAGACCCAGCAGGGTTTGACTCCAGCACCAGACCTGTCCCGCCCGAACTGCGGTGAACTCCCTCAGATCAGGACGAGACCGCCTCCCTGTCTCTTCCCCATAAACGGACGAGGGAAGGAACTCGCCTCCATGCGATATTCCTTCCCTACGACCGAGAACAGGCTAGAATTCAAATCCGCCGCGTCTTGGTGGGCTGATTGTGGTGCCCTGGAGCTCTCTGCGAAATCGAAGTTCCTTAAAGCCTGTTTACTTACGAAATGACCTCGGATCACAGCCTCTTGCGTTGACGCATCCAGCCGACCAGCGAGACACCGAAGGCACCGAGCAACAGAGCGCCTGGGGCCGGAACAGTGCACAGCATGTCCTGATAGGTCATCTTGCTGTTCGCATCCAGAGCGGTGAGGTTCAGGACACGCACGTCGCCAATGGTCGTCCATCCGGACGCGTTGGCCGCATCGACGAATCCTTTGGCTTCCGGACTGAGCGTCGCGTACGAGTAGGCGCCTTCCCCTTCCAGATACCAGATGGCGGTCTGCAGGCTCATCGCAGATATGCCGCGATCCACCCCAATATTGTAGTTGTACCCCGCAAGCGTGCCATTCCGGAATTCCGTGTACAGGTACGCCGTCTGCGGCGAGATCAGGTCGCCGCCCTCGGGCCCGGCCAGCTCTCCCGGCATTCTTCCGTCGCCCAGCAATGCTTCATCATTGATGGCGGCAGCGTAGGTGTCGCCCACAACGATGGGTTCCGAGGCTTCGATGCAGAATGACTGAAATGAACCTGACGAGCCCAACTGCGCTCCGAGTTCGGCGTTGGGTGTAAGCTGGAACTCACCCATCAGCACCGCAACCGTGCCGGGGTAGGTCCCTGTCTGGCGGTCGACGGTGACCGTCGGGGTCGCCGCCACATAAACCGCCATCAGCAGCACAAGTGCCGCCGACATGAGAAACCGCTTCATCTTCTTCTCCTTAAGCGTGTGGTCTAATCAAAGCGTGTGAAATTCCCTTTTCAAACCCTCTTTCTCCGGGGGTCCGGCGGCGGCAGCCGCGCCAACTGAGCGTGGGCCAAAGACGCGAGCAGACGCTTCCGTGCGGAGTACTCCTGAACGGCTGGTCTCCATATGCGGCGGTTGCCTGTCTGTGCTGGAGTCACCTGGCGGTGAGATCGCGAGAAACGAAGAGAACCGTGTGGCCCATGACAGCGGTCCGAGCACAACGGCTCCGTGAAGGCAAGTCGAGACAAGCGGACTGTCACCCTGGCAGGCGATGGCGTTTCGCTGTCCTGGGCGCATAACACCCCTGTCACGCGGCGGTATTCCATCCGCCCGGACAATCCTCCGGCCGTATGAAAGGACTTCACCGCCGGGGGGTTAGACAACTTCTTCCCTTCCTTCCCTGAATACATCTCCCCGTCTCCTTACGGTTTGCCTATACCAGGATGTTGCTGAGTCTGGTCAGCGGCCATCACTCCACGTTGACTCTGGAGATGGCCTCTTTCATCCAAGCTCAGTCTTATATATGATCCTGTCGAAAAGACGCGTCAAGAGAAATGTTGAAAAATCGATGTCGGGGCCGGAGATGTCACAATAGAAGAACCCCGAGCGGGACCGAAGTCCCGTTCGGGGTTCTTTTGCACTGGCGTCGCATCCCAGAGGAGCGTGACCGCTCTTCCGGAACCACGACTCAGACTGACTACAGGGCCTTGCGGCCGCGCAGCCAGCTCACCAAACCGAGACCCAGGCCGCCCAGCACGATCGCTCCCGGAGCGGGAACGACGGGGGTCGGATCGGGGTCGGGATCCGGGTCGGGGGCCACGTACTCATCGTACGAAACCGTCAACACGGAACTCTTCACCCGAGCGTTGGTACCAACCTTGCTCGTGGAGATGGTCACGTTCAGCGTCTCGTCCGTAATGAGGCTCGAAACGTCGTACGTTGCGGTAGCAACCACCGAGTTGTCGCCTTGAACCGCGAGGGTCCCCAGCGTCGTCGCATCGGCGGTGATCGTGAAGGCATCGGTTCCGGCCACATAATCATACGTAATGGCCAGAGTCGCCGATACATTCGTCTCCAGATCCCAAGTACCATCAGTTGGCTCAATCCCAATGTGGGACCAGCTCCAATTCATCCCCGTTCCGCCCGTATAGGTCGGGTTGAACAGAACGACGTAGTTGAAGCCGGGTGAGCTAAAGGTGCCAGTAGGCGTGTTCACCGTACTCGTGAACGTCGTGGCGGCCTGAACGGCGCCGCTCACGAGCAATAGCACAGCGATAACTCCCAGACACTTCTTCATGATCCTGTTTCCTCCAAAAACTCGCGTTAACATAGCCTGCGGCCCGAGCCGCAGTCCGCTGACGAATCCGTCTATCCATCGACGTTATCTTCCCTTTCGCCAGCGTTAAGATCGAGCCTGCCGCTCGCGTGTCAACGATGCTGCCTGACATCTGAAGCGACAAGCTGAGACTCAACATCTCAATGAAGTCTTCGCCACTTCTCTCTCAAAACCACTCCATCTGTGCCGAACCCCAAGAAGCAGACCCGGCACCTTTGGACACGAGCAAAGACTTCATTCTCTCACCTTGGTTCCCAAGCGCCGTCTTTCTCACGCCTGGGCTCCGCTCGGCTTCTCCTTCGCCGAGGTGCTCACTCTCTCTCGAGAGGCAGAAACCCTAAACCAATGGGGGCCGCTGCTATCCCTTAGAACAAAAGGGTCTTGCGCGCACCGACCCTTCGAAAGAAAGGGGGTGCCACCGCCTTTATCCCACGGCTCGTGGTGGCCCGTGAGACAAACGCGCCAACACGCGTTTGTAGGAGAAGGACTTGCTGCCACTCGCCACAGTAGCCCCACAGGACTTTCGTCCGGTCAGGACTGCCGCAACGGTGGTGACTGGCGCCTTAGCCGAGTCTTCCTCCCGATTCATGTGTTGTGGTGACTGGTGATTGACGCAGATGCAGGTCGAAGTCTGCAAAGTGGGCGAAGAACATGACATTTGTGAGGGTAGGATACGGAATTGCCGCTCGAGCCGGTCCGTGGCGATCATTGTCGGTGTCTCACTGACGACGCCGCACAGAACCAGCCGACTCAAACCAAGACGGCTCTCACACGCCGCCTTCGTCAAGCTCAAGAAGACGACCAGGAGGACCGCAATCCATGGACCGGAATATGACGAGAGTGAGCCCGCCGCAGCTCGTGGCAACACGCACGTCGCCGCAAGGACCCCGCCCCCTGCCAATAGCAGCAGGAGCGACGCCGTCAGACGCTTACTCTCTGTGATTCGTTCCAACAACCCTTCCTCCCAACTGGACGGGCGTGACCCATGACTTACCCTGTGGGCAATTCAGAAGCCACTCCTCCTGCGTTAGGAAACGACTTTCCCTCCATGCGAGCACAGCACTCGATCGGAAAACAATAGACAAGCCTCCTCCCGTGAGGCTTATTCACTGTATTCTATTCTTATGGGCGGCCCTTGTCAAGGTAATTTAGGAAAACCCAGCCACTAAGATAGGCCCATCCCAGACTACCAGCAACACACCGCTCGCCGCCTACCTCCCACAAAAAGCACCTGCCGTCCAAGATCTTCCAGAGAAGCCTCTTGGACGGCAGGTTGAGACTGATTCTACGTTATGCCAACGGCCGTCCAAGCGGACAACCGCTGTGAAGTTGCTCCTTACGGGGCAGGATGCCCTACGCCAATGTCATCTATGTAGAGCTGGCCGACGCCAAGCTTCGGGCTTGCCTTATCTCCGACACCGATAACCATTGACTGGATGCGATTCGTGCTGACACCGCTGAACGAGCTGAACGGGATGCTCCACTCTTGCCAGGAACTCGACACGCACGCCAGAGGATCTGCGTTCTTGACCGTGGCGCTATGTCCAGCATCGTCGCTGAGCGTCACGTAGAGCGTATCGGGCGTGTTGCCGACCGGCTGGGTAGTGCCGACCTCCGCCAACTGCCACTGTCCGGTAACGTCGCCCGTGAAACTAACCGACGAGAACCGGGTATCGCACAAGGTCGTGGCCGTATTGCTGTTGACCACCAGCCCGATGTACACCGGATCCGTCATGGGGATGGTAGCGGGCGTGGTGGTGGCGACCGTGTTCCAGGTCTTCCCATCGGCA
>CAYQXM010000052.1:0-18392 GCA_964421295.1 uncultured Pirellulales bacterium
ACGGCCGATTCATTCCCAGGATCAGTCCTGTCACCCTCGTCGCTCTGCTCTTCACGATCGTGGTCATGTTCTCCATGCAAGGTCAGAAGATCATCGACCGCCCGGGTGACGTCGTGCTGATCGCGATTCCGCTACTCATCTACTTCATCGTGATGTTTCTGGTGAGCTTCTGGATGGGTCGGAAGATCCACGCCGGCTACGCCAAATCGGCGACGCTCTCCTTCACGGCCGCCAGCAATAACTTCGAGCTCGCCATCGCCGTGGCAGTCGGGGTGTTCGGCATTCACCACGGTGCCGCTTTCGCCGCAGTGATTGGACCCCTGGTGGAAGTACCGGTCTTGATCGGACTGGTGAACGTGAGCCTGTGGCTCAAACGAAGATGGTTTGCGGGCGATTCCGCCGAGTTGGAGAAGGTGGGTGGCTGCACGACGGGTCGCCCGGCGGGTGCGTAAATCGAGAGGAGTTGGACTCCTGAAAGGAAGTGGGTATGTCGAAGCGTACGCGATGTGCGGTGATGTGTGGATTGTTGCTTGCAGGCAGCACGGCCGGCTATGCAGGTGTGGCCAAAGCGGCAAGTACTCCGACACTGAACGAACAGTATCCGGGTCTGCCCACGAGTGCTCTGACATTCGCCAGGACAGCGCGTCTGCCGGCAGGAATGCTCCTGAGGGCCGGTGACCTGACGATCATGGAGAAGGATTTGGCCGAGCGCATCGCCCAGGCACCTCAGGCACAGCAGGACCAACTCCGCAAGAATGCTTTCTATGTCCTGGAGAATGTGGCCACGGGCAAACTGCTGGCGCAGGCTGCAAAGGCCGGCGTGCCAAACGGCGATCCGAACACCGGCGAGCGGGAGCTGATCCAGAGGTATCTGCAGGGCGTGGTTGCCCAGGCGACCGTCACAGATCAGGAAGTCGCGGATTTCTATCAGGCCAACAAGGAGGCGTGCGGCGGCGCGACCCTGGACCAGATGAAGAGCCAAATCCGGCAATTGGTCCTCCAGCAGAAGCAGCAGAACCTGGTCGATGAGCACGTGCGTACGCTTGGCCAGCGTGTGCAGATCGAGGTGTCGGAGGCCTGGACCAAAGCCCAGTCGATTCTGGCACAGGACAACCCGGTGGACAAGGCGCGGGCGAGCGGCAAGCCGTCATTGGTTGACTTCGGTTCGACCGGCTGTGTCCCGTGTGACATGCTGGCCCCCATTCTGGAAACGCTGAAGACCAAGTACGCCGGCAAGGTGAATGTCGTTTTCGTCCACGTGGGCCAGGAGCAAATTCTGGCCTCCCGTTATGGCATTCGGACTATCCCAGCGCAGTTCTTCTATGACAAGGACGGCAAGGAAGTGTTCCGCCACGTCGGATTCTGGCCCCAGGATGAAATCGAAGAGAAGCTGACGGAAATGGGGGTCAAGTAGTCCATGGAAAGACTATTCACCGCACTGAGTCACGCCGTAGAGAGCGCACCTGCCATCGCTTTGGCGGCGGCGTTCCTCTGGGGTATTCTGAGCGTCGTGCTCAGCCCTTGTCACCTGTCGAGCATTCCGCTGATCGTCGGGTTCATCGGCGACCAGGGACGGATGCCAACCAGGCGTGCCCTGGGCTTCTCCAGCCTGTTCGCCGGCGGGATACTCGTCACGATTGCGGCAATCGGAGCGATCACGGCCGCCGCCGGGCGGATGTTGGGAGATGTCGGCCCGTATGCAAACTATTTCGTGGCGATCATCCTGTTCGCCGTCGGTCTGTACCTGCTGGATGTCATCCCCCTGCCCTGGTCAGGCCCCGCACAGCCCGGCATCCAGCGGAAAGGAATGCTCGCGGCACTGATCCTGGGCCTGATCTTCGGAGTCGCGGTCGGCCCTTGCACGTTCGCCTACATGGCCCCGATGCTGGCCGTCACGTTCCGCGTGGCGTCCTCCGCTCCGATCTATGCCATCGCCCTGCTGCTGGTGTACGGCGTGGGCCACTGCTCCGTCATCATTCTGGCCGGTACGAGCACGGAGCTGGTCCAGCGTTATCTGAATTGGAACGAGCGATCCAAAGGTCCGGTCGTCGTCAAGAAGCTGTGCGGCGTTCTCATCCTCGTGGCGGGCGTGTACCTGATCTACAAGGCATGAGAAGGTCGCAGGCGTCCGCACCGGCTCATTCGCCTTCCTCCGATCCCGCTTCGAGGAGTTTCTTCGTCAACACAACCAGCTCGATCTGCTGGGACCATTCCGAGACGACGTTGCTGATGACCGTCCCCCATCGGCTGTCCGGATTCATGAATGAGAAGAGCACCAGCCAGCCAATCCCGCTCAATACCAGGAAGATCAGGAGGGAGTGTTCGTGAAGGAATTCCAGCCACCGGTTCCGGTGGGCCCGGCCGGGTGTACTATCGAGGGTGTACGATGTCTCGCGCATCGCTGTTCATCACGGGAAGGAGCCTGTGAACACCCGACTTACGGAGCCGCACACGGGGACGCGTGGAAGACAGAGGTTGCCGCGAGCAGATCGCCTTTACACTTCCGCCTTGGGCGGGTCGTCGGGGCCTTCGAGAAGTTTGTCCAGAATGCGGATGTCCTTGGGGATGTGGACGGTCAGGTACTCGCCCGTCTCCACCTGGGTGTAGGAATGGTCGAGAACCCCGGAGAAAAGGATCGTGTCGTCGGGTCCGAGCCGATAGTTCTTGTCTTCGACACGCAGCTCGACGACCCCGCTCAATACGTAGCAGAGCTCGTGAATATCCTCGTGGAGCCCCATGACATGGACGTGGTCCCCGGCCGCGGCGGTGACGCGAATCAGCTTGCCCTTGTCGTAGCGTGCAACCCGACACTTCTCCAGCCCGCGATCCGCTTTGTGCTCCTCATCACGATCTTCGATCTTGGCTTTGCGCCGCTGGACCAATTGCCGCTCCGCGAGGCTCAACAGATCGCTGGTGGAGACCTGCAGTGCCCCGGCCAAGGCGTCCAGCGTCTTGAGCGAGGGCAAGGTCTTGTTGGTCTCGACCGACTCGACCGTAGGGTAGGTCAAGCCGGAGCGGGCCGCCAAGGCCTGAAGGGTCAGACTCAGTCGACGGCGGAGGACTCGCATCACGCGGAAATCATAGCTGCTGTTCATTGAGACTCCCTTTGGACGCCGGGGGCCTCTGCGCGGCCTCTGAGAACCGGCTCGATCTGTCGGATGCATCGTACAACAGAATGGTGCGTCATAGGTAGCTTCAGTCAAACACGATTCGGGAAATTCGGCAACCCTTTTTTTTCAGGGTTTCCCAAGAGGGACGTTTCATCCCCTGCGGAAATTGCGTATTTCTTCTTGACGGTGAGCGAAGACGACCTATGATAGCGTTGATTGCTCATTCACATTCGCATAGGGTGACTGCAGGTCTCAAGGCACCGGCCTTGGGATGGCCAAATGGGAACGCGGTGAAAGTCCGCGACGGTCGCGCCGCTGTAAGCGTCTGCTCCGAAAGAGAGTTGGAAGTCGGAAGTTCGAAGTGGCAAGAGACGCTTCACACTTCAATCTTCAAACGTGAAACTCTTCTGGGAAGTCCGGAAAGCCAATGTCCACTGTCCGCCTCCTGCGGATGGGAAGGAGTCTTCCGGTAAGACGCAAGTCAGAAAACCTGCCTGCATGTCCAGAGCATCATTGTTGTGTTCTCGCGAGGTGGAACGCATGTGCATGGCAGTCGTCTATTTGTTGGGGACGGCTCCTTTCTGAGCCACATGAACCGTCGTTCCTTTTCGTGGGAACGGCGGTTTTTTTATGGGCTCGCCTCCGCGTCAGAGGCATGGAAAGGAGCTGTCAAATGAGAAGGTTCGGGTGGGTGGTTACGGTAGCGATGGGTCTGGTGGCGATCCAGGCATGGGCAGGAGAGAACGATTGGACGCATCTCGGGCGAGATACGTCCCGGCAGTCAACGGCGGTCGAAGGGCCGATGACTCTCGACGCGAACACGCCAGGCTGGACCGCGCAGATCGACCCCCAGGACCCCGGTCGTGACATCACCTTCGAGGGAGCCACGGGTCCGGTCGTGTATGCCGGCAAGGTCTTCGCCTATGCCACGTGCGGCGGGGATCCGAATAGTCAGATCGCCGCCTGGGACACGGCCGCAGGACGATTGCTCTGGTCCACGCGTATCGATGCCGCCCTGTGGGGATCCTATTCCACGCCCGTCATCGACACCCGGCACAATACGGTCCTGATCGGCTCGGGCAGCAGAGTCTTTGCCCTGGACGCCAACGACGGAAATCTCGTCTGGAAGGTCCCCACGGAACTCAGCGCCCCGGTGATCAATGCCTCACTGTGCATCGCTGCGGATATACCGCACGCCAGGGCTTTCATCACCGATTACGATGGGTTCGGCACCGCAGGCCGTCTGTATTGCATCAACCTGGACGCCGCGGAGCCCAACAACCCATTCGCCCCGGGACAGATCGTCTGGGATGTTCTTCTCGGCACGACCTCGGGAAACTCGCCCAGTTACACCGCCGGCATGGTGTATGTGACGACAGCCAACGGGCGGATACTGGCCTACGATGCCAATGCCCTCTTGGCGCCGGATCCGATCTGGGACACCTCCGCCCCCGACCGAATCACCGGACAGTTCATGTCCGGCATTACCGTCTCATCCGATGGATATCTCTACGCGGCCTCGTACGACTGGAACCAGGCCACCGGTGAGAACAACTCCACCCTGGTCAAGGTGAATCGCCCGGACGGTCGCATCGTCTGGACCGTCAGGGCGGAACGCACGAATACGACCCCTGTCGTCGTCGGCGACACGATCTTCCTCAGCGGCGGCCTGGCAGGTTTCGGCTCGAAACCCAAGCTGCAGGCCTTCCGTGATCTTGGGGATCAGGCCCAGTTGCTCTGGGACACTTCGGCGGACCTGCCGGAAAGTGTGGTGAGCCTGGCGGGAGTCATCGGAGGCGGGTCCACGCAGCCTGCCTATGCGTCGGGCAAGCTCTATGTGGGAGGAGCCTCTCCGAATCACGACTACTTCGGAGCTTACGACAAGCTGTACATCCTGGATATCACCCGCCTGCCCACCGAGGAAGGGTTTGTGCTGGACTGGGTCGATGGCGTCGGCAACAGCCCGGCCGTGACGGGGAGCAGCGTCTACTCGGTCGGCCCGAATGCTCTGATGCGATTCTGTCAACCCGATGCGGTACGGTGAGAGCGATGCGAAATGCAGGGAAGTCCATCTCGAAACGGACTCATCGCAGGACGGCCTTGACGCTGGTCGAGATGCTCGTCGCGATCAGCGTGGTCGTCCTGCTGATGTCCTTCCTGCTGCCCACGTTGGGTCGGGCGCGGAACCAGGCCAAGTCCGTAACATGCGCCCACCGTCTGCGGCAGCTTGGTCTGGCTCTGCACGCTTACGCTGATGACT
Organism: uncultured Pirellulales bacterium; assembly: GCA_964421295.1. GTDB lineage: Bacteria > Planctomycetota > Phycisphaerae > Sedimentisphaerales > Anaerobacaceae > PLanc-01. The sequence goes on from CAYQXM010000052.1 coordinate 5,371, forward strand.
ACGATGCGTACGCCATGCCCACGATCATGGAGGCCCAGACGCACTGGTGGGGCCGGCTGACTCCGGTGGGCGTCGATCATACGAGAGGATTTCTCTGGCCGTACCTGGCGGGCGAATTGGGGGAAGGCAGCCTGTACGAATGCCCCGCCCAGCCGTACGGAACCTACGGCCTGCAGGGCAAGCCATCGAATAAGCCCGACGACCCGAACTGGATGACCAGCACGTACGGCTACAACGGCTATTTCCTCAGCCCGGCTCACAGCACGTGGTCGGGCATCGCCTTCCGACCATGGCAGAAACTGTGCTCGGTGCGCCGGCCGCAGCAGATATTTGCGTTCGCCGACACGCTCCTGAGTTGGGATCTGACCGGCAAACGTCTGAATGTCAGCAACACGGCGCTGCTGGACCCCCCGTACATCTTCAATGGGAAGACCTGGCTGAAGAACGCCAGTCCGACAACGTGTTTCCGGCATCTCGGCCGAGCGGCGGCGGTTTTCGTAGATGGCCACTGCGAGGTCATGCCCCTGGAGGGACCCTACGTACACAAGCTTGCCAGAATTGGATCTGTCGGTCTGTCCAATGCCCCCCACTACGTGCCGGACTACCAGGACTGGAGCATCTCGAAGCCGTAGATTTGACGGTCGGCGGAATTACTCCTACAATCCGCGTCATGGAGGCATCGACCGTCAGACAAGCCGTTGCGTTCGCCGGACGCTGGCTCAAGTTGGGCGCGCAGGGCCTCAATCAGCTCTTGTGGCCGGCGGTGTGCATGAACTGCGGTATCAGTGTAACCGAGACGGACCGTGACTTGTGCCGCACCTGTTGGGACCAGATCATGGCGTGCGCGGGCGGCGATTACTGTCCCCGCTGCGGCCGGAACGCCAGCCGGTATGGCCAGGTGGCCGGCATGTGTCCCGACTGTCAGGGGCTGGAAATTCACTTCGATGGCATCGCACGGGTTGGCATCTACGCTGACGCACTGCGGCAGATGATCATTGCCTTCAAGCACGACCACGGCGAACTGCTTGCGACGCTCGGTCTTCTGGCCCGTTCCGCACTGCAGGGTAGTTCCTTCCACAGTCGAATCGATTGGCTTGTCCCCGTCCCGCTGCACTGGACCCGGCGCCTCGCACGCGGCTATAACCAGTCGCTGCTGATTGCCCGCCGGCTGAAGCACCCAACCGCTCGCATCAGCACCGACCTGGTTCGCACCCGCCGAACCCGAATCCAGCCAACCGCCGCCACACCTGCCGAGCGGGCGCGTAATGTCAAAGGTGTCTTTGCCGTCCGGCCGGGACATCCGTTCGCGGGAAAGGCCGTTTGCCTGATCGATGATGTAAAGACCTCGGGCGCCACGCTGAATGAGTGTGCCGGTACCCTCAAAGAGGCTGGGGCTGCGAAAGTCTACGCTCTGGTCCTGGCCGTCGCCGGGCAGAATCCCACGTAACCTCCATCATAGTCGCTGATACTTGATGACGGCGCGATAGATGCCGTTGATGCGTTTGCCATCGATGATCGTGGGCGAGTAGCTCTCGTTGCGGGGCTGCAACCGGATTTTGTTCTCGGATTCGAAGAAGACCCTCTTGAAGGTCGTCTCGTGAGGCGTCGCGAAGCGAACGAAGCAATCGTCGCCATTGTGGACTTCCAGAGCGGGCGAGAAGACCACGATATCCCCTTCGGTAAATCGCGGCTCCATCGAGTCCCCCACCACGCGTACGGCGAAGGCATTCGGATCGTGCAGGTCGGGGCAGCGCACGTAGTCGTCGGCGATCCCGACCGGATAGTCCAGGTCATCGAACTCGGCCGGATAGCCGGCCGCGACCTTGTTGATGATGGGGACGAGCCGGCCCGCCGAGAGAAGGTTCTTGTCCTCCTCGACGTTGATGTCGGCGTCCTTCAACAACGCCGCAATCTGACCGTCGCCCTTCTTATCCTTGATCTTCTTGACGATGCGACGCAGCTTCTCGTTCTCAGCTTCCCGCTGTTCGTACTCGTGGCGGATATCGGAGGGCATGCGCTCCAGGTGTGCGATGTGCAGCAACAGACCCGACTCGAACTCCAGGACTCGTTCCAGCTTGGTCAGGAGCTCGTCGCTGGGGGGATTCTTAACTTTGCTGGTCTCGATAGTCGAGAGATACGGCTTGGAGAATCCCACGCGATGGCTGACCTCGTCCAAGGTCAGACGCAACAGCTCCCGTTTTTCCCTGATGATCTGTCCGAGCGACATAGTGGTCCCCGAATAAAGTCAACGCCTACGATATATCCACCAACTTGTATTTATCGCTGCCGAGGCCGATCTTCACGGCGTGAGCGATCTGCGTGTGCCAGTCGAGCTTCGGATCGCCGATCAGCTCGGGCAATGCCTTGCCACCGCGTTTCTCCACCAGATCGATTGCAGCCTTGTCGATCGCCACAGGATCGGTCGAAGCCAGAATACCGATGTCCTCAACTATTCTAGGCATGTCGGGCCGATCGAAGCAATCACAATCTTTTGTTACTGACATAACAAAATTGAAGAAGGCAACGCGCCCTTCCTTGCCCTTGACCACGCCCAGCGCATGTTCGGCGACACTCTTTTGCAGCGTGTCGTTCTCCTGCTGCCAATCGTAGGCGATCGCATCGAACCGGCACACGGCTACGCATTCGGCACAGCCGATGCACTTGTCCTTATCGATGTGGGCCTGAACCTTGTCCAGAGTGATCGCGTCGGCGGGACAGTACCGGTGACACTCGCCACACCGCATGCACTTGTCTTCCTTGACGTGTGGCTTGAGGGCGGAGTGTTGGCGCATCTTGCCCTTGCGACTGGCGCAGCCCATGCCCAGCGTCTTGAGCGTCGCGCCCGCGCACGCCGCGATGTGACCCGTGAAATGGGCGATTGAGAGCATCGACTGACAACGAACGATGTCGGCGGCGATCAGCACTTCACGGTCCAATTCGCCTGCGATTTTCACCGCGATTTCGGTCGTGCCGAACAAGCCATCGGGAGGAATAAAGGGTATGCCCAACCCTTCAACGCCGAAGCCTCTTTCTGCGGCCAGAATCGCGTGATCGATCGCGTTGTGCCGCCGGCCCGTGTAAAGCGTGCTCGTATCTGTGATGAACGGTTTGGTCTTGAGTGCGAGGAGTTCCTCCACGAGCCCCTTGAGACAGGGTGCCTTGATATACGTGGTGTTCTTGTGCTCGCCCACGTGAACCTTCACGGCCGTGAAATCATTGGCCCTGAAGCATCCTGCGAACTCACCCACCTGGAACAGCTTGCGGGCCTTCTCCGAGAGAGCCTGCTCCCCCTCGGCAACCGATGCTGTGATGAAGAATACGTTCGAAGCCAAATCTACTTCCCTACTTCCAGAGAACGTGGGTGCTTTTGTGCATTTGTTATTACGATCTGCTATTGAGTTGCATGAGTATCATAAGAACCAGCAAATTGCCCGTCAAACAAATCCAGGTCAAAAACCGCCGTTTGTGGAGTCTATCGCCGCGAGAAATAGGCGTTTGCCGAGTGCCAGATACAGTCAATCCCGTACTGCCGAAACCGCCCTTTTGCCATATGCCATGAGTGTGAGTTCTTGTGGCTGCGAGGTGTCTCATGGCTGATGAAAACCGAATCAAGGTGGATGAGTTGCACATTCTCTGGATTTCTGAAGGAATGAGTTGTGATGGCGATTCCGTGGCGATGACAGCCGCGACGCAGCCAACGATCGAGTCGGTCGTGCTGGGGCTGATTCCCGGAATCCCGAAGGTCATCTCCACAATAAGGTCCTTTCCCCGGCAACAGGTGACGATCTGGTGGCTCCGTTCGACGCCGCCGTCAGAGGACAGTTGGGGCCGTATGTCTTCGTGGTGGAAGGCTCCATCCCCAATGAGGACATCCATGCCGAAGGCGGGTATTTCACCAGCTTCGGCTACGACCACGAGACCGGCCGGCCGATTCCGCTCAATGATTGGATCGACTGGCTGGCGCCCGGCGCGTTGGCCGTGATCGCCGCCGGAACCTGCGCCACCTATGGCGGCATTCACGCCATGGCGGGCAATCCCACCGGATGCATGGGCCTGGCCGACTATCTTGGCTGGGACTTCCGCTCCGCGGCGGGCATCCCGATCGTCAACGTCCCGGGCTGCCCCATCCAGCCGGACAACTTCATGAAGACGCTGCTCTGGCTGCTCTATGAGCTCAAGGGCGATGCTCCCATGACTCCCCTCGATTCAGAGTTGCGTCCGACCTGGCTCTTCGGCAAGACGGTCCACGAAGGCTGCGACCGTGCCGGCTACTACGAGCAGGGAGATTTCGCCAAGGACTACAACTCGCCGAAATGCCGGGTGGAGATCGGCTGCTGGGGACCGGTCGTCAGCTGCAACGTGCCCAAGCGCGGGTGGATGAACGGCACCGGTGGCTGTCCGAATGTCGGCGGGATTTGCATCGGTTGCACCATGCCGGGCTTCCCCGATGAACTCATGCCGTTCATGGACGAGCCTCCCGGTGGGTCCTTCTCTTCGGCGATCACCAGTACCACTTGCGGCCCGATGATCCGCAAGCTGCGTGCTACATCACCAACACCGCTCTCAACAAAGAACCCAAATGGCGACGCCCGGGTCCCACGCTCAGCAGCGGCTATGATCCCGCGTTCGTACTGCCATCCCGTGCGAAAAAAGCATGAAGGAGGATGTCACGAACGGTGAAACGCAAACCGCCGGCGCACCCTAGTCAGCAAGAACTGGGACCCGATCAGCCGGATCATCGGCAATCTGGGCGTTTATACGACGATGGATTTGGACCGGCCGTCGTACAGTATCTGACAAAGCGGAACATCCCCCCGAGGTCCACGCAGCGGACTTCGGCATCCGCGGAATGGATCTAGCCTATACACTGAGCCAACCTTACAACGTCGCGATCCTGGTGGATACGATTTCCCGAGGCGGTCCGCCCGGGAGTCTCTATGTCATAGAGCCGGACACGGACGAGGCCGTAGGGGCGAATGATTATTCGCCCCTGCCAGACAGCCATCGCACGGAGCCGGTGGCCGTTCTGAGGTTAGCTCGGCGTCTCGGCCGGCTGCCCCCGCGCATTCTCCTGATCGGCTGTGAGCCGGCACCCATGCGGCTCAGTGCGCCCGTCGCTGCTGCGGTGGAAGAGGCGGCGGAAATCGTACTAAGACTGGTGCGTCAATCACTTGTCGAGGACCAACCCGGAACTGAACAGGAGTCTTCCAATGAAAGCGATACTGTACATAGCAGCGGGACTCTCGGTCGTGTTATTGGCCAACAAGTTTCGTCCCAGCTTCATTAGAGAACTGAGGCTGGAGCGTATGTAGGCAACCTACGCCTGCTGAGCCTGCCGGACCTCTTCCAGATTCGCCTTGGCCGGCGGGACATTGGCAATGAAACCGCCGATTGTCTGACAAGAAGGATAGTCGCTGCAGAGGGCGCAGTTCTTCACCTTGCGCGCCAAGCCGCACTTGCGGATCTCGCACTCGGCGCAGTGGCCCACGTGAACGCCTTTGACCTTCAGGCAACCGACGCAGTTGATGTCGGCGGGTTTGAGTTCGACGTGAAACTGCTGAGACCATTCTCCGGCGGTTTTGACCCGTAGCGCCTCATCGTTGGTCTTGTGAGCAATGAACGCGGGACACGCCGCACACTCGAGCCCGCACATGCCAAGCATCTTTGCCATTCTGATCCTCTACTATGAACAGTCAACTGGGTCGATTCCGGTTGTTATTCTATCCCGGCACCGGCGGCGGTGCAAACACAGATCGAGTAGTGGAGAAACGCCACAAACCCGTCAGCCTCGTGCCGGAATGCCGCATGACAATTGGGGAACTCCCGGGCCAGGCGACGCCCAATCTGCGACATGTCCGCCGTTGTGAGACCGTATCGTTGGGCGAGGTCGCCACAGGTCAGGACCAGCGGCCGGACTGGTATCATCTCGGTTACGTCCCATCCTGCATCCGTCAGACCTCGGCATAGATTCTCGACCGTCGGATACCATTTCTGCGTCCCCATCATCTGATACAGCGTATTGAGAGCGTCCGCGTCCCGCCGGTCCTGAAAGGACGCGGTCTGGTGCACGAAGAACTCGCCGGGCCGGGCCTGAGCCCGTACGTGACGGAGCACTCGACAAAGGCCTGCTTCCCCAAAGTAGTGAAGCACAGAGCGCATGATGAACAAGAACCGCTCGTTCTGCGGCCCAACATCCGCACGCTGGAACGCGTCGACCGAGCCACGGGTGCAGGTCAGCCCAGCCTTGCAGGCGGCGGCAATCTGAACGTCTGAACTCTCAAGATTCACGAGAGACACGTCGGAGCCAATCCCGGCGGCACGCAGTTGCGAGAGCACATATCCCGTCCCCCCGCCCAGATCAACGAGGAACCGGGGCTTGGAGGTCATCGCCGCGCGCACGATCCCTTGAACCAGAGGTGCCGCAATCACAGGCTCAGAGAAGTACCCGCCGTGGACGGCATCCCACGAGTCACCGTAGATGGCGTGTTCCCGGTCGATTCCCGCCATCCCTCGTTACCCCATGAGATGCTGAATGACGATCTTGACGCCGATGCCGATCAGGATGAGACCGCCGATGATCTCGATCTTGCTCTCGAAGAAGTGACCGAAGCGTTTGCCGATGGCAACGCCGGCGTAGGAAAGAAGAAATGTGACCACCCCGATGAAGGCGGCAGCCCGGATGATCGAACTGCTCAGCAGCGACAAGGTCACGCCGATGGCCAGGGCGTCGATGCTGGTCGCGACCGAAAGCGTCAGCAGAACGGTCAGGTTCGCGGGATTCAGGTTCTTTTCCGTCGATTTGATGGCGAACGATTCGTAGATCATCTTGCTCCCGACAAAGGCCAGCAAGGCAAAGGCAATCCAATGATCGTAAGCACCGATATAAGCCTGCAGGCCCCGGCCCAGCAATGAGCCGATCAGCGGCATGACCGCCTGAAAGCCGCCGAACGAAAGCGCCATGCGGAGAGCGTGCGCGACGCAGAGTTGTCTATAGATGCTGCCGGTCACGATGGACACCGCGAAGGCGTCCATCGACAGGGCCACGGCCACAGCCGTAATAGTGAGAAATTCCATTATTCTGCCTTAATGATCCTCTCGGTGGTCACGTCTTCAGCAATATGCCGGCCGGGCGGGACGATCAGAAACTCCGGTTCGCTCCAAAGGCCATCCACGAAACGCTGCATCAGGCCGCTGTCCCCCGGCAATTCATCATAACTCCAGCCGAGGAACTGAGCACACTGCCTGGTGTAGGATTTGCCGGCATCGGAGCTGACCAATCCCCAATCGACGTAGGTCGCCCACTGGTACTCCTTGATCCAGGTCTGCTCGACCTGCATGAGATATTCGGCATTGTCGGGCCCGTACTTGGCGGTGTATTCCGTCAGCAGACGCTCATAGCGTTCTTTGCTGGGCTGACGGCCGGCTTCGATCCAGCCGGGGCTGTACCAGTACACGCCGCGATGGGAGTCAAAGTACTGCTGGTAGCGGTCCTTGGACCCGAGGAGCAGCGTGATGCAGTCGTGTGCACGGGGAATGACGATCGGGATCTCGGCCGCGAGGCCGACGGTTCCGTTGCTGCACAGACCGTAGCCGAGAAGCGAGGCGTCGTAGGGTTTGCCCTCCACGTCGCGGGTGCGTTCGAGAGCCTTCTGCACTTCCCGCCGGAGTCGTTCCGGCTCATCGTGCAGTCCCTGCTCCATGAGGACCACGTCTACACGGTTGGGCGACCGGGCGGCGCAGTAGTATGCCTCGCGTTGCAGAACTCTGCACACGATCAGTTGGAGCCGCAAGGATTGGGCAACGGCGGAGCTTCTTGAGTACTCAATCATGAATGAACAATCACGGGCGGCACGATCTACAGGGCCGCTTCCCAACAACGAGGGCCTCGCCACGTGTCTTGTAGATCACCAGATTCTCCGGCTTGATGGTCCGGGCCACAGGATAGTCCGGCCAGTGAAATTCCGAGCTGAGCCTGAATGCGACATACGATGAAGCGGGCGTCGGTGGCGCCATAGTCTCGACGGCGACCGGCGGCCGGGCGGCCATGATGAACGCTTCCACCTGCTGGAGAACAAGCTTGCGGGCCTCCTCCTCCCAGCGCGTCGCGGGAACCGACTGCATCACGGGTTCCGTGCTCCAGATATTCGTGCTGAGAAGTCCCCCATCCTGCATGTCGACCACACGAACGGACCGGGCTATCGACGTCTGCACGTGCAGGGCCACGCGCGAACCCGTCTCCAGGAACCCCACGTTCAAGGCGACGCGCAGAACCGGTGTAGTGATCGGCGGCGATGGCGGTGTGTCCGTAAGATCTACCTTGCGTACGGTGGCTTGTTTCACTGCCACCTCGTTGAGCCGTGTCATGACGTGAAACTTGGCGCGTGCGAGTCTGGCCCTGGCGGCATTCTCCAATTGCGCCGAGGTCTTCAAGCCTCGATTCGGGTCCGGCACCGGGTACCGTCTCATTACCACGGCCACATACAGATCATTGCCATCGAACGTTACAGGCTGCACCCTCACCAAAACCGGCGCGGTCACGGGTGGGGTCGCCGCTTTTGCAGGGGAGCCGGACACAGACGCCATCCAGACGAGACTGGCTATGACAGCCATACGCCCTCCCTTCTTCAGACTACGAGACCTTCCCTGGCCTTCCCGCCCTTTTCACGCAATCAACTCGAAAGCCACGGTCGCGTCCATTCCTTCCTGAATACCCAGGGCTTTGGCTTTCTCATTGGCCCGGGTCACCTTACGGTTGGGAAAACGGTCCAGCGTACGGATCGGATTGTCGGGCGTACTCTCAACGATAGCCGCCGCGACACCATATCGCTGGCAGGCGTCGATGTCCACCGCCGGACACGCCAGAAAACCTTTCGATCCGGTGACGATCAAGATGCTGAATCCGGGCCACTTCGTCTGTACGCCTTCGACCAGGCCCTTGGCCGTTTGATATGTCTTGGTGTAGACTTCCATCGTGCTGTTGACCCAATAAGCCCTATTCCCGTTTGCCCAGAAGGGCCTCAAGCTCACATAGTTTTGCCTGTAGCATCTCGGGTGTCTTAGCCTCGACGTTCAACCGCAGCAGAGGCTCCGTATTGCTTGGCCGGCAATTGAACCACCAGTCTTTGTAGCCGATGGTGATGCCATCGAGCCGGTCCGCCTGGCCGTCCGCGTATCGGCGCAGCAGTTCATCCATCTTGCCTTCTTTGTCCTCAACATGGAAGTTGATCTCGCCGCTGCTGGCATAGCGACGCAGAGGGGCAATCAACTCGCTGACTTTTGCCGAACGATCGCTGATGACGTTCAGGATATGAACCATCGTGATCGCGGCGGAGTCGGCACAGAAGTTGTCGGCATAATAGAAATGCCCGGACACCTCTCCGCCGAAGACGGCATGGGTGTCGCGCATTGTCTTCTTCATGTAGGCGTGGCCCACCCGCTCGCGTCGCGGCGTGCCGCCGTACTTGAGGATTTCTTCCATGACCACCCGGCTGCAACGCAGGTCGTAGAGAATCGTCGATTTGGGCCGGTTGGCCAGGAAATGGGGCACGAGCAACGCCGTCATCAGGTCGCACCCGACCGTGTCGCCGTTCTCATCGACCATCATCATCCGGTCGGCATCGCCGTCAAAACAGAGGCCGAAGTCGCACTTCTGCCGCTTGACCGTGGCCTTGAGCTGGGTCAGGCTGCTCGGTTTGAGCGGATCGGGATCATGCTTGAACGTACCATTGTGTTCAAAATTGATATCGATGATCTTGATGGGGACGTCGCTGAACAGCAGCGGAATCATCTTACCCGCCATGCCGTTGGAGGCGTCGATGGCGATCTTTTTGTCGCGTACGCGCGGGTTGAGGAATTGCAGGACGTGCCTCTTGTACGGCGCCGTGAGGTCCTCGTCCTTGAGCCGGCCCGTGGGATTGCCTTTGGTGTGGGGCATGGCCATGGCCAGATGCTGAATATCCTTCAAGCCACTGTCGCCCCCAATGGGGATGGCGCCCCGGCCCGAGACCTTCAGGCCATTGTACTTGGCCGGATTGTGCGAGGCCGTAATCTGGATGCCGCCGCAGGTCGACAGATGGTTGATCGCAAAGTACATCTGCGGTGTATCGATCATGCCGATATTGATCACATCGACCCCGGCCGAACGCACGCCCTCGATCGTCGCCGCCATCAGGGGCTCGCTGTGGGTACGCATGTCCCGGCCGATACAGATCGTCTGGCCGCCCTGTCCCCGCTCGTAGCCGGTCATGAGGGACGGCAGAAAGCGTGCTGCGGCACAACCGATCTTCCACGCATCCTCTTCATTCAATTCATCAGGATAGAGGCCCCTGACGTCGTACGCCTTGAAAATCGCCGGATTCATAGAATGGATTCCCTTAACTGAACATTTTGTGGCGTTAGCGACCCTGCGCGGCCACCCACCCCTGCCAGAGACTAAAGCAGGTGATCATAGTCAGCGTCCCGGGCTCCTGTCAACAATGACTTGATCACGGTCCCTATACGCCCCCGCCCCTTTGCCGGTGCTGCGGAACGACTCTTCGCGCTGGGAACAGCCCTCTCTCGGGAAATTCTGTGTTGCGGGCGATTTTGTCCGTTACGGCCCTTTGCCTGACGGCACCGATTCTTCAGGACGCGCCGATAGCTTCCGGGGCTATCGTACGCAGGGGTAAGTCAAGGGGGTAGTCACGACACGTCCAATGTCGCTAATAGAAAACCGCTCTCCCGCGGATATAGCTTCGGGACTGGGGTGGAAAGGGTCCGCAGATACTATATGGACATGTGATCTGCGACTCCAAAAGGAGGTCAACATGGTGAATAGATGTTTGGGAGCGATACTGCTGTTAACAGTTCTGGCCGTGCCCGTCAGCCAGGCAAGCTCGACGGGATCGCCGAATCTGGCGGTTGCGGGCGCGGTTTTGAACACGTGCCTTTCCGATATCCGCTGGCTGGCGACCTCGTCCGTCCCATCCACCGCAACTACGGATCCCAACGACTTTGCCGTCGGCGAACGGGTGCTCCTGCTCGACAATGATCCTCCCGGCGGCGCCGGACTGAAGGCAGGCCGCAGCGGCACCGTCCTCTGCTCCAACGTAAAGGAGGGAGTAGGAGATGTCCTGATCAGTTGGGATCTCTGGTCGGACGGCAAGGCCAGCGCCACGGGATACTTCAGCGGCATGTATCCTTCCAACTCGGCCATCTGGGTCGATCCGAACACCGTCCGCATCGGACGGCAGTTCAGGCAATGCGGCACTCTCCGCCAGGGGCTTGAGGGATGTGTGAACTTTGAGGCGGACAACGGGGGATACTACAATGTCGTCTCGTCGGGCACACTGTATGCGTCATTGAGCAACGGCACCGGAACATTCCATTTCGGCGACCGTGTTCAGATCCAGGGCTGGCTCAACGCCACGCCTCCGGCCGCGGGCACGATTCGGATCTGTCCGCAATTCGACGGCGACCTCTGTCATCCGATACTTCTCGCCTGCCCCTCGGGTGCTCCCGGCCCGTTCACGATCAATCTGGCAGGCAATCCGCTGCAACTGGTTCCGGACCCCAACTCCGCGGGTCCCGGCTATACCTACGATGGATGCACCAGCGTCACTCTGGAACTGAGTTTTCAGGCACAATTGTCCGTGAAGGTAACGCCGGCAACTGGTGTGAACGGCACATGGACGGGCACCGTCACGCCGAATAACGCAGGACCCGGCACGGTCACGGTTCAGATCTGCGTTCACGTCGAGCACCTGGACGTCGGCACGCTGCCCGCGGGCCACGACGTGCAGGTGGCAACGATCACACTGTCGGCCCTGCCGGTGATGTGAGACGCACAGCAATGACCAACTGCCCAAGGAGGGCCCGATGAAAGCCGGCGGATCGGCGGGGCGTATGGACATGGACAACGCCTTGCCGGCTGCCGGCTTCTTTCTGCGCTCCCGAGAGACTGAAGACCCTCACGTGTGGGATGACTCGCCGAGCGGTACCCGCACATTGTCCACCCCCCGCGGAGGCGAGAACAGGTCGACATCCCGGCAGTTTCACCTCGATTTCCGGCGACGCACGAAACCAGTCCGCATGCCAATGCACCTCGACAGAAGCGCCGGCCGGATCGATACACAGTTGGACGGACCCCCAGCGCGTCGGAGCCGGACCGATGCTCAGCCGGCGTTGTTGCTCCAGCCACTGCGGCCATGCACCCATACCGATGACTAAACGCGGCGGACTGACTTGCTCGTACAGCAGGCAATTGCGGAGCATCATAATCCATTCGGCCGCAGCCCAGACGTGCTGACCGTCGCCCATGCAGCCGCCTTTGGTCTGCGGATGAATGGCTTCAGGCCACTGGCCTGTGGGAGAGGCCAGACGGGCCACGGCCTCCACCAGACTCCGAAACCGTGGGTCCCCCGCCAGGGCCTGATCCCACGTCACCACGGCCTGAGTGGCGTGACCAGGTTCGGCATGTTCAGGCTCGTGACGCTTGCGCGGAACGCGTGCCATGATCTGTTGCACCGGCCCTGCTTCCTGCTCGAACAGAGCTGCCGCCGTGGCCATGCCCGCGTTGTGCCGTCTATTTCTTCGGAGGATGCAGCACGAACGTCACTTTCATATCCACCCGGTATTCGATGATTCGGCCGTTCTCGATCTTGACATTCTGCTCCTTGATCCAGGCCCCCTTGACATCCTGGAGCGTCTCATTGGCCCGCTGAATGCCCACATGGATCGCGTCTTCGAAGCTCTTCTCAGAAGCGGCGCTGATCTCGATGACGTTGGCGACTGACATGCACACACCTCCCGATTCACAGACCGGAACTTGTCCGGACTCAGGAGATGTATATGCCGTCCGCCTCTCCCGCTTTGTCGGGAAGTTGCCTAGGCCAGGGGTTTGCCGCCGTTGAGTTCCTCGTACGCAGTGATGTAGCGGGCGACCATGTTGTCGAGGCTCCACGTGTGGCGGGCCTCCTTCATGATCCTTCGCATCTGCTTGTCCCATTCCCGCGGGTGCTCGCGGAAGTACTGGTGATGCCGAA
>CAYQXM010000052.1:18402-36215 GCA_964421295.1 uncultured Pirellulales bacterium
AGTCATTGCGGGCCTGGGTCATGATCCGGCGCATCTGCTTTTCCCACTCTTTGGGATGGGCGCGGAAATAGCGGTGGTTCTCAGCGGCCTTGCTGAGCCCCCACCAGAGCCCGCCGGCGTCGTAGTTGCGGAAGAGCACGCCGTTGCCGCGATCGATGGGATCGCCCCAGGCCCTCAGGCTGAGCATGGCGATCTTGTCGCTGTAGCCGCCAGTGTCGCGGTTGGTGCTGGTGGCGCCGTAAATGTTGCCGACGACGTCGATTTGTCCGAATGGCTCATAGAGCGAGGCGCCGAAAACGTCGCTGGCCGCGGCGTATCCCAAAACGCTCAGATCCTGATTGAACCGCTGGTAGGCCACGCGTCCGCCGGATGCACAGGCGATGCGGCCCATGATGTCCGAGTGCGTGTTATCGCCGCCAACGGGATCGCCCACGACCGCAATCTGCGTGTCGGGATTGACCTCCGTGAACCGCTGGGCAATCTGTTCGAGCAGTTCGATCCCCTTCTGCGCCGGATCCAGACGCGACGGCCAATAGAAAAGGATCGCATCGGGATTGACCGTCAGTCCCGCCCTCTGCTGGAATTTCACGAGGTTGAGCCGCTTTGCTTCCAGCAGATCATCCTCCGGTCTGAAACACTTGGCCAGCCCCGGCTTGTTGACATCCGGGTCCTCGTCCTGCAACTCCGGGAACACATCCGGCGAGATGCCGTTCGGTATCACGAGCGTGGCACGGTTGTAGTACTTGACCTTCGTCTCCTGCCGGACGCTCCAGGGAATGATCGGCCGGTCCAGGAAGAAATCCTCGACGATTTCCTTGAGAAACTTGGCGCCGACGTAGCTGACGCGGGTGGCGTTCTTAAGGGCCGTGGCCTGCGCATCGACGCAGCGATGGCCTGAGTCGTCGGAAAGGTAGAGCAGGTCCCACAGCTTCTGCAGGTTGACGCCGTAGAACATGTCCAGGGGGATGTGACCCGTGTGAGTGTTGTGTACGGTGTGCAGCAACGGAATGCCGCGGAGGCGCGCGTAGGCCGCCACAACTCCGCCGGCCATCCAGTCGTTGGTGTGGAGAATCCCACGGCCTTCGTAGAGACTGCGAACGTTTTTGATGTAGGTGTTGACGATCTGCTTCTGGAATTCCGCCGCGTTGGCCAGGGGCCAACCGTCGTAGGCGCTGCGATAGCCCTCGTAGATCGCGGAACTGACCAGGTGTACATTTTCCGGATTGAGCTGGTGACGTTTCTGTATCCACTCGGTCTCGCTCAATCCCGCCTCTTCGCGGAAACGCCGGGTCAGGTTGATCGTGATCAGGTGGGTCGGAATGCGTCGGTCGGCCAGCCCTTTGCAGAGGGCACTGATGACTTCGCCGAGTCCACCGCTCTTGCCCGAGACGAACTTGGCAAACTGCCCCATCCCTTCCGTGGGCAGTCGGGCCGTCTCCGGCGTGATGATGATGACCGGCGTGGCGGCGCTCCGCTTGAGGATGTTGAAGCTCTTGACCGTCTGCGACAGATCATCCGTCGCATGCGTCAACGCGTAGGTGGCCAACGTGGCCGAGCCATAGGGGCTGCCGTCCTGCGGCTGGATCGCAGCCGCCGCGTCCCCTTCGTCCATGTAGTGCCAATGATCCGAGGTCGTCAGGTACCGGAACCGGCGCAGCAGTTCGCCGCCGGCCCGCTTGGCCTCGGCCTCCAGCGCTTCCACCTTGGCAAACAGGACACGCTGTGCGGGAGAACGCAACCATCGCGGCGTTCTCTCCGGCGGCACGTCCGACGACACATGGGCCGGAGACGAGCAATCGACCATCCGGCAATCCGTGATCTGAAACCACTCGGCGATCTCCGTCGGATTGGTCACCACGGTGTCCACGTTCCCGGAGAGCTCCTCGCGCAACACGGTCCAGAACTCGACCAGGCGCGGATAGGCATCGGTCCCCATCTCCACGAGCGGGAAATCGCACGCGATCGCCAGCACGCCGGCCTCGGAACTCTCGATGCGCCGAGCGTACTCCCGCGCCGCCGCGGAGGGATCGCTCCAATGCCGGGCGAGCTCCTGGCTGAGCTGAGGATCGCGCGGCAGAACCGCCACCTTGCGGGCCCGGCCGTTGCGGCCCTTGGCGCGGAAGATACTCCCGACCGCGAGGGGCTGCCCCTCTCGGGCGTCGATCATGTGCTCGCACGGATCGCACAGGATCGTCTTGTATCCCATGTCCGCCACGATATTGGCGGTCTCGTTGTTGTAGAGCAGGTCCGTGTTGGCGAAGGCCGTCGGACGCACATCGAAGAGATCATGGATGGTCTGGCGGTAGAGAGCCACCTGTTCCTGGAACTCCGTCTTACGCGGGTCCGAGAAATACGACGTGAGGGAATGATAGTATGTCACGTCGATCAGCTCGACCTGCCGGCTGTTGCGGCCGGCGTCGCACAATTGCCGCAAGGCGTCGATCACCTTCGGCTGATAGCGTTGCGCCTGTTCGAGAAAGGTCCCCGACACGCACAGGCTGATCTTGAAATCGACGTGCGTACGAACCATCCCCGTGAACACCTCGAGCGTCGGCAGATAGCAGTGCGCCGCCCGGTGCACGAAGGTCTCTTCATTCTTCACGTCCCACAGAAACGTGTCGCCGTTCACGGGCAGCCGGAACGGCTCGTGCAGACGCAGACAAAACGATACCAATGGCATGGGCGTTACTCTACAGGCTCCTCCCGGACCGTGCAAGTCGCTCCGCCGCGAACTGAACTACTTTTATTGCCCGTCCGATAACACCGGTTTCCGTACACCTGTCCGACCTCCATCGTTCGCCGGGAATTTTCGCGCTGTCGGAATCGCGGGCGGGCTGCCGATACATACTGCATGCAACGACAAGAAGAACTTCCTCGAACCAGAATGCGCCCGCGGCATCGCACAAAGAACTGTCCGTACTGCGCGGAGGAGATTCGCTATGAAGCGGTGAAGTGCCGCTTCTGCGGCGAGTTCCTCCGGCCGCGCACAGCGGAGGAAGTCACGCTGTCCGAGGGAACTGCGGCGGAGGACGAGCAGGACGAGAAAGAAGAGCAAGGCTCCGATGTTCTCTGGTCCGGCCGGCCCAGTCTTTTCGCCTTGACTGGCGTCGCGCTCAAGATCGGCGTCTTCCTCGCCGGGTGCGGAGCGCTCTTCAGCTATCGTGTCACCGCCCTGGCGGCTTTCATCCCGAAACTCACCGTCGCCCCCGAGCGACTGACGCTGATCGAGCAGTATCTGGACCGGGGCGCGTTGACGCTCAGCGCCGCGGCGCTGCTGCTGTTGATCTGGAAGGCGCTCGTCCTGGTGAGCATTCACTACGAGGTGACGCCGGACCGGATCGAATGGTCCCGGGGCGTGTTCGACCGCCGGGTCGACAATCTCGACATGTTCCGCGTCGTCGATCTGAAGCTGCGCCGGACTCTGAGCGATTGCCTGTTCGGCATCGGCACCGTTTCGTTGACCGCCAAGGACGATTCCACGCCGCACTTCGACTTCGTTAAGGTGCGCCGGTGCCGCCACCTGTACGACACCCTCAAAGAAACGGCTCTGAACGCCGACAAGAACCAGAACGTGGTTCACGTCGAATAACGGGACGATCCTACAGCGTGAGGTCGGGTTCCACCTTCGGGGATCCGACGGACTCCTCGACCGGTTTGCCCAGACCCAGGCGCGCGGCGATGCGGCTGACCATTACGTACAGCGAGGGCACCACCACCAGCGTCAGGATCGTACCGAAACTCAGGCCGAAGATCATGACGACCGCCATGTTGTTCCACCACTGACTGGACGAGCTTTTCATCGACCAGGCGAAGGTGTGGAAATCGAAGGAGATGCCGAACGCCATGGGAAGCAGGCCGACGAAATTGGTCACCGCACTGAGCAGCACGGGGCGTAAGCGCGTGACGCCGGCCTCGACCGTCGCCGAGACCACGTCCATGCCCCGCCGCTCCAACTGCCGGGTGTAGTCCAGCAGCACGATCCCGTTATTGACCACGATGCCGGCCAGACTGATCACGCCGATGCCGCTCATGATAATGCCGAAAGGCAGCCCCCAGACCAGCAGCCCCATGAGGGCCCCGATCAGGGACAGGATCACGGTGGTCATGATGATGCCGGTCACCATGAGGGAATTGAATTCCGAGACCAGCACGAGTGTCACCAGTGCCAGCACCAGAAGGAAGGCTTTGATCAGGAACGCACTGGACTCCTCCTCCTGCTCCTTCTCGCCGGCGTACTTGATTTCATACCCCGCCGGCAACGACAGCGTCGCCAGCCGCGCCTGCACGTCTTTCAGGACGTCGGAGCTGAGACGCCCTTCCGCATCGGCCGTCAACGTGACGAGCCGTTTCTGGTTCACGCGGTTGATGGTGCCGAATCCGCCCTTGTACTCGAAGCGGCCCAGCGAGCTGAGCGGTATGGCGTTGCCCGCCGTATTCGGAACCTGCAGGCGCAACAGATTGTCCAGGTTGTTCCGCTGCTCGAGCGGCAGACGCACGGTGATATCGTATTCGTCGTTGAACTGGCGATACGTGCCGACTTTCGTGCCGAAGATCGCGGTCTTGAGGAAATTGCCGACCGTGGCCGTGTTGACGCCCGCGAGCATGGCCTCCCGGCGGTTGACGGTAAAGGCCAGCTCGGGCCGGGTGGCCTCCAGGTCGCTGCGCAGGTTAACCAGGTTCGGCACGGTGGCGATCATGCCCTTCGCCTGTTCGCTGAGCCGCTGCAATTCCGTGAAATCCTCTCCGATCACGCGCACTTCGACCGGCGCGCCGGTGGGCGGACCGTTCTCCTCTTTCTGAATCTTGATCTCCGCGCCGGGGATGTCGGCAATGTCGTGCCGGACCAAGGCGATGATGTCGGTCGAGGGCCGCACGCGTTTCTCGAATTCGTAGAAGACCAGGGTGACATTGGCCAGATGCGGCCCGCCGGTGCCGGCGGCGAAATCCATGCCGCTGCTCGCCGTGCCGACGTTGGTCACCACGTGCTTGATCCACTCCCGGTAGGGCTGGACCCGCTCCTCGATCTGGCGGGCGATGCGATCCGTTTCCCGGATGTTGGTCCCCTGAGGGGCCCGCACTTCGATCATAGCCCTTTCGGGATCCTCGTCCGGGAAGAACTCGGTTCCCTTGCCGATCTTGGCATACAGGATGGACAGGCTGATCAGCAGGCAGACACAGAGGAACAGGGCCAGTACGGGGTGATTCAGTCCCACTCTCTGGGCCCGCCGATAGCCGCGTACGAACCAGTGCTCCGCCCCCTTCTTCAGCGCCGCCCCGCCTGCCGCCACCGAGCAGAACGTCGGGTTGAACACCAACGCCACGAAGAGAGAGCTGGCGATGACGATCGTGACGGTGATGGGCAGATACTTCATGACCGATCCCATGATCCCAGGCCAGAACATCAGCGGAATGAACGAGGCGATGTTCGTCGCCGTGGAGGCAATCACCGGCCAGGCGACCTCACGCGTGCCAACGATGGCCGCCTCGACGCGGGACCTGCCCAACTCCATGTGACGATAGATGTTCTCCACGATCACAATGGCGCTATCGACGATCATGCCCACGCCCAGGATCAGGCTGAACAACACGATCATATTCAGCGTGTAGCCCATCGCCATGAGGACAAAGAAGCTGGCCAACATGCTGACCGGGATGATCAGCGAGACGATCGTGCTGCTGCGCCAGCCCAGGAACATCATCAGCACGCCGATGACCAGGACCAGCCCGGAGGCCATGTTGTTCTCCAGGTCGGCCACCATGTCGCGGATGTACCGGGACAGATCAAAAGTCGTGTCGAACGTGACGCCCTGCGGCGCCTGCTGCCGGGCCTTCTCCACGACCGCCTTGACGTAGTCGGCGACCTGAACGATGTTGGCGCCCGCGCGCTTCTGAATACTGAGGGTCACATTATCGACGCTGTTGAGGCGGGAGTATGTGGCCCGGTCCTTGAAAGTATCCCGAACCCGGCCGACGTCAGCGAGGTAAATGGGTCTGCCGTTGCGAACCGTCAGGAGAAGGTGATCGACTTCGTCCGGCGTGGTGAACTCGGCCGGAATGCGGACATTGAACTTGGTCCCTTCCGTTTCCAGGCTGCCGGCGGAGATATTCACGTTCTCGGCCGGAACGAGGGCCATGATCTCCGGGATGGTCAAGCCGTATGAGGCGATGCGGTCGGGGTCCATTTCCAGGCGGATCTCGCGTTCGAGGGCTCCCGTCACATCCACCTTCAGCACGCCGGGCACAGCCTCCAGCGCATCCTCGAGGCGGTCGGCAATAACCTTCAACTGCACGGGCGAGACGTTGCCCGAAATACTGACCAGCATGATCGGAAATTCGGAGAGGCTGATCTCCTTGACGACCGGCTCCTCGGCATCCGTCGGCAGTTCGCTCTTGGCCACATCGACCCGGTCACGCACACGCTGCAGCGCCACGTCCGGCGGCACATCGGGCAGGAATTCCACGTTGATCATCGAGAGCCCCTCGGCGCTGTTCGAGGTGATCTCTTTGACCCCGCGCACGCCGTTGAGCTCCTTCTCTATCTTCATGGTCACGGATGTTTCCATGTCCTCGGGGGAGACGCCTTCGTACGTCGTGGTGACCAGGATGTGAGGGATGGGAATGTCCGGAAACGCCTCCCGCGGCAGCGTCATGTAGCTGTAGACGCCCAACCCGAAGATGATGACGCCCAGGACGGCTACGGTGGTTCGGTTGCGAATAGACAGATCGGTAATGAGCATAAGTGTCGCGAACGGATTGACGACGGCCGTCGAGGAGAGAGGCCGTCGTCAACGCTCCGTCATCCTCAATCAGTGATTTGCAGCTTCTGCCCCGGCGTCACGAATCGATGGCCTTCGATAATCAGCTTGTCGCCGGCCTGGAGTCCGCTGACCACCTGAATCTCGTCCCCTTTGATGACGCCCAACTCGACATCCCGGCGCTGAGCCAGTTTGACATCCGAGTCGCCTTCCGCCACATAGACCACCTTGCCGTTCTCCATCGGAATCACGGCCAGCAAAGGAATGAAGATGGCGTCCTGGAGCACGCGCCGCTGCAAGGTCAGGCGCACAATCCGGCCGCTGTGCAACAAACCATCCGGATTCGCCAGAGTGATCTCCGCGCGGGTGGAGCGGGTCTGCGGATTGGCCAGTTCGCTGATGAACGTGATCTTGCCCTCGAGCTTGTGTTGACGCCCTCTGACATCCGCCATGACCGTAGCCTTCTGTCCCACCTGGAAGAAGGCGAGATCCGGCTCCGGGATGTCGACGGCCACCTTGATGGTCGCTGTATCGACGATTTCCGCCACGGGGTCGCCGGCCTGAACGTACTCGCCCTCATCCACCGGCAGGTCATTGAGGACGCCACCGGCCGGTGCATAGATGGTCGCTCGCTCCAGCCGGGCCTTCACCTCTTCGAACTGAGCCTTGCTCGCCGCCAGACGCGTCGTAGCGTCGTCCAGATCCTTGCGGGAGGTCGCTTCATCTTTGACGAGCGCGCTCATTCGTTTGAGCTCCAACTGGTCCCGCGTGAACTGGGCTTCGGCGCTGTCAAACTGCGGCTTGATAAGATCGGTGTTGATCCGCACCAGGGTAGCGCCTTTGCGGACCGTCGCCCCTTCCTGGAACGGGAGGCTTTCAATACGTCCCGCGACTTCGGCCGCCACGGTCACGGTGCGGTTCGGCTCCACTACCGCCGGAAGGTCAAACGTGTCCGCCACTTCCGCCTGCGGCACGATGGCTTCAACCTTCACGTTCACCACCGGCGCCTCTTCGGGCGGTGCGGTCCGGCTTTTCGGGGGTATCTGTGCTACGCCGGCAACGATCCCCAGGGCCGCCAGGACAATCACGGCCTTGATGGCCGCCGACCGCCAGGTTCGCGGGTGTATTTCGGGCGACTCGCTCTTCGCTTTCTGGTTCATTGGTTCCCCTGTTCGCAATCAAAACGGATGGCTGCGCAGAGCTTGAACAGCCGTTCAAAACCGTACTATACGTCGTTCCCAAGGCGAATACAAGAGGCAAAGACCACCTCTGGAGGCCCCGAGATTCCGACTCCCGCGTACCCATGCAGTTATCGGCCCATGGCCCGGCAGGGAGGCCTGCATAGCCTGCGAAAATGGGCCATTGAATGGACTTGACGATACCCTAGTGCGCCACTAGAATAGGTGCCTTGGATGTCGGTCAATCGGAGGTGGATGTATGACCGGTTCATTACCGCGCATCTATACTTCGACAGCGCCGGTGGGTGAAGGACCTATAAGGGAGTAGCGGACTGTGCGGTCGGTTGTATCGTCTCGGCCCGCACCTTCGCCAAGGCCGCCGGCAGGGCTGATGGCTCATCTGCTCATTTCCAGGGACGGGGCCGTAAGCGCCAGGCATGGAAGCATAAGGTGTACCCTTTGACGCCCGTATTTCGCGCACGGGAAAGATTTTCCGAAAGGAAAGCCACAAAACGTTACAAGCGGGTGCCGCGGCGGCACTAATCTCAAGAAGTCAATTAACCGACATTTTGACAAGGATTATTGGCAGTGTGGTCTTCGTTCTCTTTAGAGAGGAGTACAAAATGAACGGTCTCACTCAATTACGTCAGGGTAGCATCGTGGCAGCGATGACAGCGTTGTTGGTCCTTGTCTCCACGGGGTACGGCGCCCCGGTTTCGTTGACCAACGGCGTGCCTGTCACCGGTCTGTCGGGAGCGGCCGGCAGCGAAACATTCTTTGCGATCACCGTACCGGCCGGCCAGGATGAGCTGGTAATCGCTATCTCCGGAGGCACGGGCGACTGCGATATGTACGTCAGGAAGGACGTCGAGCCCACCACGACCAGCTATGACTACCGGCCGTTCAGGCCAGGCAATGAAGAGTCCGTAACCGTAACGAGTCCGGCGGCGGGCACCTGGTATGTCATGCTGCGGGGTTACACCACGTATGCCAATCTGACCCTCGTGGCTACCTATACCTCGGCCGTTCATATCACGACGCTGACAAATAACGTCCCCGTCACCGGCCTGGCGGGTGCCGCGGCGAGTGAGACGTACTTCCAGATCGTTGTCCCGGCCAGCCAGACGAAGCTGGAGATCAGCATCACCGGCGGCACCGGCGATTGCGACCTGTATGTCAAGAAGGACGCCATGCCGACCATCAGCAGCTATGACTACCGGCCGTTCCTGTCGGGCAACGAAGAGAAAGTCACCATCACCGACCCGGGCGCCGGAACCTGGTACATCATGCTGCGAGGCTACAATACTTACAGCGGGCTGACATTGTTGGGCGCTTATAGCGGCAACGTCGGCACCCTCCTGACCAACGGCGTGGCCATGACCGGCCTCAGCGGCGCGGCTGCCAGTGAGAGTCTTTATCGGATCGAGGTTCCGAGCGGGCAACTGTCTCTGGAGATCCTGATCACGGGCGGGACCGGCGACTGCGATATGTACGTGAAACGGGGCACTCCGCCTACCACGTCGAGCTATGACTATCGACCGTTCCTGGCCGGCAATGAGGAGTCGGTCACTGTCGACAATCCTACTGCGGACACATGGTATATCCTGCTCCGCGGCTACAGCGCTTTCACCAATCTGACCCTGAAGGCCACCTACGGCGGCGTCGCCACGTTGACGGACGGCGTCGCAGTGACCGGCATTTCCGGGTCGCTGAACGGTGAGAGATTCTACAAGCTGGATGTTCCGGATGGGTGCAGCGATGTGACGTTCAGCACCACGGGCGGCACCGGCAACTGCGACCTGTACGTGCGTCTGGGCGACAAGCCGACGACCACGGTCTACGATTACCGCCCGTACCTGTCGGGCAACGCAGAGAGTGTCGTCATCACTACCCCGCACAGTGGCACCTGGTATGTCATGCTCAGGGCGCGGTCCGCCTACAGCGGTGTGACCCTCCTGGGCGACTATACTATCGCCAGCACGATCCGCACCCTGGTCAATGGCGTGGCCGTGACCGGCTTGTCCGGCGCCGAGGGTAGCGAAACGTTCTATCAGATCACGGTGCCGAGCGGACAGAGCTCGCTGGTGATCCAGACCTCCGGCAGCACGGGCGACTGCGACCTCTACGTCAAGAAGGGTGCGGTCCCGAGCATGACCGACTGGGACTACCGGCCCTATGCCAGCGGTAGCAACGAAACCGTCACCATCCCCAACCCCGATGCCACGACCTGGTATATCATGCTCCGCGGCTACGTGGCTTACTCGAATCTGACGCTGATCGCCACCCATGTGGGCGGCGGCAGCGGCGGCGGCGACGTCACGCTGACCAACGGTGTGACCGTGACCGCGATCTCGGGCGCGGCCGGCAGCTCGAGCTACTTCCTGATCAACGTTCCGTCCGGCCAGACGCAGCTTTCGATCATGATGTCCGGCGGATCCGGCGATGCCGATATGTACATCCGCCGCGGCTCGAAGCCGACCACGAGTTCGTGGGAGTACCGCACCGCCACGACCGGCAACGAGGAATCCATTTCGATCAGTCCTCCGGCCGCGGGAACGTGGTATATCCTGCTCTACGGAGTGAGCACCTTCACTAATACCAGCCTGGTGGCCACCTACGTTACCTCAGGTCCCCTTGTAACCGAGCTGAGCAATGGCGTGCCGGAGACGGGTATCTCGGGCGCCCAGGACAGCTTGAAATACTACAAGATCGTCGTGCCTTCGGGCCAGGACTACCTGAATATCGTGACGGCGGGCGGCAGCGGTGATGTCGACCTCAGCGTCAAGCGCGGCTCTCTGCCGACCTTGAGCAGCTGGGACTACAACTCCTCCCTGCCGGGCAATGCCGAGAACATCAGCGTCACCAACCCGGTGGCCGGCACGTGGTACATTCTGCTCAATGGCTACGACCCCTACTCGGGTGTGGCCCTCACGGCGACCTATGGTATCTCCACGCCGGCAGGGAACATCTTCAGCACCGACCCGAACTGCGCGGCGGTGTGGAAGTTCGAGCCTTCGTTCCTGACCAAGGATAGTCGCGGCACGAACACACTGACCAACGTCGGCGTCGTCTCCAACGCGACCGACTTCCAGGAAGGGACAGGCAGCGCCGTGTTCGAGGCTGCGGCGGCGGACCGCATGATCATCACGGATGCCAATCTGTCCGCCAACTTCCCGACCAAGAGCGGCTACACCAGCGGCATCTTCAGCGGTACTTGCTGGGTCAAGCTGAACAGCCTCACGTCGACCGGCTACCTGATGAGCAAGTACATGCCGCCGACATTCAAGATGAGCTGGGGCGTCGGCGTCCTGTATAGCGGGAAGATCATATTCCGCATCGGCTGGTACGGCGGCGCCAACACCGAATACCAGATCACCACTTCCTCCAATCTGATAACAGTAGGCAAGTGGTACCATGTGGGATTCACCTATAACGACAGCACCAAGTCCTGCTACGTCCGCGTGTACGATAAGGCGGCCGACAGCGTGATCGTCAACGAGACGCTGACGTTCGGCCACAACATGAGCATCAGCTCTTCGGCCTTCGTACTGGGTGGCGTCGAGCCGCTGGATACGGGTTACAGCCTCAACGGTCTGCTCGATGAAGCCGTGGTCTTCAACGATCTTCTGACGATCACGCAAATCGATAAGATTCGTCAAGGCACCTACGGTCATTAATAATCGAAGGTAGTTAGAACGTAAGAAGGGAAGAAGGTGAGACTCGTTCTTGCCTTCCTACCTTCTTACGTTTTTTGGAGTCTGCCAACCAGGGACACCGGCACGATATGAAGAGCGTCAGGGACTCTAACAGTAGCGCGGCACCCGCCACTCGGGTATCTTCCGGATTCCGGAATCTGGTCCGGTCGAAGTGGCCATTCCTGCTCTACCCGGCGCTGGTGGTTGCCGCTCTGGCCGTCCTGTACATTGCGAACCGTCCCGGTCTACAGGAGAAGACCCGCACCGATGCCCGGGCGGGGAAAGCGTCCACCGGGAGTGCGGTTCTGGCCCACCGCGGCGCAGACGAGCGAACGTCGTCCGCCACATCGGACCCCAACACGAGTTCCGCGGAGAAAACGGCGTCTTCTCTCCCACGCGGCAGGCGGCCGGATGACGAAGGCCGCAGACCCAACACCCGGCTCCTGCCGACCTCCGACACCAATTCCCCTGTGTCAGCTGGTATCGGTCCCCGTGCGAACGAGCCGCCAATCATTGGGCTGTTGCGTCAAGCCGTGCAGGCTAACGATCACGCCGCTCTGAAAGGTCATCTCGATCAGCTGGTCGCCATGGGCGATCAGGCCATTCCGGCTCTCTGCGATCTCATCGCATGCGGGGGCGATGCCGCTGCCGTCTGGGCGGCGGAAGCACTGGCCCGCATCGGCACGCCGGCGGCCACCCAGTCGCTGCTCAATACCTTCTCGCAAATGTCCGACGGCCTGTACAAGGAACAGATCGCCAAGAAGCTCTCCTGCATCAGCAATCACGACAGTTGGCCCATCCTGTTGGACGCCGTACTGACGTCATCGGATGCCGCGGTCCGGCGGGCGGCGAGCACCTCACTGGCCCAGATGGCTGATGTGCCCATCGTAGATGAACTGGTCGCACGCTATGATTCTGCGGTTACGGTCGACGAGGCCAGCGATTGGGCCAATACCGTGAGCCGTATCAGCTCCTCGAAAGCCACGGAATCTCTGCTGGCTCTGGCCCAGGAGGTCTCGGTGTCGTCGGAGGACCCGCTGGATCAAGCGGTCCTCACCGCGATCGCCAATGTCGGAGATGCCCAATGCGTCAACTACCTTCTGACGCGTCTGGAATCCTCTGAACCCGGCGAGACTTCCACCCTGATGAACCTGATCAGCGCGATCAGTCAGCCCCAGGCGCAGGCGGCCTTGCTCTATGCCGCCGCCGGCAACAAGAATGTCTCCGCCGAGCAGGGTCGGACCGCCGCCATTCAGGCTTTGGTCAACTACCCCAACGAACAGAGTTACGTGCTGCTCGAACAGATCGTCTCGCTCGAGCGGAACGCAACCGTCGTGACCGCCGCCTCACGTACACTCGCGGCCATTCAACGCGCCGCTCCCATGCTGGCGACCAGCGCCCAGTTCCGAGCGGGCGAACATATTCTGGTGACAAACCCCGTGCAGAAGTAGCCGCCACTTTCCCCCCGAGCGTCGTTGCCACACGCGACTCTCGTGCCTCGCCTTCAGAAAGACCACCCGAGCCTGTCGCGCGATGCGCCCCGGGAGAACCTTGCCGCAGGAGGGAGAACGTGGCATACTGGGGTGGGCGAATCATGATTTGCCTCGACAGCTTCGTATATCGATCATTGAAGGGGGTCAAGCCGTGGGATTCACTCGAACGTTGCTTGCCGTAGCCATTCTCGACGCATCTCTCTGTGTACCGCTCGCGCTGTCCCGGGAGACGGAGAAGCTTGCCGTCATCCATGGCCCCTACTTGCAGGCAGTAACGGACTCGTCGGTGGTCATCATGTGGTTCACGAACAGACCCTGCGTTTCGAACGTCGAATACCTGCCCATCGACAGCAACGAAGCGAAGACGGCCCTGTCCAGCCATCATGGACTGATCGACGCCAACGAACGGATGCACAAGGTCGCTCTGACCGGCCTGACGCCGGGGCGGGTTTACCGTTATCGCGTCATCTCGAAAGAAATCGTCAAGTTCGATCCTTACTCCGTTACCTACGGCGCCACGGTCACAGCGGGTCCCTACCGCCTGAAGACGTGGGATCCCCGCAAGGAGGAGTTCTCGTTTTCGGTCGTCAACGATATCCACGAAAAGCCTGACGTCCTCAAGGGTCTGTTGGATAGAGTCCCCTGGGAGAAGACCGATCTGATCGTCTTCAACGGCGACATGTTCAACTACTGGACGCAGGAGGAACAGGCGTTCAAGGGGTTCCTCGATGTGTGTGTCGAACGCTTCGCCCGGGAGACCCCGTTCATCTTCGCCCGAGGGAATCACGACACCCGGGGAGCACTGGCCCGAAAACTGATCGACTATTTCCCGACCGCCACGGGCGAGTACTACTTCTCCTTTCAGCACGGCCCGGCGCGTTTCCTGGTCCTCGATGCGGGAGAGGACAAGGTAGACTCGCACAAGGAGTATTCCGGCCTGGTGGATTTCGATGCCTTCCGGGCGAAAGAGACGGAGTGGCTGAAGAAGACAGTGGAAGACTCCGCCTTCAAGGCATCCCGCTACCGCATCCTGCTCGTGCACATGCCCCTCTACGGCGTCTCCGGGTACGGCATCAAGCAGGCGAGAAGTCTGTGGTCACCCATCCTGAACAAGGCCGACATTGACCTGGCCATCTCCGCCCACACGCATCGGTTCGCCCGACTGGACCCGAACGTGCCTGCCAACCCCTACCCGATTGTCATCAACGCGCCGGACAGCCTCGTCACGGTCGATATCCGCAAAGATCAATTGAACGTGATGGTCAGGAAAGCCGACGGCACAGTAACGGACAACATGACGCTGAAGGCCCACCGCGATTAGCACATGCCCAAACACTGAGTGGCAGGGGCAACCAAGTGTCGCCGCTGCCACCCATTGTCGTTCCATCAGGATTCTGGACCCCCTACTTGCCCTTCAGCGTCAGGACATTGACGGAAAATGGGGCAAATGTCCGCGTGAAGTCGACGCTAAGACCATCGACCTTCGTCGTGACCGGCACGATCTTGGTCGGCGTGTTGATCGTGTTGAGATCAATGAGACTGGCGCCTTTCAACTCGACCAGTTGGCCGCTCGCCTCGATGCCGGCCACGCCGCTGATCTTCATCCGCACGGGCTGCGGCGCACCCATCGGGTTGACCACCTTCACGTAGATCGTGCCATTGGCACTGTCACGCGTGGCGTCATAGAAGAACAACGGCACCTTCACTGTTGTCGGAGCCGCGGCTTCGCCACCCCTCTGACGCCCACTCGTTCTCGGGATGTCTCTCGTGGGCATGCCCTGGTCCGTGACAGTCAGGATCGTGTCGCCATGATTCTGCGCAAACATCTTCAGCACGTAGTAGGTGGTCGAGCCGAAGCTGTTCATCACATCGAATCCGATCAGATCGGTCTGCCACTGGCTCGCCCCCGGATTGACGTTGACGAAGAGCGGCGCGTAGGAGGCCATGATGACTACATCGGAATTGCGTTCCATGTTGACGATGAAGGTCGCATCGCACAAACCGCGCTCGACATCGGGCGTAATAGGGCCGTTGCCGCGCGTGGCGTACTCGCCCACGAACACCTTCGGCTTGGAACGATCGTGGTTGTCGTAGCGGTTCCACATGGCGATCATCTGCGCGGGAGACGGATAGTAATGATCGTCGTACACATCCGGCGTGCGTGCCTGGACGGTTTGCGTATCGCTCGGAGTGGCGGCGATGATCTTGATCTGGGGATACTTGGCTTTAATGGCATCGAAGAACTGCGTAAAGCGGGTGTTGAAGCTCTGAGGGCCCCGGCCCAGATTCTCCTCGTTTCCAATTTCCACGTAGGTCAATTTGAATGGGGCCGGATGCCCATCCCTGGCACGCCTCGCCCCCCATGTGGTGCTGACATCGCCGATCGTGTATTCGATCTCATCGAGCGCATCCTGCACATAGGGCTTCAGTTCTTCTCCCGCGGGGACCGATTGGCCCCGCAGCGAGTAGCCCGAGTAAATGCCCATGACGGGTTCCATGTTGAGATCCTCGCACCATTCGAGGAATTCCAGCAGTCCCATGCCGTCCGAGGACCAGTAGCCCCAGGCATCGTTCATGTGGCCCGGCCGCTCGGAGATGTCGCCGATCGTCTTCTTCCAATCGAAGCGAGTGGCGATGGTCTGCCCTTCCAGGTAGTTGCCGCCGGGGAAACGCAGGAACGCCGGCTTCATATCGGCCAGCAACTGCATGATGTCGGGCCGAAGACCATTGGGCCGATCCTTGTAGGTCGGCGGGAACAGCGAGACCAGGCTGAACCAGACCGTGCCTTTGCTGCCGGCCCAGATGTGAAAGCGGGCTTCCTTCGTGGCGGCTACGTTACCTGTCGTGAGGGTCGCCTCATACTTCCGATATTTGTCCGTGATCTCGGCTATCTCCGCCTGAGCATAGACGGTGCTGGTATCGTTGCTGACGAGCGCCAAGGTTAGCGGCCCGGTGAAGCCGGCGCCGCCCTTGGCCCAGAGGGTCGCACGATACTTCGTATTCGGCCTGATCGGTATGCCCCAGAATCCTTCGTTCGAGACGCCCACTCTCTGTTTCTCGCTCACCTGAGTCACGTTCAGCTTCAGGCTCACCGTCAGCGCCTGATTCATGGGCTGGTTGGCATCCAGACCCATCGAGCCGGTACCCCCGCCGATCTGTTCGAGACGCCAGTAGACGGGCCGGCGCGCGTTCTCTTTGAAGATACGATTCACGATCAACTCCGCGTAGAGTCCGCCGTCATAGCAGTAGTTGATCTCCTCGGTCATCAGACCGTAGAGCATCGGGCTGACCTTGGCCTTCACCTGGTCCGCCTTGATTTCCAGCATCGGGACTTGCCCCGCCGGCTGTGCCGCGGCCATGGCCACGGCGGTGCCCCAGATCATGGCTGCCCCTGCTGCACATGCCACTTTTGATAGTTTCTTCATACGCCATTCTCCTTATCGAAACAGATCGCCGGCCTTCCGGTAGCGCCGTGACCCTGCCTATTGCCCCGTCCCCCCACCGGGGACAATGGAGAGACGCGCGGACAGCTTTCGGTAATGCAAAGAACTGCCGCACCCTTAAAGAAAATGGCAGCGACAACCGGGAGTTGCCGCTGCCACATCAAGAAACGAGCCTTCGGATGGCAAGTCCTTATTCCAGCGTTACCTCCAGGTAGACCGAGTGCCGACCATAGGTCTCGTAGAACGGCTTGAGCTCGGCGCCGTTCGTGCTGAAACGCAGCGTGGCCGGGTCACCGGTGATCGACTTGCCGATGTCGTCGGCCTTCAGCTTGGCCGGACGCAACTCCGACCTGGCCTCGGGCTCCTGGGCCGCCAGCAGGACGGGGCCGTAGAAGATGCTGGCGACGTTCGGCATGTCTATGACCGGATCCAGATGGAAGTGGAACGGCATCCGCAACTCGATGCTGTCGCCATCTTTCCAGCTCCGGCTGAGCGTCAGGTACGTGCCGGGCTTGGCGTCCACCTTCTGCTCCTCGCCGTTGATCTTGACGAAGAAACCGGCGGTCGCCCACTTAGGCACGCGCACTTTGACATCGAACACACCGCCGCCCGTGAGGGTCAGCTTCGTCGTGTCCGCGTACGGGAAGTTGGTCTTCTGCTTGACCGTGACGTTGCGTTCCTTCCAGCTCAGGGTCGAGGGGACATAGAGGTTCACGTACAGGGCCTTGTTGTCGGCGCTGCGGAAGTAGATCGAGTCCTGGAGTTTCGTACTGCTTTCGATGGCCGTGCCGTTGCAGCAGGTAAAACCGGTCATGTCCGCATTGCCAAATGACTTGCGCGCACCCGCGTGCAGCGGCACATGGTACGTGTTACCTGCGTTGTTCTCGGCGACGGAGGCCAGGATGTGGTTGTAAAGACCCCGCTCGTAGTAGTCCATGTACTTGGCGTCCTGATCGAACATGAACATCTGCCGACTGAGCTTGAGCAGATTGTAGGTAGCGCAGGTCTCATTCTGTCCGCCCTGGTTGAAGCCATTGGTGCCCAGAGTATTCGGCTGGGCGGTGAAACACTCGGCGTTATTGGGATTCCGGGCCCCCGCCACGCCGCCGATACTGTACATGTAGCAGTGGAAGCAGATGTCCCAGAAGTTGTGCGCGATGGTGTAGTACTGGACATCCTGGTTGCCTTTGTAGGTTTCGAGGGCGCCGGTGATCTGCGGAATGTGCTGATTGGCGTGCTTGCCGCGGAT
>CAYQXM010000053.1:0-36082 GCA_964421295.1 uncultured Pirellulales bacterium
CCCTCGGGACATTTGAGCATTCGAGATCGCCAAGAGGGTCGTACAATGCGGTAGCATACATACGCTCCTCAGCAAGGTCTGTATCTATCGTATATTGCGATATGGGAGGCTGTCCCCAAGTTTCAGTTAGTGGTGCCATTATTTGTCCTCTTTATCCGATTTCTTCAAAACGAACTTGCAGACCTGATTACAGGCAAAGGCATCGACGACCTGCAAACGCTTCGCCGCACTAAACTCCTGTGCGTTGCTTACCACTTGCGGTTCGGGCCAGACGAACAGTGTCTCAATAAACAACTTCTGAGACTCATTCAAAAATGATTCGATCTTTATCTCCACATTGTCTTTGAGTTCCTGTGTTCGTGGCAGTACCAACCGAAGTCCGCCACCCAACACGGGGCGCCCATCCAAATACTGGAAGTCACTTGACTGCTGCCCAAGACGATGTTCCCATAGGTACTCGAATGCATGGCAGTCACAACTGTACAAGTGTCGAATTGCTGCATCTGATTGCAGGAGTTGGAATTGCGGCGCTGCCCACGTTTTCGTATAAGCCTGACAAACAGCCTCGGCCTCTTGACAGAACAACTCTAGAGTATAGCTTGGCCTCTCTGGTGTGGAGATTCTTATCTCCGATACCTGCGGACCTATGGCCCCAATCTTCACTTGGAGTGGTGACGAGTCCTTACGGCTTAACGTAAGACTTCTTGTGCCAGCAGCGGTCTCTGAAAACTCCAAGCCCTCCTCCAAGAGGGATTTCTGAAAATCCAATAACTTCTTGCTGTCGGCTATCCAATTCGCAGCCAACAGAAAGTGGACTCCGTAAAAGATGCTCTGTCTGCTTTCAATATTCAGTGTTGACATTCAAGTTCTACCTCATTTCCGCTGAAAAGACCGGCGCGCTCATATTGTATACACACTTCCGCCTAAACACAAGCAACTACTGGCTACAAATAGCCAGCAATTCTTAGACAGCAAATTCCTACGTGATTATAGGGTCTTTTGCTACAACCATCAATGCGAGTCTCACAGCAATTCTCGTGCCAAACTGCCCGTGCGTAAAGTACATACTCACCTTCTACAGATGTAGTAATTATGCACGATTTCTAGCAACATAAGGCTAGCGCGGGCCCCTAGATAGAGGGCTATATAGGGGCCCGAGTGGTTAGTTCTCAGTTTTGAGTTTTGAGTTATGAAAACGCAACAAGAGACGCTACGGAAGTGTGAATCCGGGGCAACTAAGAACTCAGAACTCAACACGCAGAACTTGCCACTCTGCGTGGGGCGCTCGTGCGGGCAATGCGCCTGCGCGGCGCCGGTCTGGAACGGACGACGCGAATGGTTGCTGTGCGCCAACTACCCGGGGCACGAAGGGGAACTGACTCACGTGTCGGGGACGGGGATCGTGGTGGACTGTCGGAAGTTCTGGCCCCGGTGCGCGGTTGCGGCGGTGCCGCCGGAAGGGGAGGGCGTGCGGTACATCAGTCTGGGGGATGGGCGAGTCGCCCTGGTCGATGCGGCCGACTACGAGTGGCTCCGCCGGTACACGTGGCGGGCCTCGGGGGCCGGTTACGCACAGGCCAGGGTGGGCGGCAAACATGTCTTCATGCACCGGCTCATCATGAACCCGGCGGTCGGCAAGGTCGTCGATCACTGGAACGGGAACCGCCAGGACAACCGCCGGGGGAATCTCCGTCTGTGTACGCAGGCTCAGAACCTTCAGAACCGGCGCAAATCCCGTGGGACGTCGAGATTCAAGGGCGTCTCGTGGCATTTCAATCGCCGCAGATGGGAGGCCAGGATAGGCTGCGACGGCAAGACGAGACACTTGGGATGGTTCGACAATGAGATCGACGCGGCCCTGGCGTACGATCGGGCGGCCCGGGAGCTGTTCGGGGCGTTCGCGCATTTGAACTTCCCGGAAGTGGGGACGATCGTACGGCCGGTCGCAGTCCGCCATCGGCAAGACGGGGCGTCTTGCCGATGCCACCCCACTTCCAAATCCGAAATCCGAAGCACGAAATCCGAAACAAATTCGAATCACCGAAACTCAAAACTCCAAACAAAACCGGGCTTGGCGCGAGCGTTTGGGTCATTGGAGCATTTGGATTTTGGTCATTGTTTCGAATTTCGATATTCGAATTTCCGGGGCGGGCTCCCTTCGGGTGTCGAAATTCCGCGCCTGTGGGCGTGGGCGACGGGGCCGCCGCAAGAGGGCCGACTGCTCTTTGACAACTTCATAGGGGCTTGGGCCGGGGGCGGTTAGTGGATCAAGGGAATGATCTCGGCGAGGCCTTTGCGTACCAGCATCACGGCGATGGCCGCCAGAAAGAGGCTGGACACCTTGGAAAGGGCCTTGGTGCCGGCGTCGCCCAGTATCCGCGTCAGAATGGCGGCCGAGCGGAAGATCAGGCCCGCCAGGGCGATGTTGGCGACGATGGAAATGACCGTGGCCGCCAGTCCGTGCTGATCCACCATGAGAAGGGAAGTCGTCAGGAGCGCCGGCCCGGCGATCAACGGCGTTCCCAGCGGAACGACGCCGAAATCCTCGCCCGGCCCACGGCTGTCCCTGGTCGGGTTGACGATGTCGATGATGGCGATGCAGAACAGGATCGTTCCGCCGGCGATCATGAAATCTCCCAGCTCAATGCCGAGCAACCCGAACACGATACGTCCCACCAGCATGAATCCGAGAGCCAGACAGGCCGCGGTAATCATGGATTTGACGATGATCCGGTTGCGCTGCTTGAGGGTAAGGCCTTGCGTCAAGGAGGTCAAAATCGGCAACAGGCTGACCGCGTCGATTGCCACGAACACCGGTATGAAGGACAGCAGGATATTTGTCAGCATAGACGACACATTCCTTTGCCGCCATCTTACAATATTCGACACATACGGCAAGGGGGAGCCACGTTTGTGGTTGACGGAGGCCCTGCCCGCGCAGTACGATGATGGGTGTGTGGAAGAAGGTGTGGCTATCCTTCCCGACGGGTCTCGTCCGGTTGGAGGGAAGGGTGACCTGCGCTGGCAAGATCAGTGTCTGCATTACCGCCGTTCCCGGCGGATGTGTGTATTGGCTTGGCCGGAAAGGAGGTCATGATAGCGTAGGCATCAGCATCGCTTTTCAGACTGCAATCCCGTAACGAAATCTCCAAAAAACCCACTTTTAGAAACAGGAGGGGTATTAGCATGTCTCGAAAATCTGTGTGTGTGGTCACGTTGGTCCTTCTGGCAGCCTATGGAACGAGTCCCGCGGATGCTGCCACCCAAACATTCAGTGTCAAAGCCTTCATCGATCAACACGTCTGCAACGACACCCAGGTCGGACCGGACAAAAACGAGCAGCAGATCGGCGTCCACGTGCGGGACAGCACATCCGGTCCCCGACGCCGGGTGGGGTTGTTCAGCTTCGACATCTCGGCCCTCAAGGCATCGGGGGTCGTCTTCAAGGATGTCAGCCTGAGCAATCTGGGCGCCAGCGCGGGCCCGGTCAATGTTTACGGCGTCATCGAATCGCTGGACAACCTGTTGCCCGAGACGGAGTTGACCTGGAACAAAGCTCCAGGCGTCAAGAACGATCCGGCTCCGGCGGTAAACAGCCCGGTCGTCCTGGACATGAACGACCTGACGACGCGGCTGATGGACTTCACATCGCCGGGCAACTTCGTCAGAGCGTCTACGCCCACCAGCCAGGCTCTGGCGGATTTCATCAACAGCGACAACGATGGGATCATCACCCTGCTGTTTGCACCCAACGCGAATAGCTCGGCGATCCTGCGTGCCAAGGAGAACCAGGAGGGGCCGGCAGGTCAGGGGCCCATGGAGGGCGGCACGTTTCTGCAGGGCATTCTGTCCACCGCCGTGGAACTGCCGCGTAATCCCGACCCGGCCGACAAAGCCGTCGATGTATATCGGGACACGGCTCTGAGCTGGACGGCCGGTCAATTCGCGGCTGCACATGACGTCTATTTCGGGACGGCCCTCGCCGACGTCACCAGCGCCGGCAGAGCCAATCCGCTCGGCGTGCTCGTGGCCCAGGGGCAGGCGGCCACCACGTTCAATCCCGGTCGCCTTGCCTTCAACCAGACCTACTACTGGCGTGTGGACGAGGTCAACGCACCGCCCAGTTCTACGATATTCCTGGGGCCCGTCTGGAGCTTCACGGTGGAGAGCGAAGCTTACGCCGTCACCGGAATTACCGCCACGGCGTCCAGCTCCGAGCCGGGGCAGGGTCCGGAAAATACGGTCAACAGCTCAGGACTGAACGAGGCCGGGCAGCACTCCATGGACGCTCTGGCGATGTGGCTCACCTCGGTCGGCGGACCGGCGCCCGTGTGGATTCAGTACGATCTCGGGCGGGTGTATGAGCTCCAGCAGATGCAGGTCTGGAACTACAACGGCGAATTCGAGGACATCATCGGTTATGGCCTCAAGAATGTCACGGTCACCTACTCCGCCAACGGTTCAGACTGGGCTACCCTGGGCACCTTCGATCTGGCACAGGGAACCGGACTGGATGGCTATGCGTCGAACAGCACCATCGACTTCGGCGGCGCCGCGGCCCGGAACGTCAGGATCACGGCTAACAGCGATTTCGGCGGCATGGGCCAGTCGGGCTTGAGCGAAGTCCGCTTCTCCTACATCCCCGCGCAGGCGACTAACCCGCAGCCGGCCTCCGGTGTCACGACGGCGGCCGTGGACGCGCTGCTGACCTGGCGGCCGGGGCGTGAGGCTGCTGCGCACAAGGTCTTCTTCGGCACGACGCAGACGGCGGTAGCCGACGGAACCGCGACGGCGACGACCTCCACCGTGAGCAGCTTCGATCCAGGTGTGCTGACTCTGGCCACGGCGTACTACTGGAGAGTGGACGAAGTCAACGAGGCGCAGACCCCGAGTGTCTGGGTGGGTGACGTGTGGACCTTCACCACGGTCGACCATATCGTCGTCGACGACTTCGAGAGCTACACCGATGATCCCGGCACCTCCATCTATCAAACCTGGATCGACGGCTACGGGACCGGTACGAACGGGGCCCAGGTAGGCCATGCGGTGCCGCCTTTCGCCGAGAAGACGACGGTTCACAGCGGCTCGCAGTCCATGCCTCTGTACTATGTGAACACCGGCCAAGCCGCTTATTCCGAGGCCCAACGCACGTTCAGCACGGCGCAGGACTGGTCGAAGAGCGGTATTGCGACGCTGTCACTGTACTTCTCCGGCGTCACTACCAACAAGACCACCGAGCCGATGTGGGTGAAACTCACCGACCAGGGCGGCAAGAGCGCCAGCATCACGTACGGTGCCGCCGCAGGCGAGAGTGTCGCCAACCTGGCCGTGGCCTCGTGGAGCGAGTGGAAGGTGCCGCTGACCGGCTTCAACGTGGACAAGACCCGCGTCAAAGCTATTTCCATCGGCTTCGGTACGCCGGGGGGAGTCGTGTCCGGCAATTCCGGCATGGTCTTCGTCGACGACATCTGGCTGGGCAAGTGACGGCATCTGTCTCGTTCACTCAAAAGGTGAGCCTGCTTTGAAGGAGGAACGCTATGTGGAAACAGTCGGTCTATTTACTGACCTTTTTGGCGGTGGGGTGGTCCCTCGTTTGCCCCGCCGCCGTCGGTGCGGCGGAGAGTCCCGACCCGACCCTCGTCGGCTGGTGGAAGCTGGATGAAGGACTCGGCACCTCCATCACCGATTCCAGCAGCTATCATCACGATAGCAACCAGACCAGCACGCCGCTGACGTGGGCGACCGGTCGGGTCAACGGGGCACTGCAATTCAACGGCACCAGCGATTACGTGGAATTCGCCCGGTCGGAAAGCCTGGACATCACGGATGTCCTTTCGATCACACTGTGGGTGAAGGCGACGAGCGCCGCCAACGGCGTGCGTCAGGCCCTGGTCCTGAAAGGGGAGTTCACCTACGGCATGAAGTTCACCGATGCCAACAGTCTGGAATTTCGCATCTACTCGGGAGGGCATCATTCCGTCACGACCCCCGTGACGGCGGCGTTCGGCGATGCCTGGCACCATCTGGCCGGCATCTACGATGGTGCGACCCTGCAGCTCTATGTGGACGGTGCGTTGAAGGCGTCGGCGCCCTGCACCGGCGTCATCAACAACGACAACAACTACTATCTGAACCTCGGACGGAACAGTCAGGGCGACGGGGCGAACCGCTGGTGGTACGCCGGGATGATGGACGATGTCCGTCTCTACCACCGGGCGATAACGCTGGACGAGCTACAGAAGATGCTGCACCCGGAGCTGGCCACGATGCCCAACCCGGCCGACGGCGCCAGGGAAGTGTGGCCCGAGGTGGTTCTTGGCTGGGAGCCGGGCGTGTCGATCGGCGCGCACGACGTCTATCTGGGAACGAACCTGGATGACGTGACCAACGCCAGCCGGGGCGCTCCACGCGGCGTGCTCGTCAGCCAGGCGCAAAGCGAAGCCACGTTCGATCCGCCCGGCCGTCTGGCGTTCGAGCAGACGTACTACTGGCGGATCGATGAAGTCGATGCGGCGGCCGGCGCCGGGATCTACAAAGGGAACGTCTGGAGCTTCAGGGTTCCCTACGCCTTCGCCGTTCCCCAGGTCACGGCCACGGCTTCGAGCTTTCAGGCGGGCAACGGGCCCGAGAACGCGGCGAACGGTTCCGGGCTCGACAGTGCCGATCTGCATTCCACGCTCACGAGCGCCATGTGGCTGAGCGACAAAGCAGTCACGCAGCCGGCGTGGATCCAGTTCGCGTTCGACCGCGTCTACAAACTGACCGGGATGTGGGTGTGGAACTACAACGCCTCCGTCGAGAAAGTCGTCGGCTTCGGTTTCAAGGATGTCACGGTCGAGTATTCAGTCGATGCGACCAACTGGACCGCGCTCGGCGACGTGCTGTTCACCCAGGCGCCGTCACGGGCCGGTTACGCGCACAACACGGAAGTGGATTGCGCCGGTGTGGCCGCGAAGTATGTGCGGCTGACCGCCAAGAGCAACTTCAAGGGACGCAACCAGTACGGCCTAAGTGAAGTTCGCTTCCTCCATATCCCCACGTACGCGGGAGAGCCTCAGCCGGTGTCGGGAGCGACCGATCTGCCGCTCGATGTGACGTTGAGCTGGCGCGCGGGACGCGAGGCGGCCTTGCACGAGGTGTATCTGAGCACGGATCAGCAGGCCGTCGTCAATGGAACCGCTCTGGCCGGCGCGGTGAGCGACCGCAGTTACGCGGTCAGCGACCTGAAGCTGGGCAAAACGTATTACTGGAAGGTCGCCGAAGTCAATCAGGCTCAGGTGCCGAGTGTCTGGGCGAGCGAAGTCTGGAACTTCGCCACCCTGCGGTACTTCGTCATCGACGACATGGAAAGCTATACGGACAACGATACCGCGGGCACGACCGTCTACCAGACCTGGATCGACGGCTATGGCACGGCGGCCAACGGCTCGCAGGCCGGCCACAATAACTCGGCGAACGGCACGTTCAACGAAACGACGACCGTTCATGGCGGCACTCAGGCTCTGCCGTTGTACTACACCAACATGAACGGCAAGGCTTATTCTGAAGTGGTGCGCAGCTACACCGACGCGCAGGATTGGAGCCGGGGCGGTGCCACGACGCTGACCCTCTACTTCTACGGGGATCCGAACAACAGCACCAGCGAGCCGATGTGGGTCGTGCTCACCGATCAGAGCAACCACTCCGGGAAAGTCACCTATGGTGATGCCGGCGAAGCGGTGAGCGATGTGGCGGCGGCCTCGTGGCATGAATGGAATATGGCCTTCAGCCGTTTCGGTGTGGATACCAAGCGGATCAAGTCGATAGCCATCGGCTTCGGCGTCAAAGGCGGCGTCTCGTCCGGCAAGTCCGGATTCGTCTACATCGACGATATCCGCTTCGGTGCACCGGCCGGACAATGATGTCGTTGCGGTTCGCCACCGTAGCGATGCGTCAACAAATGCGGGGTCTGAGTCCTTCGGATTCAGACCCCGCTGTATTTTCCGGGTGGGTCGCCTGGTAGAGGCGTTCGACTTCACCGAGAAGCTCGAGGGCCCTCCTGGCTCTGGAAATGAACATTTCGCTGTCGCCGTTATCGAGTGCGGCCCGTCACCTGTGGGGACAGTGATCACGACGTCCGTCGCTTTGCGGTCGATTTGTTGCAGGGCCGGCGGGGTTTCTTCCTTGGGCGGTGTCGTCTTCGCGGTGTTGCTCCGGTGGTCACTCCACTCGGCACAGGACAGCGCCAGGCCTCTGTGCTTGCCCTGAGAGCGATGCGCAGGGAGAAGGGCAGCCACAGAGGGCTGCCCCTACGGCTCACGAAGCGTCTTCCGTTATCCACCGGGTGCCGCGCTGCCCGAAAACTTGCACAGACACCGGGGCGGTTTTTACACAGTTCTTACTTGTCCGCCGGCGCGGGCGGGGGCACAATGGTGGCGGTTGACGCGACGGATCGCCCGTGCGGTGGACGCGTCGCGGCAAGGGGCTTTGAGGCCGAAGGGAGAACGAGATGAGCGTGACAAGGAACGCGGGCATCACCGCCGTCCTGATGTGCCTCGCGGTCGGAGCAGCGGTCGGGCAACCCTCGCTGACGATCTACAATCAGAACTTCGCCGTGGTCCGCCAGCCGGTGGCCCTCGATCTCCGGCAGGGGACCAGCCAGGTGAGCGTCACCGATATCACGATGCACCTGGAACCGGATTCGGTGATCCTGCGCGATCCGACGGGCCGGCGGTCGTTGCAGATTCTCGAACAGAATTACCGGGCCGACCCGATTTCGCAGGGACTGCTGCTCTCGTTGTATGAGGGTAAGGAAGTCGATTTCCTCATTCGCGGGATGCAGGGACAGCCCGACCAGATCGTCCGCGGCAGGATTATCCGCAGCGGGTACGTCGCGCACCAGGCCGGCATGCAGCGGTACGGCCAGCGGTACGCCGCGACCCAGGCTGCATACGCCTACAGCCCGACGGGAATGAGTCAGCCCATCATCGAGGTGGACAAGAAGCTGCGTTTCAGCCTGCCGGGCGAGCCGCTCTTCCCGTCGCTGGCCGACGATACGGTGCTCAAACCGACGCTGGCCTGGACGCTTCAGAGCGATAAGGCCGGCAAGCTCGACGCCGAGCTGAGCTACGTGACGGGCGGCATGAGCTGGGAGGCGGACTACAGCATGCTCTCGCCTGCCGACGCCGATACGGTCGATGTGATCGGCTGGGTGACAATGGACAACCAGACGGGCAAAACCTTCGAGAACGCCCGCATCAAGCTCATGGCCGGCGACGTCAGCAAGATTCAGCCGGACAATCAAGGTATGTATCTTCGGACTAGTGGCTATTCTGCTGCGGAGGCGAGCGGACCCGCCGTCTCGGAGAAGGCGTTTGAAGAATACCATCTGTACACGCTGGCCCGACCGACCACGCTGCACGACCGCGAGACCAAGCAGGTCGAATTCCTCCGGGCCGAGGGCGCCCAGGCCGAGCGGCTCTACATCTACGATGGCGCCAAAATCGATCGGAATCGTTACCGCAGCTCTTCGCCCGACAGTCTGCGGAACGACCGCGAGTACGGCGCGCAATCCCATCCCAAGATCTGGGTCATGAAGGAACTCAAGAATTCCCGAGAGAATCACCTGGGTATTCCGCTGCCGAAGGGACGCGTACGGTTCTATCGCAAGGACGACGACGGCCAGTTGGAGTTCACCGGCGAGAACATCATCGATCATACCCCCAAAGACGAGGTCATTCGCGTCTACACGGGCGACGCCTTCGACCTCGTGGGCGAGCGTCGTCGCACCGATTATCGCATCGATATGAACGCGCACTG
The DNA here is from genome assembly GCA_964421295.1 of uncultured Pirellulales bacterium. Classification (GTDB taxonomy): domain Bacteria; phylum Planctomycetota; class Phycisphaerae; order Sedimentisphaerales; family Anaerobacaceae; genus PLanc-01. The sequence continues at coordinate 9,799 of CAYQXM010000053.1, forward strand.
GCTCGACGAGTCGTTCGAGATCAAGCTGCGGAATCATAAGGAGAAGGACGCCGTGGAGGTGCGCGTGGTCGAACGCCTCTATCGCGGGATCAACTGGGAAATCGTCGAGAAGTCCGACACGTTTCTGAAAACGGAAAGCCAGACGATGGAGTTCCGCGTGCAGGCCCCCGCCGGCGGGGAGAAGGTCGTGACCTACAAAGTACACTACACGTGGTGAGGAGCACAGGAAGGGAGAATCTCATGAGTACCGGAAGATACTGGTGGGCGGTCCTTGGCATCCTGTCTGTGGAGGCTGGTGTGGTTCTGGCGCAGCCTTCCCTGACCATCTACAACAAGAATTTCGCGGTGGTCCGACAGCCGCTGGCGCTGGACCTCAAAGAGGGGACCAACCAGACCAGCGTCACGGACATCACCATGCACGTGGAGCCGGACTCGGTCATCCTGCGGGACCCCACGGGCCGGCGCAATCTGCAAATCCTGGAGCAGAACTATCGGGCCGATCCGATCTCGCAAGGGCTGCTGCTGTCACTCTATGAAGGCAAGGAGATCGATTTCATCGTCCGCGGGGCCGACGGCAAGGAGGACAAAATCGTCCGCGGCAAGATCATCCGCAGCGGGTACATGTCCTCCCAATCGAACATTCAGCGGTACAGCCAGGGTCAGGTGAGATATGTGCAGAGCTCCAGCGGTGAGCCGATCGTCGAGGTCGAGGGCAAGCTGCGTTTCAACCTGCCGGGCCAGCCGCTGTTCCCGGCGTTGGCGGATGACACGGTGCTGAAGCCGACGCTGAGCTGGGTCCTGCAGAGCGAGCGGGCCGGCAAACTCGACGCGGAACTGAGCTATGTCACGGGCGGTATGAGCTGGGAAGCGGATTACAGCATGCTCGCGCCGACCGAGGGCGATACGGTCGACGTGATCGGGTGGGTGACGATGGACAACCAGACGGGCAAAACCTTCGAAAACGCCCGCATCAAGCTCATGGCCGGGGACGTCAGCAAGATCCAACCCGACGGCAACGTGCGTTACTACGCGATAGACTCGACCGCGTACATGGGCGGCGGAGGGACTCCTCCCGTTTCGGAGAAGGCATTCGAGGAGTATCACCTGTACACGCTGAATCGCCCGGCCACGCTGCACGACCGCGAGACCAAGCAGGTCGAGTTCCTCCGGGCCGAGGGCGCCAAGGCCCAGCGATTCTACGTCTATGACGGTCTCAAGCTCGATCTCAACCGCTATCGTGGGTACGGGATGGAGAGCATCCGGCGGGAACGGGACTACGGCACGCAATCGAACCCCAAGGTCTGGGTGATGAAGGAAGTCAAGAATTCCAAAGAGAATCACCTGGGCGTGCCGCTGCCGAAAGGGCGCGTCCGTTTCTACCGCAAGGACGATGACGGCCAACTGGAGTTCACGGGCGAAAACGCCATCGATCACACCCCCAAAGACGAGATCATCCGCGTCTATACCGGCGATGCCTTCGACCTGGTCGGCGAGCGAAAACGGACCGACTACCGGCTCGACGAGTCCCGGAACGCCTGGGTCGATGAGTCGTTCGAGATCACGCTCCGCAATCACAAGGAGAAAGAGGCGGTTGAGATTCGCGTGGTCGAGCACCTTTACCGCTGGACCAACTGGGAGATCGTGGAGAAGTCCGACACCTTCCTCAAGACCGACAGCCAGACGATCGAGTTCCGTGTACAGGTTCCCCCCAACGGCGCGAAGACCCTCACATATAAGGTGCACTACTCATGGTGACGCGCGACAGGTGGGTGCGGGGTGTTTTCGTCGCGGTCGTGAGCGTTGGTGCGGCCGCGTGTCTGCACGCCGCAGAAGCGTCCGAGGCCCTGGTGACATTTCAGGCGGGGTCCGCGGCGAGGCCGCGTACGTCGTATGCGATCGGACCGCGCGAGCATGCGATCACGTGTCACGAATTCCTCGTCGACGCGGACGGTTCGGTCGTGTTCTTCGGAGCGGAGGTCTCCCGCTGGCGGGACGGCAAATGGACGCCGTCGGCGGGCATTCAGCCCGAGGGCGTCGTGCGCGATGCCGTGCGTGCGGCGGACGGGACCTGGCTGGTCGTGAGCCAGCAATCGCAGCAGGCCCTGCTTTACCGCTACGCTGGGTCGAGCCTGACGCAACTGGCCCGGGTGCCGGGCCGATTTGAGGAGGGGACGACCCTCCATCCGGCCGCCGACGGGACGGTGTGGATCGCTACGAAGGGACCGATCCTCTACGGGGTCAAGGACGGCAATACCGTGACGCACGAGAGGATACCCGGCGCGGCGCGGGACATGCGCCTGTCGTCCTACCCGCCGACGGTCTCTTTTGCCTCGTCCGCCGGAGGGCTGTGGCTCTGGTCGCACGCCGACTCTCGGGCCAGCCGGGCCACGGAGGCTCTGATACCGAAGGGATTTCAGATCTACGATCAGGGCCGGTGGCGCGCCGTGCCCCATGCGGGCGGACTGCTCGGCGGGGTCACGCTGATCGATCCGAACACCGTTCTATGTGCGACCCGGTACAAGGGGATGTTCTCGCTTTCGACGGTCGATGGGGCTGTGCGGGATGTCAACTGGGTGCTGCCGGACAAGGAGTGCTGCGTTTTTCTGCACCGCATGCCGTCACGACACGTGCTGGCGATCACGGCCGAACCGGTGCCGGTTTCACAGTTGACCCGGACCGAGGCCGGCACGTTCGGCAAGCTGGTCGTTTTCGAAGCGGGTTGCGCTCGTGTCCTTCTCGACGGCATCGACGCCGGCGCGGGCTGGTTCGACAAAGGCCGGCCCGTGGTGGATACACCCCAGGGGACATTCATCGCAACGGTGGGGGGAGGCCTTGTCTTCGTGTCGGCCGACGCCTCCCAGGCCAAGCGGCTGGACTGGCGGTTCGGCGTCCCCGTGACGAATATCGATCGTCTGCGGGTGCAGGGGCGTCTTCTGTATGCACTCGACCGGGCCAGAGGACTGGCGATATTGGATTGGGAGAAACTGCTGCGACAGCCGGAAACCCCCGAGCGGGATCGCTGGAGCGTCTACGCTTCCTCCGCGGCGCCCGTGCTGACGACTGATGGAGCGGTCGCGTGGCTGGACGCCGGCAAGGCGGCGGGGGAATTGGATGTCTGGCGGGAGGGGAAACTGACCCGCATGCCTCTGGATGGAAGCCGGCTGGTCGCCGACCAGGTTCAGTACCTCGCCGCCGACACGAACGGCGGCATCTGGCTGACTTCCAACGTCAGCGGTCGTGCCACGGCGTGCCTCAACTATGGCAAATGGCGCTATTTCGACAATGTGGAATCCGCCTGGAAGACGATAGCGGCGGAGGAGAAGGACCATCCCGCCTTCGGCATCCTGTCGTCCCGTCATCCCTCTGTCCCTATCTTTGGCGGCGGCGGCCGGGTGGCTTACCTTGTCGCCGATTCGAATCGCCTGCGGTACTGCGACGGAACGACGTGGCTGACGACTCCATCCCTCCCGGGCGGCCGTGGCTTCTCGCCTCTCGGCCGGCCGTTCTTTGCCGACGGGGTTCTGACGATCCTCGCCCGCGACGGATACCAGCGGCTGATCGAAGGGCAATGGCAGCCGGCTGTGGGACCGGTGGCTGCATCCTCTCGGCCGGCCCTTCCTTCCGGCGTGCCGGAGTCGCCGCCCGAGAACTTCCCTGGGTCGAAGAGTCGCGTCATTATCTCACTCCGTGACAACGTAGATACCCAATGGCTGGGAAGCCCCGAGGAATTGTATCGTGGCATCGAAGACGCCTGGGTCCGCTTCCCGACGGCGGCCACGCCGCTGATCGCGGCCGAGCGTTTGTCGGCGGTGCTGGTCGATGGCATGGGCGATTTGTGGTTCGTGCTGCCAGACAGCCGCGGCGTGCAACTCGCCCGCTATGCGTGTCACGGTGTCGCGCCCACCCTCGAATGGGCCCAGACGCCGGCCGCTACCGTCGCCACGGCCCGCATCGAGTTGGCCTGCCGGATTCAGGGGCTCAAGGGCCAGGGCCTGCTGCGCTATCGCAGCGATGGGGGCGCCTGGCAGCGGGTGGCGGGGGAACCTGTGCCGCAGCAGATCGTCGTGGAGAATCTCCCCAACGGGCCGCACACAGTCGACGTCCGCGCCTACGATGAACTATTGCGCGCGTCCGGGGTCCTGACCTGTACGTTCGAAGTCCGGAGGGACTACGAGGCAGAAGTCACGCGCCTGGTGCCGCTGCTGGGCTCGTCGGATTTCCGGCAACGGGAGGCGGCCGCTCGCACCCTGGTCTCGATCGGTCGTCCCGCGGTGCCGGCGCTGACGGCGCACCGGGGCAAGGCCACGCCGGATGAGCGGTGGTGGATACAGGCCATCCTCGACGAAATCGCGCGGACCAGGTAAGAAGAACCCGCCACGACGCCGACGGAAACGAGCGTAGATTTTCCCGTGCCGCCCGTGCCGGAGATCAGTGCCGTCGCGCCTTTGCAGTATCCCTTGACTCCCAGCATCGCATCCAACCGGTCGATGCCGGTCGATATGCGTTGCATCGAGGCCGCGTGCTGCAACTTCATGCTTGTGACCGGCAGGACGGAGATGCCTCCCTCATCGATCAGGAAGGGGTATTCGTCGGTGCCGTGCGCTGAGCCGCGATATTTCACCACGCGAATACGCCGTGTGGCGATCTGATTCTCCACCCGCCGATCGAGCAGGATAACGCAGTCGGAGACGATTCCTCCAGGCCGTGCCGCGTGAGTTGGCCGCTGCCGCAATTCCGCACGGAGAATCGCGTGGTTAGAGAGGCCCGCGAAGAGCGTCTCCAGCGTGTCCAGGACGATGCGCTTGGCTCCGATGGAGTCGATGGCGTGAGCCAGGCGGACAAAGAGCCCCTCCAGATCGTATTCGCCCGTTTCCTCGAAGGCGACGAAGACGCCCGGTTCAGCAGAAAACCGTGCCGGCCGCGACTTGCCCGGGCTGTGTTTGTTAGATTAGTAATTACAGTATATGCCATCTGTACTTTTTCTGGCGGGGGTGTTATAATGACTAATCTGTAGCTTGCGAAAAGCTCAAAAAAACGCGGGTGTTGCCTGCAATCGGATGGAGGCGTCCAGCGTCTATAGGGCATTAGAGATCGGCGGCTTGCACGTCTGTATCATCGGTGGAATCCGCAGATGGATCAGTCGTGCTGCATCCCGGGCAGGGAGGTCCAAAGGGAACACACTGGAAATCGGTATACTGCCAGGTCAGTCGGGCGACTGATACTGGCAACATGAGTGGAGAATAGCGTTTGTTGGATGGGGTTATGAGATTGACTTGTCTTGGCAATAGCGACAGGAAGAGATGCAGGCTCACCCTGGCTGCCCTATTGCTCGTAATCTTGCCGGGCGGGCTGTTCGTCAACGGATGTCGCTCGCCTGAGAAATTCCGCGAGAACGCCGATAAAGTTGCGGACGACATCATTAAAGAGAAGCAGAAGCAGGCGTTGGGCAAGACCGAGCCCCTTTCCATCGAGCGGCCCGGCGACACGTTGCGGCGTCGGCTCCTGGGGGAGCAGGGCCTGCAGTATTCCAGCAAAGCCTCTCTGGGCACGGATGCCTTGACCCCGGTCCCGAACTGGCCGGAGGAAAATTATCCGCGCGATGTCTCTTCGCCCGACGCGAACATACCCATCGCATCGAAGCAGCCCCTGAGGATATCCCTGGTCGACGCGCTTCAGATCGGTGCCCGCAACAGCGCGGAGTATCAGTCCCGCAAGGAAGACGTCTTCAAGGCGGCCCTGGACCTCGATCTTCAGAGAAACGAGTTCCGGACGATCTTCAGCGGGGCCCTCGGTGCGGACGCGAGCACCAATACGACCGGGGACTCGACCATCAGCACGGTCGGTACCAATGGCTCGGTCGGCGTCACCAAGCGATTCATCAACGGCGCTACCGTCTCCAGCAACATCGCCGTCGATCTGGCCCGGGTACTCACCCAGGGCGGCAGTCAGACGCTGGGCGTGGACACGGATGCGTCCGTGTCGATTCCGCTGCTCGGCGTAAGCCGGCTGACTCCGGCGGAGAACCTGACCCAGTCCGAACGGAGCGTGATCTATGAGATGTGGGACTTCGAGCGCTACAAACGCACGTTCGCGGTCAGCGTCGCCCGGGGCTATTTCTCGGTGTTGCGTCAGATAGATTCCGTGAAGAACGCCGAGAACAACTATCGCAGCGCGGTTCAGGCGGCCCGCTACTCCCGGAGACTCGCCGATGCCGGCCGCATGACCGAAATCGAAGTCGACCAGGCCGTGCAGCGGGAGCTGAGCGGACGCGATGGCTGGATTTCGGCCCAGGAGCAGTTGAACAGCAGTCTCGATTCCTTCAAGAACACCATCGGCCTGCCGACCGATGCGAATATCACGGTAGATGAGAAAGATATGGACCAACTGCGCGATCGGGCCAACAAGCTCGTCGCACAGTTGAAGGATCAGGGCCGGGTCCAGGTCGTGAAAACGGCCGCCGACTCGGCGCCGGCCGCGGACGATCCGGTGGCCCTGGTTGCGGCCAGTTACGAAGATGCGGGTCCCCTGGAAATGAACGTGGAAATGGCCACCCGGCTGGCGTTGGAGAATCGGCTGGATCTGCGGCAGAGCATCGGCGCCGTCTATGATGCGCAGCGGCAGGTCGTACTCAGGGCCGAAGCGCTGGGAGTGGATCTGAGCTTGGGCGGAAGGGTCGCATTCTCCGATGACGACAGCGACGGGGCACTGCACTACAAGGGCGGCAATTACTCCGCCTTGCTCAATCTCGATCTGCCCATCGAGAGAACGTCGGAGCGGAATGCTTATCGCAACAGCCTGATCGCGCTGGAACGCGCAACGCGCAGCGTCCAGACGCTTGAAGACCAGATCAAGTTGTCGATTCGCAGTGCCTTGCGCACGCTGCTGGAATCCCGAACCAGCTTGAAAATTCAGGCCCAATCGGTACTCGTGGCGGAAAAGCGGGTCGACAGCAGCAAGCTTCTGCTGGAAGCCGGACGCACGGAAATTCGCAACCTGTTGGAAGCCCAGGATTCGCTGCTCTCCGCCCAGAACTCTCTGACCTCGGCGGTGGTCAACTACCGTCTGGCGGAGCTGGAATTGCAGCGCGACCTGGATTTGCTCGAAGTAAACGAAAAAGGTCTATGGCAGGAATTCTCCCCAAAGGAAGTCAAAAATGGCAGTCAACAGCAGTAACGGCGCGGGTAGCTCGCCCCGGAAATCATTCAAACTCTACGGTGTCATCTTCCTGGTCGTCGCCGCCGGGGTGGCAGCGGTCTGGCTCAACGCGGTGCGCGGGGGTGAATCGCAGGACAGCGAAATGGCGGTCTTCGCGGCCAAACGCGGACCTTTGAGGATCAGCGTGCTGGAGTCCGGAACGATCAAGGCGAAGGAGCAGGAGGTCATCTACAACGAGGTCGAAGGACGTACGACGATCGTGCGTATCGTGCCCGAAGGCTCCATTGTCAAGCCGGGCGAGATGCTCGTGGAGTTGGACGTCAGTACGCTGCGGGACAGCCAGATCGATCAGGACATTCGCGTCCGGAACGCCGAAGCTTCGTGGATCAACGCCAAGGAAAACTTCGAGATCATCAAGAGCCAGGGCGTCAGCGACGTGAACGTGGCGGAACTGAAGCTGGTCTTCGCCAAGCAGGACTTGCAGAAGTACAAGGAAGGCGAGTACCCCAACCAGTTGGAGTCGGCGGAAAGCGACATCGCGCTGTCGAAAGAGACGCTGGTCCGGGCCGAGCAGACCCTGTTGTGGTCCGAGCGGCTTTTCAAGGAGAAGTACATCGCCGAGACGGAGCTCCAGGGTGATCAACTGTCGAGAAACCGCGCCCGCGTCGATGTCAACATCGCGGAGAACAAGCTCGACCTGCTGCAGAAGTACACGTACGTTCGTCAGATCGCGCAACTGGACAGTGACGTCCGGCAGGCGGAGATGGAATTGGACCGCACGGTCCGCAAGGCCAACGCCAATAAGGTCCAGGCCGAGGCGGACCTGGCGGCCAAGGAACAGGAGTTCAAACGCCAGAAAGAAAAGCTGACCAAGATCGAAGATCAGCTCCAGAAAGCTCGCATCGTCGCCCCGAGAGAAGGCATGGTGATCTACGCCACCAGCGCCCAGAGTGGCGGCGGCGGTCGCATGCGTATGGACAACCGCCAGCCTTTGCAGGAAGGCGTGGAAGTGTTCGAGCGCCAGGAGTTGATCTATCTGCCGACGGCGGCGTCGTCGAAGGCGGAAGTGGCCATCCATGAATCCAGCATGCAGAAAGTGCGGGTGGGGCTGCCCACGATCATTACGGTCGACGCCCTGCAGGGCAAGCAGTTCTTCGGAAGGGTCGCCAAGATTGCTCCGCTGCCGGATCCTCAGAGCATGTGGATGAATCCCGACCTCAAGATCTACAACTCCGACGTGTACCTCGAATCGGAAGATCCGAACCTGCGCACGGGCATGAGCTGCAAAGTGGAGATCATCGTGGCCGAGTATAGCGATGCGATCTACGTGCCGATCACGTCCGTCCTGCGCGTGGAGGGAAAGCCCACGGTCTTTGTGGTGAAGCAGGATGGAACGCTGGACGAGCGAGAGGTCAAGGTTGGACTGGACAACAACATCATGATCCGGATCGAGAGCGGCCTGAACGAGGGCGAAGTGGTGTCCATGGCGCCCCCGCTGAAGGCGGCGACGGTGCAGTTCGGCGCCCAGGACGATCCTGCGGATGCGAATAACGGCAACGCGAGCATGAGTCAGAGAATCCGGCAGAGTCTCGATAGCCCGGGCGATTTTGGCGCGCCGAACGGCGGCGACGGGCAAATGCAGGGACGTCAGCGTCGCGGCAGTGGGATGGATAGCGGCGGTATGGCTGGCGGTATGGGTGGCGGCATGGGTGGCGGTATGGGCGGCGGTATGGGTGGCAGAAGCGGCTTCGGGAATCCGTTCCGAGGCTTCGACCCGAACGCGACGCCGGAAGAGCGGCAGCAGGCCTTGGATAGCATGATCCAAGGTATGCAGCAGAACATGGACGCCATGCCGGCCGAAATGCAGACGCAGATGAGACAAACCCTGCAGCGCTATCAGGAAATACAGAAGATAGCACCGGAAGAGCAGCAGAAAGCCCTGCAGGCGGAGATGCAGAAGATGCGGCAACAGTTCCAGGGTGGCCGGGGCGGTCGCGGGGGGAATCGCGGCGGCCAGGGCCAGGGACGCGGCCAAGGTTTCGGCGGGCAGGGTGGCGGACAGGAAGGGGGCCTGTAACGGATGGCTGTACTTCCGTCAGTCAAAGAAGGACAGGAAATCGTCCGGCTGGAGAACGCCAAGAAGATCTACCAGATGGGCGCCGAGGAAGTCCACGCCTTGGCCGGCGTGAACGTCTCGTTCGTCAAGGGCAGCTTCTGGGCCATCATGGGACCCAGCGGTTCGGGCAAGAGCACGATGATGAACGTGCTGGGTTGTCTCGACCGTTTGACCTCCGGCGCCTACTACCTGGATGGCAAGGATGTCAGTCAGCTCGACGACGATTCGCTGAGCGAGCTGCGGTTGCGGTACCTCGGGTTCATCTTTCAGAGCTTCAACCTGATTCCTCAGTTGACGGTGCAGCGGAATATCGAGCTGCCGCTCTACTACCTGGGCTGGGATGCGGATCGCAGCGCCGCCCGGGCCAAGGAGCTGGCCGAGCAGGTCGGCCTGGGTGAGCGTCTGAACCACCGCCCGACCGAGCTGTCCGGCGGCCAGATGCAGCGCGTGGCGATTGCCCGGGCTCTGACCAACGATCCCCAGGTGATTTTCGCGGATGAGCCGACGGGAAATCTCGATTCCTCGACGAGCGTGCAAATCATGGATCTTCTGACCCAGCTCAATCGGCAGGGCAAGACGATCATCATGGTGACCCACGAGACGGACATCGCAGCATACGCCAGCCATCGATTGCACATGATGGACGGTCTTATCGACAGAATTGAATCAGGTAACCATGCGACAAACCCGCATCACGCAGAACATCTGGCTCGGCATTGAGAACCTGCTGCTGCACAAGCTGCGCTCGTTCCTGACCATGCTGGGTGTGGTCTTCGGCGTCGGCAGTGTCATGGCGATGCTGTCCGTCGGCGAGGGAGCGAGCCGGGATGCGCTGGCGCAGATTCAGAAGCTGGGCACCAACAATATTCTCATCTCCTCGATGAAAGCTGTGGAGGACGAGCAGACCTCCAACGAGCACACCCACCTGAGCATCTATGGGCTCACCTATGACGATTATCAGCGGATCAAAGATGGGTTCACGGGCATTCGCCGGATCGCGCCGGCCAAGGTGATACGGAAGGAAGCCCGTCTCCAGGAGCAGGCCCTGGAGCTGCGCGTCGTGGCGACGACCCCGGAGTGGTTCGAGCTGGTGCCGCGTCCGATTCTGGCGGGCCGCGTCCTGCTGCCGTCGGATCAGACCAATCGGTCCCCCGTCGCCGTGTTGACCGAATACGGCGCCCGGCGGATTCTGGCGGGCCAGAACACGATCGGCCAGACCATCCGCATCGGCAGTGACGGCTTCACCATCATCGGCGTCGTGCAGAGTGAAAGCGGCCAGGCCGGCAACATCCAGGTTCCCGATCAGGAGGTCGACGTCTACATTCCGCTGGAAGTTGCCCGCCGCTACTACGGGGAGATCGAGACCCGCCGGATGAGCGGATCGTTCGAGCGCACCAAGGTGGAATTGCACCAGGTCATCGTCCAGGTGGACGACCCCGAACGCGCGGAGAGCACGGCGCAGGGCATCGAGCACGTGCTGTCACGCTACCACAAGAAGAAGGACTACGCCTTGAGCGTGCCGCTCGCTTTGATCAAGCAGGCCCAGGCGACAAAGCGGACATTCAATATCGTCCTCGGCTCGATCGCCGCCATCAGTCTGCTCGTGGGCGGCATCGGAATCATGAACATCATGATGGCCTCGGTGACCGAACGGACGCGCGAGATCGGCATCCGGCGGGCCCTGGGCGCCAAGCGGAAGCAGATCATCCAGCAATTCCTGATCGAGACGATCGTGCTCTCGACCCTGGGCGGCATCATCGGTTTGTGCGTCGGCGGATTGATTCCGTTCCTGATCACGTATTTCTCCGGCATGGTTACGGTTATTACCTTCAGCGGCGTGATGGTTCCGCTGGTCATCAGCATCATGACCGGCGTCGTCTTCGGCCTGTATCCGGCCATGAATGCGGCCAGGGTGGATCCCATCATCGCCCTGCGTCATGAGTAGTGAGGCGCGTGAGTATGAAGCAAACCAGAATGGGTCGCAACATCTGGCTGGGCATCGAGAACCTCCTCCTGCACAAGCTGCGGTCGTTCCTGACCATGCTGGGCGTGGTCTTCGGGGTCGGTAGCGTCGTCGCCATGCTCTCGGTCGGCGAAGGCGCCAGCAAAGAGGCCCTGGAACAGATCAAGAAGCTCGGCAGCAACAATATCATCCTGTCGTCCATGAAGCCGGCACAGGACGAACAGACGAACACGATGCGCAGTTCCCGTCTCAGTGTCTACGGCCTGACCTATGAGGACTATCGTCGGCTCTCCACGAGTTTCAGCGAGGTCCGCCAGGTGGCGCCGGTGAAATTGAATCGCAAGGACTGCCGGCTGCTCGAAAGATCGCTGGAGTTGCGCATCGTCGGGACGACTCCGGAGTGGTTCGATCTGGTGCCCCGTCAGGTGCTCGCCGGCCGGGTCATTACGGCGCATGATGAAGATCGCCGCGTCCCTGTCGCGGTGCTCACCGAACACGGGGCCCGCAAGGTGCTCGCCACCGAAGGCGTGATCGGCCAGACCCTCCGCGTCGGCGCCGACCAGTTCCAGATCATCGGGGTCGTCAAGAGCGAAAGCGGTCAGGCCGGGAACATCCAGGTCCCCGACCAGGAAGTGGATATCTATATTCCCATCGAGGTCATGCGGCGCTACTTCGGCGACATGTTCGTCAAACGCACCAGCGGCTCGGAGGAACGCGAACGAGTGGAATTGCACCAGATCATCATCCAGGTGGCGGACCCCACGCGTGTCGAAGCGGTGGCCGCCGGCATCGAGAGGATGATTCAGCAGTTCCACAAGAAGAAGGATTACGCGGTGAGCGTCCCCCTGGCCCTGCTCAAGCAGGCGGAGGCGACCAAACGGACGTTCAACATCGTCCTCGGATCGATCGCCGGCATCAGTCTGCTCGTCGGCGGCATCGGCATCATGAACATCATGTTGGCCTCCGTCACTGAACGGACCCGCGAGATCGGCATCCGCCGGGCGATCGGGGCCAAGCGTCGGCAGATCATCTACCAGTTCCTCATCGAGACGGTCGTTCTTTCAACGATCGGCGGTCTGATCGGTCTGGGTCTCGGGACGTTGATTCCGCTGCTGATCACGCATTTCTCGGGAATGGCCACCGTCGTTACGTTGGGCGGGATTCTGATTCCGTTGTTCATCAGTATGGCAATCGGTATCCTCTTCGGGCTGTACCCGGCCATGAACGCCGCGAGGGTGGATCCCATCATCGCTCTCCGCCACGAATGATCGATTCGGAAACCCCAACGTCCTATAGTGAAATCATCCTTGCACTCCGGACTGTGGTGTGCGATGATAGGTGCAAGGGGGATAATACGGGAAGTATAGGCTGTTTGGACGGATCATAGATGAGTCAGGCGAAGATCGTCAGAAACGTTCGGTCGGGTATAGAAACCCTGTTGCTGCACAAGCTCAGGTCGTTTCTGACCATGCTTGGCGTAGTCTTCGGCGTCGGCAGCGTGATGGCCATGCTGTCGGTGGGAGAGGGGGCCAGCAAGGCGGCCTTGGATCAAATTCGCAGGCTCGGAAGCACCAACATCATCATCTCGGCCGTCAAGCCCGTCCAGGACGAGCATGCGATGACCATGAGCAGCATCATGAGTGTCTATGGCCTGACGTACGACGACTACCGGCGGATTGCGGAGGGTTTCGAGGGGGTCCGGCAAGTGGCGCCCGTGAAACTGGTCCGCAAAGATGCCCGGATGGGGGAGCGGGCCATGGAGCTACGCGTGGTAGGGACGCGCCCGGCGTGGTTCCAGCTCGTGCCGCGCGAGGTGGTGGCCGGCCGGGTGCTCATGGAGAAGGACATGAGATGTCGGGCTGCCGTCGCCGTACTCACGGAGTTCGGAGCCCGCAAGCTCCTCGCCACGGAGGCTGTCATTGGGCAGCCCCTCCGTATTGGCAGCGACGAGTTTCGGATCGTCGGGATCGTGAAAAGTGAAAGCGGACAAGCCGGGAACATCCAGATCCCCGACCAGGATGTCGATGTCTACATCCCGATCGAGGTGGCCCGCACCTACTATGGCGACATGTCACTGCGGATGACGGCCGGTGCCTTCCAGGCCGAGAGCGTGGAGCTGCACCAGATCATCGTTCAGGTGGATGATCCGACGCGCGTGGAGGCGGTGGCCGCAGGCATCGAACGGATCATCGAGCAATTCCACAAGAAGAAGGATTACGCGATCAGTGTCCCGCTGGCCCTGCTCAAGCAGGCGGAGGCGACCAAGCGGACGTTCAACATCGTTCTCGGGTCGATCGCCGGCATCAGCTTGCTCGTGGGCGGCATCGGAATCATGAACATCATGATGGCCTCGGTCACCGAACGGACGCGCGAGATCGGCATCCGCCGGGCCATCGGGGCCACGCGGCGACAGATCACCTATCAATTCCTGATTGAGACGGTCGTGCTTTCGACCGCTGGTGGCCTGATCGGTCTGGGTGTCGGGGCTCTCATCCCGCTGCTGATCACGCACTTCTCGGGGATGGCGACCGTCATCAAGTTGGACGGCGTGCTTCTGCCGCTCTTCATCAGCATGGCGATCGGAATTCTTTTCGGTCTGTACCCCGCCATAAATGCGGCGAAAGTCGACCCCATCGTCGCCTTGCGCCACGAGTAGGTCTTTCCCGACAGGTCACTTCTGTAACGTCCGGCCGCCGCCTTCCACTATCCTGGCAAGCAGACTTCTTTGATCTATGATCGTCGGTTCCAGCGTTCCATCAAGCGACAACCATAAAGGAGAACCCTATGTCCAGAAAGGCCATCACAATCGCAGTGGGAATGAGTTTTCTGGCTATTGTCGGACTGCTCATGGCTCAAGGCCCCCGCGGCGGTCCGGGCCGGCGCGGATTCGGAGGCGGCACCGGTGCTTCCTTGGCGGCGGCTCCGGTAGCCAAAGGACCTGTCGAAGAGAAGATACTCAAGGTCCTGAACGACATGGACCGAAACCAGCGCGGCGGCATGATGAATGTCCCAGCGGAGGACGGCCGGCTGTTGCGGGTGCTGGCCGAGAGCATGGGAGCGAAGAGCGTGGTCGAGCTGGGCACCTCCAACGGTTACTCCGGCATCTGGTGGTGTCTGGCCCTGAAGGCGACCGGGGGCAAGCTGACCACGTTCGAGATCGATCAGGCCAGGGCGGCTCAGGCTCGGGAGAACTTCAAGAAGGCGGATGTCAACGATGTTGTCACGCTGGTACAGGGTGACGCTCACGAGAGAGTCAAGGATTTCAACGGCACCATCGATATCCTGTTTCTCGACGCCGACAAGGAGGGCTACATCGACTATCTGAACAAGTTGCTGCCGAAGGTCCGGCCCGGCGGCCTGGTGGTGGCTCACAATATCAGTGTGGGCCAGGCGGACCCCAAGTATATCGAGGCCATCACCAAAAATCCTGACCTGGAAACGGTCTTCCTGAACCACGCCGGCAGCGGCGGTGTCAGCGTAACGCTCAAGAAACGGCCACTCTCTTGAATTCCCCCCTGTAACCGAGCGGTGTATGTCAACCACTAAGCAGGCAAACGGGTGACTGATGTCGCGAAGTGGTTTCGGTGACGAAACAGAACCTTCTCGTCCTGTTGGCCATCGGGCGGTATTGCCTGATTGAGGGCGGCATGGCAGCCTGTCGTTGCACGACAGGCTGTAGCTGAGATTGAGGCCGGCGGTGACACAGGCGGCGGAGGTGTCACCACCGGCTCGGCCGCCCCGAAGAGCCCCGTCTGGGCTCCAAGGGGTGGTTGGCAGCCTTGTAGGTCTCCCGGTTTGCAGAATGTCGGTGCGCCGGCCTGCCGGCGTTTAGTCGTAGCAGCGAAATTAGTCCGCCGTGGCTGTTGCCAAGTGCGATCGCTTCCAGCGGTGGGGCCCTTCGGCCTGTTCTCATCCCTGCCCATGGCCGATGATGGCTGGCACAGCGATGGCCCGGCGGGCTCCTTTTCTCCTACCCCGCCGCGGCACAGAACTCCCGCAACATGTGAGAGTTCTCGGACTTAATGGTAATTCCTACCGTGTGACTATGTATTGTGCCCTAGCGTCCGGACTGCATCTCGACAAAGGGAAGCGGCACAGGCCCGCCGCCGCATAACCGGAGGCGGCGGTTTTCACTCAACCAGCCTTTCCTGAGCGTCGAAAACCTCCAGGTAGGGGCCCGGATTGTTGGTCCCCGTAAAAAAAACGTTATAGGCTGAATGCCGGATGGCACTGTTTTGCGTACGTTATCCGTCCACGGTTGGATTGTTTTTGGAGGGTCAATCATGAGTTGGCGACCTTGTTCGTTTTCTGCGCTGTTGGTTCTGTTGGCTGTACCGTGTGTCCTGAGCGGCGCGACGCTTACCGTCGGCGGCACCGGCAAGAGCGATTACACCACGATTCAAGCGGCGGTGGATAAGGCCGCGCCGGGAGACGTGGTCGTCATCAACCCCGGAACCTACACCGGCTCCGGCAACCGTGATATCGACCTGAAAGGCAAGGCAATCACGATTCAGGGCAGCGCGCCCACGGATCCGAACGTCGTGGCCGCCACGATCGTGGACTGCCAGGGTACCGCCACGGCCCCGCATCGGGGCTTCCTCATCAGCGCCTGCACCGGAGCGAAGATCGTCGGACTGACGATCACGAACGGTAAGGCGGCCGCGGGCGGCGCCATCTACTGCGCCAACAGCGTTCTGGACGTGACCCAGTGCCGCATTCTCAATAACACCACCACCGCCGGGGACGGCAAAGCCACCCTGAACGGCGGCTGTGGCGGTGGTATCTATGCGGAGGGTTCTTCTGTGCAGATCACGGATTGCGTGATCACCGGCAACACCACCAGCAGCGGGACGCAGTCTGCCACCGAGGCGTCGGGCAACGGCGGTGACGGCGCCGGCATCTACGCCACCGGGACGCTGGTGGAAATCGACGGCTGCACGATCTCCGACAATCATACGGGCCACGGCGCCAACGCCGCGAACGCGGCCGGCCGGGGAGGCGACGGCGGCGGGCTCTATGCCGACTCGCTCGAAGTCCGGGATTCGAATATCGTTGACAATACCACCGGTCACGGCGGGACCGGCGTGCAAGGCGGCCGCGGCGGCAACGGCGGCGGCCTCATCTGCTCGCGTGGCACCATCGCCCGCACGGTCATTCAGGGCAATGTCGCGGGCTCCGGCGGGACCAGCTCCGGCTCCGGTAAACTCACCGCGGGGGCCGGCGGTGCCGGGGGCGGCGTGTACTGCGGGGACTCCCTGCAGCTCACCGACAGCCTCGTGGCCGGCAACGGCAGCGGTCACGCCGGCTTGCTGGGCAGTATCGTGGCTCCGTCTCTGGACGGCGCCGGCGCCGGTATCTGGTGTACGCTGGGCGTGATCGATCGTTGCACGATCGTTGCGAACAGCATGGCGCAGAGCCTCGCCGGCAGCGCGAAGAGCGTCGGCGGGGGACTCTTCTGCACGAGCCAGACCACCGTGACCAACAGCATTCTCTGGGATAATACGCCGGATCAGATCGTCGGCCATGACTGCGATCAGGTGACCTATTGTGACATCAAGGGCGGCACGTGCGCGGCCGGGAAGGGCAACCTGGCCCAGACGCCCGCTTTCACGGCGCCCGGCGCCTGGGTGGCGGTGGGCGAACTGACGGCGGAAGACACCTGGACGGATCGCAGCACGGTCTGGACGCCGGGAGACTACACCCTGTTGAATACGTCCCCCTGCGTCGATGCCGGCGATCCGGGCTACACGGCGGACGTCAATGCCGTCGATCTGGCCGGGCGGGAGCGTATCGCGGATGCCTGCGTGGACATGGGCGCCTACGAATTCAAGAGCCTGGTCCCCGTCTATCATTTCCAGTCTCCCACGACGGACAAGCACTTCTATACCGCCAAGGAATCCGAGAAGAACAAGCTCATCACCAAGTCGGCCGACTCCTGGACCTACAAGGGCATCGCCTATTACACGTACGTGCGTGCCACAGATTCCAGATTGGTGCCTGTCTACCGGCTGTGGTCGGTTTCGCTGGGCGGTCATTTCTGGACCAGCAGCGAATCCGAGAAGGCGAAGCTCGTGAATGGCGGCTGGGGGATGTGGGTGGACGAAGGGGTGGTGTTCTACGCCTTCCCGGAGGCACAGCGGCCGGCCGCGACCAAGCCGGTCTACCGTTTCTGGTCCGGGACCCTGGGCGCACATTGCTTCACCATCGATGAAACCGAGAAGGACCGCCTGGCGGCCGAGGGCTCGGGCTGGACCTATGAAGGTCCCGTCTGGTATGCCTACGATACGCTGGCTGCGGCGGAGGGCGAAGAAGAAACGCCCGTGACATCGAACACGTACAGCTTCATGGCCGACGCGGCGGCGGCGGTTTATCAGATGACGCTCAAAGCCGTCATCGATGGGGAAGAGGTCCGCCTCGATAACGCGACGGTCCTGTTCACGCCCGCCCTGGGCACGATGTCGGCGGAGGTGGACTTTGACGCGTTGACGTTCAATCTGAAATCGCTGTTCCTGGAAAGCGAGTTTCTGCAGTACAGCGCCACCACGAGCGGCACGACCTCCCATACGTTGGGCCTGTCGGTCTATGGCTTCTTCAATACGGCTACCGCACGCGGGCCCTACGCGATCGACGCCAAGACTCTGGCCTTCCCGCCGAGCCCGGTCGCGGCGCAGGCCGGCGCGGGCGAGGACTTCGTGATCGTCGGGGCCGTCAACATTGATGGATCGAAGGCCGACGTGAACGCGACGCTCGAAGCGACCAGTCTCGCCTTGACGGGGGTTGCCGTCCTCGAGCGCACCAACTATCCGAGCAACCTCGTGATGACGATGAACGGCCCCTTCCAGTGGACGCGTCAGGGACATGAGGACCTTCTGGCCGATATGACGGTCAAGGACCATCGGATCAGGCTGTATGCGACGTCCCTGTTCGTGCAGACGACCGGGGTCTGGACGGGTAAACTCGCCGACACGGGGGCACAGACCGCAAAATAAGGGCGACGAATCGAGAAATTGTTCCGGCCGACGGATTGCTTTCGTCGGCCGGAACGGTTACAATTCATCCAGCGGCGGGAGGTTGAGTAGTGCTGAAAGTCGGACCTGCAGGTGGTTGGCGGGTCTTGGAGTGTTGGAGCCACATGAGCCGCACGTCGCATCGAGCCTTCACCCTCATCGAATTGCTGGTGGTTATCAGTATCATTTCCCTCTTGATGGCGATCCTTATGCCCGCTCTGCAAAGAGTGAGGGAGGGAAGCCGCGAAACGGTCTGCAAGTCGAACCTCCGCAACGTCGGCCTGGGGTTGACGGCTTACCTCCAGGATAACGACTTCAAGGCCGCCGACACCGGCGCCACGAATGGCTTCTTCTGGCGTGACACGACCGGCAAGTTTCGTACCGTCAAAGATGGGGACGCTTACTGGGGCGTGGCCTACGCGCGATATCTCCCCCAGGAGAATGTTTTCGGCTGTCCCAGCTATCGCAGTGTGGCGGAACTGATCTACGCTGCCGATCCCAAGCTGATCTATCACGCGGCGTACTGTCTGAACTACTACCTGGTCCGTGCGCCCGGCGGCGGCTCGATTCGAAACACAGCACGTATCACGCACCAGAATGAGTTCATCGTTTCTCACGATCACGTCGAGCCGAAGGTGGAGCAGGACAGCAAGGACATGTTCTGCAACGATGGGGCGGGGACGATGAACCTGACGCACTATCGCGAGGGGGGAACGCGATCGAAGTTCTACCGGGGTATCTTCCGGCACTCGATCCGATCGCAGGGTGCGTTCACCACGGGTGGGCGGGCCAATATTCTCTGGCTCGACACGCACGTGTCGGGCCTCAAGGAGACGACCGGCGACGACGTTCCCAAGAAGTGGTACCAGGGCTACTAGCCTGGCGCTTGGGAGACGCGGCCCGAGCGCCGACTACAACACGACGACGCCTTCTTCCTCAGCCGGCTGCTCGACGACCGCGGTTTTGGACGCCTTGGTCTGAGACTTGGCCTCTTTGGGCGTATCGCAGGTGTCCAGGGGAGACCACCGGATCTTGGCTTTGGCGACGATGTCGATCAATCGGCCGATGACGGCGTCGGGCGTGTCGTCGAAGGGATCGACCACGAAGGTCTTCAGCCGCTCGAATAGTTCTTCGGAAATGCGGATCGTTCTCATAGTTCTCCTCGCTTTTCAGGTGCACACCTCAATGCTCTGCCCGTGGCAAAGCCGCACCCTGTAAAGCATAGGAAATGAGCGGCAGGTCCGCAAACGGCGTACTTATCCCGCGACGGGTTTGATGATGAGCGTGGCCGCGACGGGACGATGATCCGGCGTCAGATCATTGTCCGGGAAATCCTCGGGCTGGACCATCACCTGAGACCGTCCGGCGAACTTGTGCTGGGGATCAGCCAGCAGCACGAAGTCGTCGATCGCACCCAGTTCCCCGCGTGAAACGGTCGGCATCGGATTATCGGGCATGATCCACTGAAATACGCCGGTGGCGGTAAGAGCCGGATAGCCGCGACGGACCGTCTCCGCGGGCGGTTGTGTTTCGGGCCGGTACTCGAAGTCATACGTCCCCACCGCCAGAACCGGAATCTCCTGGCAGCGGGCCCACTCCGTCAGCACCGCGGCCTGCTTGTCCGACATCGTTCCACGGAACAGGTTGACCATGAAGTAGAGTTCCTGCCGGGTTACCCGGTGACGCAGATGGGCCACCAGGCCCGGTCTCAGCGCCAGCGTACAACTGTACCACGGCTGCCCGGCCCAACTGAACTCGAACCAGCCGAGGCAATCGAACTGCGTCCTGTCGTACAGAATGCAGGACCGGTCTCGGCCCGCCGTGGGGCTGGTAATGCGGGCGAACCGTCCGGGTTCCAGGCCGTTCGCTGCCTGCTCGAAGAGCTCGGCCCACAGCTCATTCTGGACTTCGCAGAAGCCCCACAGGGACACGTCGTTCATCTCGGAAATCCGCACGGACACGACGTGAGGATCGGCTCCGCCGGAATCGACGTTCCAGCTTATCGCTTTGAACTGGTTGCACGGGGGCTGGGTGACGACCACTGAGGGGGATTGATTGAACGCTGCTGCAGGCACGCTGCAAAGGGCCAGACACCCTACGGCCACACTGATGCACGTGAGCCTTTTCATCCTGGGCCTCCTTTCCGAATTTCCGTGTCAGGCAACCCTGCCCGACAGATCTGCCCTGAGCTCACAGAAGCAATGTCACATACTGGGTGGCCTTATACCACATTTCCGCGGGAATTTCCAGCAAAAAATGGCGAGATTGCCTTATCGATCGGCCGAAATCGTCCCCGTCTTCGAGCCGATGACAACGAGAGATTTGGTCAGGCCGGCCCAGCGTTCCCGGATTAGACGCGAGCCTGGAAACAACCCCTTAAACTCCCGGCTGTCCAGGAGCCGCCAGCCCAGGTCATCCGTATACCCCCATATTCGCCCCATGTATGGCAACCAACGCTTCACCCAGGACCGCGGCAACCACTGGGCAAACGGCAGGCGGGTATGCGGCTCTATCGGGAAGTAGCGGTTCGGAGTCTGGACGAACCACCGTTTCCCTACCCTTTGAATCTCCGCGGCCAGGCGGGCCCGATGTTCCGGGGCCAGGACATGCTCGATCACGGAGTTGCAGTGGACGATGTCGAAGAAACCGTCGGCGAACGGCAGGCTTCCATCGGTGGGGATCAACGCCGTCTGGAATCCGTGCTTAGCGGCTCGTTCGAGAATCCTGGGGTCGATCTCCGCGATCCAGACGTTGGACCGAAACGGCACCACGGTAGCGAAGAAATCTCCATATCCGCCTCCAAGGTCCAGGATTCGGTCGTTCGGGGTGGGTTGCAGGTATCGCCTGAACAACTCCGCCCGCTTGGCACGAGACCGTTCCTGGACTTTTTCAAAAAGTGATCGCAGCATGATCTTCTCCACTGAGCGCCCCAGACCAATCTGTGGCGGTCGATTCCACTATCGTCGGCTGCCGGCTCCTCGCTCGGTCATTTCGAATGTGATGATGCTCTCGGTCTTGAGGGCCGGAACGGGCGATCCGGCGGTCGCGTGGACGTACATCGTTTCAGTTGAACGGCTGTGCAGGATCCGACCTGTCGCCTCGTCGACCTCGATCTGTCCACGACCTTGGCCCGACACGGCAGGAGGCCCCGGGTCTGGCCTCACCTGGAGGATGATGGCCATATTCGCGTCAATGATCGCCGTGCCATTCTCGCGGCTCCTCAGCGTCCATGTCATCGCGCGGTCGTAGGGCCCGCCTCCCCAGGTCTCACGTCGATCCCATGAATCGCCTACGCCAACGGGCGTACTCGGATAGACCGCCAAAGGATGCAGAAGATAGTCCCTGATGAACTGCTCCAACTGCGACCCGGCAAGCCCCTGCATCGCTTGTTGTCTTGCGGGTCCCTCAGGAAGCTTGCTTTCGACGTTCCGCCGTATCGTCTCCAGTCCCTGGATTTCCTGCACGCGAGCCTGACGGGTAAGTCGGACAGTGAACGTCTCGCCCATCAACGACGCTGGTCCGGCGCCCAACGCGTCCGGCGGGATCGGGTGGTCTTTGTCGGTGGAATCATATACCGTTTCCGTCATGTCGGACTTGCGTCCGAACCTGACCCACGTCACAGCGCAATCGACCATTGCCTCCCCCTGGGCATCCACGTCGCGGACGTCGAGCCTGTAGGCAAGGCCCAGAGACACCTGACTGCGGACCGGCTGTCCGCCGCCCGCCTCTGCCACGTTGCTGTCTGCGACCAACCGTACATCATAGGACCGGCCCTTAACCCATTTCCATCCGTACTGGACCCTTTGTCCGCCTGACGTCGTGAGAGTTGGCAAAGTGACTGCGAAGGCCGTCAATCCCACGGTCAGCCACCGATTCCTGCCGTTCATGACATGACTCCTTTCTTGCGGTCTGTCGCATGCGCGGAAGGCATGGTAACACGAAACGACCACCGAGACAAACTCGTACCGAAACAACGCGACGGCGTGCCCCGGCTGGACCGCTTTCACCGGCTTTCATATCCCCTTTTGGCCCCGTATCCGCCGGTTCATTATTAGGCCATTCCGGTGCCTTTCTTCTTGGCTTTGCAGCCCCTTTGTTGTAAAATAGGTGAGTAGTATAGTCTGGGGTATTCGCAGGCGTAGAGACGCAAGATTTTGCGTCTCCACAAGAGGGTTGCCGGATGAGAAGTGTAGTATTTTATGGGACGCTCGTTTTGGCGGCGTGCGGGTTGGTTCAGGTGGGCTTCGGTGAAACCAAGAAGAAGACCGCACCCGAGCCGGCGGTCGTGCAGCGGCCGGGACAGTGGACTCTTGAAACCCGATTCGAGCAGCCGCAGCAGTTGGTCCTGCCTTACGGGATCAACGGCGAGACGCGGTTCTGGTACATGATTCTGACCGTGACAAATCGCAGCGGCCAGGATGTCGACTTCCGTCCGCGCTGCGAGTTGATGACCGATACGTTCCAGATCGTGCCGGCCGGCATAGGGGTCCCGTCCGTCGTGTTCGACAAGATCAAGGAACGTCACCAGAGTCGCTATCCGTTCCTGGAGTCGCTGGGCAAGGTGGAGACGCGCCTGGTGCGCAGTGCCGATAAGACGAAGATCCCGGGAGCGGAGAACCTCCTTCTGCAGGGAGAAGACAATACGCGGGACATCGCCGTCATCTGGCCGGACTTCGATGCACGGGCGGTGTCCTTCAAAGTGTTCATCACCGGTCTGAGCAATGAGTTGGCGGTGATCAACCATCCGGTGGTGGTGGATCCCAACACCGGCCAGCCCGCCAGGATCTTCCTGCGCAAGACGCTCCAGTTGGACTACAACCTGCGCGGCGATCCGGCCCTCAGGTCCGCGATCGAGCTCGTCTACAAAGGCAAGAGCTGGGTCATGCGGTAACTCTCAATCCGATACGTGCGCGAGGAGAACGTATCGATGCCGCTCCTCCAGATCCGGAAGCGTCTGGAGCGACCTGGAGTCCGAAACCCCCTGCGCCGATCGGAGCCGGTCCCGCATTTGCGTCTGTATCAGGACGAACACCTTCTTTCGGGAAACCATGAGCCGCCCGATGACGTTGTTAAAGGGAGCGCCTGGTCACCCGGGCATTATCGCCTCAAGAAGCATCGGCAGTAATACGGCACAAGGGCGGGAGCCGTTCCTCAAAAGGAGCAATTTCGTCCGTAGCTGCGCTCCACGGGAGAGCGGCCGTCGATGTGGCTCAGACGGTCTTACTGGGGGTTGATATCCGGATCCAGGGCGCCGCCGACGGCGGCCTGGCCGACGGGGCTGAGACCGCCGGGCCGATTGCCCGAGGCGCCACGCCGGGCCTGTGGGGAGGCCGGAGGCGTCTGTGTATTCGGCTCACCCCGCGGTGCCGTCTGGGCCGGCGCGGGAGCCCGGTCCGCGCCGGACGAGGTCTCGGCGGGGGCTCCCTCGGTCGACACTCCGCTCGGAAGCTGTACGATGTTGTTCTGTTTGAACGCCAGGAGTGTGGGGATCATGTCGGACGGGACCACAAACGCGAGATCATAATTCTTCGTCGCGTCCGGGACATCCTTGGGTTGAATGGTGATCGTCTCGCCGAGAGGCTTGCGCACCAGCGTCCCATTACCCTGGACATACCCCATCGGATAGACGGACACTCCCTTGCCGGCCAGGGGGTCGGCCTGTCCGCGCGGGGCGCAGACGAGACGCCACTGCGACAGCGTGAACGTGCCGGCATCCTGAAGGGCCGCTTTGCGGATCCGGGCACGGACGATCACGAGTTTACGATCGCCCGGGACGCCGGGGGCCTGGCCGTCTTCCCCGCGGATCGTAGCGGGCGCCTCCCAGACATCGCCCTTGCGTGGTGCTTCGAGCGCCGTGTCTTTGGTCGCGAGGGGAACCTGCTTGGGGGATTTTTGGCGATTCAGATGGAGGCTGTCCACGAAGCCGGCGTGGAGCATGGCAAAACTGCGGGGTTGGCCCAGAGCACTCAAGCTGCCCTGACTGGCCGTGCTGAACAGCCCCGACACGAAACCGTCCGGACTCAGCATGGGTTTGGTGGGCCGGGCCGGATCGGGATTGCGCTCGTCAAAGCGGGGGTAGGGATACCCACTGGGGATCGGCGCCAGGGCCGCTGCGAGCAGCAGGTTGCCGAAAATCACGTAGCCCAGCACGAGGCCGCAGGCCGCGCGTCCGATCTTCTCCGGCAGGGCTCCCATATCGGCCTTTTCCTTGGCGATCTGCAGGACCGCCGTCTGCAGAAGAGCAAACACCACAATGAACAGCAGGACGTAGCCTACCAGCGGAGCCCACATGGCGAGGCTGGAAATGTACTTGACGAGATACGCGCCCAGAAACTCATGGAAGGCCAGCGCCACAAAACCCGCCAGGATGGCGTTGAAGATCATGAACACGCCGTGGACGAACGTCCCTTTCAGGTACAGGCCGGCGGCGCAGGCCGCCAAGATCACGAGCATTATCAAACTAATCATTATTGTGCCGCTCCATTCTCCTGCTTCTCGGCCGGTGCCAACACGCGAACCATTTCGT
This sequence comes from uncultured Pirellulales bacterium, assembly GCA_964421295.1. Lineage (GTDB taxonomy): Bacteria > Planctomycetota > Phycisphaerae > Sedimentisphaerales > Anaerobacaceae > PLanc-01. The sequence continues at coordinate 34,566 of CAYQXM010000053.1, forward strand.
TGATCGCCGTGGTCCCGGCGATGGCTTTTCGCAGCGCCTGTTCCTGGAGGTAAAGCATCTTGGCCCGGCGGAACTGCATGCCCAGCTCGGGCAACTGCTTGACTTCCCGTATCGCCGCCCGCAAGTCATCGTTGAGCATGATCATCTCGAAGACGGCCGTGCGGCCGACGAAGCCGGTCCCCTGGCACTTGTCGCACACGGAGGGCTTGCCCTTCTTATCGTAGACTTCCTTGCCGGGCCGATACAGGACCTTGGCCTTCTCCGCCGGCAGGTTGAACTTCTTGAGCAGCTCCGTGTTCGGCGTGTAGCCTTGCTTGCAGTTCTCGCACAGCTTGCGCATCATCCGCTGGTTGGTGACGCCCAGCACGGTCTGGGAGACGAGCTTCTTGTCGCCGACCAGTTTGATCCATTTGCCGAGGCCCTGCAGCACGCTGTCGGCTTTCAGGACGACGTAAATCAGCTTACCGTCCTTGGCCGCCAGGCTGGCCATCTGGGCCGTCTCCGCATCCTCGCACTCGCCGACGCCGAGGATGTCCGGGCCCATGCGGGCCAGGGCCCGCAGACGTTTGCCGTACGTGCTCGTCCCGGTATCGGTCAGCGTGAACGTGTTCTGCGTGATGTTCTGGAGCTTCGTTGCCGGCAATTTCTCCAGGGTGTTGATGCTGTTGAGGAAGGCGTCGTGTTCGCGGAGGAAGGCGTACAGCGTGGTCGTGACGCCGCTCCTCTGGGGACCCGTGATGAGGAACAGGCCTTCCTGGGTCTTCGTGACGCCGGAGCACTGTTCGAATTGCTCGGGCGCCAGACCCAGCTCCCCGAGCCGCAGATCATGCTCCTTCGATACCTGCTTGAGCCGCAGTTGCTCTCCCGCGGTCGAGCCGGCGGTCGAGACTTCCCAGTCCGTGTTCTCTTTGTGCTGCCGCGAGCGGAACTTGCCCTTTTGCGGTTTGCGTTTCTCTTTGGAGTCGAGTCCGGCCAGCTCCTTGACGAACTGAATCAGGTACTCGACCTGCTCCCGGGCGACCGGGGGCTGCGGCGTGACGGTGCCGTCGATGTAGTAGATCACGTCATAGTTTTCGCCCTTGGGCGTGTACGCCACGATGCTGGCCCGCCGCCACAGCGCATCCGTCAGGACGTCGTAAGCGGTGCGATAGCCGAAGAACATCGGCGTGCGCGGCTCCGGGACCGGCACCTCGTTGTTGTTGGCCGTGATGAACATGAAATTTTCCATCGCCTCGAGCTTGTGCGAATGGGCGACGAGGCTCTTGAGGTGCTCGAACGTCAGCACGCGGTCGTAGTCGAGCACCCGCATGTTGCGGTGGCGGACATAAGCCAGGGCCGCGCCGCCGACCGGAAGCACGAAGGCCAGCAGGCCGACGATAAAGATCGGGATCATGAACCAGAGGATCAGGCAGAGCGCCCCGGCCCCCAGCAGGACGCCGACCCACAGCGGGACATTCGTCTCGACCGCCTTGGCGTCTTTGGAGGCTCTCGCGCAGGAGTCGAAGAAGTCGGCCAGC
>CAYQXM010000054.1:0-31373 GCA_964421295.1 uncultured Pirellulales bacterium
GCCGAGTGGTTGCTCACGCCAAACCGCAGTCCGCTGGCCCTCGCAAGCTTCGCCCAGGTGCCGACGATGTCCTTCTTCGGCCCGACGTTCACCGAGTTCCACGCATGGTACTTCGAATCGTAGGCGTCGAAGTTGTCGTGATGATTGGCCAACGAAACGAAGTACTTCGCCCCGGCCCGCTTGTAGAGCACCATCAACTTCTCCGGCTCCCACTTGTCGGCCTTCCAGAGATTCTCGATCTCCATGAAGCCGAACGTCGAGGGATGGCCATAGGTCCGGACGTGGAAGTTGTGCTGGCCGTGTCCTTGGATGTACATCTGCCGGGCGTACCAGTCGCCCTGCTCGGGCACGCACTGCGCCGACCAATGGGCCCAGATGCCAAACTTCGCGTCGCGGAACCACTCGGGGCACTGATACTGGCTCGTCAGCGATTCCCACGAGCCCTTGAACGGTCCTGCCTCGATGCGGGAGCCGCCTTGGGCGGCGGCCAGAATGCGTTCTGCGGCGCCGAGAGCGGGGATCGCCCCGGCCATCACCTTCATCGCGGTTCGTCGTGTCATGCCCATCGTTGGCTCCTTTCAGTTTGTCGCCGTTACGGCTTAGCTGATTCTAGTCCTTCGACCTGGGCGTTGTCCAAGAGGATCGGCTGACCTTTCTTGACCTCGACCTTCACATCCTTGACCTTGACGTCCTTGGCGTTGCGAATGGTCAACCCCGTCTCGGCGGTGATGCGCACGTTCGTCAGCGAGACGTTCGTAACCAGGCTCTCCGGCAGCCCGATGATGACCCCCGCCTCCTTGGGACACGTCGCGGTCAGGTTCTTGATCTCGATATCCTTGAAGATGGGCGTCGTCGGCGTCACCGGCTGCGCCGCGTCCGTCTCCGGGATTTTCGGATAATAGCACGTGATTGTCAGGGCCTTGTCCACATTCATCATCGTGATGTCGGTGCAGCGGAGGCCTTGGATCGTGCCGGCTTTGCCGCGGGGCGACTTGATGCGAATGCCGTTTTCCGTGTCCTTGAAGGTGCACCGTTCCACGACGACGTTCCGCACGCCGCCCGTCGTCTCGCTGCCGATCGACATGCCGTGGCCGTGCAGGAACGTGCAATCGGTGATGGTGATGTCCTCGCAGGCGAACTGGCGGCCCGGCATGACCTTGCCCGACTTGATCGCCACGTTGTCATCGCCCACGTCGATGGTGCACCGGTTGATCCGCACCCGCCGGCTCACGCTCGGATCGATAGCATCGGTATTGGCCGCGCCGACCGGGGCCTTGATGGTGACGTCCTCGATCAGCACATTTTCACAATCCGTCGGCACGAAGTGAAACTTCGGCGAGTTCTGAATCGTGACCCCCGTCACTTTCACGTTCTTGCAGCCGTTCAGGACGATCAGGTTCGGCCGGGGCAGGGTGAAGCCCGAGACTTTGCGCCGGGCCTCCTCCGCCGCTCCCCACCAGACCTGGCCCGCGCCGTCGATCGTGCCCTTGCCCGTGATGGTGACATCCGTGAGGCTCTTGCCGTTGATCAGCGGGATGAAGTCACTGCCGCTCTTGGCGGCCAGCCAGTCCCCAGGCGTCTTCATGAAATCCTCATGTTCCGTGGTGGCCTGCAGGGTGGCACCCTCGTCGAGCTGCAAGGTCACCTGGCTCCGCAGGGTGATCGGCTGACAAAGATACGTGCCCGCCGGGAACTGCACGGTGCCGCCGCCCGCCTGGCCGCATTCGTCGACGGCCTTCTGGATGGCCGCGGTGTCGACCGTCTTGCCGTCGCCCTTGGCGCCGTACTGCCGCACGTCGAAGACTTTTGTCATCGCCGTGGCGGGTTCATTTCGCAGTGCGGTCTTCAACTCCGGTACTGCGGCGACGAGGTCTTCAACGACGAGACGTGCGAAGGCGAGGCTCCCCTCCGCGTTCAGGTGCGTCGTGTCCGCCGTGCCGTCGGCCTTGGCCGGATTGAACGCGCGGACCTTTTCCGCGTCGATCTTCTCGCACAGCGCGATGCTGCGGGTGTGCAGGTCGATGATGGGAACGTTCTTCTGGGCTGCCAGGTGTTTGGCCGCCTCGACCCACGGTCCGAGCGTCGAGACGATCTTGCCGTTGCCTGACTTGTCGAACGTGCGGCGGCACAAAGAAGTGACGAGAATCGGCTTGGCGCCGATGGCGCGGGCCTCGTCCACGTAGCGGCCCAGGAACTGCTTGTACGTCGTATTGGGGTCGGTTTCGCGTTCAGGGCCTTTGCCCGGCTGATCGTTGTGCCCGAACTGGATCAGGTAGTAATCGCCTTTCTGGGCGAGAGCTTTGGCCCAGAGCCCTTCATCGATGAAGCTCTTGGAGCTGCGGCCGTTGGCGGCGGCGTTGATGCACTCCACCTGGTCCGTGATGAACCGCTTGAATCCGCGTCCCCAGCCTCCGCCATCGTTCACCGTCGAATCGCCCACCAGAACGATGCGGACCTTCTTCGTCGGTTGCGCCTGTTCCGCGGCACACGAAACGGAAGCCAGCATCACGAGTACGGACAGTGCCAGGGCGGCATGTTTTTTCTGCATCATTTCTTGTCTCCTCTTAGCGTTGCATCAATCGAAAGGGCCTGGCCCGGCTTCACCGACAGGTCGGTGACCTTGCCGCCGTAGCGGACTTTGCACGCGTTGCCGCCAACGCTGCGGATCGTTGCGCCGGTCAGCTTGCCGTCTTTCCACTGGATATCGACTTCGAACGCCCCGCGGGCCCGCAGGCCTTTGACGGAGCCGGTCGGCCACGCCTTTGGCAGGGCGGGGAGCAACTGAATCTCGTCCGCCTGGCTCTGCACGAGCATTTCGCACACGGCCGCGGTGATGCCGAAGTTGCCGTCCATCTGCATGGGCGGGTGATTGGTGAACAGATTGGGCAGCGTATTGTGCGTGGTCAGGGCCCGTACCATGTGATACGCGTTCTCGGCGTTGCCCAGCCGGGCCCACAGGGCGCAGCGCCAAGGCCACGTCCAGCTCCGCCGGCTGTCACCCGCTTCGCCGCGGGCGGCGAGCGAAACGGCGGCCGCTTTCGCCAGGTCGGGTGTGTTCGTCATGCTGATCTGCCGGCCGGGATAGATGCCCCACAGGTGCGAGACGTGGCGATGCTGATCGTTCGGCTCGTCGATGTCGTCCATCCATTCCTGGAGCTGGCCCCAATGGCCGATCTTCGGACCGACGAGCTTGTCCCGCAGTGCGGCGATCTTGTCGCGGTATTCCTTGTCGACGCCCAGGATACTCGCGGCCTCGGCGTAGTTCGTGAACAAGCCCCAGACCATCATCTGATCGTAAGTCACGCCATCCACGTGCGGGCCGTGCTCGGGCGACCAGCCGTTGGGGACCACGAGACGCCCATCGGGCAGGGCCTTGAGATGATCCTCCCAGAACTCGGACGCCTCCTTCATCATCGGGTAGGCAGTCGTCCTGAGGTAGTCTTTGTCGAGCGTGAAAGTAAAGTGTTCCCAGAAATGCAGGGCGTACCAGGCATTGCCGCCCATGTTCCAGTTGTAGCTCATATTGCCGAGCGGATTGGACTCCGTGCGGACGGTCCAGCCCCGGCTCGTTTTACCCTCGGCCGCCGGGAACTCCTTCGCGGAGGCTTTGCGATAGGGCTCACGGAGCGACATGACCATGTCGAACAAGCGCGTGTGACATTCGCTGAGGTTGGCCGGTTCGGCGGGCCAGTAGTTCATCTGGATGTTGATGTTGGTGTGGTAGTCCGCATTCCACGGCGGATTGTTGCGGTCGTTCCACAGCCCCTGCAAATTGGCCGGGAGGCTATCCCGCGAGCAACTCATCAGCAGGTATCGCCCGTACTGGAACAGCAAAGCCTCCAGGCCGGGGTCGTTGCCGCCTTTGCCGTGGGCTTCGAGCCGCTTGTCCGTCGGCAGCGCCTTGACGTCAGCCGCCGTCTCGCCCACGTTCAGCTCGACGCGGCCGAACAGCGAGAGGTAATCTTTGGTGTGCTCGTCCCGAAGTCGTCCGAACGACCTGGTCGCCGCGGCGTCCATCTGGGCCGTCAACCGCGCGTGGGGGTGATCGCCCTGGAACTTCCTGGCGTAGTCCGCGACGTAGCTGGTCCCGGTACCGAGAATGATGGTTAACGCCTCACATCCCTCAAATGCGATCTTGTTCCCGTTGTCACGGACCGCGCCGCCATCATTGAGCACGATGACCTGGCTTTCGTAGGTCATGGTCCTGGGCGAATTCGGATCGGGTGCGGGGGGTGCCTGGCCGCGACGGGTGCGTCCGGCCTGGGCCATCGCGAGGGTAAACGCACCGGAGCAGGTGATGCGGTTGCCGGCGGCGACAGCCGTCGCGTTGTGCATATCCGCCAGTTCGATCTGTCCCGTGTAGCGTGCCGTCTCGCTCGCGGTCAGGCGCATGACGATCACCTGGGCGGGGTGACTGGCGAAGTACTCCCGCCGGTAGGTGACGTCACCCTTCTTATAGCTCACCCTGGCGACGCCTTCGCTCAGGTCCAGCTCCCGTCGGTAGTCGGTAATGCCGGCATCGTGGCCCGGCAGATAGATCAGGAGGTTCCCGAACGCCTGATAGGCGCCCATCACGTCTTCATTGCCGGTCCAGAGGCTGATTTCGTTGAAGGCCAGACGCTCTGCGGCCAGGCCGCCGAAGAACGTGCCGCCCATGCGGCCGTTGCCGATCGGGAGGGATTCGCGTTCCCAGCCCTGAGCGGAATTCTCCGCGGGTTTGTCGTACCAGAGGGTCAGATCGGCCGCCGATGCGAACGTGGTGAGGACCAGGGATAGACAAGCACCGATATAGAGTGACTTCACTTCACGATCCTTTCATTATCTCTTCACGACGCGGACGCCGAAGACGCCGCCGGCGAAGTTGCCGGGGCGGGCCTGGAACTTGATCGTTACCTTGGATTTACCCTTGGTGAGCGATTCGGGCAGCGGATAGACCTGGTCCCAGAACTTCCCGGGTTTGTTCATGTTCAGTTTCTGCGTGGCGATCTTCGTATCGTTCAGGAGAATGTCGAATTCCCGGGCTCCCGTCTCGCTGCCCCAGTAGGTGATGACCAGGTCGGCCGGGACATCGGCGGGTACGGCCACGTCGAACGAGAACCACCCGCCGTCGTAGGCGTGGCGCAGCTTGCGGCTGAGGGCCTCGACGGCGTCGGTCTTCTCGCCTTTGACGTTGTGATCGCGCTCGGGTTGCATCTCGCCGATCCGGAAGAGGTCCACGGTGCGGGCCTCCAATTCCTTGCGCCGCTGGATCTCGGCTTCCTGTTCGGCCCGCTTCGTCTGCCACTCGCTCTCCGTGAAGAGGTCCCAATAGACGGAATAGACGTGCTCATACATGCTGTAGAAGGGCGTCAGTTGCACGTCGCGCGGACGGCCCACGCGGGAGGTGCGCCAGACCAGCGGTTCATCCTCCACAGCCTTCATCCAGTCCGCCGGCGGGCGGTCGCCTGTCACGAGGCCATAGACGGGTGTCTCACTGCCCAGCGCCCCGAAATCCCCGGCGAGCAGGATAGGCCCGGCGAACAGGGCGACGCGTTTGGGATTGTCCGGCATCGGCTCCGTGCGCAGGGGCATGGGCATCTCAACCTCCAGCACGTCACCAGTCTTCCAGGTGCGGTCCACGATAGCATAGCTCGAGGGCGCGCTTGTCCCCTCCAGTGGGGCGCCATTGAGTTTGAGCGTGAAACCTGCTGTGGCCCAGAAGGGACGGCGAATCTGCACGGCCAGCTTGACGGGCTCTTTCGCGGTGAAGGTGAACTTTGTGCCGGGCTTCTGGGGGAAGGTCGTGTCCTGGCGAACCTTCAGGCCCCTCTGGGCCCACGTCAGCTCGCTGGCGATGAACAGGTTCACCCACAGGGCCTCGCCGTCGTGGAAGTAGATGTTCTCCCCGTAGCGGGCGTGGTTTTCCATGCCGCTGCCGTTGCAGCAGGTGAAATCGAGCGGCCCGAGGAAGGTCTTGTGTCCGCCCGGTTCGAGCGAAACGAAGTAACAGACCCTGCCGTCCTGCGGATGCTGCGAGGCGAGGATGTGGTTCCACACGGCCCGCTCGTAATAATCCGCGTAGGCGGCGTTGGGGTCACGCTCGAAGAGGGCCCGCGTCAGCTTGAGCATGTTGTACGTATTGCAGGTTTCGGTCGTATTGGAGGCGAGGCGGTCGTTCAGCCGGCCCGGCGCGCCGAAGTGCTCGCTCAGGCTGTTGCCGCCCGTGACGTAGGAATGGTTGCGTGTCACGGTGTCCCAGAAGAAACGGGCGATCCTGCCGAACTTCTCGTCGCCCGTCAGCTCATAGATACGCTCGGCGCCGATCATCTTGGGGATCTGGGTATTGGCGTGCTTGCCCTCCAGCTCGTCGCGTCCGGCGGCGAGCGGGTCGAGAATCGCCTGGTGATAGAACTTCCTCGCCAGATTCAGATACCGCGCCTCGCCCGTGAGCGCGTAGAGGTCGGCCAACGATTCGTTCATGCCGCCATGCTCGCAGGCCAGCATCTTCTGCCACTGAGCATCGGTGAGGTTCTTCGTTGTCTCGTCCGCCCAGTCGCCCAGACGGCAGGCTGTCTCCAGTGCCTGGGCATTGCCCGTGTAGCGATAGGCGTCGATCAGGCCGGCGAAGAGCTTATGCAGCGTATACCACGGGACCCAGCCGCCATTGAGGTCGAACCCGGCGGAGCGAATGTCGCCGCGTGCGATTTCGGCGAAGATCTTCTTGCCGTCCGGCATCCCGCCCAGAAAGCCATTGCCGTTGGCCTTCTGGCACTCGGCCAGATCGTCCACGATTGCATTGATGCGGTCGCGGAAACGCACGTTGTTCATATCCTGGTACATGCGTGCGCAGGCGGAGAGGTAGTGCCCCAGGCTATGCCCGGCGACGCCGCGCGATTCCCACCCGCCGTAGACCTCGGCCTTGGGTTTCAGCCCCGCCTCGCGGCGGTAGGGGCTCAGCAGTCGGTCCGGTTCCAGGCTCAGCAGGAATTTCGCGTCCAGATCCATGGCGTGCTGAAACGGACCCTCCAGCAGACGCACGTCACGCGCCTCGAAGGGCAGAACCTTCAAGGCAATCTTGGGCTGGATCTTGTCATCCGCCCGAACACAACCGACGATTGCGACACTGAAGACCACCATCCAAAGAGCACGTTTTCTCACTTCTCACCTCAACCATCAAACATCAAACTTGCTTCTTACTGTCCGCTCGTGAAGGCCGCCAGGGCGTAGACCAAAGCGGCCTGCCAGTTCACGGCGATTTCGTTCGTGCGGTAATCGTCCTGGATGTCCTGCCACTTCGTTGCGCCGGGATTGCTGCCGCCGACGACATAGCCGGGCCAGGGGTCTTTGTTCTGATCGCCGCCGGAACGCCGGTCGTGCGGATTCATGGCCGGGTTGACGCCCAGCCCCGTCACGTAGGAACGCCCGTAGAAGTTCCGGCCGAACAGGTGTGCGATCGCGTCGAGCGAGGCGTGCACGTACTCAGGTTTCGGCGTCACCCTGTTGGCGATCTGGAGATTCAGCACCTGCCGGGCCACGCCGCCGTTGCAGCCCCAATAGTACCGCGTCCCCAGAGGCCGACCGTACACGTCGCTGTTCGCCTTGGCCACGATCGCATCGGCGGTCGCCGTCACGCCCTGACGAATCGACGCCAGCAGTTCCGGATTGCGACCCTCTTTTTTGGATAAGACGTACGTGAACATGGCGAGATTGCGGACGTTGCCCCAGTCCCAGTCCTCGTCGATCCTGCCGCCCGAAGCCCCGGCGGCGTTGCCACCGCCGTCACGGCCTAGGCGCAGCGGTGCCGAGGCCCGGGCCTCGAAGTCCTTCAGGAATTCCGCATCGCCCGTGGTCTCCCACATCTCGATGGCCGCCCACATGCGGTCGTCCGGGTCGCCCGTGCCGTAGCCGCCCGTGCTGAAAGCCTTCAGGTCGGGAGCTTTGTCCTGCGGGTTCTTCTGGAGGAACTCGTAGCTGACCCGGGCGGCGGCGAGGCATTTCTTGGCGTAAGCCTCGTCGTAGGGTTGGAAGTAGCGGGCCGCCATCGCCATCATCGCCACGAAGTCTGCCGTCGCGGCGGAGCCCCATTCCGTGAAATACCGTTTGTCCGTTTCCTTCTCCGGCAGGATGAAGCCGCCGAAATTCAGCGTGGTCAGCTTGTGCGAGACCCGGCCCGACCCATCGGGGTATTGCATCGTCAGCAGCCAGTCGGTCTCCCACTTCATCTCTTTGAGGAAGTCGGGATAGCCGGGCGCGGTGTCGGGCAGGTCGAGCTTGACGTTCTTGAGCTTGTCCTGGAACTGGTCCCACGCCATGAAGAGGCACGCGACCGTAATGCCGGCGTTGACGGTGTACTTGTTGTAGTCGCCCGCATCGTGCCAGCCCTTGGTGCCATCCCGCCGGGAGGTGTCGTTGAGGCCCAGGTAGTCCTGGAAGGCGTCCTGCAGGTGGCAGGCGTCGTGGGCGAACTTGACGCCGTTGAAGGTGCCGTCGACGCCGCAGCCGCACCGCCAGAGGTAGAAACCCCGCATGGCGGTGACGTAGGCGAAGTCATAGACCTTGTCGCCGATCTCGAACTCGTACGACTTGCCGACGCCCGGCACGTCGAGAATGTACTTGCCCGGCGTGGTCAGGGGGGAGAAATCTGCAATCCAGACGTCCTGGTTGACGTCCTTCTGGTGTACGGGTCCGGTGGTCTTGCCGGAGAAGGCCGGGGCGGTTGCGCCGACCTTCTTGACCGTGAAGTCCGAACACGAGGAAATGATGGACGCTTTCTTGGGCATCTGCGGAAGGAATCCGAGCGAGTTCAGCCGGATATCTCCGTCGGCTGCCCAGGTGCATGGAACCGATGAAAGAACGACGATTGCCACTGCCATCCAACGCGTCTTCATGTGTTTGCCTCCAGGGTTCTTCACGGCGTTCAGTTCAGCAATTTGACCACGGCTCCAGATATACTTCGCAGCCGCGTTTTTGCGAGAAAAATCTCGCTTGTGCGGATCGATTGACAGGCATCGGTGCGACCGGTAGGGTTTTGTGATATGCAGAGAGTATTGGGAATTGCCGTCGTCGTGCTTTTTGTAGGATGGGCTTCAGCCCATGCGGTCTCCACGGATACGACCCCGGCGTTTCCGGGGGCCGAGGGATGCGGCGCGACCACTCCCGGCGGGCGGGGCGGACGCGTCATCGAGGTGACCAATCTGAACGACAGCGGCCCGGGGAGTTTGCGGGCTGCGTGCGAGGCGGAAGGGCCGCGCATCGTCGTCTTTCAGGTGGCCGGACTGATCTCGCTCGAACAGCCCATCTACGTGAGGAATCCTTTCCTGACACTCGCGGCGCAAACCGCCCCGGGTGACGGCATCTGCCTGCGAAACTACGCGCTCTCCGTGGCGACCCACGATGTGATCATTCGTTACCTGCGCAGCCGGGCAGGCGATCAGGGCGGCAGGCAGGAAGACTGCATCGATCTGGCGCACGGGTCGAGCCGGGCCATCCTCGATCATTGTTCGGCCACCTGGTCCATCGATGAAGCGCTCTCTCTGTCGGGCAATGTCAAGGACGTGACGGTGCAGTGGTGCCTCATCGCCGAGGCGCTTGACAGCAGCAGGCATCCCAAAGGCGAGCATGGCTACGGTACGCTGGGCCGGGCCAACGGACCCGTCACGATGCATCACAACCTCTGGGCGCACAATCATGCCCGCAATCCGCGCATGGGCGACAATTACGGGCGCCCGCCGTTTCCGATGTTCGATTTCCGCAACAACGTCATCTACGACTTTGGCCCGACCTGCTCCGGCCTGACGCAGGGCAACTTCCCCGTCAACTACGTCGCCAACTACATCCGGTCGGGACCCAGCAGCAAGGCCAAGTACCCGATCGAGGTCGGCACGCCGTCCCGGTTGCGTTTCTTCATTCGGGACAACATTGTGGACGGCAATGACCGCTTGACGGGGGATAATTCGCTCTTCTTCAGTCGCGTGGAGGCTGGCGGCGTGCGGCAGGTAGAAGTGGTCGCCGAGCCGTTCGATATGCCGGCGGTCACGACGCAATCGGCGCCGCAGGCCTATGAATCGGTGCTGGCGGGAGTCGGGGCCTCGCTGCCGGTTCGGGATGCGGTCGATGCCCGTATTGTGGACACGGTGCGAAACCGGACGGGCTCCATCATCGACTCCCAGGAACAGGTGGGCGGCTGGCCTGCCTACCGTTCCGCACCTGCGCGTGTGGACCGCGATCACGACGGCATGCCGGATGAGTGGGAGAAACGCTATGGGCTCGACCCGAACGATCCTGCGGATGGTTCCGCCGACAAGAATAGGGACGGCTACACGAACGTCGAGGAGTACCTGAACAACACGGACCCACTTGCCGCTTCTTCGGAGGTGTCGGTCGGCCTGCTTCGTGACATCCGGTACGGCCAAGCCGGCGACGAAAGCCTGTTGCTGGACGCGAACGTGCCTGCGGGCGAGGGGCTGCATCCGGTGGTTGTCATCGTGCATGGCGGCGGCTGGGGCAGTGGCGACAAGGCACGCGATCATACGATGCTCTTTGAGCCGCTGACGAAAGCGGGATTCACCTGGTTCGCGATCAACTATCGCCTGGCGCCGAAGTATCGCTGGCCTGCCTGCTACGACGACGTGCGGACAGCCCTGCGCTGGATCAAGACGCATGCGGCCCAGTACAAGGGCGATCCGCGCCGCATCGCCGTCATCGGCTACTCGGCCGGCGGGCAACTGGCCTGCCTGGCGGCCATCGAAGCCTCCGCGGACAGCCAGGTAGCGGCGGTCGTGGGCCTGGCAGCGGTGACCGATCTGGAATCGGATACGGCGCGGCGGGGCGGTCTCAGCGTGGCGCTGAAGGACTTGCTCGATCGCCAGGATGTGAACGACGCCGTGCGGGCGACGCTGCGCGACCTGTCGCCGATCAACCACGTCAAGGCGGGCTTGTCGCCTTTCCTGCTGATTCACGGCACGGCCGATAAGAGCGTGCCCTACGAGCAATCCACGAATCTCCAGGCCAGACTGAAGGGCCTGGGCGTCGCGTGCGATCTGGTCACCATGGATGGTGCCCCTCACGCCATCAAGGAGTGGAGCAGGTTCGACCCGAATTATGTCGGCAAGATGATCGATTGGCTGACCCGGGTGCCGGCCAAATAAATCTAATGGTTGCGTGCGGTAGCGGGGGTGGTACAATAGAGCGATAGATGCACTGTTGGTTCCTGCTTTGTTGGGAAGGGCTGCTACCATGCTCAACCCCGAAGATCGCCGAACAGTGGCAACGCGACACGCCGTGTCTGCGATGCGGACGCACGGGTGGGGGCTTTCTCGTCCCTCATGGAATGCCGTTGCACTCGCAACTCTGATCCTGCTTCTCGTGCTGTCTCTGACGCCCACGGTCCTGGGGCAGGGTGCCCAGGATGACGAGAGATACGATCAGATCGAACGCCAGGGATTCCAGGGAATCGACCAGTTCACCGCGGCACTGCACCGGTGGAGCCGGACCTTCTTCATCGTGGCGGGGGCCTTGTTTGTCATACTGGCCCTGAAACTCCTCAATCCGTTGCAGATCTATCACGGCGTCAACGACAGACGCCTTTCCAAGGCGGTGCGGGGGGTGGACGACCTGATCAAACGGATTCAGGCCGAGGCGGAGACGACGGCGTCGGACGCGAACGAAGGGCCCGTCGAGGGCGGACTCCTCACGGCGATGGCGGAGATCGCCGAGTTCAGTCAGGCCGAGCAGGTGCCGGCGTACGTCCTGACGGTCAACGATCTCACGCTGGACAACATTCGGGTCGCGCTGCACCGCCTGCAGCGATTCGAAGGGGGCAATGCCGACCGGTACCGGAACTACATGTTCTCCGTCCTGGGAGGCATGAAGACGATCACCGAAGAGAGCCTCCGCTCCGGCGCACCGTCGGGATTGGCGGTGGACGTGAAGGAGTACTTCCGCGACGACCAGCGCCACCGGGCCTGGGAGAAGCTGCTACGTCACCTCAGCCGCAAGGGGAGTCACAGGGAACTGGCGGAAACGTTCCTGCTCTTCGTGAAGAATGTCAGGGCTGGGCGGCCCTTGATTCTGCAACCCGAGGCACCTCACCCCGTGGCGCACCCGGCCGCAGCGCCGCGCGTGCCCGAGATTCCGCAGTCTCTGAACGAAGAGACCTTGCCCATCTTGCAGCAGGCGGCGCTCAAGGAGGCCCACAGCCTCGTGGCGTTCGTCCGGAGAGAGCACGCAGCCGACACACACGATTCCGCGGCCAGCTCGTGGCAGTTCGAATTCGTACGCCGCCAGGAACAACTCCATCTGCGGGAAGAGGCCCAGAGGATGTTGACCGTTTTCCTGGACTGCCAGCGAAAGGACCTGCCGCTCATCACCAAGACGAAGATGTTGCCCTGCCGTACGTGGCCGCACGTGCTGTACATGCTGGGTGTCGCGAAGGGAATTGTCCTGCAGAAAAGAGTCGAGGAGGGATGGCTGACTATCCAGGAGATGGTCGTGCTGCAGAAGGCATTCCTGCAAACCTTCGCGAAGAAGCCGTCGCTCGAGCATGTCTATGGTCACGGCGCCGCGGCGGAACTGATGATGAATCTGCACATTCCCCAGATCCGGCGGGAGTCGCTCGGACTGCTGCGTCGCCTGGCGACGAGTGAGCCGGTGCTCTTTGGCCGGGCCGCCCAGGCTCTCAACCGCGAGGAGACGCCGCAGCACAACGAAGTTGTCAAGCTGGTCGAGCACTACGTGTGCCACCAGCATGATCCGCCCGGCATCCTCGCCGAGCAGTGATCGATGGTGTGAGAACATTCCCACAATCCGGCGGGTGGCAGCGGCAAGCGGAGCGCAGCGGAGTTTGCCGATGGTCCATCGCATGCGAAGATGCCATCGGCAAGCTGACGCTTGCCGCTGCCACCCATATTGGCGCGTGGGAACGGCTGACGGGGACCATTCTTTGCTTGCACGACACCACGCCGGAAGCGATGATAGAGGCGATGGTCGTATCGAATTCACATGAAAGGGTGGATCATGATGCGTAGCAGGCAAGCGGCGGTGGTTCTGTTGGGGGTGCTCGTGGTTTCTTGTGGTATCGCCCAGGGAGCGTCGGGCAAGCGATTTGTAATTACCGAGCAGGGGGCGGTGGGGGATGCGAACACCGTCAACACGCAAGCGATCCAGGCCACCATCGATAAGTGCGCCGCTGTAGGGGGCGGGACCGTGGTGGTCCCCAAAGGCACCTTCCTCAGTGGTGCGATCTTCGTCAAGCAGGGTGTCAATCTGCTGATCGAGAAGGATGGCGTGCTCAAAGGCACCACCCACATGGCGGACTACAAGCTGGTCCAGACCCGCTGGGAAGGCGAGGAACGCATCTGGGTCAGCGCGCTGGTCAACGTCTTCGACGCGAACGGCTTCCGTCTGAGCGGCCCCGGCATCATCGACGGTTCGGGTGACGTGTGGCACGGTCGGATGAACCGTGGAAGAAGCACGGGGGCGGCGCTGCCGGCGGCGATTGGCCCGCAACGTGACGGTCCGCCGAGCCTGGGACCCAAAGGCGGCCTGGCGGCGACACCGGAATCGCCCGCGTACGAATTGAAGTCGGTCGAGCTGCCGGCCTACGCCCGGCCGCGTCTGATCGCCATCCAGAACTGCCGGGACGTGGTGGTGGAGAACGTCAACCTCCGTAATCAGTCCAGTTGGGGCCTCTTTGTCCTCTACTCGCAGAATGTGGAAATCCGCGACGTGACTATGCGCGCGGTCCACTACATCCCCAGCTCGGACGGCATCGATCCCGATTCGAGCAGGAACGTCCGGATCATCAACTGCGACATCGACGTCAACGACGACTGCATCGCCATCAAGAGCGGCAAGGACGAGGACGGCCGGCGCATCAATCGGCCGGCCGAGGAGATCATCGTCGAGAAATGCCGGTTCCGCTATGGGCATGGCGGCGTCTCGATGGGCAGCGAGACTTCGGGCGGCATTCGCAACGTCGAAATCCGCAACTGCATCATGGATTCCAATAACTGGGCTCCGATCCGCTTCAAGACCCAGCCCAGCCGGGGCGGCATCGTCGAGAACATCACCTACCGGGACATCCAGCTCCAGAACACGCTGAAAGCCTTCGAGTTCAACATGGAATGGCGGATGGTCAATGCCAAGCCGCCGTCGGACCCGCTGCCGATCGTGCGGAATGTCAGAATCATCAACGTCTCCGGCACGACCGCCCGAGTCGGGGAAATGCACGGCTTGAAGGCCAGTCCGATCCGCAATGTGATCTTCGAGAACTGTCAGATCAAGGCCGAGACCGGCTTCACGATCGACAACGTCGAGAACGTGGATCTGGCGGGCCTGAAGATCGAGGTCACGAAGGGCCAGCCCGTCACGCGCAAGTAACTGCGACCGGCGCTCCGTCCGTCAAGGCCGCGGGTGCGGCGCCCAACGTGCGTTTGGGGAGGGTGAAGGAGAAGGTGCTGCCTTCGCCCACCTGGGACGTGACCCAGATGTGGCCGCCATAGTGTTCGACGATCTTCTTGACGACCGTCAGGCCGACGCCCGTGCTTTCGAAGCTGTCGCGCGGGTTGAGGGTCTTGAACATGCCGAAGATCACTTTGAAGAACTTCTCTTCGATGCCGGGACCGTTGTCTGTCACGTTGAACTGCCAGCCGTCGGCGTTCTTGGAGAACGTGACGGCGATGTGCCCCTGGGGTTTGTCCATGTACTTGATCGCGTTGCTGAGCAGATTCTGGAAAACCTGCTGCATGCGCGTGCGGTCGCAAACGACGGTAGGCAGACGCGCGGGGAGCGCGATGTGGATGTGTTCCGGCGGTGACAGCAGGTCGACGACTTCCGCCAGCAATTCATTGAGATCGATCGGCACGAGCTGGTCCTCGGCACGGCCGGCACGGGAGTATTGCAGGACGCCCTCGATGAGTTTGTGCATCCGGTCCACGCGGCTGTTCAGGAGGTCCATCTGTTGCCGGCTGTCCGACGTGAGGGTATTGGCGCCATCCTCGGCGATCCACGTCACCAGGGTCTTGATCCCCCGCAGCGGCGCCTTCAGATCGTGTGACACGATGTACGCAAAGTCGTTCAACTCCTTGTTGGCTTTCTCCAGATCGCCGAGCAGGGAGACCTGACGCTCCTCGTACTCCTTGCGTTCCGTGATGTCCGTTTCGATGGCCACGATGCTGGTGAGCACACGTGCCTCGTTCGCGATGGGTTGGATCTCGACGTGAAGCCAGAGTCGTTTGCCGGAGGGCGCATGTCGCTCAATCTCCCGACAGGACGCCTGGCGGTCTCGAAGGCAAGCCCCGAACCAATCAACAACTGCGTCAGCGGTCCGGCCCCGCTGGAGGAACTCCGAGAGGGTCTGTCCCTTGACCTGATCCAGCGCAAGCTCGTTGAGATGAGTGAAGCCTTCGTTCACCCAATCGATACGTCCCTCCGGCGTCAGGATGATCACCGAGCTGTGCGTGCGGCTGACCACCGCGGCCAGCTTGCGGTTCTCCTCCCGGGCCGCACGTAGCGCGTCCTCCACCCGCTTCCTCTTGCCCAGATCCGGGATGCGGTAGTCGCCGACTTCGCGTGCCACCTCCGGGTGTCGGTCGAGGTACTCGTGAATGGTCTGTTCGATCCGGGACGGATGGGCCATGACAAAACGACAGGCGCGATCGCCTTTGGCCTTGCACAGGATTTCCACGGCCACCAGCGGAATCCCAAAGCTCTCCTCGCACCATCCGGAAGAGTACCCAGCGTTCATCGCGCAAACCGCAAACGTGGGCTTCTTGCCCGCCTGTGTCCAGGCATCGGACTCGAAGGAGTAGGGATGGTCGTACACGATGCAGAAGTTCTCATCCGCGGACGGGCGGGACTCGGGGAAAATGTCCACGAACGCCCAACCCGCATGGGCAAAGTGTACCGGTCCGGCCGAGAGTCGATCCATGGGACTGTTCAGCCCCAGCTTCGTGTGAAACAGCCGCGCGTCCATCCTCCCCATGGAGTGGGCGATGTCGAAAAGGAAACTGCGGGCGACGTCGATCGCCTCCTGCTCGCCGGCGTCCTTGTACCGTTCCTTCATGACTTCGAACAGGTCGACGGAAAGCGACGCGCCGCGCACGAGAATGTACCGTTGTCCCTCGATGTCGATCGTGCCTTTGGAAGGGTCCTCCGCCTTGGTCCCGAAGTACTGGGCGACACGTTCCTGGGCCGTCAGGAAGAACGGCTCGAACGATTCAGGGACTTTTACAGTCTTCAACATGATCCAGCCACCCCTATTCTCGAATCGCAATGTCTCTGGCCGTATTTGTGTAGAACGATGCGCAATTTCTATCGGCCGTGCGGGCCGTGGTCTTCATTTCTTTTTTTTCGACGGTGGCGATGCAGCAAATCCGCATGATAAACCGGAGATTCGGGGGCGTGGACAACGCGTGCTTGTATTATGGGACAGTTCGTAGTATGAACTACCCGACCAAGCACGACGTATAGGGAGTGATACGTATGGCTAGTGTTGTGATCTTCTGGTTGTCAGCCCTTTGCGCCCAGCACGACGCGAGTTGGATGGGCCCGCCTGTTCGTCCCGTCACTTCCCTGACTCTTGCCGACGCCGTTGACCTGGCGGTCCGCAGCAACGCGCGGTTCGCCTCCGAGCAGGCCCGGTGGCAGGCCATGCAGGAACGGCCCGCCCAGGCGGGCACGTTGCCCGATCCCATGTTCACGTACAGCGGTATGGATGTGACCAGCGGCGGCGAGTGGCCCAACACCAACGAAAAGCGTTTCATGGTGCAGCAGGAGTTCCCCTGGTTCGGCAAGCTCTCCCTGCGCGAGGGAATCGCCCAAAAGGACGCGGAGGCCATGCGGTGGCAGGTCGATGCGGCCCGGCGCGAGCTTGTCATGGGCGTGAAGGAAAGCTACTACGATCTGTACGCCGTCCGGCGTTCGATCGCCATTACGCAGTCTCAGGAGCAGGTGATTCAGAGGATGGAGAAGGTGGCGCAGACCCTGTACGCCACCGGGGCCCGGCCCGAGACAGATGTGCTGAAGGCGCAGACGGAATTCACGATGCTCCGGCAGAAATTGCTGGAGTTGCAGTCCCAGGAGACCACGCAGAAGGCGAAGCTCAATACGTTCATGAATCGCGACGTGGCTGCTCCCATCGGTGACCTGGTGACGTCCCTGCCGGCGGGGCCCGATCCGAATGTGGAGGCCTTGTTATCCGAGGCCGCGGGGCGGCCCGAGGTGCGGGCGGCCGAGGCGCAGATCGAGCGGTACGAGCTGGAGACGGAGCTGATGGGAAAGGACTACGCCCCGGATTTGCGGCTGGGGGCGGAATACCGCAGCTTCCGTCAGGGCGACGACATGCTCATGGCCGTCGTCGGGATCAACCTGCCTCTGTGGCAATCGAAATACCGTGCCGGCGTGCGCGAGGCCCAGAAAATGCGGGCATCCAGTCGGGCCGCACGCGACGCCGCCGTGCGCCAGAGCAGCCTGGATGTGCAGGAGGCCTCCTTCAAGCTTACCATTGCGCGTCGAACACTGGATCTTTACCAGCGTGAACTGATCCCGCAGGCGGAGGCACGATTGGCCGCCGATGAAGCGGGGTATCAGACGGGGACCGTGAGCTTTCTGGACGTCCTCGAGAGCGAGCGGTTCCTGCTCAACGCCCGCCTGATGACGGCCATGGCGGAAGGAAACGTAGGAATGCAGTACGCCCGGCTGGAACGTGCGGTCGGACGAGAATTGAAAACAGACGCGACACCATCGCCATCGACAACCCATGAAGGAATCAAGAATGGCAACTGAGAAGACACCCTTGAGACACTCCCCTTCGATGCCAACCTGGCGGTCACGCGGCTTGCGGATCGCCTTGCTTCTGTTGATCACAGGAGGCACCGGCGGCTACGTCCTCACCTCGTCGGGCTGTGCACGACATCAGGAACAGTCGACCGCCGAAGAGACAACCTATACGTGCCCGATGCACCCGGAGGTTAAATCCGACAAGCCCGGCAAGTGTCCGAAATGCGGCATGAATCTTGAACCGGCCGAGAAACCGACGAACACCCAACAAGGATGAAAGCATGGCGCTCGAAAACGTCCCATCCGCGCGGCGCCACGGAGTGTGGATCGTCCTGCTTCTGCTGATCGCCGCGGGGGCGGGCGGGTATTGGCTCTATCAGTCTCATGATGCGACGCCCGCAGGGCAGGCCGCAGGGCAGGCCGAGAAGTACCATTGCCCCATGCACTCGACGGTCGTATCCGACAAGCCGGGTGATTGTCCCATTTGCGGGATGAAGCTGGTCCCCATCGCGGAAAAGGAGCCGGAGCCGAACGCGCCGGCCCAGCCCAAGACCAGGACGATGTATCGCTCGACCATGAACCCCAACGAGGTCAGCGACAAACCCGGCAAGGACTCAATGGGGATGGAGATGGTGCCGTTCGAGGTCGCGGAAGGGGGCGAATCGACGGTACCGGGGCGGGCGGTTGTGCCGCTCCTGCCCGAGGCCCGGCAGCGCATGGGGCTGACGCTGGGGACCGTTGAGAAACGCGCGCTGTCCCGCGAAATACGAACAGCGGCCCGCATCGTCGCCGATGAGAGCCGGCTCCATCATGTGACGGTCAAGGTCGAGGGCTACATCCAGCAGTTGTTCGTCGCCGTGACGGGACAGGCGGTGAAAGCGGGCGATCCCCTGATGACGATCTACAGTCCCCAACTCGTGGCGGCCGAGCAGGAGTATCTGGCGGCCGCGCAATCGGGCAACAAGACCCTGATGGCCTCCGCCCGGCAGCGGCTGGCGTTCTGGGATATCAGCGACGCCCAGATCGATCATTTGGAGAAGACCGGCCAGGTCGAGAAACTGCTGACCCTGTATTCGCCCGCCGGCGGCTCGGTGTTGCAGCGTGACATCGCCGCCGGACACAAGGTGACGCCGGGCGAGGTGCTGCTGAGCATCAACGACCTTTCCAGCGTGTGGGGAGACGCGGTCGTCTATGAATCGGACATGTCCTACGTACGCGTCGGAATGCCCATGGAGCTGACACTGCCGTACCTGGCGGGTAAGACCTTCCAGGGCCGGATCAGCTTCGTGTCTCCCAGTCTCGATCCGCAGACGCGCACGATCAAGGTCCGCATCGACATTCCCAATCCCGACTTGCTCTTGAAAGTAGACATGTACGCCGACGCCCGGCTCAAGTTTCCACTGGGCGAGAAACTGGCCGTGCCTGTGGAGGCGGTCATGCGGACGGGTGCCCACACCTACGCCTTCCGCGACGCCGGCGACCGCCGGCTGATTCCGGTCGAGATCAAAATCGGCGCCCGCAGCGACGGCTATTTCGAGGTCCTCTCCGGACTGAGCGAGAACGACAGGGTCGTGACCTCGGCGAATTTCCTCGTGGATTCGGAATCCTCCATGCGGGCCGCACTCGATGCCCTGGCGGGGAAATAGCGCATGGTTCGCAGACTCATCGAATTCAGTGCGAACAATCGCTGGCTCGTGATCATGTTGGTCGCGGCAGCGGTGGCGTTCGCCGTTTACACCTTGCAGCATATTCGGCTGGACGCGATCCCCGATCTTAGTGACACTCAGGTCATTGTCTACACGCGGTGGGATCGCAGCCCGGACATCATCGAAGACCAGGTGACGTATCCGATCATCACGGCGCTGCTGGGGGCGCCGCGCGTCAAGGCCATCCGCGGGTTCAGCGACTTCGGATTCTCCTACGTCTACGTGATTTTTGAGGATGGGACGGACCTCTACTGGGCACGCAGCCGGGTGGTGGAGTACCTCTCGAAGATTCAGGGCACGATCCCGCGTGGCGTCACGCCGGAACTCGGGCCGGATGCGACCGGCGTCGGATGGGTATTCCAGTATGCTCTGCTCGACAAGTCCGGCACGCACGATCTGGCGGAGCTGCGCAGCTTTCAGGACTGGGTGCTGCGCTACGCGCTGCAAAGCGTGCCGGGCGTGTCGGAAGTGGCCGGCATCGGGGGTTTTCAGAAACAGTACCAGGTGACTATCGACCCGGATCGGCTCCAGACGTACGGCCTGTCGCTGATGGAGCTGACCGAAGCGATTCGCAAGAGCAACAACGAGGTCGGAGCGCGGCTGATCGAGTGGACCGGCCGGGAGTACATGGTCCGTGCTCGGGGGTACATCCAGTCGACGGACGATCTCGGGCAGATCGTCGTCAAGACGAACGATGAGGGCACGCCCGTCCTGTTGCGGGACGTGGCCACCATTGCGCTGGGGCCGCAGATTCGTCGCGGCGTGGCCGATCTCGACGGCAACGGCGACACCGCCGGCGGGATCGTCGTCATGCGGCATGGTGAAAATGCCTTGAATGTCATCGACCGCGTGAAGGCCAAGATCGAGGAACTGAAACCCTCGCTCCCGGAGGGCGTCGAGATCGTCACCACGTACGACCGCTCGCAGCTCATCCGCAAATCCATCGACAATCTCAAGGAAGAACTGCTGCTGGAAATGCTCATCGTCAGCATCGTCATCCTGTTCTTCCTCTGGCACATTCCTTCCGCGATCGTGCCCATCATCACGATCCCGATCTCCGTGGCGCTAGCGTTCATCCCGATGTACTTCATGGGCATCACGTCCAACATCATGAGCCTGGCCGGCATCGCGATTTCGATCGGCGTGCTCGTGGATGGGGCCATCGTCGAAGTCGAAAACGCCTACAAAAAGCTGGAGATCTGGCAGGAAAAGGGGCGCATGGGGGATTTCCACAAGGTCCGGCTGGAAGCGTTGATCGAAGTGGCGCCGTCGGTGTTCTTCTCGCTGCTGGTGATCGCCGTGTCGTTCCTGCCGATTTTCACGCTGGTCGATCAGGAAGGCCGGCTCTTCAAGCCACTGGCTTACACCAAGACGCTCGCCATCGCGCTGGCGGCACTGCTGGCCGTGACGCTCGACCCGGCGGTGCGGATGCTCTTTGCCCGGATGGAGCCTTTCCGCATGAGACCCCGACCTTTGGCGTGGCTGTTGACGGCCCTGTTCGTGGGCCGGTACTACCCGGAGGAAAAACACCCGGTCAGCCGAGTACTGTTCGCGTTGTATGAGCGACCGTGTCGCTGGGTGCTGCGCCATCCCCGGACGGTAATTGCGATCTCGGTCCTCATCATGGCGACAACCGTCCCGGTCTACATGAAGCTGGGGCACGAGTTCATGCCGCCGCTCAATGAAGAGGTGATCCTCTACATGCCGACGACGCTGCCCGGCATTTCCGTCACCGAGGCGCAGCGCCTGATGGAGACACAGGACCGCATCCTGAGGTCGTTCCCTGAGGTCGCCTCCGTGTTCGGCAAGGCGGGGCGGGCGGACACGTCGCTCGATCCCGCGCCGTTCTCGATGATGGAGACGACGGTCGTGCTGAAATCGCCCGACCTGTGGCGCGCCAAGCATCGCTGGTTCACGGACTGGGCGCCCGGCCCGTTGCGGCGGGTGCTGGGCCACTTCTGGCCCGAGCACATTTCCTGGGACGAGCTGATCAACGAAATGGATCGGACTCTGCAAATCCCCGGCAGCGTCAATGCCTGGACCATGCCCATCCGGGGCCGGATCGATATGCTCTCGACCGGCGTGCGCACGCCCATCGGCATCAAGATCTTCGGATCGGACCTCGCCGAGATCGAGCGACTCGGTGGGCAGATCGAAGCGGCGGTGCGCAGCGTCCCTGGGACGCGCAGCGTTTTTGCCGAGCGTGTCTCCGGCGGGTTCTTCGTCGATTTCGTGCCGAAGCGGGAAGCCCTCGCCCGCTATGGCCTGACCATCGACGACCTGCACGAGGTCATCATGACGGCGGTGGGAGGCCAGGATATCTCGACCACCATCGAAGGGCGGGAGCGTTATACGATCAACCTACGCTACGCCCGGGATTTCCGGGCGCAGCTCGATCAGCTCGAACGCATCCTCGTGACCACGGCCAAGGGCGTGCATGTGCCGATGTCGGAAGTGGCCGATATCACGCTCGTCGACGGCCCGGCCATGATTCGCGACGAGAACGGCATGCTCGCCGGGTACGTGTACGTCGATATCACCGGACGCGACGTGGGCGGCTATGTGGCCGATGCCAAACAGGCCGTAGCCAACGCCGTGAAGCTGCCCACCGGCTACTCGCTCGTCTGGAGCGGTCAGTACGAGAACATGCTTCGCGTGCGTGAGCGACTCAAGATCGTTCTGCCCATCACAATCCTGCTGATCTTCGTCCTGCTCTATATGAACACCCGGTCCACGTTCAAGGCCCTGCTGGTCATGCTGGCCGTGCCGTTCTCGATGGTGGGGGCGGTGTGGCTGATGTACCTGCTCGGGTACAATATCTCGATCGCCGCCTGGGTGGGCATGATCGCCCTGATGGGGCTGGACGCCGAGACGGGCGTCTTCATGCTGCTGTTTCTCGACCTGTCTTACGAGCAAGCTCGTCGGGAAGGCCGGCTCCGCACGATGGCCGATCTGCATGAAGCGATCATTCACGGCGCGGTGAAGCGTATCCGCCCTAAACTGATGACCGTCGCCGCGGCGACGATGGGCTTGATGCCGATCATGTGGTCGGTCGGGACCGGGGCGGACATGATGAAGCGCGTCGCTGCTCCCATGGTCGGCGGCCTGGCCACGTCATTCATCCTCGAGTTGCTGATCTATCCCGCGATCTTCCTGCTCTGGCGCTCCCGCCGCCTCAAGGCGCCGGCGTCGTGGGGATAACGGGTTGGGATTTACGATTTACAATTTACGATTTACAATTGAACGGGAAATCGTAAATAGTAATTCGTAAATCGTAGATCCGAAGGAGAACGCCGTGCGACGACATCATAATCTGCTGATGGGTGTGTTGTGTCTTTTCCCTTGTTTCTGTTTCGCCCAGGTGGAGCGACCCGACGGGTTGTATGCGGAGGTGACGACGAGCAAGGGGCTCATCGTCATTCAACTGGAATTCGAGAAGACGCCGATGACGGTAGCCAACTTCGTCGGCCTGGCGGAAGGGACGATCAAGAACGCCGCGTTCCCCGCGGGTGCGCCGTACTTCAACGGCACCAAGTGGCACCGCGTCGTGCCGGGGCACGTGATCCAATGCGGCATGCCCAACAGTGACAAGGCCAAGGACCCCGGCTACATGTTCCCCAACGAGATTCGTCTGCCGGAACTGAACCACGACAAGGCCGGCATGGTCAACATGGCCAACGGCGGTCCGCACACGAACGGCGGCGAGTGGTGCATCATGCTGGGCGACCGCTCTTACCTGAATGGCGATTACACGGTCTTCGGCCGCGTGGTCCAGGGGCTGGACATCGTGTTCAAGATCGTCCAGGGCGACGAGGTCAGGAGCGTGAAGATCGTACGCATCGGCAAAGCGGCGGAGGCGTTCAAGCCCACGACCGAGTCATTCAGCAAGATGGTCGAAGCAGCGAAGGCTCGTGTTCGCGAGACCGACGAGAAGAAGAAGCAGGCGGAAGCCGAGTTGATCGCCACAAACTGGCCGAAGGCGGTCGCCGGTGAGAAGGGTGTCAAGTTCCAGATCGTTCAGGAGGGAACAGGAGCAACTCCGCAGGCCGGCAGCAAGGTGAAGCTCTCCTATTCCGGCTCGACCCTTTACGGCAAGTCCTTCGTCAGCACGCCTGACCGCACGCCGTACACGGGCGAGAAGCCTGAGCCATTCACCTTCGAGATCGGCAAGACCCAGATCACGCCGGGCTTCGACGCGGCAGTCGCCCAGATGAAAAAGGGTGAAATCCGCACCATCATCGTCCCGGCCGAGCAGGCGTATGGCACGAACGGCTTCTACGCCAGAGAACGGCAGGGGCAGAAGCGTTTCGTCATCTCCCCGAACACCGTGCTCGTCTTCAGCATCGAGTTGATCGACATCCTCAGCAACTAAGGACGAATCCCCATGGCAGAGTCACGCACCGGCGGTCTGAATCGTCGCGACTTCCTAAAACAGGCAGGGCTGGTAGCGGGTGGGATGCTGGCAGGGTGCAGCAGCCCACAATCTGCGAACACGGGGCAGAAATTCGGCCGTGTGGCGATCGTCTGCGATCCTGCCGATCCGATTGCCGCTGCCCCGCCGACGCAATGGGCGGTAGGGCAGCTGCGCCAGGCACTCGAATCCCGGAGCATTCCCGTACGCGTCTGCCAGGGGATGGATCAGGTGAAAGCTGGAGAGCGATGTGTACTGGCGACCGGCGGCGGCAAGAACGTCGATGCTCCCGAGACACTGACCATGGGCTCGGCATGGGTGGCGGGGCGGGAAGTGACGATGGCTGGGGGCAGTGACGCGCGGGGACTGTCTTATGCTCTGACCGAGATTGCCGACAGCGTTCGCTACGCCGAAGATCCGCGTGCCACGCTGGTCCGATCTTCGCCCATGGTCGAGCGGCCGGCGAACAGGATTCGCAGCATCATGCGGATTCTCACCAGCGATATCGAAGACAAAGGCTGGTTCCAGGACAAAGCATTCTGGCCGCCTTACCTGGACATGCTCGCCGGCCAGCGCTTCAACCGCTTCAACCTGTCGCTCGGCATCGGCTACGATTTCGCTCAGCAGTTGCTCGACACTTATTTCTATTTCCCCTATCCGTTCCTGCTGGCGGTGCCGGGCTACGACGTGCGGGCGGCGGGGCTTCCGGACGCCGAGCGTGATCTGAACCTGCAGATGCTCAAGTTCATCAGCGAAGAGGCGACCCAACGCGGCCTGCACTTCCAGCTTGGGCTTTGGACGCACGCCTGCAAATGGAACAACAGCCCGCAGGCCAACTATGTCATCGAGGGGCTGACTCCCGAGCAGCAGGGACCCTACTGCCGGGACGCGGTGTGCGCCCTCTTGAAGGCGTGCCCCGCCATTGCGGGCGTGAATTTCCGCGTACACGGCGAGAGCGGCGTGACGGAAGGGAGCTACGATTTCTGGAAGATGGTCTTCGACGGCGTCGTCGCGGCCGGACGCACCATCGAGATCGACATGCACGCCAAGGGTATGGACCAGAAGATGATCGATATCGCGGTGGCGACCGGAATGCCCGTGACGATCTCGCCCAAGTTCTGGGCCGAGCACATGGGATTGCCCTACCATCAGGCGGATATCCGCGAGTTGGAGAAGCCGCGATCCGACCGGGGCGGGCTCATGTCACTCAGTGCCGGCTCCCGCAACTTCCTCCGCTACGGGTACGGCGACCTGCTGAGAGAAAAGCGGCCGTACAACGTCCTGCATCGCATCTGGCCCGGGACGCAGCGGCTGCTCCTGTGGGGCGATCCAGCGTACGCCGCCGCTTACTCACGGGCAATGAGCTTCTGCGGCAGTGCGGGCGTCGAGATATTCGAGCCGCTGTCGTTCAAGGGACGCAAGGGCTCCGGATTGCCCGGCGGACGCGATGCCTATGCGGATGCGTCGCTCAAGGTGGCGGGGGGTGACTGGCAGAAATACCTGTACACATATCGACTCTGGGGCCGGCTGCTCTACAACCCGGCGACGGAACCTGAGGTCTGGCAGCGACAATTGCGGCGTGACTACGGCCCGGCGGCAGGTTCGGTCGAGGCGGCGCTGGCGCACGCCGGCAGAATTCTGCCGCTGGTGACCACCGCGCATGACCCCTCGGCGGCGAACAACAACTACTGGCCGGAAGTCTACACCAATATGTCCATCGTGGACAGTTCCCGGCCGGGATCGTATGGCGACTCCCCCAGCCCCAAACGGTTCGGGACGGTCAGTCCGCTCGATCCGCAGTTGTTTGCGACGTGCGACGAATGTGCCGGGGAGCTGCTCCAGGGAAAGCTCAGCGGCAAGTACTCGCCCATCGAGGTGGCTCGCCAAATCGAGGAGTGGGCCCAGGCCGCAGCCGACGATCTGGCCCGGGCGGAGAAACAGGCCCATGGCCCCCGTGGTGCGGCCTTCCGACGCATGGCGGTGGACACCGCCATCGTTTGCGGGCTGGGCCGGTTCTTCGCGTGGAAGTTCCGGGCGGCGGTGCTGTGGGCGTTGTTCGACCGAAGCGGCCAGGACGCGGCGCTTCAGGAAGCTCTGAAAGCGTACCGCACGGCCCGCCAGGCGTGGGCGGATGCGGCTCGTCATGCCGACGGGGTCTATGTTCGCGATATCACCTTCGGACTGGAACGGCAACTGCGGGGGCACTGGACCGACCGGCTGGAGGCGATCGATAGAGACATCGCCGACATGGAGAAACGCGCCGGGCAGGCGTCGGGGCAGAACATCGATCCCGCGGTGATCGCAAAGGCGATTCAGTCCGTGCATGCCGGCCCCCAGCGGCTCACGGCGAAACTCGAGCACACGCCCCCGGCTTCTTTCAAACCCGGACAGGACGTGCCGCTTCGCCTGCGACTGCTGGATGCGACGGTGACGTCAGTGCAGCTCTGGTATCGTCGCCTCAACCAGGCCGAAGTCTATCGACAGAAAACGATGGAAGTGGTTGGCGGGCGGCATCAAGCGACGGTAGAAGGGGATTACGCCAATTCGCCGTTCCCGCTGGAGTACTACTTCACGTTCCGTACCAACAGCGGGCACGCAGCGCTCTACCCGGGCTTTGCGAAGGATTTCCTGGGCCAACCCTACTTCGTCGTGCGTCAGGCGTAGGGACCGGATCAATAGTCCTTGAAGCTCCGCATCCACAGCGGCCACTTCTCAGGAGTGCATCCGCCGGCGATCATCCAGGTATTGTTGATGTTGTTGAAGGTCCGATGCCACTTCAACGTCCAGAGCTCCTTCAGATTGACCTTACGAACCGACCAGTCGATGAAGGTGCAGTTGACCGCATGGCTGTGGCGGTCCACGCAGGCACGCTTCATCTCGTCGGTGCCTGCGCCTTCAACATCGTCGATAGTTTGCGGCGGCTTGTCGACATCATGCGGCCAGACGTCATACCAATAGCAGTCCATAAACACCGGGATCTTGTTCGCGGGCTTGACGTTGATAGTCTGCCAGTAGTTGGCAAACTGGCTCTCGGACGCGGGCCGGTTGCAGACCCATTCGTTCATGCCGTAGCTGCCCCAGGAACCGTCGCTCAGATATCCCCACGCCACCGTCGGTCCCTTCTTGTTCAGTTCCACGCCGGCCAGCGTCTTTTGCTTCTTGTCCGCGACCGGGCAGGTGCGCATCTTCAGGTTCTTGTACTGGGTCGTCAGGGTCGTGACCCACTGGTTCTGTCCGGTCTGGCCCTCGCCGCCCGCCCCCATGATGAATTTTCCATTGTTATCCGACGTGAACATCGACCAGATCAGCGCCCACTGATGCAGACTAGCCGCACAACTGGCTCCCCTGGCCTGGTTCCTGACCTTGTTCAAGGCGGGCATCAGGATAGCCATAAGAAGCGCGATGATGGCGATGACCACCAGCAGTTCGATCAGGGTAAATCCCACACGCTTACGCATACCCGTTTCTCCTTCTTGACCAGACAAACCACCCAGTGATGGGGCCCACACAGAAAAACCCATTCTAATACAAATAATAGCACTCGGACGCGTCATTTCGCGAAAAAAACAGATCAATTTGCGCAGCTTGTTCATCTTAAGAATAGATTCCCGCCGCGGGCGGTGTGTTCCGTGCTTTTCGGAGGTACGAAACATAAAAGTGGAGCGACGGCAGACGAAGTGTCTCTAAAACTGACTTTCGTAATTATTTATCGATAGAACACTTGCGCTATTGGCCTGGAAATGGAACGTATGCGGAGCGGTCAGCCTCGTGGTTCAATCCGGTGCAGGTCATGGCGAGCGATAGCGCGGGCGATCCAGCCTGTGAGGCCGGGCTCATAGCGGTAGTCGCTCAGATTCAGGAGCCGGCGCGGATCGAGAGGGCCCGCAGCGCCTGTGATATGGCCGAAAGTGTCGCTTTGAATGGCGTAGACCTTGCCGTCAGTGTGTTGCCAGAAGCCTTTCATGAGCACCCCCCTGGAAAGTATACGAAAGGACCTGACGGACACAAAGGACGCAAGGAACGTGTCTCTCCGGCCCCACAGGTTGCCCAAATTGGCTCTTGACCGTCGGCTGACTTCCGTTTATTGGTACGTTGTCGAAACGAACGCAACCTGAGGTGTTGCCGACAAAAGGATTGTTTCAGTAGAGAGGCAGATCACATGAAGGGACAAGAGAAAGTCATCGCAGAGCTCAACGCACGACTGGCCGACGAGTTGACGGCCATCAACCAGTATATCGTCCACGCGGAGATGTGCGAGAATTGGGGTTATGGGCGTCTGCACGAACTGATTCAGAAACGCGCGATCGCGGAGATGAAGCACGCGGAGAAGCTCATCGCGAGAATTCTCTTCCTCGAAGGGACGCCGATCGTCAGCAATCTGAACAAGATCAACATCGGCGCGGAGGTCGAGAAGCAGCACCGTAACGACTGGACGGCAGAAAGCGGCGCGATCCGAGACTACAACGCCAGCATCAAGGTGGTCACGGACCTGGGTGACAACGGCACACGCGACATGCTGACGTCCATCCTGAAGGATGAAGAAGAGCACATCGACGAGATCGAGGTCCAGCTCGACCAGATCAAGCAGATGGGCATGCCAACTTATCTGAGCGAACAGACCAAATAGCGAGTCGTTGGCAGCATTTATCGTAGGGGCAGGCCCCCGTGCCTGCCTTGGACTCCGCCATGGAGAACCTACCCCGCTCATTCTATGATCGTGACCCGATTGTGGTCGCCCGGGAATTGCTGGGCCGGCATCTGGTTCACGTCGCCGGCGGCGTCGAACGGGTGGGCAAGATCGTCGAGGTCGAGGCCTATCTCGGCCCCCACGATCTGGCGGCGCACTCCGCGCGGGGGCTGACGGAAC
This sequence comes from uncultured Pirellulales bacterium, assembly GCA_964421295.1. GTDB lineage: Bacteria > Planctomycetota > Phycisphaerae > Sedimentisphaerales > Anaerobacaceae > PLanc-01. Next base: position 28,742 of record CAYQXM010000054.1, read on the forward strand.
GCACCAAGGTCATGTTCGGCCCGCCGGGGCACGCCTACGTTTACCTGATCTATGGGATGTACTGCTGCCTGAACGTGGTGACCCAGCCCGAGGGCATGGCTTCGGCGGTTCTGCTCCGAGCACTGGAGCCCGTGCGGAATATCGAGGGACGGACACAGGGGCCGGGCCTGCTCGGCAAAGCGATGGACATCGACAGACGCCTCAACGGGCACGATCTGCTCAGCGAGGACCTTTACATCGCCGGTCCCGACGAGCCGGAGCAGCGATTCGCGATCGTCAAACGTCCCCGCATCGGGGTCGAGTACGCCGGCCGCTGGGCCAAACGCCTGTTGCGCTTCTACATCAAAGGCAATCCGTTCGTCTCCAGGCCGTGACCGGACACGGGGGGATCAGTATCCTTTGAACCGGCGCAGCCAGGCGGGCCATTTGTCGTCGCCGAAACCGCCGGCACGAGTGTAAGGCCCGTTCGTAACGTATCCAGGATACCATTTCAGCGTCCAGATCTGCTTGACCCCGACCTTGCGCACCGACCAATCCATGAACAGCGAGTTGATGAATGGACCGTGACGTGGGAGGCAAAAATAGGCCATGCTGTTGCTGCCAATGGTGGCACTGGTGGCTCCCTGATCCTGCATTTGCGGCGGGGCATCTGTGGCAGTGGGATAGGCGGCCCAGAGGGAAGCATCGAGCATCACGGGGACATCTCCCTGAACCTTGCCATAAATGCTGGACCATCGTGGCGTCGAGGTCGAGCCCTGAGGGCCGTAGCCTTCGGTCTGTTTGGATTCGTACGCCGGGGAATAGCCGTTGAGACCATAGCTGCCGGCACGATAAGTGTGATGCGGATAGTACCAGGCTGTGAAGGTGCCGCCGACCCCGGTGGTGCTCACCTTCCGCACCGCCATGGGACAGAATTGCTTGTAGTTGAAGTTGTCGAGGTAATAGGCGAACTGCTGGGTGCGGCACTTGTCCCATGACTCGCGGTCGTAGAGCTTACCGTCATTGCTCTGGGCCAGGGAAGCGAAAAGCAGTCCCCATTGGTGCAGGTTGGCCTGACAGACGACCGCCCGGGCTTGGCGGCGGCCGGCTTCCAGGGCCGGCAACAGAAGTGCCATCAGGACAGCGATTACGGCGATAACCACCAGCAGCTCGATCAGTGTGAAAGCCGACCTTCGATGCATTTCTACACCTCGTTGTCAGGCACCACCAAGTCGTAGACCCTTGGGACCACTCGCCTGGACAGACGCTTGCCGCCGGGATTCTGTTCCCTTTTTATTGAACACCGCCGGAAAAAATCCTATCATCTGAACCATGCGTGATTTCAGCAAGGTAAAACGGATCGTCATCAAGATCGGCACCAACACCCTGACGAAGGATGGCGGCATCGATCGCGAGTACTTCGGATTGGTGGCGCTGCAGGTCAAGTCGCTCGTCGACTCGGGCCGGCAGGTCGTCATCGTCACCTCGGGCGCTATCGGCATGGGGGCGGGACAACTCCGCCTAGCCGGCAAGCCCAGGGAAATGAAGATGCGGCAGGCGTGTGCCGCTATCGGCCAGCCCCTGATCATGCAGGAATACCGCGAGGCGTTCGGTCGGCACGGCGTGGTCGTGGCGCAGGCCCTTTTGACCGCTGAAGTGCTCACCAATCGTAAGACCTACCTGAATCTGCGGAACGCCATCGAGACGCTGCTGGGCCTGGGCGTCATCCCTGTGCTGAACGAGAATGACAGCATCAGCACCGCCGAGATCGGCACTGCCTTCGGCGATAACGACAAGCTCAGCGCCCTGGTCGCCAGCAAGATCGATGCGGACCTGCTCATCATGCTGACCGACATCGACGCCCTCTACGACAAGAACCCCCGCGAATTCCCGGACGCCAGGCCGATCCCGACGGTGTTCGAGATCACCGACCAGATCGTCAAGAGCGCCGGCGGGGCGGGCAGCCTCCATTCCACCGGCGGCATGAAGACCAAGATCGAGGCGGCCAAGATCGCGGCCAACGCGGGCTGCCGCATCGTCCTGGCCAATGGTCACGCCGAGAACGTGATCAGCCGGATCATGTCGGGAGAAGAGATCGGCACGATCTTCATGCCCAAGCGCAAGCTTAGCAACCGCGCCCGGTGGATCCTCAACAGCCAGCCCGCCGGCACAGTTCAAATCGACGATGGCGCCCTGAAGGCCCTCCGCAATCATAAGAGCCTGCTACCCTCCGGCGTGGTCTCCGTCGAGGGCGAATTCCAGGCCGGCGAGGTCGTCCTGCTCAACGCCGCCGCCAAGGCCGTCACGAGCCTCGACGCCGCCGAGATCAAAACCCTGGCCGGCAAGCACAGCACCGAAATCAAGAAACTCCTCGGCCCCACCCACCGCGACGTCATCGCCATCCCGGAAGACATTGTGTTCATTGATTATTAATGATGCAGGGAGAGGAACATGGGGACGCGTGGCAGGGCAGGGGCAACGGGACGTGACGGCACGGGCGAACGAGTTCTTTTTCGTACGCGTCACGCCGCGGCTGTCGCAGCTTTCGTGGTTGTTGCCGTCGTCGGATTCTGCGTCGTGCACCTGGCGGCATATTCTGCAGGTACGAGGAACAATTGGCCGTCCATGGCTATGCCGACTTGCGTGTTCATAC
>CAYQXM010000054.1:31383-36028 GCA_964421295.1 uncultured Pirellulales bacterium
GTGCTCGGCCTGGGCGTTGCGGCGTTCATCTTCTATGGTCTGGGAGAGAGTCTCTTCGCACGGCGGCGCAATCTTTCGCACTTGGCTGTCAAGCTGGCATTGACCATCATGCCCTTGCTGACTTGCGTAGGGATCTTCTTTCTGTCGAGACACGTGCCGCCGAGCTATCTCAAGGGCTTTCGACAATGGGTGACAACGAACGTTGACGTGGAAGCGATACAACGCTGGCTGGCGACGGACGGACCCAAATATCAGCAGAAAGGCCTGCTCGGGGAGAATGACTATCCGCCCGAGTGGCCAAGAAGCCTGACCGAATTCAAACCCTCATTCGTCCATTTCGGTCAAACAGACGCAAACGAATTGACGATACACTTCTTCTGGGGAGTGCCCGATGAGACCTGGGGATTGGTCGTGGGGCCGCCCACCATGAAGATGCCGAACGCCGGCAGGATCGATACGTCGGAATCGCATTGGGAGTATCGTCTTCCCGTGAAGCCAGGTGCCTACGTCTACGATCGCGTCCATGGCGGATAGGCACGTCCACGCGAGCCTGAGCGTGGCGTCCGGCCATCCCGGAGGACATTGTGTTCATGGACTACTGATGATTGGTCATTGATGATTCGAGGAGAGGACATGGAATCGCGCGATGTGGTGGGTGTGACGCGGGTGGGAGGAGAGGCCTCGAAGGGAGGTTTCCCGAATAGGCGGGATCTCATCAGGCTGGGCGTGTTCGCACTCGTGGGACTCGGCGGGGCCTGTCTCCTGTATTGGGCCGAGTACGCCGGCGGGTGCGCGAATAATCCTGCGGGAGGTTTCGCCGGATGTCTTCTGTTCTTTCCCGTACTGGGATTCGCGGCTCTGGTGTTCCTCGTGCATGGTCTCTTCCGGCTGTTCAATCGCCCCTGCAACCCCAAGCATCTGGCTCTCAGGCTCCTGTTCGTGGCGCTTCCTGTGTCCATCCCCATAATTGCTTTCTGCACGTGCACACCGTCGTCCCCCGTCTTCTTGCGAGGGTTCAGAGCGTGGACGTTGAGACACGTCGACATTCAGGCGGTGCAACAGTGGCTGGCTACGGAAGGGCCTGCGTTCGCCGAGAGGCAGGCGGGTCAGTCATATCGATATGATTTCCCTGCGGACTATCCCAAGTGTCTGGTTGACTTCAAACCGAAGTTCATCTGGTTCAATCGCACGCCGGAAGGGGAGTTGACCGTCGAGTTTGGCTGGGGAGGAGGTTTGTCGGCCTGGGGGCTGATCGTTGGGCCGCCGACGATGAAGACTCCCGAAGCGGGAATGGTCCGGCCGAAAGACTCCAGCGAGGTGGAGTTCCGTCGCCCGGTCAGACCAGGTGCCTATGTCGTGGATCGCGGCTGACAAGCGTGCCTGCGCGAGCATGGACATGACGCCCGGCTTGTGACGGTAAGGCATAGCTGGTACAATCGTGGTGTATCGGTCATGGCTAGCTGTGGAGGAAATTGGCATGAGGCATCACCAGGGATCATCCGACGAATGTCCTTGCGCACACACCACGAACGGGAGGCGGCGGGGGTGGTTGTTTCCGGCGGCGGGGCTTCTGGCGTTTCTTTGGTTCTTGATTCGGGTGGTGCCCAAGCCGAGCCGGGCAACCTATCCCTGTCAGCGGGCGGCGGCGCCGTTGGCGTGCGGGTTTGTGATTTGGGTGATGGGGGCCCTCGCGTCGGTCGCGGCCTGGCGCAAGGCGAGGCGGCTGTTCAGTCAATCGCGGTATGTGGTGGGGGCGGGTTGCATTGTGGTCGCGGTGATGGCCATCTGGTGGCCGCTGAGCGTCACGAGCGAGCGACTTTCGGAGGCGGCGCCGTTTGTTCCGACCGATCCGGCCAACTCACCCATGGGGGTGGGCAAGGGCATCCACCCGGGACGGGTGGTGTGGGTCTACGATCGCGCGTTGAACGACCGCAACGGCACGGCCGGATCGTGGTGGGAAGACCGACGGACCGATCCGTGTGTCGCGGACCGGATGATGGCGACGGCGCTTCGTGACCTGACGGGGTTGGACGATCTGACGCAAGCTTGGGACGCGCTCTTTCGGAACTTCAATCAGACGCACCACGATGCCAATGTCGGCTACACCCCGGGCGAGAAGATCGCCATCAAGGTCAACAACATCTACTCGCGTGAGTATCGCTGGAGTTCGAGCCAGACGAACCGGCCCAGCCCCCAGATGCTGCACGCGCTGCTGGCGCAACTGGTGAACGTGGCGGGGGTGGCGGATAGTGATATCACCGTCTACGACGGGATTTTCTATCATGGCGATCCGGTCTACAACTATTGTCATGCCGACTTTCCGGGGGTGGTCTTCGCCGAGGGCGACGCCAACGACCGCAGCGGTTATGGGAGTGGCCCCGGACCGGACAAGGGCGCGCGGGTCAAGGTGCAGCCCGATCCGAACGTCCACGTCTACTATGGCGATCCGAATCTCGTCAAGGATAGCGGGCTGGTCTGCCTGCCGACGGTGGTCACCGAGGCACGCTACTTCATCAACATCGCGCTGCCCAGGGCGCACGAGCTGGCGGGCGTGACTCTGTGTGCCAAGAACATGTTCGGCTCGGTCTGGCATCCCAACTACTGGCCCTACTATCACGGGTGGAATCCCGAGATCATGCACCAGGCGGTGGCGGCCTACGACTTCACCGGCGGCATCAAGGCCCGACCCATGGGGACGTACAATGCCCTGGTCGATCTGATGGGGCACAAGGAGATCGGCGGCAAGACACTGCTGTTCTTCGTCGAGTGCCTGCGCTACCGCTACTGGTCGGCTCCGCCGTTCGACGGCAAGCTGACGTCCAGTCTGTTCACTTCGCAGGACGGCGTCGCGATCGACTCGGTGCTGGTGGACTTCCTGCGCTCCGAAGGCGCGATCGCCGGCGGCGCCGTCGACAACTACCTGCACGAGGCGGCGCTCGCCGATCGTCCGCCTTCCGGAACCGTCTACGATCCCGAGAACGACGGAACACCCCTGGAAAGCCTCGGCGTCCACGAGCACTGGAACAACGCGATCGACAGGCAGTACAGCCGCAACCTCGGCACGGGCGAGGGCATCGAGCTGATCCGAGCGATTGATTATTGATGATTGACGATTGATTATTAGAATAGGGACGGTTGGACCGTGATATCCGGCCATGATTTGAACACGGCATTCTTGAAGGGTGTACGTCAATGAGGTCGATGCTTGCGGGGATTCTCGTCATGGGATTGATTTCGACAGCAATGGCTGCGGACACGTTGGATATTCACGTGATTGATGTGGAAGGAGGCAAGGCGGTCATTATCCAGAGCCCGGAAGGGGAGACGATGCTGATCGATGCCGGGTACCCCAGGCCGGACGACCGTGACACCAAGCGCGTGGTCGAAACGGCCCAGGCGTTGGGAATCAAGCAGTTCGACTATATCGTCGCGACGCACTATGACGCCGACCATTCCGGCAATATCTCCGCGGTTGATGCCAAGATACCCGGCAAGGTCTTCGTCGATCATGGCGACCCGCTGGCCACCCAGAACCCGCGCGCCGGACAGATGTTCTACGAGCCCTACATCAAGGCCATCGGTGACCGCAAGCGCCTGTCGGTCAAGCCGGGCGACACCATCCCGATGAAGGGCGTCCGGATCACGGTGGTTTCGGCGGGCGGCAAGGCGCTCTCGACGGCGCTGCCCGGTGCGGGCCAGCCCAATCCGCTCTCCGCCGGGGTGGAAAAACCGACGTACACGGACACCGACGACAACGGCGGCTCGGTCGGCCTGTTGTTCGAGTTTGGCAAGTTCCGCATGCTCGACCTGGGCGACCTGCTCTCGTCCGTCGAATACGAGCTGGTGTGCCCCAACAACCTGATCGGCACGGTGGATTTGTTCATGGTCAGCCATCACGGCTTCGCTGTATCCAACTCCAAGGCTCTGGTGCATGCGGTCCGCCCGAAAGTGGCCGTCATGAACAATAGTTCCCGCAAGGGCGGCAAACCCGAAGTCTTCGACATCGTGAAATCCTCGCCGGGCTTCGTCGATCTGTGGCAAATGCACTCCGCGGGCGCCGCCGGCGACAAGAACGCACCGGAGGACTTCATCGCCAACCCCAAAGATCCCTGCGAGGGTAAGGCGATCAAGGTTTCCGCACGGAAAGATGGTGGTTTCACCCTCACCAATCTGCGGAACAACTTTGCCAAGGCTTATAAACCCTGACGCCCGTCTGTACGCAAGGTTCAGAGGCCAATTACCCCCGAAGAGTAAGTGTTCCAAGTTGGCAATATGTCAACGGAAGGGTTGTATTTACTCTATCGTATGTTAAAATGGGTAAAGATATGAATGCGGCGGTTTGACCGTGTCTACGGCTGAAACATGTGGGGATATCCTTCGAAAAGTGGGGTGGGATTCTGAATTGATCCGTGACCGATAGTACCGGCATGTGCCTTCAATAGAATGATGGATCGTTCAGGACTGTGTCGGATGGTGGGGACGGAGCTGCCGCAAGTAGACACAGGTGACGGAGGAGTGGTCACGAGGGACCTGGTGTGATGGTGAAGGCCATCGACGAATGTGACAAATCAGTATGGGCCAAAGGGCCTGATGCTTCGTATAGCTCTCCACGGGTCGGCCGCCGGAAGATCAGGCTGCGCCGCCG
>CAYQXM010000055.1:0-35266 GCA_964421295.1 uncultured Pirellulales bacterium
TGCTCGTAGCTTTCGAACTGGCACGGATCGCCCGTGGCCAAACCCACCTGCTTGCCGGTGCGCGGGTCCACGCCGTTGTTGAGCGTCAGTTCCAGCACCTTGGGAATGTTGAGGTAGCCCGTCAGGATGTAGCTTTCCTTACCGAAGGCCCCGATCTCGACGCAGCCGCTGGAACCGCCGTTGCGGGCGTCGGGGACGGACTTGCCCACGCGGAGCATTTCCTGAATGATGGTATCGGTATTGAACACGGAAGGCTGCCCCATCCCCGTGCGGATCACCCGGGCGGCCCGCTTGACGAACCGGTCGGGATTCTTCTTGCTGACCTGGACAGAGGAGCTGGGCTGAACCAGTCGCATCTCCTCGACGACGTCGAGAACCAGGTACGACACATCATTGACGCCGTCGGAGCCGTCCTCTTTAAGGCCACCGCTGTTGATCTGGGCGAAATCGGTATAGGTTCCGCTTTCGGCGGCCGTGACACCAACCTTGGGCGGAGCCGGCTGATTGTTGAACTTGACCCAGAAGCACTGGAGCAATTCCTTGGCCTTCTCCGGCGTCAGCGTCCCATCCTCGATCCCCTTCTTGTAGAACGGGTACAGGTGTTGATCGAGCCGGCCGGGATTGAAGGAGTCCCAAGGGTTCACTTCGGTGGTCACACCGAGGTGAACGAACCAATAGTACTGCAGCGCCTCCCAGAAATCCCGCGGGGCCTGGGCCGGGACATGCGCGCAGACTTCGGCGATGTGCTCCAGCTCCGCTTTCCGCTGGGGATTGGACTCGGCCGCGGCCAACTCCCGCGCCTTCTCCGCATGACGCCGGCCGAAGCAGATCAGGGCGTCGGCACAAATCATCATGGCCTTGAGCTCTTCCTGCTTGGCGTAGGCCTGCGGATCGTTCAGGTAATCGAGACCGTCCAGATGCTTCTGGATGTCCTGCTTGAAATCGAGCATGCCTTTGCGATAGATCTTGTCGTCGAGCGTCGTATGGCCGGGCGAGCGCTGCTCCATGAACTCGGTGAACATGCCGGCTTCATAGGCGCGGTGCCACGTTTCGTCCATCGCCTTGAAGATCTTGTCCCGCATCGTTTTGCCGGACCAGAACGGGATGATCTTCTCGATGTACGCCTGTTCCACTTCCTGTGACACGCCGAAAGACACCTTCTCCCGACTGTCGAGAATCCGCAAATCGTCGATGCTGTGACAGCACAGTTCCGGATAGGTCGGAGTCGCCTTGGGAGCGGGGCCCTTCTCACCTACGATCAACTCGCCGTCGTTGATGCAGATCGTCTTGTTCTCCAGCACGTGCTTGAAGGCCAGGGCCCGGCAGACCGGCACGGACTCGCGCAGGGCGGCGCCGCTCTGATAGAAGGCCGTCATCAACTCGGCGCGTTCACTGGAAATGGTTGGTCGTGCCCGGACACTCTGCTCACGCAGTTTCGCGACTCTTTCGTTCATGCTTTCAACCACCTATCTTGACTTCGAACCCAAAACCCCGCAGCATCGCGGCCAGCTCCTCCATGCGGCTTTCGTCGGGCGGCGCAGTCTGCATGAGTTCAAACTCCGTGCTCAACCGAACCGACTTCTCCAAACCACCCCGATTGTACGGCAGGATATCAACTCGACGGACCGTTCGCAAGGACTTCACGAACCGGGCCGTGCCTTCGAGGTTGATTATATCATCGTTGAAGCCGGGGACGATGGGAATCCGAATGAAGATGGCCTTGCCGGCCTGGGCCAGCGCCTGGGTATTGGCCAGAATGCGCTCGTTGTGGACGCCGGTGAACTGGGCGTGAATATCCGAATCCATGTGCTTGATGTCGATCAGGAACAGGTCCGCCGCGTCAGCCACCTGCTGGATCACGTCGGCACTGGCATAGCATGTCGTGTCGACGGCGGTGTGAATCTCTTTGGCCCGGCACGCCTGGAGCAGACCGATCAGAAAGTCCGGCTGCATCAGCACTTCGCCGCCGGAGAATGTCGCCCCGCCGCCGGACTGATCGTAGAAGATCACGTCTTTCTCAATCTCTACCATCACCTCGGGGATTGTCATGCGTCGTCCCACGATCTCCCGGGCGTCTTTCAGGCAATGGTTCAGGCACTCGCCGCAGAGGACGCACTTGGAAATGTCGGTCACCGGAAATGCGTCGGTCATCGAAATGGCGTGGTGCGGGCAGGCCTTCACACAGCAGCCGCAGCGAATGCACCGTCCCCGCCGCAGGCTGGGCTCGGGTCCTCCCTTCCAGCTCTCGGGATTGTGGCACCACCGACACCGCAGAGGGCAACCCTTGAAGAACACAGTTGTCCGAATCCCCGGCCCGTCGTGAATGGCGTAGCGTTTGATATCGAATATGTATCCGTGCATGTCAGATGCGGATATGAATCTTCTTATGATACATACAGGCTAATGGTATCCATTGGACCAACACATAGGCTAATACACCAAATAAGTCCCGCCACGGCCCTGGGGACGCCGCGATCAGACCTTTGAACAAGCTATCTGCCGTGTAATCCCATCTCACGATGGACGCGGCGAAGTAAATGACTATGGCGTTGGCCCCGATCACTGCCAGCGGCCAGCCCAGCCACCAGAGCCGGGCCACATCGATTATCGCGTAGAAGACGGCCAGCAGTATGCCGCCCCAGCCGCAGGTAACCAGGACAAAGGAGCTGGTCCACAGTTCTTTGTTTACTGGGAAGGCCAGGTTCCACAGCCAGCCGGCACCCAAGGTCACCGCCCCGGCGACCAGAAAAACGCCGCTCTTGGACCAGCCGTCGCGTTCGGTCATGAGCCATCGGCCCGCCAGGTACCCCAGCAAGGCATTCACAACCGCCGAGACATCGGACAGCAGCCCTTCCGGGTCATAGGGCTTGTTCGCGTGGCAGACGCCCGGCAGGAAGTGCTGATCGATCCAGGCATGGACACATCCTTTCGGTGTCATGTCGCCGAAACCGGCCACCACGGCCCAGTACGCCAACAGGATGCCGCCGCAGACACAGGCCACAGTCTTCCATGACCTGACGTGCCAGACAATCATCGCGGCGCCAAACCAGGCGATCCCTATCCGGCCCAAGACACTCGCGTAGCGAATCTCGCTCAAATCGGTGCCTATGCCGCGACCCCAGCCGTTATTGTATAGGATCCCCAGCAGGATCAGCAGCAAGAGCCGCCGGACCGCCCTGAAGTAGTACTTGCGCCGCTCCGTCCAGGCCAACTCCGGCAGGTATTTGGGTGACAGTCCCAGCGTCACCCCGGATAGGAAGACAAACAGCGGAAAGATCAGGTCATAGAACACAAACCCATTCCAGGGCACATGTTCCATCTGCCCTTCGGCGGCGCGGAATACCTCCCAGCCCGTCAGCGCCGCCAGCGGCGCAAAGATGCCGCTGGCTCCACTGATCCAGAGCATATCGAACCCGCGCAGAGCATCCAAGCTCAGCAATCGTTGTCTGTCATTGGCCATACCCGACCCGTTCAGCCTTCAAAAGCAATCAACATTCTATCCGAAATGTGATGGAATTCACAGAAAGTTATCACCGCGACGACCGCCGGTGCCGGAAGAGACAGGACTTGCGAGGCCGGATACTCATGGGTACTATCGCATCCTAACGAGCGTCATCCACGATCTGTGACTTGAAGAAACGGGAAATCCTATGAAAGTAGTGGCATTCAATGGCAGTGCTCGCAAAGACGGCAATACGGCAATTCTCATCCGCGAAGCATTCCGCGAGATCGAAAAAGAGGGAATCGAGACAGAGATGGTTCAGTTGGCGGGCCAGGCGATTCACGGCTGCATCGCCTGCGGCCGGTGCTTCCAGACCAAGAACCAGCGGTGCGCGGTCGACGACGATATCGCCAACCCATGCATCGAGAAGATGATCGCCGCCGACGGAATCATCCTGGCCTCCCCGACCTACTTCGCCGACGTAAGCACGGAGACGAAGGCCTTGATCGACCGTGCCGGGTACGTGGCTCGTGCCAATTCGGACCTCTTCCGCCGCAAGGTCGGGGCCGCCATCGTCGCCGTCCGCCGGGCCGGGGCCATGCACGCTTTCGACACGATCAACCACTTCTCCCTGATCGGCCAGATGATCGTTCCTGGCTCGAACTACTGGAACATCGCCCTCGGCCGAGCCAAAGGCGACGTCGAGCACGACGAGGAAGGCCTCAAAACCATGCAAACCCTAGGCCAGAACATGGCCTGGCTGCTCAAGAAACTGAACGCCTGATCAGAGTCTCTGTGCGAGTGTGGACGATCCAGCCCGCTGTCTTGTGTGAGAGGCTCAAGTCCAAAGGCGTCCTGTTAGCCCATGGGAGATACGCTGACCGCCTCTATACCGAACCTTACCGGTGGATGATCGGCCAAATGGGTGACCGCCTCCCATCTTCGAAGGGCCGTTTCCCGTGGTGGGCGTGGTACCGATGGCGCGAAGGCAAACCTGACCTGCGGTCCGGGGGCCATCTTCCGAAAGGTCAGAAAGGCGTCCGCCTGGGACTCGAGTTGGATCCCGGCGAAGTCCTCCTTTCGGATTTCGCCGCCTGGCATGATGTGTTGGACAACTCCTTCCTGTCAAACACCGAAGCAGAATACAGACAGTTCCACAAAGCCACAGAGAAGCTCGGTCTCAAGGTGAATGAACCCTGTCCGGAGCCCTTCAGATCGCAAATCCGTGCCAGCTGGGAGAGAATCTTCGACCTGACCGGAGGAGACAGCTTCTCGTGGGCAGGCAAGCCATCAGAGAGGGACATCCAAGCCACGTTCTGGGAGCTTCGGCTGGAAGATGTCCGAAACGTGACGTTCTTCACCGACAGACGCACCGGTTTCTGAACTTGGCCGATTGGCGTGAACATGAATGGTCTGCGGAGCATAGGTATCTTTGCCGTCAGAAGATGATGCATGACCCGGCCAAGATGTGCGGCCGGAATTCGCCAAAAAGGCGAAAGAGATGTAACGTCCGGAGCGTCATGCTTACTGAAATAACGATGGACGGCAGGGGCTTGCAGTGCGTCTTCCCGACGGGGCAGACTTCGCATGCGGCGGTCGCCTGACGTAGCACTGGGAGATTCTGACGTAGGGCGATTCAGGTCAAGACAGGATGACACTGCTTACCAGGCATACCCTTCGACACAATAGTCTCATCACTCTGGCCGTGTATGCGTTTCTGATGGTCGGACCAGTGGCACCCGTCTTGGCCGCGCGAGCACGAAATCCTTTTGATACCGACCGGGACAGGCTCGCGTCGGCACAGAGCCAATTCAGGACAGGCCAGTACAAGGAATGCCTGGAAGCTTCCCAGAAAGCTATCGACGAGGGCGTCTATGGAGCCGACTGGCCGATTCTCGCGGTGAAATCGCTGTTGGCTCAGGGGAGATACGAAGAGGCTGCCACGGCAATCGACCGGGCTCTTCACCAGGACCCCATGAGCATCCGCCTGAATCAGCTAGCCTACGAAGCCTATCGGCACATCGGGCGAAACGAAACGGCCCTGCAGATGCTCACGAGGGTGTACCGGATCGCGACCTCCCGGCGCCAGATGGGTGTGCAGCCCATCGAACTGGTCGCCCTTGGCGACGCCCTGCTGATCCTGGGCGGCGAGCCCAAAGTCATTCTGGGCGAGTTCTATAACCGAGCCATCCAGGCCGACCCCAACTGCCGGGACGCGTACCTGGCCGCCGGAACTCTGGCTATCGCCAAGCAGGACTACGACCTGGCCGCCCAGCAGTATCGCAAAGCTCTGGAGCGATTCGGAGACGAGCCGGACGCCCATTACGGCCTGGCCCTGGCGTTCTACCAAAGCGACCGCAAGGCCATGATGCAGTCGATCGACGCCGCCCTGCTCATCAATCCCAGGCACGCTCCCTCCCTCGTTCTGCTGGCCGAGCACCTGATCGATTGCGAAGACTACGACGGGGCCACCAAGACACTCCAGACGGTCATCGACGTCAATCCCTGGCACCCCCAAGCCTGGGCCTATCGTTCCATGATGGCTTTCCTGGCCAACGATCCCAACACGTCCAAGGAGTGCCGGGGCAAAGCCCTGAAGTTCTGGACGACAAACCCCGAAGTCGATTGCCTGATCGGCCGCAAACTGTCACAGAAGTACAGATTCCTCGAAGGCTCGTCTTTCCAGTACCAATCGCTCGCCTTCGATTCGACGTACCTGCCGGCCAAGGCTCAGTTGGCAGAGGATCTGCTCCGCCTGGGTCAGGAACAGCGAGGTTGGGAGTTGGCGGAGGAGGTTCACAAGCGCGACCCCTACAACGTCAACGCTTACAACATGGTCAGCCTGAAAGATAACATGGCCAAGCTCAAGACGATCACGGCCGACGGGCTCGTTGTCCGCATGGCTCCAATCGAGGCGGACGTCTACGGCGACCGCGTGGTCAACCTGCTCCAGCAGGCAAGCACGAAATTGTGCGGCAAGTACGGCTTCAAACTGGACCAGCCCGTCACGGTGGAGTTGTTCGCCAATCAGCAGGACTTCGCCGTGCGCACGTTCGGCATGCCCGGCGGCGACGGCTATCTCGGCGTCTGCTTCGGCCACGTCATCACCGCCAATAGTCCCAAAGTCGAGCGGCCGGCGAATTGGGAAGCGACGCTGTGGCACGAGTTCGCCCATGTCGTCACGCTCAACCTGACCAAGAACAGGATGCCGCGGTGGCTCAGTGAAGGCATTTCGGTCCACGAGGAGTGGCAGCACAATCCCACCTGGGGCCAGCAGATGACGCCCCAATATCGCCAGATGATCCTCGGCGATGAACTGACGCCCGTCGGCAAACTCAGCGGCGCGTTCATGAGTCCACCGACACCCATGCACCTCCAGTTTGCGTATTACGAGTCGGCCCTGGTGGTCGAGTTCCTGGTCCAGAAGTACGGCATGAGTTCGCTCAAGGCGATTCTCGCGGACTTGGGCGAAGGCCGCCAGATCAACGACGCCATCAGCCAGCGAGCCGCGCCGATCGGCAAGTTCGAGGAGCAGTTCGCAGCCTACGCGAAGAAACACGCCGAGGTCCTCGCTCCCGGCGTGGACTGGGAGGAGCCCGCCAAAGACACGGTCGATCCAACCGACCCGCAGGCCGTGCGTGACTGGCTGGACAGGCATCCGAACAGCTACTGGGCCCTGAACCTCCAGGCTCTCGGCTTCATCGCCGAGCAGAAATGGCAGGAGGCCAAAGCACCGCTCGAAAAGCTGATTTCGCTGTATCCTCAAGATGCCGACGAAGGCAACGCTTACCTGCTCCTGGCCGGGGTGCATCGTCGCCTCAATGAAACCGAGCAAGAGCGGCAGATTCTCGCCAAACTCGCGGCCCTCGCGGCCGACGCGACGGACGTCTACGGACGATTGACGGAACTCGGCGTTGAGCGGAAGGACTGGAAGCAGGTTCTGGAGAACGGCAATCGCTTTCTGACCGTCTACCCTATGCTGCCGGCGATCTATGGTCGGATGGGACGTGCCGCCGAGGAACTGGGGCAGGATGAAGCCGCGATAGACTCTTATCGAAGACTGCTCCTGCTGGATCCGGCCGATCCCGTCGATGTCAACTATCGGCTCGCCCTGCTCCTTCAGAACCGCGACCCCGCCGCGGCGAAGCGGCACGTTCTCAAGGCACTGGCCGACGCCCCGCGTTTTCGCCAGGCGCATCAACTGCTGCTGAAAATGGAACGGAAGAACCCCGCAGTTTCCGGAGGCCAGACCCAATGAAACGCTCGTGGTGGCTTCTGATCGTATTGATTGCAGGACTCGGGGCGAGCCTGACGCTGGCGCAACGGCTGCGTTCGGGAGGTCCCGGCCCCGGCGGCGGACCTCGCATGATGCCCCGCCAAGGGTCAGACCGCGGCTATCCCGAGCGGCCGGACCGCCAGGGTCTGCCGGACTGGCAAATCGACAAGCAGTTCCAGCACGACGTCTTCACGTTCGTTCGCATCCGCTATACGTCAGGTTATGGCCGTGACATGTACGGTGGCGGACGCGGCATGCGCGGCGGCCGGGGCGGGTTTGGACGCGGCGGCGGTGGCGGCTGGGCCACCGACTATCCCGACAGCGATCTGAACTTCTCGTATCGTCTGCACCAACTGACGTCGCTCGAGGTCAACCCCGACGGCATGATACTCGATCTGACCGACCCCGAGCTGTTCAACTATCCCTTCATCTACATGCTTGAATGCGGCCGGCTCGTCTTCAGCGAAGAAGAGGTCAAGATTCTGCGCCGCTATCTGCTCAACGGCGGTTTCCTCATGGTCGACGACTTCTGGGGTGAGGCCGAGTGGCTTAATTTCTACCGCGAGATCAAACGCATCTTCCCCGAGCGCGAGCCGACCGAACTGCCGATCGAGCATCCGATCTTCCACTGCGTCTACGACCTGAAAACCAAACCGCAGGTTCCCGCCATCGGTGTCGCTGTCAGCGGCCGGCCGTACGGTATCACGTGGGAGCGGGAGGACGCCCAGGAAGTCCATTTCAAAGCCCTCTTCGACGACAAAGGCCGGATGATGGCCATCATCTGTCACAACACGGATCTGGGCGACGGCTGGGAGCGTGAAGGTGAGGACGAGTGGTACTTCCACGAGTTCTCGGAGAAGAAAGCCTATCCGATGGGAATCAATATCGTATTCTATGCGATGACACACTGAGAATTGAGGAGAGAATGACCTTGGCAATCGATGCATACGAAGCGGAACGACAGGCCGTCGAGCAGATTCGCACGGCCCGACAACGTCTGGCAACCGAGTTGGCGAAGGTGATCGTCGGTCAGGACGAGGTGATCGAGCACATGCTGATCGCCATCCTCTGCGGCGGGCACTGCCTGATCACCGGCGCGCCGGGCCTGGCCAAGACCCTGCTCGTCAAGTCGCTGGCGCAACTGTTCCATCTGAAGTTCCAGCGGATCCAGTTCACGCCCGACCTGATGCCCGCCGACATCACCGGCACCGAAATCCTTCAGCAGCACGATGGCGAGCGGCGCATGGTCTTCATCAAGGGACCGGTCTTCGCGAATATCATTCTGGCCGATGAGATCAACCGCACTCCGCCCAAGACACAGGCGGCCTTGCTCGAAGCCATGCAGGAGTATCATGTCACCGCCGCCGGGGTCAGCTACCCGCTCGCGCAGCCGTTCTATGTGTTCGCCACGCAAAACCCCATCGAGATGGAAGGGACGTACCCTCTGCCCGAGGCCCAGCTCGACCGCTTCATGTTCAACGTGTGGATCGACTACCTGGGGGAGGATGACGAGGTCGCGGTCGTCCGTAGAACCACGGCCGCACAGGATGGCATGATCGAGCAGATCTTCACCGCCGAGAATCTCATACAGTTCAACAGCGTCGTCCGCAAGGTGCCCATCGCGGAGGACGTCGTGCGGTATGCCGTGCGCATCGCCGCCGCCTCGCGGCCGCACGCGGAGAACCCGCTGGCCTTCGTGAACGAGTGGGTCACGTGGGGCGCCGGCCTGCGGGCCTCGCAATTCATGGTGCTGGGGGCCAAGGCCCGTGCCCTGTTGCGCGGCCAGTCGCACGTGAGCTTCGACGACATCCGCGCCCTGGCCCATCCGGTGCTCCGCCATCGCGTCCTCATCAACTACAAGGCCCAGGCCGAAGGCGTGGCCATCGACGACCTCATCGCCCGCCTGCTCGCATCCGTCCAGGAGAACGCCGGCAAATGACGCAGCGAACGACTCCATCCGACTCCCCGGTCATCGCCCCGCATTCGCACGGCATGATCGACGCCGCCGCGCTGATGCGGCTCAAGTCGATGGAGTTGCGCGCCAAGACCATCGTGGAAGGCTTCTGGAAGGGCATTCACCGCAGCCCGCATCACGGCTTCTCGGTTGAGTTTACGGAGTATCGGCAATACAGCCAGGGCGACGATCCCCGCTACGTTGACTGGAGATTGTACGCCCGCAGCGACCGCTTCTACATCAAGAAGTTCCAGGATGAGACCAACCTGCGCTGTCACCTCCTGATTGACCACAGCCGGTCCATGGCTTACGGCTCCGGCGCGTACACGAAAGCTCAGTATGCGGGTACCCTCGCGGCGACACTCGCCTATTTCCTCTTCACCCAAGGCGATGCCGTCGGCCTCGCGACGTTCGATGACCAGATTCGCGAATATCTGCCGCCTCGCAATCGACCCAGCTATCTGCGCCGACTCCTCGTCGCCCTGGAGGCGATGCCCAAAGGCAGCGCGACGAGCTTTGGCCCTCCGCTGCAACGAATCGCGCAGATGCAAACCCGACGCGGCATGATCGTGCTGATTTCCGACCTGCTGGCCTCCGTGGATCGACTCGAACTCGATCTCGGCTATCTCTGCGCCGGCGGGCACGATGTCGTGCTGTTCCAGATTCTTGATCCCGCCGAGTTGAACTTCAGCTTTGAGGCCCCCGCCCTCTTTCGGGATATCGAGTCGGGCCGCGACCTTTACATCGACCCGACCGTCGCGCAGAAAGAATATAAGCAGCGTCTCCAGGACCATCTGGCCCAGGCCGGCCGGACGTGTCAGCGGCTCGGCATCGATTACCACCTGTTTGCCACCAATCGCCCGTTCGACCTGGTCCTGCTCGAATTCCTTCAGCAGCGCATGCTGCGCCACAAGCAGATTCGCCACGTCAATCGGCCCCAGATGCGGAGGCCGGCATGAGCTTTCTGTATCCACTTCTGCTGGCCGGGATCGCGGCGATCGGCGTGCCGATTGTGCTCCACATGATCCGCCGGCACACGCGCGAGCACGTGACCTTCAGCTCGCTGATGTTCCTGCGCAGCACGTTGCCACGTTTCCGCCATCGCAGCCGGGTCGAGCATTGGCTGCTGTTGTTGGTCCGGTGCCTGATCATCTGTCTGCTGGCGGTGGCCTTCGCCCGGCCGTTCCTGCGCCGGCCGCTTGCGGCCGGCCCCATCCAGCCGGGCAAACGCATCGTCGTGCTCCTCGACACGAGCGCCTCCATGCGGCGGGCCGGACTGTGGGATCAGGCCCTGCGGGAAGCCCGCTCCGCCCTGGCGGCGACCGGTCCGGCGGATCGCGCTTGCGTCATGACCTTCGACCGGGTGACACAGACGGTTGTCTCATTCGATCAATGGCAAAACGGCGTAGGGACGAAGGACTATTCGCCCTTGCTGTCCGCCCTGGCGCCGAGCTGGGCCGCAACCAACATGGGGCAGGCCCTCGTGGCGGCCGCGGAGGCGCTCGAAGATGACGAAGCCAACGATCAGAATGCCGCCCGCGTGCACCAGGTCGTGCTGATCAGCGATCTGGAGCAGGGAAGCAACCTCGAAGCTCTGGCGGCCTTTGACTGGCCCAAGAATATCGAGCTCACCATCAGACCCTTGTCCGCGCCGGGCCAGACCAACGCTGCGCTGCAGCTCGTGACCGGTCGTGATTATCTCTCGCGTCTGGACGATGTCGATACGCCCAGTATCCGTGTGACCAATTCCGTCGAGGCCAACGCGCAGCGGTTTCAACTGCGCTGGGTGGACGGAACCCCCCAGGCAACGGAGGTCTATGTTCCGTCGGGCAGCAGTGTGGTCGTCAAGGCCCCCGCTCGCGAAGCCAGGGCGGATGATCCTTCGCCCCTACGACTGACCGGGGACGATCAGGATTTCGACAATACACTCTATGTCACGCCGGCGCCGCAGCAGCCGATCGACGTAATCTACATCGGCAACGATGATCCCAACGACGCGAAGGGCCTGCTGTTCTACCTGCGCCAGGCCTTCGGGGCCATGGGGACATTGAAGGCGAAGATAACTCAGTATCGCAGCGATCCGTCCTGGCCGGCCGCGCAGGTAGAGCATGCACAACTCGTGATCGTGACGGGAGCGATGGAGGCAGGCCGCATCGAGACCGTGCGCCGCGCCCTGGATGGCGGCCGGACCGGATTGTTCGTGCTGAAGTCCGAGGGAGCGGCGCCCGACGAGAAGTACGCCATGCTGGCCCGCATGGAGCTGACGCACCCGCTGCTCGCGCCGTTCGCCGATCCCAAGTTCGGGGATTTCACACGGATTCACTTCTGGAGGTATGTTCGCGTGCGAGCGGAGGACATTCCCAATGCCCGCGTCCTGGCGTGGTTTGATACCGATGACCCCGCCATCCTGGAGATTCCGTCCGGCCGCGGTGCGCTGTTGCTGTTCACGTTCGGCTGGCATCCGGGCGACAGCGACCTGGCCCTTTCCTCGAAGTTCGTCCCGCTGCTCTACTCGATTCTCGAATACGGCGGGACGCTCACCGGCCAGCGGCCGCAGTACACCGTGGGAGATTCCGTGCCCCTGCCCGCTTGGGCAGCATCGAATCTGGCTGAGGTACAGATTCGCAAGCCCGACAATTCGCTCGTGCACCCTGACTCCTTTACGTTCACTGCCACCGATCTGCCGGGCATCTACACGATGATGTCACCTCTGCAGAGTCAGCCTTTCGCAGTGAATCTGGACGCTTCCGAATCCCGCACGAGTCCGATGCCTGTCGAGGACCTGGAGAAACTGGGTCTTTCTGTGGCCGCCTCCGCCCCGGCTCTCTCCAGGACAGGGACGCCGGGCAAACAGGCGGCGGATTCTGCTGCCATAGAGGGCCGTCAAAAACTCTGGCGCTGGGTAATCGTAGCCGTACTGGGCATCGTTCTGCTGGAAACGTGGTTGGCCGAACGAGTGCGGGTAGGTGCAAAACCCGCCTCCGTGGAGGACCGAACATGATCGAACAGGCCTTGCATGATCGTTTGCAGCCGATTGTCGATCGGCGAAAACGCTTGTATTCGGCTTCCCGGCTGTCGCTCTGCTGGCTCGTCCTGGGGCTGATCGGGGTTTCCCTGCTTCTGCTGCGTTCTCAGTTTGACGTGAGCCTGTCGCAGGCATTCGTCGGGCTTGGCCTTCTTGCCGTTGCCGCGGCCGTCCTCGTGAGCCGGCGTGCCCAACGCTTTCAACCGGACTATCGGGCCGTGGCCCGAAGCATCGAGCGGCACCATCCCGAATTGAAGGCCCTGCTGCTGACCGCCATCGAGCAAAAGCCCGAAGGACCGAACGGCCAGTTCGGTTACCTGCAGATGCAGGTCCTGCGCGAAGCTCTGATCCACGCCACGGATCACGACTGGCTCGAAAGTGTTTCGACCCGGCGGCTGAAATGGATCGGCATCGCGCGGACCGCGGCCCTGCTGTTTCTCGTCGTCGTCCTTTGGCAGATGCTCCCCGGACCGCTCTCCCTTGGCGGGCGCCGTCCCAGCCAGCGACAACAGAGAACGCGTGTCACCGTCATGCCGGGGGATACGAAAGTCGAGGCCGGGACTTCCGTGCTGGTCACGGCTCGGTTCGAAGGTCAGGTCCCCGACGAAGCCGGTATTCTGTTCGGTCCCGCCGATCAAGAACCGCAACGGATGATCCTGTCCCGTCCCCTCGACGACCCTGTATTCGGCGGGCTGATCCCCCAGGTCCAGTCGGACACTGTCTATCGCGTCACTTATGGCAATCAGGGAACGCCTCGCTTTACTATCCGTGTTTTCGAGTACCCAGCGTTGACCAAAGCGGACGCCAAGATCGTCTATCCTCCGTACACGAAGCTGCCCGAAAAGCTGATCGAGAATACCCGGCAGATCAGCGTCGTCGAGGGCGCGCAAGTGACGTTGCACTTCACGCTCAACAAGCCGGTGGCGACGGCTCGGCTCGTGCCGCGGGAAGGACAGGCCATCGACCTGATCGCCGACGCCAATCACGCGAATGTCTACACGACCTCGCAGACTGTGACCCGGAGCCAACGCTATGAGTTGCACCTGGTGGATGCCGGGGGGCTGGCGGGCAAGATCCCGCCCCGCTTCGCTGTGGACGTGCACAGAAATCTCCCGGCACAGATCAAGCCGGTGTTTCCGAACCGCGACGTGGAGGCATCGCCCCTCGAGGAACTGACCCTGCAGGCCGAGGTGTCGGATGACTTCGGTCTGACCAACTACGGCGTGACCTGGTCTCTTGTGGGCGTCAAGGATGAGGAGGTGACATTGGGCTCGGCCCCGGGCTCTGCCGGCAAGCATAACCTCAGCTACCTGCTGGCGCTGGAGCCCCTGAACACCAGGCCTGATCAATTACTGACGTACTACTTCTGGGCCGACGACGTCGGCCCGGACGGCCAGACCCGCCGGAGCGTCAGCGACATGTACTTCGCCGAGGTGAGGTCGTTCGAGCAGGTGTTCCGCGAGAGTCAATCGTTCCAGAACGAGCAGGAGCGCCAGCAACAGGATCAGCAGAACGAGGAAGGTGAACAATCAGAACGCCAGCAGGCGGAGCAGTTGGTTCGCCTGCAGAAGCAGATCATCACGGCGACCTGGAACATCAAGCAGAAGGCCGACTCCTCCGGCAAGGTGGCCGAGCAGAAAGACGACCTGGAGGTAGTTCGCCAGTCGCAGCAGGACGCCTTGAATCAGGCACAGCAAGCCCTTACACAAGCGGAAGACCCGGCCTCCGCCAAGGCATTGCAGGCAGCCGGTGGGCATATGCAAACCTCTCTGGACCGGCTGACCGAATCGACGCAGTCCACGTCCGCCGGTCCACTGACGCCGGCACTCGGCGCCGAACAGGCGGCGTATCAGGAGTTGCTCAAACTGCGGCAGCGGGAGTTTCAGGTCGCCCAGAGTCGGAGCCGCAACAGGTCCAACAACAACTCCGCGCAGTTCGATCAGCAGTTGCGGCAGTTGGAGCTGACGCAACAGGAAAATCGCTACGAAAGCGAACGGCTGGCGCGCTCGCAGCAGCAACAATCGCAACGTGAGGACCTCCAGGTTCTCAATCGCCTGCGTGACCTGGCCCGGCGTCAGAACGACATGAGCGACCGGCTGCGCGAGGCGGAGTCGTCGCTGCGGCAGGCCCGCAACGAGCAGGAACGCGAGCAGGTGCGTCGCGAATTGCAGCGGCTGCGCGACGAGCAACTCCAGGCCATGCAGGACGTGGACGAGCTCCAGGCGCGCATGGACCAGCCGGAGAATCGGCAGCGTATGTCCGACGCCGGCCGGCAACTGGACGAGTCGCGATCCCAGATCCAGGAATCCGCCCAACAACTGGAACAGGGCAGGGTCTCCAACGCCGTCACCTCCACGACGCGGGCCCAGCGTCAGCTCGAACAGACGCGGGACGAGTTTCAGCGGAATACCTCCAGCCAGTTCGTCGAAGAGATGCGGAATATGCGGGAACAGGCCCAGGACCTGGAGGGCCGGCAGCGACAGATCTCCGAGCAATTGCGCCAAAAAAATGAATCGGGATTCAAGAGCCTGACGGACAACGGCGTCAGCCAAGAGTTGGCCAACCAGCTCAATCGCCAGCGCAGCAGTGCGCAGGAATTGACCGATCAGATGAAGACCGTCAGCGAACAATCGGAAGCCTCCGAGCCGTTGTTGTCACGGACGCTCTACGATACGCTTCGCCAAAGCAGCACTCAGAACCTCGACCGGGCCCTGGAAGTCACCGAGGAACTCGTGCGGCGGAATTTCGTGCCGCAGGCCCAGGAGACGGAGCCCCAGGCGGCCCAGGGCATCGAGACACTGCGCAAAGGGGTCGAAGAGGCCGCGACCAGCGTGCTCGGCAGCGAAGCCGATTCACTCCGGCTCGCACAGCAACAGCTTGACGACCTGATCCGCCAGGTCCGGGATGAAGCCGCTCAGGCCGGTCAACGAACAGGCGGTGATCCGAACAGACCCGTCGGTGATCCCAATAGCGCGGTGGCCGGTCTCGATCCCAATCAAGCGCGGATGGCGAACGCCCAGTCACCACAGAATGGTCGCAGTAGTCCGCGCGGCAGGCGCGGCAATAGAGATGGGCAAAGCGATCCGAATGGCGG
The DNA here is from genome assembly GCA_964421295.1 of uncultured Pirellulales bacterium. Classification (GTDB taxonomy): domain Bacteria; phylum Planctomycetota; class Phycisphaerae; order Sedimentisphaerales; family Anaerobacaceae; genus PLanc-01. The sequence continues at coordinate 15,792 of CAYQXM010000055.1, forward strand.
CGGCGAGGAGAGGTTGGCAGGTGACCAACGAGAGACCGGAGGCACCGGCCCACTCACCGGCAACGACTATCGCCAGTGGTCCGACCGCCTGCGGGACGTCGAAGAGATGCTGCCCCAGCAGGAGCTGCGCAACCGGGTCGCCGAGGTGCGGGACCAGGCCCGCGCGGTGCGGACGGACTTCCTGCGTCGCGGCAAGGAACCGCAATGGGATCTCGTGCAGCAGGATATCATGCGGCCTTTGGCCGAACTGCGCGTACGTCTGGGCGAGCGGCTGGCGCAATTGCAGTCCGAGGACAAGCTGGTTCCGATCGACCGCGATCCGGTGCCCGGACGCTTTGCCGAAGCGGTGCGACGCTACTTTGAGAATCTGGGGAGTGACAGCAAATGACATTGCTCGGAACTGTCACAATTCCCGTGAGCGAGTGGGTGTGGGCGGCCGGTGCGGTTGCCCTGGTCGTGCTGGCGTTGTCGGCCTGGACCTACTACCGCATGCCCGGCAGGAACAAATGGCATCGGACAGCCTTCGCGCTCAAGCTGTTGGGCGTGCTGCTGTTGGCCTTGTGCCTGATCGAGCCGCTCTGCGACAGTCGGCGTGCCAAGAGCGGGGCCAACCTGTTTCTCGTGGTCGCCGACAACAGCGCGGGGCTGAACATTCGGGACCACAGCTCCGCACGCACCCGCGGACAGATCCTCCAGGAGGCCCTGCAACAGGGACAGACCCGTTGGCTGGGCAAGTTGAACGAGGATTTCCAGGTCCGTTCCTATCTCTTCGACACGCGTCTGCGCCGCACGACGGACTTTGCCGATCTGACCTTCGAGGGCAAGGGAACTGCCATCGCTGGAACGCTGCGCGCGATCGCCGAGCGTTATCGAGGCCGCCCGCTGGCCGGGGTGATGCTGCTCACCGACGGCAGTGTAACCGACACGGCCGACCTGTCTGCCGATGGGTCGGGAATGCCGCCGATCTATCCGGTGATCGTGGGGCAGGACCAGACGGAGAAGGATATCGCGGTGGCCAATGTCACGGTCAGCCAGACGGCATTCGAGGACGCGCCGGTGACGATTCAGGCGGATGTCGAGGCGAGCGGTTTCGCCGGCCGTACGGTGGCTGTCGATCTGATGGACGCGGCGGGCAGCCGCATCGAGCGGCAGCAATGGACGGTGCGCCGCCGCGAGGATAAGCAGTCCTTGCGCTTCCGCCTGCGGCCCGACAAGACCGGAGTGCTCTTCTACCATCTGCGGGCGGCGGAACTTTCGAGTGACCAGGCCCTGCAGGGCCCTCCGACACAAGCGGAAGCCACGCTGGTCAACAACGAACGCACTGTCGTGGTGGATCGCGGCCGGGGCCCGTATCGTATCCTGTACGTCGCCGGCCGGCCCAACTGGGAATACAAGTTCCTGCAGAGGGCCGTCGAAGAAGACTCGCAGGTGCAGCTGGTCGGCCTGATTCGCGTGGCGCGGCGTGAGCCGAAATTCGACTGGCGCGGGCACCTGGAGGAATCGAGCAATCCGCTGTACCGCGGGTTCGATGCGCGCGATCAGGAGACGGCCGAGCAGTATGACCAGCCGGTCCTCGTGCCCTTGAACACACGGGATCAAAATGAGCTCAGCGCCGGGTTCCCCAAAACCGCCGCCGATCTATACGACTATCAGGCCGTCATCCTCGACGACATCGAGGCGGATTTCTTCTCGCGTGACCAGATGGAGCTACTGCGTCACTTCGTCCTCGAACGCGGTGGCAGCTTCTTCATGCTGGGCGGCAAGGACTCTTTCCAGCAGGGCAAGTTCGACCGCACGCCCATCGCCGCCCTGCTCCCCGTCTATCTGAACCCGCTCGAGACCTCTGCCGCCAATGTTCCGTCGCTTGAGCTGCGGATGAACCTGACGCGGGAGGGCTGGCTGCAACCCTGGGTTCGGCTCCGAGACAACGAGCAGGACGAGCGGCTGCGACTCTCTGAGATGCCCGACTTCCGCGTCTTCAATCCGGCAGGATCGCCCAAGGCCGGGGCGCGGGTTCTGGCCGCCGTGGGCGGCGACGCGGCGCAACAGCGGCCGCTCCTGGTGGTGCAGCGCCTGGGCAACGGCCAGAGCGGCGCGATCATGTTGGGCGATGTCTGGAGATGGGGCATGCAGCGACCGGAGCAGCATCCCGACCTCGAGAAGTTCTGGCGACAAACGCTCCGGTGGATGGTCGCCGACGTGCCGGAACGCATCTCGATCCAAGCCGCCGAGCGATCCGACCTAAGTGGCCAGGCGGTCGTCCTACAGGTGCGGGCGAGGAACAAGGCGTTCGAACCTCTGGACGGCGTCCGCGTCACGATCGACATCCACGTTCCGGGGGAAGAGGTGCTGCATCTGCCAGCCGAACCGGTCCTCAGCGATAGCGGCCTGTTCCAGACCGTCTACATGCCGCGCGTCAGCGGCGGATATCTGGCCAGCGCCACCGTGACGGATGCCCAGGGAGTCGTGCAGGGGCAGGCGCAGCTGGGGTGGGCCGCCGATCTGGAGGCGCGTGAGTTCGCCTCCATCAAGACGAACCGGCCCCTTCTGGAAAAGATTGCCCGTGCGACGAAGGGACGCGTCATCGAGATGAGCGATCTCGATGCGTTTGCGCGCGACCTGCCGAATCGCGAGGTCCCGATCAGCGAGACCTGGGTCCGGCCGCTCTGGGACGTTCAGGGTGTCCTGCCGGCGCTCTTCGCTCTCTCCTTGATGTGCTTTGTCGGCGAGTGGGCCATCCGCCGCTGGAAAGGACTGCCGTGAACCTTCTCGCCGTCAATCTGCTGTGCCTCTTCATCGCTGCTGCACCGCCGGCACAGACGGTGATTGTCGTGGCCGGCGCGCCGGGTGAGAACGATTATGCGACCGTGTTCACCAAGTCGGTCGATCAGTGGAAGCTGGCGTGCGAAAAGGGCGGCGCGCGGTTCCTCGCTGTTGGCACGGAGCCCAACGGCCCCGTCTCCGACCGAGAGCTGCTTCAGAGGACTTTGGCCGCAGAGGTCGATCAGGTCGATGCACCACTATGGCTGGTCCTGATCGGGCACGGCACGTACGACGGCAAATCCGCGAAATTCAACCTGAGGGGTCCCGACCTGGCCGCGGAGAACCTGGCAACATGGCTCAAGCCTCTGACGCGACCGGTGGCGGTCATCGATGGCTCGTCTGCGAGCGCTCCTTTCCTCAAAGCGTTGTCGGCATCGAATCGCGTCGTGATCACCGCAACCAAGAGCGGATTCGAGCAGAGCTACGCCCGCTTTGGATTGTACCTGGCGGAGGCGATCATCGACTCGCGGGCCGATCTCGACAAGGATGGCCAGACTTCGTTGCTGGAGGCGTTTCTCAGTGCCGCTGACCGCGTTACACAATTCTACTCATCCGCCGGCCGGCTCGCGACCGAGCATGCTTTGCTCGACGACAACGGCGACGCCCTGGGCACGGGCGCCGACTGGTTCCGCGGCATCCGGCCGGTGAAGCGGGCCCGGGACGACGCCGCGTTGGACGGCTATCGCACGCACCAGTTCTGCCTCCTTCACAGCCCCGTCGAGGACAAAATGCCGGCGGAGCTTCGAGCAAGGCGAGACCAACTCGAATTGCAGGTGATGGCCCTGCGCGACAGCCACGACAAGCTCTCGGAAGACGAGTACCTGTCCAAACTGGAGCCCCTGCTGGTCGAGATCGCGAAGATCTACCAGCAAACGGACACTCCTGCGGCATCCAACTAAGCGGCGGAGACGTCGCTCCGCCTCGGTCTGTCTTTGGCCTCCAGGGCCCGGATCAGATGGTCCGGACGCCTGGTCAGGCACGGGTGAGAGAAAAGGCCGAGGGTATCGAAAAGGTTGGGCACCAGATTGTGCTCATCGGCTTCGGTCAATTTGGTCAAGCCCTCCGCAAAGGCTTCCGGCGTACGGGTGACCTCGATCGCATAGAGATCCGAAGCGAACTCGCGCTGGCGCCCCAGTAGATAGGACGCCCACGTGTTGAGCAGCCAAGCCAGCATGGCGGCGTCGAGGAAAAGCGATAGGCGGAGCAATTCGTCCTGTACACCGGCCGTCTCGATGGCGAAGGAGGCCGCCGATACCAGCAAGGGAACGAGGAAGATACGCCGCACCCAGTCACTGAGCTCGCTGCCCATGGCATGCGTGGTCCAGGAATGGCCCAATTTGTGAGCGATGGCGGCGCGCAGTTGATCGGGACTCAGACTCTATGGCTGACATAGATACGAGGATCGAAACTCACAAGAGTCATGATCGTGCCCGGAGGGAAGGCGGATTCCACCGGCAGTTCGTAGAGCGCGGCCCTGTCATGCTTGAGACGCTTGGATGACCGCCCCGTGCGGCGTCCGAACAACTTGTAGTCTTTGGCCTTGAGGACCGCTTCCTTCAGTGCCCAATTCCGCACGACGTATCGAGCGAGTGCCCAAAGAAATCCCGAGACCCACCAAATCCCGAGCGCCAGCGCGATCTGCCCGGGAAAGAGCAGCCACCAAAGCAGGCAGGCACCGCAGTGAATGATCAATGAGGGCGCGGCATCGAGCAACCTGAAGAGAGTACGCCTACGACATCGTCGCTGCACGCGTTGCCAAACCACTTGCTCAATGCCGAGAAGAACAAGAATGACGGCGAAGAAAGCGAGGATGACAACAGACGGTCGGCTTTCGAGAGATGTTCTTAAGGGCCCGGTCCAGAATATCCACGGCAGAGACAGGAGGAGAAGCGAACGAGCGGTGCGATATGCGCTGAACCTGGCCGTACGGCGTCTCGATCGGCCTATGAATGATGGTTCCCACTGGGGCATCGCAATCATACCCTTCAAATTACCGTATCCTCCCCCAATGGGCAATGGGCCGTCACCGCGGCAGATTCCTTCCATTCCTTGACCCCAAAGCTCGATGAAGCTCGTATATAGCTTGAACCGTGCCCCGGACAGGCTATAATGGGGTCCGGTCGCTAGGGGTGACCCGCCGGTGGGCGGGCCTGAGAAGAAACCCTCCGAACCTGATCGGGATAGACGCCGCAAGGACGGACACGTCCGGCGGCGGACAGGCCCGCGTAGGAAAGCGATGAGCAGCACGCTGCGTTCGCATCGCTTCCGGCGGGAGCGATTTTTTTGTTTGTACGAGGAGTCAGATCGACATGACGACGCAGTTGCAGCAGGCACGGGCCGGTATCGTGACGCCGGCCATGCAGTACGTGGCCCAGGTGGAGGGCCTTGCCGCCGAGACGATCCGCGCCGAAGTGGCCGCGGGCCGCCTGCTCATACCGGCCAACACCCTTCACCTCCAGACCAACCTCAAACCCGGCGGCATCGGCCGGGCTCTGACCACGAAGGTCAACGCCAACATCGGCACCAGCAGTGTCCGGTGCTCGGTCGCGACCGAGATCGAGAAAATGGATGCGGCCCTGTCCGTCGGCGCCGACACGATCATGGACCTGAGCACGGGAGGCGATCTCGATGCGGTCCGGCGCGAGTTACTGAGTCACTGCCCCGTGCCGTTTGGGACGGTGCCGATCTATCAGGTGATCGCCGGCCGGAACGTCGAGGACATCAACGCCCAGCTCATTCTGGAGACGATCGAGAAACAGGCCGCCCAGGGTGTGGACTTCTTCACCATCCACGCGGGCGTGCTGCGCGAGCATCTGCCGCTGCTCAAAGGCCGCGTCGCGGGGATCGTCAGCCGGGGCGGCGCGTTGCTGGCCAAGTGGATGATTCATCACAACCGCCAGAACCCCCTCTACGAAATGTTTGACGAACTCTGCGCCCTGCTGGCGCAGTACGACGTGTGCTTCTCCCTGGGGGACGGGCTGCGTCCCGGCTCGATCGTCGACGCCACGGACCAGGCGCAGATCGCGGAGTTGAGGACTCTGGGCGAGCTGACGCAGCGCGCGTGGGAGAAGGGCTGCCAGGTCATGGTCGAAGGCCCGGGGCATGTCCCCTTTAATCAGATTCAGTACAACATGGAGCTCCAGCGGGAGGTGTGCCACGGCGCCCCCTTCTACGTGCTCGGGCCCCTGGTCACCGACGCCGCGCCGGGCTACGATCACATCACCTCGGCCATCGGCGGTTGTGCGGCCGCTTTCTACGGGGCTTCCTATCTCTGCTATGTCACGCCCCGGGAACATCTGGGATTGCCCAATACGGAGGACGTCCGCACGGGCGTCGTCGCGGCGAAGATCGCCGCCCACGGAGGCGATGTCGCCCGCGGCCTCAAGGGTGCCATCGACCGGGACCGCCGCCTGAGCGTGGCGCGGGCCGACCTGGATTGGCCGAATCACATCGGGGAATCGCTCGATCCGCAGACCGCAGACCGGATGCACCGCGAGGCCTGCAAGGAAATGGGCGAATCGGAACTGCACACCGCCGACTACTGTTCCATGTGCGGCCAGCACTGGTGCAGCATGCGCATCAACAAGGAAATTCGCGCACAAGTTTGATGTATGATGGTTGACGTTTGAAGTGGGAGCTCCTCACTTCTTCCATCAAACAGCGCACCGCAAACCTCCAATCACGTTTTCATCGAGTCCAGCTCGATGAACGCGACGGGCAGGAAGATGAAGACCGGCAACCAGGCCCATAACTGAGGCATGACGCGGCCGGTGAACATGACTTCCGTCGAGAGCATGCGGCACACGAAAGTCGTGACAAAACAGCCGGCCGTGAGGAGGAAGCTCGTCAGGACGGCGGATTTCATCGTCCGCGGATCGCGGCAGATCAGCACCGGCAGGCTCACCATGAGCATGGTCAGGTTGATCAGCACATCGGTGATCCGGAAATGCATCTGGCTGAGCAGCTCCCGTTTGTCCTTGAGGCTGGTCTTGCGTGCCACCAGCTCCGAGATCTGACGAAAGCTCAATAACGAGCTGAGGCCGGCCCGCTGGTTGAGGGGAATGTCCCGGGGCGTCAGATCCGCGGCCCGATACGAGGCCACCGGTTGCGGCTGGGCATTGTCCGCCTCGGCCGAATAGAAGACGCCGTTGGTCAGATTCCAGCGCCCCGTGGCATAGTCAAAAGTGGCGAAGTCCGCCGAGATGCGGCCGGTAACTTCCCAGACATCCGGTATCGGGCTCTGTTTCCGCGTAATGATGGTCGGCTGCCGCATCGTGACCGTAGCGGCGTCGTACCGATTCGAACAGACGAGCGACCCGTTGTCGTCCGAAATGAACCACACGGAGAAGGACTCCTCGCCTTCCCACTCGTCCTCGTTCTGCACGAGCTTGTCGATGATCGAGGGGATCACCAGTTCCTGGTTGACAATCGAGAGCCCCGCGAAGAAAACGGCCAAGACCAGGATCGGGCCGACGATCCGCTTGGCGCTGACGCCGGAGGCGATCATGGCCACCAGTTCGTTGGAGCGCACCATCTTGCCCAGGGAGAAGGCGGCCGCGACAACCGTAATGACGCCGGCGATATCGCGAAAGTAGAGCGTCATGCGGTAGCCGTAGTACGTCAGAATGTGCAGCCCGACCGCCCATGCGCCGTGGTCTTTCACCCCTTCGGCAAACTCATCGATGTTCACGAAGAGCTCGATGACGACCCGCAATCCGATCAGCACACAGAAGGCGATGAAATAGCCGGTCAGAAAACTTTTGGCAACATAGCGATCGAGGATCTTGATCATACTCAGGTTCGCATCAATCTTCGATAAATGAACGCCGTCACGAAAGCCAGCAACGTCAGTCCGCCCCACATGATGGCGACACCCGAGAACACCTGGGCCCCGGCATTGCCGGCGACCTGCCTGCCGCTGACGATGCCGACGATCAGGACAGCGGCCGGCGCACAACTGGCGCCGAAGGCACTCAGCAGATGCCCGCCCCGGTTGATGATGCCCAGCCCGATGCCGATCAGGATCATGGGAACGCAGCCGATCCCGAAGACCAGCCGGGAGTTCATCTCCGTCTTGATGTCCACAAACATCGAGGCCATCTTGCTGGCGAGGTCCTTCTGCTCCTTGGCCAGAAGAGAGCTGGGCGGCGTCCCGGCCAGGATCCGCTGAGAATTCTGGGCGATCTGCAGCGGACTGCCTTGCCCCAGCCTGCGGGAGACCGCGTCAGGCAGGCTCAAGTCATTGAGGAAATGCGACATCTCCAGGGTGTCGTCCAACTGATTCCGCGCTCCGGGCAGCTCCAGACTCAGCCGGGGATTCGGCGACTCCTGCCCTACCGTGAGAATGGCCTCCTTCTCCTCGCATTGCAGCCGCTTCAGACGTTGTCCCGACCCGGGATCATATTCCTCCACGATCACCGGACTGATCAGCGCGATCGTCTGCTCTTTCTTCAACTCACAGGCGCTGGCGGACAAGCGGATCGTGCGTGTGGGCCCTCTCAACTCATAATATCCGGGGCCATGAGAGGATCTCAACGTCCGGGTGATCTCGTCGGCCAGCAGCTCGGTCACCAGTTGTTTGTAGATCTCCTGGGCGCGTCCGGCAATAGGCTCGAAGAGCATCGGGTCTTCCCCAATGCGTTTCATCTCGTTGATCTTCTTGAACTTGATGTCGTCGTCCAACGGGGACTCGAACGAATGCCGGAGGGACGATTGCCCGACATGCGTGACGGCTATGCCCTCGCCACTTTGAAAATAGCGGGCCTTTGAGATCGACAATTGCACCTCATTGACATTGTCGTACGCGTCGAAGTGCACGGTGGCCTGCTCCGCCGTGCATATTCTACCGATGCCTTCCTTGGTGGATTGCACCGCGACGATGCCATAGAGGGTGTTGCGCTCCGGGTCAGCATAGTCCGCATAGATGAGGAGCTTCGACTTCCTGGTCCCGGACGATTTCCATTCGAAGTAGCCACGCAATTGGATATTGCGGAAGACGATCTGCTTGGCATCCGCCTTGAACGACTGTTCCGCCAGGTGAACGAAATAGGGCATGACGTGGAAACTCAACAGCAGGTTGGCCGTGGCGACGAGCAGAGCGAGCGCCAGTCCCGGATAGACGTAGGTCCACAGGCTGATACCGCTGGCCCGGCAGGCGTTGAGCTCATTGTCGCTGGCGAACCGCCCGTAGGTTAGCGCCGAGGCAAACAGTGCGGCCATCGGCAGAACGAACGTCAGCGTGACCGGCATGAAGTACACCAGCAGGTGCACGACCTGCTTGGGGCCCACGCCGTATTCCTGCACCGGCTGCAGAATCATGCCCAGGCTCAGGATCAGGGTCAGCCCGACCGTGGCCATCAGGAAGATCCGGAAGAGTTCACGGAAGATATAGCGTTGCAACGTGAAGACCATAATCAGAAGCGCCCGTCCTTACGTGCATTCATGGTTATGGCTCCCGGAACTCCATCTCTCGTAAGGGCGCCCTTTCCGGCATCCGTCGCCCGGCCTCTTCCCTTCCTAACGGGCGGGAGCGCTATCGGTCGACACCGCGAGAGGATCGATATCCTTGATCTTGTCGGCGTAGACTTCGTGCGGGTACTTCGCCAACATTTGCTTCTCGAGGTCCCGCTGGAGCGCCGCCGAGCGATCCATCATGCAGGCTTCCTTGACGCCGTTCTTGACCTTCTCATACGACTCCGGCGGCACGGCCGGCTTCTTGCCCAGGACCTTCACCACCCGCCATTTGATCAGCATTTGTTCAAAGAAGCCCTTCACCGGCCCAACGACCGTATTCGGCTCCGCCTTGCGCAGGTCGTCCCAGAAGATGCACTCACTTGTGGGCCAGACGTCGTGCGGGTCCTCCTGGCGCAGAGACATCTCTTTCTTGACCGCGTCAAAAGCCGCACCAGCGGCGAGCTTCTTCCTGACCTCCTGGGCGGTGGCGAGATCTTTACACCAGATCTGATCGATCGTCATCGAGGCAAACGTGCCGAAGCGGTCCTTGTGCTTCTCATAGTACGCCTGGACGACGCTTTCATTCGGCTCCGGCTGATTCCCGAGCTTGTCACTGAGAAGCTTGCCCATGAGGTTGTTGTCCTCGACCGGGCGCATGCTCTCGAGGTGCTTGGCGTTCTTGTCGTATCCGCGGGCGATGGCCTCGGCCATCAACACCGGTCCCTGCAACGCCCGATCCGTGAAGGCATTGACGCCTTCGACCCTGTCCAGATTCTTCGGACGGCCGGGAGGCGCCATCTCGTTGAGCACATTCAACCAGTCTGTCAGCGTAAAACTCTTGGTATCGTAGGTGGCGAGCACCAGAGTCTTCTCTTCCGGCGTCAACTCCTCTTCGATCTGGGGTCCCGTGATCCAGAAGATGTTCTTGTCCCGCTTGACCGGTTGGGTCAGCAGCCGCTGGTGGGCCTGGGACGCCTTGGTGAAGTTCTCCGGCAGTTTCTTCACCTGGTGCTTTTCCAGCAGTTGGGCGTAGAACTGATCGAGGAGCGGGTTGACCTTTGCGTTCTGCACCCTCCGCTTGGCCTGCTCGACGGTGAGATTCGGGTCCGTCTTCTGCTGCGCCTGGATTTCGGCGTCCGTGACATTCAGATTGTCGCGTACGTAGTCTTCCAGCATCAAGCCGATGAGATTCCTCATGCGATACCTGTCGATCTGCGGCTTGATGTCCTTGTGCTCGAGGTAACCCAGCTTGCGTCCCTCTATCATCATGGCCTTCTCGGCGAGCATGCGGTCCAGCACTTCCGGCACCTTGACGACCTGATTCGGCTCGCCTTCCTTCTCGCGCTGGGGCGCGACCGCCATGGCCACGCGTTCCAGCAACTGCGCCTTGTTGATCGTGTAGTCGCCGATCCGGGCCACGACGATCGTTTCCGGCTTGTTGGGATCTTCGGCAGCGGGCTTGGCCGAGGCAGCCGCCTTAGCGGCGGCATTCGGGTCCGCCGCGGCCGCACGCGCTCCGACGGCCCCACACAGAAGCCCTGTCAACACCAAGCCGAATACTCTCACGTTCCAAAGGCGCATCATAGCGTTCCTCCACTGGATGATGAGGATCAATGGATGACTTTGTTCAAGGGATAGGTAATCAAACCGGAGGCCCCGGCGCGTTTGAGCGCCGGCACCAGAGCCCGTTCCACCTTCTCGTCAATGACCACTTCGATGGCGACGTACTCCGAATCCGCCAGACCCGATATGGTCGGGCTCTTCTCGGCCGGCAGCACCCGCAGCACCGCGTCCAAATCCTGCCGGCGCACGTTCATCTTCAGACCGACTTTGCTGCGCGCCTCGATCGCCGCCTGCAACAAGATCGCAATATTCTCGATCTTCTCCCGCTTGAAAGGATCCTCCCAAGCCTTGGGATTCGCGATCATCCGCGTCGTCGAAACGATGACCGTATCGACGATGCGCAGCTCGTTTGCTCGCAGCGAGCTGCCGGTCTCGGTCAGTTCGACGATGGCATCGACCAGCCGGGCCTTGACTTCGGTGGCGCCCCAACTGAACTCCACCTGGACGTTGACGTTCTTCTTCGCGAAGTACTGACGGGTTACGTTGACCAGCTCGGTGGCGATAGTGGCGCCGGCCAGATCCTCGGGCCGATTCACCTTCGACTCGTTCGGCACGGCGAGGACCCAGCGGGCCGGATTGCTGGTGGCCTTGCTATAGGCTAATTCACAGACTTCCACAACGCAGCATTGATTCTCCTGGATCCAGTCGAAACCCGTGAAGCCCGCATCGAGAACGCCGTCGCCCACATAACGGCCCATTTCCTGGGCGCGCAGGCAAGTCAGCTCGATCTCGCGGTCATCGATGGTCGGCTGGTAACTGCGTTTCGAATCCGAGATGTTGAATCCGGCTTTGGCAAACAGATCGGTCGTTGCTTTCTGGAGGCTCCCCGCCGGAATACCTAATCGTAAGACTTGCTTCGCATCAGTTGTCATATTTGTGAGTATCGGGAATACGGTGGTGTTTCAACACCTTTTATCGTGAAGACGCTTCCACGCGGTCTTCTATTTCTTGCTCTTATTCTCCCGGCCGGTTTTGGACTTGGCCGATGGCTTCTTCTTGTTCAGCTTCGGCGTCTCGGTCGCCTGCCGCAGAAGCCCATAGAACTCGTAGGCATCCTTGGCGGCGATGTGCCGGGTCAGGAATCCTTGGATTTCTTCGTCGTCGGCACCGGGATCCACGACATTATTCTGCTTCAGGTAGGCCGTCATATCCGGGGTGAGCGGTACGGCGTGTCCATCCAAAGCCGTCAACATACAGTAGTTGACCACAAACGGGCTGGCCCCCCGCAGCTCATCCAGCACCTGCTTAGCCGGGCGCTTGCCCTGCTTCTTGAGCGCCGCCAGCGTCAACGCATGGTGCTCGTCGAAGATCGTCCGCAGCACGGTCGTCAACGCGACGGCCGTGATCCGGCTGGTATCCGCTCCGTCATGAAAGACCTCCGCGATTTCGTCGATCCGGGACACGCGTACGTCGTTCCAATCGACGAACCCATCGCGAAACTTCTTCATGGCCCGCTGGGCCGCCGTTTCGCTGCGATGCTCGCAGACGATTCCATAGATGACGGCATCGACCGGGTCTTCGTAGAGGGTCCTCTCGATCTGCGCCTGGCCGCGCTTGAGCCCCCGATAAAGTTTCTGCAATCGTTGAGCGTATTCTTTGCTGTTCTTCATGACCATTCCAGATACCACGGCCCGTCAGCCGCCCGACACCAGGCGGATGACAGAGGACTGACGTTCGAGGCCGCAGCGCAACGCCGCTCTTCGACCTTCGTCACTCGACGTCCGGCTCACCGGAGTCACCCGGATCACCCGTCTCTCTCTGACGTTCATTTGAAACCTCATCGATCAGTCTCATGATCTCCAGCGTCTTGTGAAACTGTTCGTCCGTGTGGAACCGCAATACTGGACAGAATTTGCTCTCCAAAGCATCTCCCAGTAGAGACTGAATACGTTTTCGGGCATGCTCGATCGCCTCAAAACCCCTGGCCTTGTCGGCGTCCGATTGAGCGAAGAAACTCAGATACACGTCTGCCGATCGAAGATCCGGCGGCATCTCCACCTTCGTAACGCTGATGAGTCCTTTCAACCGCGGATCGTTCAAGTGATTGGCGATGGCGTCGCTCACCACGTCCCGGACTATTCGAGCTGTTTTCTCCTGCCTTCGGGTGGGCATGGTCACACAACCTTGAACCTTTCCACGATGCCTCTTATGACCCGAGGGTCCGAGCCACCTTGACTACCTCATAGAAGTCGAAAATGTCGTCCACCTTCACGTCGTCGAATCCGGCCACCTTGATGCCGCATTCCAGGCCGGCCTTGACCTCGCGGGCGTCGTCCTTGAAGTGCTTCAGGGACTCCAGGGTCAGACCGTCGCGTACCACGATGTTGTTCCGGACCAAGCGGGCCCGGGCGCTCTTGGCCACCACACCCTGGGTCACGAAGCATCCGGCAACGGTGCCGACGCGAGAGACCTTGAAGGTCGCACGGACCTGGGCCCGGCCCAGAGGTTTCTCCTGCTCTTCCGGCTCCAGCAGACCCACCATGGATTTCTGCAGGTCTTCCGTAATGCGATAGATGATGTTGTACAGCCGGATATCAACGCCTGCGGTCTCCGCCTGCTTGGCGGCCCGCTCATCGGCCACCACGTTGAAGCCGATGATGATCGCGTTCGAAACCTCGGCCAACAGCACGTCGCCTTCGGTGATGCCGCCCGGCAGCGCCTGGAGGATGTTGACCCGGACTTCACTGGTGCTGAATTCCGAGATGTACTTCTTGAGCACGTCGACGGAGCCCTGCACGTCGGCGCGAATGATCACGTTCAAGCCCTTGATATTGCCCGCCTCGATCTGGCTGAACAGGTTCTCCATCGTGACATGGGTCCGTTCCGCCAGGGACTTCTCCCGGGCCCGGGACCGGCTCTGCTCGGCCGCGTCCTTGGCGCGGTTGATGTCGCTCAGAACGAAGAAGCTGTCCCCCGCCTGGGGCACGCCATTGAGGCCCGTGACCTCCACCGGCATCGCGCTGGTGGCGGTCTTGATCTTCTTGCCGAAGCTGGTTTTCATCGCCTTGACGCGGCCATAGGTATCGCCGGCGAGTATGACATCGCCCTTGTTGAGCTGCCCTTCCTTGACCAGCACCGTGGCCACCGCGCCCTGCTGGGCCGACATCTTGGCCTCGACCACCCAACCCATGGCGGGCAGCGTGTCGTCCGCCTTCAGATCCAGCAGTTCGGCGACAATGTCTATGGTTTCCAGCAGTTCGCTGATCCCCAGACCCGTGGTGGCACTGGTCTTGACCACTTCCGTATCTCCGCCCCACTCGGCGGGCGTCAGCCCGTGCTCGGACAACTGGGCGTAGATGCGGTTGATGTCGCAGCCGGGCAGATCGATCTTGTTCAAAGCGACAACAATCTTGACTCCCGCCGCCTTGCTGTGCGCGATGGCCTCGATCGTCTGGGGCATCACGCCATCGTCCGCGGCCACGACCAGGACCACGATGTCGGTCATGTTCGCACCGCGGGCACGCATCGCCGTAAAGGCCTCGTGGCCGGGTGTATCGAGGAAGGTCTCGACCTTGCCGTTCCAGGTTACCTGCGAGGCGCCGATGTGCTGCGTAATACCGCCGGCTTCTCCTGCCGCGACCTGGGTGGTCCGAATCTTGTCCAGCAGGCTCGTCTTGCCATGGTCGACGTGTCCGAGCATGGCCACAACGACGGGACGCCGGGTCAGGTGCTCGCGCGGACGCCCGTCGAACTCTTTCTTGATCTGGTCGGTAAGAGAAATCTGCTTCTCCACGACCAACTCGGTTTCATACTCCAGGGCGATCAACTCGGCCATCTCCGAGCTGATGGACTGATTGGCGGTCGCCATCACGCCTTGCACCATCAACTTGCTGATGATGTCTGTGGCTTTGATCGCGAGCGCCGACGACAAGTCCTTGACCGTGATGGGTTCGTGAACGGTGACGCTCCTGGGCCGTTCCGCCGCCGCCATCTCGTGCGCAGACTTGGAAGTGATCTTGCGTGCCCGACGAATCCGCAGGCCTTCTCCGCCCGCGGCCGTGAGGCGGGCCTGCCGTTCTTCGATATCGCGTTGGCGCCACTTGCCCTTCACGTGGGCGCTCTTCTTCAGACCCTCTTCTTCTCCACCACCACCACCACCTGCTCCCCCTTCCTCTTTGCGCCGCCCGTGCGTGCGATCTTTGTGATGCGCTCCGTGCTTCTGATCGGATTCGCCCTTCTGAGCCGTCGCGGCATCTCCCTTGGCGCCGCGCATCAACGGTTCCGTGACCGGTCCGTCAAAACGCGGCCGCGGACGAGACCGGGAACGCGGACGATCCATCGGTTCGGGCGCTTCGACGCGAATAACCTGGGGACCACTGAGAATGGCGGGTTGTGGTTTCTCCAACATCGGCCCGGCCGGCAGGACCACGATCTCGGGCTTCTTCTTCTCTTCCACCTTCGGTGGTTCGACCTTCACCGGCTCGGGGGCCGGCGGAGCGGCGACGACCGGGTTGGGCGCGGGGATCTCCACCTGAACGGGAGACGCCGGCGGTTCCGTCGGCACGACTTCCGGTGGCGACGGAACCACCTCCTCCTCTACTGCTTCCTCTTCTATGATCGGCTCTTCTTCCGCGACCGTCGCGTTGTCGGATTCCTCTTCAAGCGTCAGCGGTTCGTCGGTCTCCAGAACCTTCTTTCGAACGGGTCTCTTGACGCGCACTTCGGCCAAGTCCACCTTTCCAGCGGTCTCGACCGTCGTCACGTTGTCGCCCTCGGAGAACCACTCACGGATCGTCGCCGCCAAGCCTGCCGAGATGGCAGCCATGTGGTTCTTCACATCTAAGCCTTCAGCCTGACACTTCTCGACGATCGCCGAGCTTTTGACCCCGAGGTCGCGAGCCAACAAATAGACTCTTGTAGCAGCCAAGTAACCTCCACGTACTTCTACTCACCACGGTCCTCTGTAGGACCGTCTAAGGATTTGGCCTGTTGTGCCAACTCCTTCTGTGCCCTTTTTTGATCGGCCTCGGCGGTCAGCTCTCGGGCTTCCTTGTCTGCCGTGGCCACCAACTGACGGGCGAGTTCCGGATCCAGTTTCAACTCGCCGACCAGGGGCTCGACCCCCACGTCATCCAAGTCAAGAACTGAGATCACTCCCAACGCGATCAATTTGTCGACCAGCACATCGTCGGCACCCGGAACCTTCTTGACACAGTTCGTCAGCCGCTCGATGCCTTGATTGTATTCATCAGGCGTAAGGATATCGATATCCCAACCGGTGAGCCGGGCGGCCAGCCGAACGTTTTGTCCGTGCTTGCCGATAGCCAGGCTCAACTGGTCTTCTTCCACAACAACAGTGGCCCGCCCCAATTCGAAACACAGGGCGATCTCACTGACTTTGGCCGGCATCAGGGCGTTGGCGACCAGCACCTGCGAGGACTCGTTCCACCGCACGATGTCGATCTTCTCGCCACCCAGCTCGTCGACGATATTCTTGATCCGGCTGCCCCGCACGCCCACGCAGGCCCCCACCGGGTCCACTTTGTCGTCGTACGAGGTAACCGCAACCTTGCTGCGATAACCGGCCTCACGTGCCAGGGCACGAATCTCGATAATCCCCTCGGCGATCTCCGGCACCTCCGACTCGAACAGACGACGGATGAAATCGGGATGCGTCCGGGACAGGATGATCTTCACCTGGCTGGCGGATTCCTTGACATCGAGGATCAGGCAGCGGATGCGTTCGCCCGGGCGATGGGTTTGCCCCATAATCTGTTCGCCCTTGGGCATGAAGCCTTCCGCCCAGTGATCCAGGTTGACAATCAGCGTTCCACCTTCGTATCGCACGACGGCACCGCTGATGAGCTGACCTTTCCTCGCCGCAAATTCGCTAAAGATGCTGTCGCGCTCGTCGGCCCGGATCTTCTGGATCATCACTTGCTTGGCCGTCTGGGCCGGAATGCGTCCCAGCTGGCGGATATCAATAGGCTGGTCATCGCGAAATGCCGTGACCGCACCCGAACTCCGGTCGATGTGGACAGCAATCTTGCCGTCCGGATCGCTGAAATGCTTGCGGGCGGCCGATACCATCGCTTCTTCCAGATCAGCGAATATCGACTCCTTGTCGATATTCTTATCACGGGCGATGTTGTCCACGATTCTTAGTAGTTCTTGGTTCATAGTTCTCTTCTCGATCCAGAGAGAGCCAAAAAAAAGTGGAAACCCAAGCAGTTTCCACTTCAAATCACACGTGCCCAACGAGGTTGTCACCAGCTTTCCACCTACATCAGCAGCCTCCGATACTGGCCTGACCAGACGATCCACTCGAACTGACAAGCCTCATCATCAACCTCGCTGGCGCTACAACACTGAAGCAGAAACATCCGTTCCCCAGCCGCCATCGGCGCAAACACGCAGCCATCGGTCTACTCCAACCCCGCTGCACTGTTTACCCGTCCTATCAAGAACATTCCACACCCTTCTTCAGCCAAAGTTGATAATGGCAACCAGAAACGGTACATTATCAAAAAACCCATGTTATCCTTGAGGTTACTGGCTGGCAACAACTTTTTTACGGTTTTACGCCCGAATTTACCCGCTTGTAAACAGCTTCGATCCTGATATATTCCTCTCACCAAACACCTATCAAGGAGTGCATACAGATGAAGCCGAAACTTGCAGTCATTGGCGCGGGTGGCCGTGTAGGCCGTCGCATTATTGCCTTGGCAACCGAGTTATCCTATTTTGACATAGTGGCTGCAATAGAGACGTCAAAACACCCTGACTCCGGCAAGGATGCCGGCGTTCAGGCAGGAACAAACCCGCTTGGCATCAACATAAGTAGTTCATGGCCAAGTAGTTGCGATGTTGCCATCGACTTCTCTCTTCCCGAGGCCGCCGAAGCGACGGTCAGCAACTGCGTATCCACCCGCACCGCACTGGTGATGGGCACCACGGGCCTATCCGCTGCGCAAAAGGCAGTGATCGAGAAGGCCGGGGCGAAGATCCCGATCATTTATGGGACCAATATGAGCGTTGGCATGAATGTCATGTTCGCCATCGTCGGCAAGGTCGCCGCCATGTTGGGAGAGGAGTACGACATCGAGATCATTGAGAAGCACCACCGCTTCAAGAAGGATGCCCCCAGCGGCAGCGCACTGACCCTGGCCGAGAACATCTGCAAGGCCACCGGCCGGCCATTCCCCGACTGTCTCACTCACGGCCGTGACGGCAAAGAAGCCCTGCGACAGAAGAACACGATCGGCATGCACGCCGTCCGGGCCGGAGACATAACAGGCGTCCACGACGTAATTTATGGAACCATCGGCGAGACGATCACGCTGAACCACACCGCTCACAGCCGCGACACCTTCGTCGGCGGCGCCCTGCGAGCCGCCAGGTGGCTCATCGGCCGCAAACCCGGCCTCTATACGATGATGGATGTGCTGGGGATTTCATAAGAAGAACTGCATGAGAGGTCAGGATCTCTGATCTCTGTCCTCACGTCAGCAGTCCGTTCAGGACGAGCAGGGCTTCCTGACGCGGGGTCAGAATCTCGCGCAAGCTCGCGCGAGCGCTGGCCAGGGCCTGCTCGGCTTTCTGCTTGGCGGCGCGATAGGCCGTCAGCTTCGCCTTGATCTGGTCCGTCGGTGCCCTCTCGTTCCGCAAGAGGTCCTGCAAATCCAGCGCTGCCTGTTTCAGATCATCCGGCGCGCGGCCACCGGACCCCACAGGCTGGCGAATCGACTCTGCCAAGTTGACCGCCGCCTCCACTCGCGGCCTCATGACTTCCCACTCGCTGGCGGAGACGCCCAACTGGTCTTTGTATACATCGACGGCCTTTCTCCGATTGGCCTCTGCCATTTCCGCTATGATTTGCTTGCGCTCCGCACTACTGGTGGCGCTGCCCAGCCGGTTGAAGTAAGCTCCCATATCATTGAACTGTGCCGGGTCGCCGCGGCGCGGAGCGGCATTAGCATCGGCCCCTCTGCGGTTGGAGGGTCGGTTCTCGGTCTGCGCGAAGGCGGAACGACTCGCCAGCCCCAGAACGGCCAACGCCGACGCTCCTATCGCCACCCGGCGGGAAACCATGTTCTCATCTCGTTGCATCATCGGGTGAATCCTCCTGTTTGAATGTGTTTTTCGTGGCCTGTATCGCCTTCTGCTCTTGTTTGGCGATCTCCTCAATCACGAGTTTTCGATACGTGAGCCATCGGTTTCTGTCGATGGCTGCCGTGAGTCTGTTCCTGTTTCGCGTGATATCGGCGCCGGCATGTTCCGCCGCCTGCCTCACGAGCGGGCGCAATCGTTCTTCGGCTCCCAGGGGGTAGAGCTTGTCGATCTTGCCGCTCATGCTGCCCAGTTGCAGAAGGCACTGGTACGTGTCCACGGATCGGTCGGAGCACAGACCTGCAACAGCGTCCTCCGCTGCCTGCCAGACGCAGTTGCTGTCCCCCGTCTCAAGTGCCGCCTTGAATCGCAGACGCTCCAAACCCCGGCAGACCTGCGCCGGAACTCCACCAACCCACGCCCCCATCCGCCGTGACGCGCAGTTGATAGCCGCCGGCGGCGTTCTGCTGCTGGAGCACGACCTGTTCCTGCGCGGCCCCGGTCTTGACCCAGGCGGAGACAGCGAA
>CAYQXM010000056.1:0-34956 GCA_964421295.1 uncultured Pirellulales bacterium
GGCGTGGCACCCAACCGCCGGCTCGGACAGCATTTCCTCGTCGATCTGAACCTCATGACGCTCCTGGTGGACAGCGCCGGGATCGGAGCCGATGACGTCGTTCTGGAGGTGGGCTGCGGGACAGGATCTCTCACGCAGATGCTGGTGCAGCGGGCCCGCCGCGTCGTTGTCGCAGAGTTGGACCGGACACTCGCCGGGATCGCCGAGTCTCAATTGGCGGACGCCGGCAACGTGAAGATCATCCAGGGTGACGCCCTGTCCGGCAAGGGGATGTTAAACCCGGCTGTCGTCGACGCTCTGAACGAAGCCATAACCAGCGGCGGCCGTCTCCTGCTGGTCTCTAATCTTCCCTACGACGTCGGATCGGTCATCATGGTCAATCTTGTCCAGGGACCGATAATCGCCAACGGCATGACGGTGACCGTCCAGAAGGAAGTCGCGGAACGCATGACCGCCAAGGCGGGCGGCAAAGCCTACGGGACACTGAGCATCTTCCTCGGCGCCACCAGCGAAGTCGAGATCATACGGGTACTGAAGCCCAGCGTTTTCTGGCCCCCGCCCGGAGTGGATTCGGCCATCGTCCGGGTCGTTCGCAATCCGCAGAAGGCCGCCGGCATTGAAAGCATGGCGTCCCTGTGCGACGTCGTGAGCCTGTTCATGGGCCACCGCCGCAAGATGCTCAGGGCTTGCATCAAACACGCCCCGGAAGGTCTGGGAGACGCCGTTCACTGGGCCGCCGTCTTCGAGTCCTGCGCCATCGATCCCTCGCAACGGCCGGAAGAACTGAGCCCCGAGCAGTACGTCAGTCTGGCCAACGTCCACCACCGGCTGGCCTGAGCACACTCTGTCCCCGCAGTAGTACGCCGCAAAATTTTGTCAAAATGTACCCCTCCCTGCCGCCGGCGTGGTACAATATGGACACGGTCTGCACCATGGCTTAAGCACAGTCAACACGAAGGGTGCCGCATGAAGACACGTCAGGCGTTTACACTCATCGAACTGCTCGTCGTCATCGCCATCATCGCTATCCTCATGGCCATCCTCGTCCCGGCTCTGAAGGTCGCGCGGGAACAGGCACGGGGCATCAACTGCCAGTCGAATCAGCGATCTCTGGCCCAGGCCTACATCATGTACGCCGACGAAAATGACGGCTCGATGATCGGTGGCTTCGCGGCCTATGACCCCACCGGTGGCGTGCCGCCCTGGGTGATGCCGCCGCTGGATTACGGCGCCGGCGGAGCCATCGTGCGGATGAACGGAGCCGATACGAACGTCACACTTCAGCAACGTCTCAACGGCCTGCGCGCCGGCATGCTCTACCGGTACCTTAAGGAAGTCAAGGTCTATCACTGCCCGGGCGATCCGCGGTGGAGGCTCGGGACCAGCCTCGGCAGCACGCTCGCCAAGTGCATCTACCGCAGCTACTCACTTCCCGATTATCTGTACGCGACCGGCCCTTCTGACCCCAAGAAGCTGTTCAAGTTCAAGGATCAGGCCAACAAGATGCTCTTCGTCGAGGAGATCTACGATGGGGCCGCGGGCAACTACAACCATGGCGGCTGGTCCTTCAATCCCGGCAGCGGCGCGATGTGGGACCCGCTCGGCATCTTCCACAGCAATGCCTGCGTTTTCGGCTTCATGGACGGTCACGCGGAACGCCATAAATGGCAGGACAAACGAACGGTCGTCTACTGCACCAGCCGCACACAGGCCGCCGCCAACGGCTACGGCAAGGACACGCCCTTCGTCCCAGCCAACCCGGACGTCCAATGGCTGACCGAACACTATCCGGGCAAAACCAGTTACGTCACCACCGGCAGTTGATCGGGGCAGGGCATCGCCCTGTATCGTTCTAAGTCCTTTTCCTATAAGTAGCTACATATAAGCCGCAATCCGCATTTCCCGGCGGATGTCGGATCGTCGCTTATTATCTCCCGTATCAGGGAACAGGAAGCAGACGTAGCGCATCGTAATGAGTGACCGAGTATTGGTTAAATACGTGCGTGTATTGGCGGCACGGCGGTGCCGAAGACGTGTGAAACGGCTTTTCTATTGCCATTTCGCCCGTGTTGTGGTATAAATCGAGGTTGCGGTGTGGTGAGTTGCACGGTAGCATCCGATTCAGTCTGATTCCGCAACGCGACAGGCGCGGCGCGGTTCGTGTGTGTGGCTAATTGGCAGGACGAGGTGTAGCATGAAGAAACGCAGAGCGTTTACCCTTATCGAGCTTCTCGTGGTCATCGCCATCATCGCCATCCTAATGGGCATCCTCATGCCGGCCCTGGCGAAAGTCCGCAACCAGGCCCGCGGTGTCGTGTGCCAATCCAACCTCAAGAACTGGGGTTCGATCTGGAAAATGTACACCGACAACAACAACAGCTTGTTCAATGCACGGTCGAGCAATTCCGGACGATGGATTGACACTTTGTACTCTTACTACAAGGAAGAGAAATTCCGCGTGTGCCCGGTCGCCACGAGGATTGCCTCTCCGGACGTGGGACAGGCTAACGTTGATCAAATGTGGGGCGATGCGAAGACATCGTGGGGACGCTGCTCGGCCGCCAATAACCGGCCCGTCGATACCTACGGCAGCTATGGCGTCAACGAGTTTGTCGAGGTCCCGGTGGGAACATCAGTGTGTGGTACGGTTAATGACGCCAAGTACTTCTGGCGAACGGCCGACACCAAAGGAGCCTATCGGATTCCGCTGTTTGCGGATTGCTGGTTCTTCGGGGCATTCGTGCACCCGACTGATACAGCACCTAAGTTCGATGGGGATAAGTGGACGGGCGACACTGATTCCATGCAACGGTTCTGCCTCAACCGCCATTCCGCGGCAATCAACATGGTCATGCTGGACTATTCCGTCAAGAAGGTCCCCTTGAAAGCCCTCTGGACCCAACTGTGGAGCAAGCAGTGGCAGATGCCGACACTTTCGACCAATAAGCCTCCCAACGCCTGGCCTGCATGGATGTCCGGCATGAAGGAATCCGAGTAGTCCCATGACGCGACGCAAGGCGTTCACTCTCATCGAGCTGCTGGTCGTGATCGCGATCATCGCGATCCTCATGGCGATTCTCATGCCGGCGCTGTCACGCGTGCGCACGCAGGCACGCGGGGTTGTGTGCCAGTCCAACCTGAAGCAGTGGCACCTGATCTGGTCGATGTACGCCGACGGCAACAACGGCTTCTTCCCCCGACGCGGCAGCGACTCGGGCCGGTGGATCGACCTGCTGTATCCCTATTACTCGAAACAGGGGGAGTTCCGCGTGTGCCCGATGGCCAAGAGGATCGCCGCCCCCGGCGGCGCCACGAGCACCACGGAGCTGGGCGGTGACGCCAAGACTTCCTGGGGCGTCGTGGCTCCCAGCGGCAATCGTCCCATCGGAACGTGGGGCAGCTACGGCATCAACGGCTGGGTTTACGTGCCCGCCGAGGACCCGCTCTATCGCAAGCCCGCCCAGTTCTTCTGGCGCACCATCTACACCAAGAACGCCAGCCAGATCCCACTGTTCCTCGATTGCTGGTTCTGGTGCGGCTGGCCCGATCACGACGATCCCCCGCCCACCGCGGACACCCGCGAGGCGCGCCTGACCAGCGACGACGACGCCATGAGCCGTTTCTGCATCAACCGTCACCAGGGAGCCATCAACGGCACCTTCCTCGACGGCTCCACCCGCAAGATCGGCCTCAAAGGCCTCTGGCGACTCAAGTGGAGCAAACGCTTCATCACCACGACCACCCCCACCTGGCCCACCTGGATGGCCCAGATGCGGGATGAGTAAGCCTGACCCGATGTTCCCCTGCCTTCCCCGTCACAGGACGACGGTCTGGTGGCGGTGGCTGTGACACTCGATGTTGACGGCGACCGGAAGCGAAGCGATGTGACAGGGAGCGGTCTCGATCAGGGCGGCTAACGCGGTAGTGTCCCCACCCAGACCTTGAGGGCCGATGCCCAGAGCGTTGATGCGGGCGAGCAGGTCGCGTTCCATCTCCGCGTAGAATCCGTCGGGATTCCGGTCGGTCAGGCGGCGCAACAGGGCCTTCTTGCTGAGCAGGCAGCAGGATTCGAAGTTGCCGCCGATACCCACGCCCACGACGAACGGCGGACACGCATCCGCGCCGGCCGCTTTGACGACCTCGACGATCCAGTCGATGACGTCGCCGCGCTCCGCGGTCGGGCGGAACATGCGAAAGCTGCTCTTGTTCTCGCAGCCGCCGCCTTTGGTCATGACCGTAATCGTCAGCTTGTCACCCGGCACGACCGTGTGGTGGATGATGGCAGGAGTATTGGTTTTAGTGTTGGTGCGCCGGCCCAGCGGATCGGCGACCACGCTCTTGCGGAGATAGCCTTTTTCATAACCCGCGGCCACGCCTTCATTCACGGCGTCGACGACGGTCCGCGGTCCGGCGATGGTGACTTCGCCGCCCTGCTCAATAAAGACCACCGCCAGCCCCGTATCCTGGCACAGCGGAATCCGGTCCCGGGCCGCAACCGCCGCATTCTCGACCAGCTTTCTGAGGATCCCGGCGGCACGCGGATGGGACTCCGTGCGGGCCGCCTGCTCCAGCGCCGCCTGCACATCCTCCGGCAGCTCGTGACACGCCGTGATGCACAGCGTCTCAACTGCTCGGCTCACTTGCTCGAATTCGATCACCCGCATGTCGAAATCCGGAACCAAGAGAGGCTGCAGGCTGTAGACCTTAGGCCGTAGGCGCCTAAAGCCTCCAGCCTAATGCCTGAGGCCTTTTTTCACACGTTGAACTCAAACGTCTTGTACGTCACATTCCCCGCGTCGTCGGTGATCTTGACGGCGATGACATGGTCGCCCGTCTTGAGCTCGTCCGTGACGATCGTGAAGCTCTCGTCGGTCGTATCGAACGCGGCGTCGTCAGGCAGCGTGCTCTTCCACTCCGTATTGCTGTCGACGGTATATTCGAGCTTGCCGATGACGCTCAGCTCGTCGGCCGCTTCCAGCGTGAGCTTCAGCGCCTTCGGATTCGCCAGCGACCGGGCGAGGTTCCATTTGCGAACGGCCGGGCCGGTATTGTCGACGATCACCGGATCGCTGATCCGGCTGCCCGTCAGGCTGGTCGTCGGACTGTTGCCCCGCTCGTCGCTGGTGGTGACACGAATCTCGTAGCGTCCGTCCTCGACGGTGCGCCCGTTCCATTCGAACGAATCCTCGTCCAGCTTGTCCTTCAGCTCGACCCATCGATCCCGGCCGATCTTGCGGAAGTCGATCCGCTGCACGAGCTTGTCCTCGTTTTCGTCATTGGTCTTGATGGCGATCTTGAAGAACCCTTCTTTGTTGGCGGTGGTCAACCGGGTGACATCGACCGATTCGACTTTGGGCGCCAGGTTCGGCACGGTATTGGCGACCGCGATCTCGCGCACCAGCGGCGTCTTGCCAGGCTCCTGCGTGCGGAGGATCAGCCGGTACTGGCAGAACCGCCCCAGCGGGCAGGTCAGGCCCACCGGCTGCGTGATCTCCACGGGCTCCGTCCACGCCGAGAAGCTCGGATCGTTGACGTCCTTGACGTTGCCGCTGCGGGAGGCCATGAGGACCTTGCAGCCCTTGGGAATGTCGGCGTCGATCTGCAGCTTGCCCCAGTGCGCAGGCTGGCCGGCGTCGATGAGATCGGAGGTATAAGTCCCCTCGGCCGAATAATCCGGCGCCAGCAGAACGAGGCGGGCGGGATTGCCTGTGCCGACGTAGATGTCCCTTCCTGCGACGGTCACCGCCGTGATCTGGGCGGCTTTCTCGTCCTTGTACAGGACCGTCGAGTGCTCGCTCTCGGGATCGATGGCGAAGAGCTGGCCGTCGTTGCCCGTGCCGGCCAGGATCGTGCCGTTCTGCGACGTCAGGCTCAGGAAGAACGCCGATTCGCTGAACACGTCCGTGACATATCCCTCCCGGGTGATCTTGTACAGATGGCTGGCCGTCGGGGTGCGCGGGCTCGGAGTCGACGGTCGCGGACGCGACGGAGACTTGCTCTCCGTCTCTTTCCTGCTGTTGGGAATCTCCAGCTTCAGACTGCCGTCGCCCTCGCTGCCGCCGGCGCTGCTTTCACTCTTCTCCTTGGGCTCGGGCCGTCCCGCGGCCGGGCCTGACGGCGGCGCCGGCTGTTGGGAAGCCGCGAACTCGCGCTCCGTCTGCGCCGTGCGGGCCGCGGTGGCGGCGGCGTACAGGTTGTTCGCATCGGCCGAGGTCCCGCCCTGGAAGGCCAGGCCGGTGATCTCGGGCTCTTCGCTGTCGTACAGAACCGTGGCGGCCTTCGTGCGGACGTTGATCTTGTAGACCAGCCCCCGCCCGTCGACGCCGGCATAGAGGAAATTGCCGTCCTTTTCCTTGCCCATTCTCAAGGAGAGGATGTTCTTGTCCTTGGCATCGTAGAGGGGCCGCACGACTTTGCCGGAGGGATCCATCTCGTAGATCTTGCCCTTGGGCCCGGTGCCGAAGTAGATGCTGCCGTCGGAGGCCGCCTCGATGGCGAAGATGTACGTCGCATCGTTGGGCTCGATGATCGTCTCCATGCGCCCGTTCTCATGGCGGGCGAGCCGGCAGTGCTTGCCGCTGAAACCCACGATCAATCGGCCGGCGACATCGACGGCCATCGCGAAGATGTGCTCGTTCGCGAATTGCTCCTTGTCGCTGACCTCTTCCCCATCCTCTTCTTCCGCGTCCTTCCGGGCCAGGGTCGTCCTGCGCGTCGGCGCCGGGGTGTTGGCGTCCACGGAGTACAGCTTCGTCAACGTGCCGAGGCGGTACTGGTAGATGGCCCCGTTGGGGCTGGTGCCGATGTAGGTCGTCCCGCCGCTGACCACGACGCTGTTCACCGACCAGACGCCGTCAAATTCGTCGGAGAGGACTTTGGCGGCCCGTCCGAGCTGGATCGTGCCGGGGGAGGTGATGACCACGCCGTCGGTCTTGCCTTCGCGCAATTCCTTGTCGGTGGTCTGACGCGTGATCTTGCTGTTGATGGCCCCGCTGTGGCCGGCCAACGCCAACACCAACAACGCGGCTACTCCCTGTATGGTACGAAGAGGAAACGTATTCTTCATGCTGCAATCCCTGTGCAATTATGACATCGCCGCCGCCCCACTCCCGGGAGCGACGCTCGTTGCGGTTGCCTCCAACCATTGGACGAGAGCGTCTCGGCTCTCAGCGAGAAGGGTCCTCCACCGTGATGGGAATGACCTCTCTGTCACCGACTACGGTACCCGTGTCGATCGCCTTTTCGACCCAGTGAGCATAAGGCAGCGCCTTGGTCGCGCGCTTGTCGTTCTGAAGCACCATGGCTTTCGTGGGCGGCAGATCCGGCAATTCCTGCCGTTCCAGCGAAATACCACTGGGCGGAAGCGACAGAACGCAGTGCAGTTTGGTGCGATTCAGATTCAGCACCTCGTTCAACGCATCGACCAGGCTCTGGTAATTGTTGGCCACGAACTTGTAGGGCGCGCTCTTCTTCAAGAAGGCCTCGTACTCGTTGGAACCCATCAGCGTCAGCACGTACTTGCCGGGCCGGACTTCTTTCGGCACGTCCAGCGTGATGCGGTGCTTCTTCTTCTCGACCAGATAGGATTCGATCACCACATCGACGTCGATCCTGTCGCCCGGGTGAATCTTCGTGTTGCGGACGTCGATCGACCAGATATGCGAAGCGATATCCTTCGGATGGACCTGGACATCGAAGTCGAGCGACTTGACCTTGGGACCGCCGAAGGGGTTACGCGTGAGCAGGGACAAGGCCCCCGCAAATTCGGACAACGGCTCGTCGAGACCGAGAGCGGTCGTGTTGACGAATCGAACCGACTGCCCGTCTTCCATGGTGATACAGCCGCGGTACTCGACCGTGTTCTCGGGAGGCAGATCTCCGACGCGGAGCGCCGCCGCCGAGACTACGGCCGGGGCGATCTGCACGGTCAGTACGCGATTGTCGGCGATCTGGCAATTGTACGTCCGCGGCGTTGGATCGTTATAGCGCTGCACGCGCACCGACAGCGGCAGCATCCGGGGCTTGGCCCCAACCTTGCCGACGACCGCCGTCGACTCGTCCGAGGTGATGGCGCCCAGAATCTCGCCGGAGGTACCCAGCTTGAAG
This sequence comes from uncultured Pirellulales bacterium, assembly GCA_964421295.1. Classification (GTDB taxonomy): domain Bacteria; phylum Planctomycetota; class Phycisphaerae; order Sedimentisphaerales; family Anaerobacaceae; genus PLanc-01. The sequence goes on from CAYQXM010000056.1 coordinate 8,107, forward strand.
GAGCGAGACAATTGCGAGATGACCGTGTAGACCTTGCCGCCGGCCATCGGCAGATCGAGAGGGCCGTAGCCCAGGAAGCTGTGGCCGAAGGCGTAGACCTTGTCGCCGCGTACCTCGGTCACGGTGCCGAGGACGTTGATTTTGATGTCGCCGGTAGCCAGGGGAACGGTCAGGACTCCGCCGGGCTTCATTTCCGACGGGATGCCATCGCTCGTTTGCCCACCCGTCAGGCCGGGGGCGGCAACAAAGCCCATCGACTCGAATTGCGAAGCCAGCGCCCCGCAGGCTTCAGGCGGCAGGCCGGACACGACCAGCGGGCAAGGCAGCATCGATGTCCGCCTGGACCCCACGCCGTTCAACAGGCCGTCCTTCATGACCTGGCGTCCCGTTTCGGCCAGGTCGATCGGCTTGGAGAAGTCGAACGTCGCCGTCGGCCGGGCGGCACCTGCCGAGGGAGTCTCCGCCGCCGGGCGGTCGCCTACTTCCAGCATTTCTTTGATGGGGGTGACGCCGTAGAGCGGGTCCTTGGAGTAGGTCCAGCCGAAGGCCAGAGCCCCGGCCAAACGGCCGTCGATATAGACCGGCGACCCGCTGCATCCCCCTACCACGCCCGCGTGCTTGAAACGGTCGTCCAATCCTATGACGAGAACAGCATCCCGCCCGGGCTCGATGTTTTTGACGACATCGATCACCTTCAGGGGAAACTTCTCGATACCGCCGTTGCCAAAGTCGGTCAGGCAATAGGCTTCCATGCCCGCCTTGATCTCGCCCAGGCTGATGTACCTCTGGGGGTCCCAGAACACGTCGGAGGACGTCGAGGGGGTCTGACCGTAAACGACGCCGGCCAGTCCGAGAACCCAGAGCAAGACCGCCAACCCCAAGGTCCGGCGGCACCGCGTGGGGATCCTCGACATACCTGGATGTGCGTCCATGCGAACCATGCATGTCCTTTCAACAGTTGCAGTATACAAAATTTGAATTCTAAAGCAGTTGCGTTGCAAACTCAAGGGCATTTTGTTAGCATAGTACTTCGCTTTTCCGCTGGTCGGACGAGATCAGCATCGCTGAACGTGAATTGGAGAACAGGAATGAGATCAGATCATCGGCATGAACTCAAGACGAACGAACTGGCTGATTGGCTCATGCATTTCCCGGAATGGGCAGAGAAGAATCGCACGACCTTGATGGTGGCTGGGGCGGTTGTGATTGTCATTCTGGGCATCTATATCGCCAGACTTTTCCGCGGCGAAACGGCGGCGACCCGGAATCAGGTCCAACTGACGGGGTTGATTGGCGATCTGACGCGGGAGAAGAACATCGCCGGTCGGGCACCGGAGAAGTTCCTGGGTTTTTCCACGACGGCCGCTGCATTGGGCGATTTCGCCGGGCGCGTGGGTGATAGCCGGATGTCGGCTTTCGCGCTGATCAAGCGGGGTGAAGCTCTGAGAGCGGACCTGCATTACTCCACCAACCAGCTCACGGGCGACGAAATCACCAAACAAATCGATCAGGCCAGGCAGTGCTACACCGCGGCTTTGCAGAAGGCTGCGTCGGCACCCGGTCTGGCGGCCACGGCCCAGTTCGGGCTGGCGTTGTGTGAAGAAGAAGCGGGCAATCTGGACAAAGCCAAAGAGATGTACCGTGAGATAGCGAAGAATCCCGCCTACGAGGGCACGGCCGCCAGAGCCGCCGCGGTCAGTCGGGTCAAGACGGTGGATGACTGCAAGGCCGCCGTTGTCTTCACGCCGGCACCGGCACCCAAGGCAGAGGTGGCACCGCTGCCCAGTATCCAGTGGGCCCCGAAGGATGCGAACGCTCCCGTGGCGATTCCTACGCCGAACAACGTTACGATCAAGCCCGCTGCGCCCGTGACAACGCCGGCACAGCCTGCCGAGGCGAATCGCCCTGCCGCCACCAGTGGGCAGAGCAAGACTGATGCGAATCAGTCCGCAAGCTAAGCCATGAATGAGTTTCTGGACGTCAACGATCAACCCCAGGAGATTCCGGAGGAACTCACGGCAGGGTCGCCGCTGACTCTCCATGTCGGCGTCGGCATCCACGAGCGGCGGATCGACAAGTATCTGCACGGGCGGTTTCGGAATCTGAGCCGGCGGTTTCTCCAGGATGCCATCCGGGCCGGCGCCATCAAGGTGAACGGACAGCCGGTCAAGTGCAGCTTTCAGCTCTCGCATGGCGACATCGTCGAAATGGTCATGCCCGCGCCGCCCAGCCGCACGATCGAGCCCGAGGAGATTCCGCTCAATGTGATTTACGAGGATGACGATCTGATCATCCTCAACAAGTCCGCCGACATGATCGTCCATCCCGCCCGCGGCAACACGCACGGCACGCTGGTCAACGCGCTGGCCCACTACTCCGACTCGCTCTCCTCCGGCCTCGGCGAGTTCCGGCCGGGCATCGTCCATCGCCTCGACCGCGACACCACCGGCGTCATGATCGTCACCCGAAACGACCAAGCCCAGTGGAAAGTCGCCAAGCAATTCGAGTTGCGACAAGTCCACAAGACCTACCTGGCCATCGTCCACGGCACGCCGGAATTGCGGGCCGACCGCATCAACGCTCCCTTGGGCGTTCATCCCCAGGTTCGCGAGAAGTACGCCGTCCGCCCCGAGATCGGCAAAGAGGCCATCACGTTTTATGAGGTGGCTGAGGCATTCCGAGGTTTCTCGCTGATCCGGTGCAAACCGCAGACCGGCCGGACGCATCAGATCCGCGTGCACCTCTCGCACATCAAGCACCCTATCGTCGCCGACGACATGTACGGCGGCAAGCTCGTCTATCCGTGGCAACTCGCCGACACCAAACCCGAGCCCCAGGACCCCGTCATCGACCGCTGCGCCCTGCACGCCTTCAGCATCGAGTTCCGCCACCCGACCAAGGACCAGATCGTCCAATTCGAGGCCCCGCTCCCCGAGGACATGCTCCACCTCCTCACCCTCCTCCGCCAATACCGCGCGAAATGACCATCCGTTCGGAGTCCCGCCTTCGTGTGGACCGGGTAGACTCCCGGCATGTCGGGACCGGAATATCGCTGGCGGCGCCTCACGGCCAAGCAGCGAGGCGAGTGGCGCGCATGGCGTAAGGTGAGTGGTTCTCCGTGGCATTCGCCGCCGCACTGCGCTGATTCCGATCGCCCGCGCTTCCATGTCACCGTTGCCAGTTTCGAGCATGGGCCACATATCGGGCACAGTCCAGCGCGTCTTGGTGGCTTCGCTCGCGATCTGTTGGCTTTGCTCACGACGCCCGCCACCGAGACGTTCGCATGGTGCGTGCTGCCGAATCACTATCACGTGCTGATCGAGACCCCGGATGTCCTCTCGCTATTGCACGAGTTGGGCCGGTTTCATGAACGCACATCCCCCGCCAGGAACGCCGAGGCGGTCGCGATGATATCCTGTCTCGGCCCTCCGTCCGTCTTCTGAGAGAAAAATGCCGGCAATCATAGCAGACTGTTGACAACCAGCGAACCTCTGATAGGATAACCCCGCCGACAGGCGGATATCCTGCAGGGAAGCCTCCTGGATGCCGTCATTGTCCGGCACCAGAGAAAGGCAGGCAATGAGACGCACGGAATTTTTCGAGGCGGCGGTCAAAGCCGGCTTCTACGGCATCGAGCGCAGCGGCATCTACGGCAAGAAGGACAACGTCCGCAAGTACTGGGAGGATGTGTTCATCAAGACCTCCATCCGGCCGTCGCTCGAAGCGATGCTGGCGGAAACCGAGAAGCTGCGTATCATCGATCTCGGCTCCGGCAGCGGCGAAGGGCTCGAACTATTGACCCACGTGCCGCCGTCGCAGCCGATCGATGCGCCCGACCCCTTCCTGCTCCGCAAGCACCAGATCGGCGCCTACGTGGGCGCCGACATCTCGCCGGCCATGGTCGCGCAAGGCATCGCCAACTATCAGGGTCGGGAATACGTGCGCTTCGTGGAGGCGGATTTGTCGGAGGGCTTTCCGCTGCCGCAGGAGCCGCCGTTCGACATCTACTTTTCCTCCTATTGCTCACTGTCTCACCTGACGAGCGACGAGCTGAAGCACCTGTCAGAAGAGGTTTTCGCGCACGCGCGGAACGGAAGCGTCGTCGTTTACGAAGTGTACGGCCGGTGCTCCCCCGAATGGCCTCTGTACTGGAGCCGCAGCGCCCGCGAGCAACTTTCGTACAACATGGGATACCTGTTGACGCCGCAGGAGCAGGAGAGCGGCCAGATCGAATCGTTCGACGCCACCTTCTGGACGGGACAGGAACTCACCGAAGTCCTTCAACACGCCGCGGCGGCCTCCGGCGTCAAGATCCAGGTGCTCACCCTCAAGGACCGGTCGATCCTCGTGGGCCGGCACATGGACACCTGCTTCTTCAAGCCGATGCGTCTGGGCGTTCGAAAACAGGTCAACCGCCTCTTCGACCGGGACTATCGCGCTGACACGCTCCGCCTGTCGGTCGATCTGAGCTACCTCGACGTTTGTCGCGACGCGGCGCCGGAGGCCTACCGCCGAATCGAGAGTTATCATGCCTCCTGGTCCGCCGTCATCGGCACGCTCGACGCCCTGATGCAGGGGGACAACCCGCGCGTACGCCAGTGGATCGAGTCAACTCCCGAGCCTCTCACGGAAGACCTGAAGATGCTCGCGTGGCTTTACCGCAACGCCGACCGCTTCCCATCGGTCGATTTCTGGGCCAGCGTAATGGGGCCGCAGGTCGCGTGCGTGCTCCGGAATCTCGAACTCAACCTTCCCGACGGCCTCGGCTGTGGGCACAGTCTCTGCTGCATCGTCCGGATCCGCAAGTGACCGGAATGTCCGACCTCGATAGGCCGGGTCGTCCCGGCGAGGCTACTTGGCGGTCTCCAAGAGAGGCTGGTTGCCGATGAGTCGGAAGATGCGGTAGTTGCCGACGATTTCCGGGATCGCAGCGGTCTCCATCTGATTCCAGACATCGTTCTCGTAGACAGAGGCGGAGTTGCATAGCGTCACGTGGCCGTCCTTATACAGAGCGTTGACGGCCGGATGCTTCTGGCGCATGTGGCTCATCTGATTGAGGTGGCGAACGAGGTCCGTCATATAGGGGATTGGAGTGCTCTGACTATCCAGAGTCCGGGCGGATTCGGTCGGCAGACCGGTGGATGCATCCTTCGTCGCTTTTGCGTTCGTCGGCAGATAGGTATAACCCATGCGTACCCACTGGTTGTGCCCCCCCGAGGCATTGAACGCCTGCGGCAGCGTGCCCCATGGCATGGGATTGGCATAGGACTCATACCGATAGAGCAATTCCTTGTTGGATGGGCAATAGAATACCTCGGGCTGCGCGATGTACTTTCCTTCGTACAACAGCGCGAGTTTCATCGCGGCCGGTCTGCCGCTCACAGAGGTAAAATCGGAGCGGTATAGCGCATAAGAGTGAGTGCCGGAAGCCGTCAGAGCATAGGGATTGGTCTGGCCCGTGCTGGAGTTGTAGGTGGGCATCCGACCGTCGTAGTTCGACGTGTAGGCGAGGATGGCAACGCCCACCTGCCGGATCTGATTCGAGCAGGAAACGCGTCGGGCCGCTTCCCGCGCCTTGGCCAGCACGGGTGTCAGCATGGCCATGAGAATCGCGATGATTGCGATGACGACGAGCAGCTCGATCAGGGTGAAGCCCGTCACCGCATCGCGGATTGATGATTGCGGATTGCGGATTGGCTTCGCGGCATCAATCCGCAATCCAAAATCCGCAATCCGCAATCCACAAAATGTGTTCAAGACATTTGCTCCTCAATCGTGACCCAGTCACCGTCCGGTCGATTGAAAAACGCGTCAAGGAGTGGTCGTTCCCGACATGACCACATCCTGGATATTGAAGTACTTACCGTTGGCCTGCCCTCCCTGCAGCCACGGACAGGCTCTCACGCTGAAGGTCTTACCGCTCGGAACCTGGACGTTCGGAGTGTAGGTCTTCTGCACCAGCTGCGAACTCGGCAGTGCGATCGCCTCTTCCAGCGGAGTGGACGTCGCAAAGCCGTCGGTCGAGTAATAGAGGCTGACTCTGACGTTCGTCGAGCCGCCGCTGTTGCCCACGAATAAGGTGATGGAGGTAACCTTCACGGCATACCCGGTCTTAGGAGTAAAGGCGAACTGAGCCCACCGGTCCAGGTTTACCGCGGTTTCGTTCGGCCAATTGCCCAATGTACCCGCAGCCCCGTAGACCCGCTGGGCCTTGTTGACGCCACCGTAGTCACGGATGACATATAGAGAACTGTTCGTCTCGGCGGACGCCGTGACCTTGTCCGACGAAACCGCTGTCGTGGTCGTGGTGTTGATCAAGGGCCACCGGGCCAACTGCACCGCGGCAGCGTCTACGACCGCCGTGGTCAGGCGGATGTCATCGAACAGCACCGTGCCCATGCCACCGGCACTCCGGGCAAAGCCTATCGTCAGGTCCGTCACGTTCTTCAGATCGATGTTGAACTTGCCGAGGGGGACCAGCCACTCATGCCAGAACGTCTGTTGCAGGTCGGCCGGCGCACCGCTGTAGTCCACTTTGACGCCGTTGAGCTTGACGTACATCTGCTCCGCCGCGTTGTTGGCAAATCCATAGAACCAAATCGACAGCGTCGTCAGGTTGTCGCTGCTCCAATTCGTGCCGATGTGCGAGTCGGTCATCTTCACGGAGACCTCTGAAGAGGACGCGGTGGCGTTGTTGTACATCACAGGCACGGATTGCCGACCGCCATGGACAATGGTCTTCTCCATCGGGTCGCCAGTCTGATAACCGATGAGGGCTCCGTTGGTGGTCTCTTTCCCGTAACCGTCCGTCCAGACGTAGTAGATCAGATGGCTGCCTGGTTCTTCGGCGGGAATCCCGTTGTAGGACTCGAAATCGTCCACGAGGACATAGGCGGCGACAGCAAATTCGAACACGGCGCCTTTCGTGATGTTGGCCGGACTGGCGTTGTCGACCTCGTCGATTCTCCAGAAGTACGTCTTCCCGAGCTCCACGCCGGCAGGAGCGCACGTGTTCGGGTCCTGTCCCTTGGAGATCAGTACGCTGTGCGGATCGCTGGTTCGGCTGGCGGTGTTGACGTCGTCGAAGCTCGTGCCGAAGTAGACATCATGCGTCACCGCGTTCGAGCCGGGCTTCCACGAGAGGATCACCGGCTTACTCACCGTCGCCTGGTCCGCCGGCACCGGGTTCGAAGCCTGCGTGGCAGCGAGCTTGATGCCTGTGATCGTCGTCTGATTCGGGTCCGCCGTATAGACCGCTTTCACGAGGCCCTGACCGTTGTAGGCCACGAGCCACCCGCGTTTGATATACTCCTTCACGACGGGCCGGTGGTCGGTGCGCAGGACCAGGGTGCCTGCGGTGATGTCTATCTTGGGTTTTCCATAGATACCCTCCGACGGATTGCGGAGGCCGTTCGCGTCCAGAGTTCCGCCGTACAGATTCAGAGTGGACACGCCGGTCGTCTGCGTAGCGGTCCCCTGCGACAACTTGACTTGGTCCGCAACCCTGACATAACCGCCGGTCATCTGGAAAGTGCCGGTGCCGTAGACGCCGATTTCCAGGTCGGGCGTCAGCCCGGAGACGTCGTCCCAGCTCGTCATGTTCAGGGATCCCCCTTCCACGTAAATCGCGCCGACGCTGTTGGCGTTCCGGCCCACCTCGATCTTGTCGCCGCCGATATTCACCGTACCGTCGCGCAGGATGAAGGTGCCGGTGCTGTTCACGCCGACCGCCAGCCTTGCCGGATCGGTGAGGACGCCCCCGCTCATGATAACGGTGCCGGCACCAGAGCCGGTTTGGCCGACGTACATGCCATAGGAGGCCGTGTCTGTCGTGGCCACCGTCAGCGCGCCGCCGGTAATATCCAGATAACTATTTCCGGCGGTAGACCCACCCACCGAGAGAGTCAGACAATCGGCCGTGACGGTGGAATCGATGACGCAGTTGGCGTCGGCCAGAAAGAGCTGCACCGTATCCGCCGCCGTGGGCACACTATCCGCGTCCCAGTTCGCCGCCACATTCCACAGCCGGGTCGCCCCGCCTTTGTCCCAGTTGAGCGTGGCCGCCGAAACACCGCCGGCCATCACCAACAACAAGAGGGATGAGATGATGCAAGTCGCTCTTCTGCTCATGGTACACCTTCTCCTCAAAAGTAGTCCCCAAACAGTGCTCGTCACGACCACGCGTTGTGTCCTCGTCCGTGTCCCTGTCTTCCTCAGTGTGGCCACACACGATCTTGCGAATTACGAATATGCCCTGACGGACGACCCGACCCCGCGTTTCTGGGGACCGGTGCGTCCCAGAACCATCCAATCTTTCATTATACCCTGCCTTCCCTTCCAGACAAGCCCTTTTTGGCGGTTGTCCAGGCCCTCTTGGGCGATTGTGCAGGTGCGATTTCTGGAATTCGGGTCCTTCGGCAATTCTTTGAGGAGGTCTCACTAGCGGGTTGTCTGGACACAGAACAGATATTACTATGGGGGCCGGAAAGACAATATTGAAAGGAGGTTACACCATCCATGGCTCAGGAATTGGTCGGTGTGATCGGCGGTACAGGTCTGGGAGAAGCCCTGGCCCGCCAGTTGACCGGTGTGCAGGAACGTGAGATTCAGACGCCGTTCGGCAAGACCAGCGGCCCGATAGTCCTGGGACGGTTGGGCGATCGACAGATTGTCTTCGTCAACCGCCACGGGCCGGGACATATGTTGTCACCCAGCGAAGTGCCGTACGCCGCCAACCTCTTTGCGTTGAAGCAGCTCGGCGTCCACGCCGTGATTGCCAGCGGCGCCGTCGGGTCGCTCCAATCAGAGATCGCGCCCGGCGACCTGGTCATTGTGGACCAGTTTATCGACAAGACCTTCCGGCGTCTCGGCACCTTCTTCACCGGGTACGGCGCCGTGCACTGCGAGATGGCCGAGCCGACGTGCACCCGGCTGCGAACCGCCATGCTCCGCGTGGCCGAGCCGATGGGTATCCGCATCCACGCCAAGGGCACGTACGTCTGTATGGAGGGCCCGCAGTTCTCGACCCGCGCCGAGTCGCTGATGCATCGCACGATCGGCGGCGACCTCATCGGCATGACTGCCATGCCGGAGGCCAAGCTCGCCCGCGAGGCCCAGATGTGCTACGCCCTCGTGGCCCTGGCCAGCGATTACGACTGCTGGCGACCGCACGACCCGTCGAAGGCCAGACAAACTCTGCTCCAGGAAATCATGTCGAACCTGAAGACGGCGACCGACAACTGCCTCAAACTGATTCAGGCGGTGCTGGCCAGCGGAGAAAATCTCGTTGGCGAGAACTGCGCGTGCCGAAAGAGCCTGGAGATGGCCGTCTGGACGGATCCCAAGGTCATTGCGCCGGCCCGAAAAGAGAGATTGGCCGTGCTGTTCGAATAGCGGCTGAAGGATTAGCGGTATGGATTGCAGGTTCAATCGAAAGTGCGCGGCTGTAGCTATTGCGGGTTTGCTGATCGCGGCGGTGGGATGCCAACAGGTGGAACCGCCTTCGGTCAAGCGGGCGCGCCTGATCGCGGCTCAGTACATGGAGTTGGAAGAGGCGGTGGCCGACCTCAATGCGAAGGTCGAAAACCTCAAGAGCCAGTACGATCAGCAACTCAAGGAAAAGGAAGAGCAATTGGCCGCCTATCGCCAGAAGCTCGAAGCCCTTCAGAACGAGGTGCAGCAGGCGATCTCCGAACGCGTCAATCAGGTGACCGCCTCGGTGCTGAATGACAACGCGAAACTGAGGAAAGAAATCGACAGCCTCCGCCTCCAGCTTGTCCAGCGCAGGAACGAGCCGCCGGTCCCGGAAGGCAAGTCGCAACCGTAGATTTATACGTGACGAGGTGCACGCATGGAGAAATTCGTGGAGGTTTACGTCGCGCCCGATATCACCTACGCCTATCTGGTCAAGGCGCATCTCGAGAATGCCGACATCCCCGTTCAGATCGCCAACGAGAATCTGATCGGCGCCTACAGCATCGACGGCATGGCTCCGCGCGTCCTCGTCCCCAAATCCCGGGTCAAGGAGGCGCAGGAAGTTCTGAATCAGATGCGGCAATCCGCACCGCGTGGAGCGGATGATCTCGACCAGGACAACGAAGAAGAAACCGACGACACTGACCAGGACGCACCGTAGCAGACGTCACGCCGTGTTTTATATTTGTTCGAAGCGGGGTTTGCGGCCGTAGTTGTATTGTTTCTCCGGCTTGCCGTCCCGGCCGTGTACTACCAGCAGGCTATACGAATGGCCGCGCGCCAGGTCCACCGCCTGCAGAATGGCGGTCGTGCGCGAACGATGGTTGCCGAATACCTCGCCCGAATTCTCCTGCATGACATCCCAACCGCCCGGCTTACCCGGCACGACGCGGTAGGTCACCCGTTCAACCGTCTCCATACATCCATCACTCCATACCCATCAGCGCTAGTATCGCTGTCAACTTTCATCCAAGCCATCGAGCCTGGTAGAGAAGCAAGATTGTGCGTCTCTACGACCCATCAATTCCAGCGGCTTCAAATTTGGAACTCCCCACCTATTCTGCCGCCTCGCGCCCCGGCGTCAATAGCTTTCTTCACGGCACGTTGACAACCGGCGATTTTCCCATTCATCGCGCTCCCGTTGTCGAACGGTGAATGCTCTGATGAGGATGGAAATTCGCGACCACATGGGAATACGGAGTTGGTGGCGTCTCGTTGTGGGCCCGCGGAGTGTTTCGTTAGCGGCGGCGAAGAAGTATTTGCTATTTACGACTGCCCCCCGAATATGTAACCTATGATAGATACAACGTTTATGCAGTCGATGATTGAAATAGGGGGCTCTGTATGACATTTCGTGGAATGACCTTGCTGTGCGTCCTCTGTGCGACGTTGGCCGGCGGTTGCGGGCAGCTCCTCACCAAGAGCGGGGTAATAACGGGGGAGGCACGAGAGTGGCACGCAGTCACCCTGACCTTTGACGGGCCGGCGTCCAGCAGAGTCGGCCGGACCACCGTCGCGACCGGCGAGACGAGCACCCCGAATCCATTCCTCGATTATCGTCTCAACGTGACATTCACGCTCGGTAATCAGCCCCCCATCACTGTGCCGGGCTACTATGCGGCCGACGGCGCTGCGGGCCAGACCAGTGCAACACAAGGGAACGAGTGGCGTGTGCACTTCGTCCCGGACCAGCCGGGCGAATGGTCCTACGTCGCCTCCTTTCGCGCGGGACCCGGCATCGCCATCGATAGCGACCTCGACGCCGGCAAACCCGTGTCGTTCAACGGAGCCCGAGGCAGTTTCGTGGTCGCACCGACCGACAAGCGTCCGCCGGATTTTCGCGGCAAGGGCATGCTGCGTTATGTCGGCAAGCGATATCTGCAATTTGCCCACACCGGCGAGTTCTTCCTCAAAGCCGGGGCCGACAGTCCCGAGAACTTCCTCGCCTACGAGGATTTCGACGGCACTTTCGACACGGAAGAACTCACCCGCACGGGCGAGGCCGCGGGGCCCAAGTTCCTTCATCGCTATGAACCCCACATCCAGGACTGGAAGCAAGGCGACCCCACCTGGAAGGATGGCAAGGGCAAGGGGATCATCGGGGCGCTGAACTACCTCGCGTCCAAGGGCATGAACAGCGTCTATTTCCTGACCTACAATATCGACGGCGGCGACGGCAAGGACGTCTGGCCCTGGGCGACGCCCGCGGATAAGTCCCGCTTCGATTGCAGCAAGCTCGACCAGTGGGACATCGTTTTCTCGCACATGGACCAGCTCGGACTGGTGCTCCACGTTGTCACGCAGGAAACGGAGAACGATCAGGTGCTGGACAAGGGTGAGTTGGGGCCGCAGCGGAAGCTGTATTACCGTGAGCTGATTGCACGCTTCGCACACCATCTGGCCGTCGTGTGGAATCTCGGCGAGGAAAACAGCAACACGGACGCCCAACGCAAGGCGTTCGCCAAGTACATCCGTGACCTCGATCCGTACGATCATCCCATCGTTTGTCACACGTTCCCGGGACAGTACGACGCGGTCTATACCCCCCTGCTCAGTTACTTCTACTTTGACGGGGTCTCCCTCCAGACGAACGACACTCACACGCAGACGATCAAGTGGATCGATCGTTCGGACGCTTCGCGGCGGAAGTGGTTCGTCTGCCTCGATGAGATCGGTCCCGCCGGCACGGGGGTCAAGCCCGACAACGACGACTACTGGCACGACGAGGTCCGGGCTCAGCACCTCTGGGGCCATCTCATGGCGGGCGGCGCCGGAGTCGAGTGGTATTTCGGCTACCTGTATCCCCACAACGATCTGAACTGCGAAGACTGGCGGAGCCGCGATCACATGTGGGACATGACGCGGTTCGCCGTGGAGTTTTTCCGGGACTATGTGTCATTTCCCAACATGAAGCACCGCGACGAGCTGACCAGCGCCCCGGATGACTACTGCCTGGCCGATCCCGGCACAATTTACGTGATCTATCTGCCCAAGGGCGGGACCACCACTCTCGATGTCGGGGCCACGACCGCCACGTTCCGGATTCGGTGGTTCAACCCCCGCGCAGGCGGCCCGCCGCAACCGGGGACCTTGACTTCGACCACCGGCCCGGGCATCGTCCGTATCGGACAGCCGGCCGCGGATACGGACAAGGACTGGGTCGCCCTGATCGAACGGGTGGCAAAGGAGTGATCCCGGATTCACGGCCAGTCTTCCACCTGCATTTTCAACCAGGAAATCGTACGGGGCGCTGGCATTGTGCGCCGTCATTGGTTTAATCTGGGGCCGCCGCGGATATTAATAGGTGGGCACCTATGACTGAATCATCACAGACAAACGAGTTTTTGCGGCTGCTCATGGCCAACCAGAAGCGGATTTACGCGTTTATTCTGGGGATGGTCCCGAACCATCAGGATGCGGACGATCTGTTTCAGGAGACGGTGCTGGTAATGTGGTCGAAATTCGACAGTTTCAGCCGCGGCAGCAGCTTCTCGGCGTGGGGCACCACCATCGCACGGTATCAGGTGCTCGGTGTTCGTAAACGCTTTTCCAGACGCAACTTGCAGTTCAGTGATATGGCAAGGGAACTGCTCCAGGCCGAATCCTCCCAGTTCGTAGAGGGAATGGATGACCGGATGCATGCCCTTCGCAATTGCGTCTCCAAGCTGAACAAGGACGACTACGAGCTGATTCGGCTGCGATATGAGGATGAGGCCGCGATTCAGTCAATTGCGGACCGGATGGGACGATCCGTGCAGAGCGTATACAGGAAGGTCGCACGTATTCACGATGCTCTCTTGCGTTGCATTCGCCGGACCGTCAGCGAGGAATTGGCATGAATCGGGACAAATCAATGCCGGCGGAGTTGGCAGAGTGGATCCTTCGCTCGCTGGATGGCACCATCACGGCGGAGGAATTCGCCAGGTTGGATCATGAGATCGCAACCAACGCCGCGGCCCGCCGCTATTACCTCGAGCTTATCACTACCTATGTGGGTCTGGCGGACCTCGTTGGCGTGCTGCCCGAGCCGATCGAACTCGTCGGCAAACCCGTGGCCGGATCTTGCCAAACGCCGGCCGCGCTGGTTACGTCCGTCGCGTCGGAAACGGATGAGGAGAAAGTGCGCCGGATCGAGCGTTACGCCCGCCAGCAGCTCGATGCGTTTCTCGAACAGCAACATCAGGAGGTGTACAGTCGAACCGTACGCCCGCGCCGCGATGTCCTGGACCTCCTGGGGCAACTCGGCGCATCCCTGCGGTGGTTCTTCGGCCTGAGCATGAAGACGGTGAAAATCGCCGCCATCTGCCTGCTGATTGCCGCTGGCGTCCTTGTTGTCGTGCTCGGCGCTCGTGCGAATCAACCATTGGGTACGCTCGTTGAATGCACTGAAGCCAGATGGAGCGTGCCCATCGAGCCGAACACGGAGCTGAAATCGGGCCGCTTGACATTGGAACAGGGCTATGCCCGGATTGTGTTGAAGAAAGGGGCGGAGGTCATCGTACAGGCCCCGAGCACCTTCAGCCTGCAGACGTCGAACAAGCTGTTCGTGGAGAGCGGCTGGATCACGGCCAGAATCCCCCATTCCGCCGCCGGGTTCCTGGTACAGACACCCGCTTCCAGCGTGATGGACTTCGGAACTGAATTCGGATTGCTGACCGGCAGTGACAATACCTCGGAAGTGCACGTGTTTGCCGGCAAGGTGGGTCTGGCTTCCGGCCGGAACGCGTCGACGGCCCCAACCTATGAATCGTTGAACCAGGGAGAGGCAGCCACCGTGGACGCCCAGGGCCAAGTCACGCATGCCGCCGTGAAAGACCGACCCAGCCTCTTCGTCCGAGACATGCCCACAGGCGGCGGGTTCGGCATCGCGGGCAAACGCCTGAGCCTCGCGGATATGGTCGGAGGCGGCAACGGCCTCGACACCGGCACTCTGGGCCGCGGCATCGACGCGGGCGACGGTCGGATCACGATGGGGTTCAACGTTCTGGAGACCCCGGACAGAGGCTTTGTCCCCATGCCGTCACTGCCTTTCATCGACGGCGTCTTCGTGCCCGACAGCAGTGATGGCGCCACGGTCATCACCTCCACGGGCATCGGCTTCAAGGAGTGTCCCAACACGTCCGGGAGGGGTTATCAAGCCATTGCTGACGGGGCCATGTTCGCGGCCATCGGCCAGGGCATGGAGTCCGGGCGTCTGGCCGGAAAGACGTATGATTCGCAGGTGAACCCCTCCATCGGCATGCACCCCAACGTCGGGATCACCTTCGACCTGAACGCGATTCGCGGCGCTATGCCTGAAGTTGAGATCGAGCGGTTTCGGACGCTGTGCGGCGTGTCCGAGACCGCCACACGGTTTGCCGCCGCATCCCAGGATCCCAACACCGTCAAGGTGACCTTCTGGGTCCTTATCGATGGACAACTGCGGTTCTCCAAGGAACTCAAGGCCCTTCCTCCGCGTCTGGAGAAGATCGACCTTGCCCTGCTTCCCGGCGACCGCTTCCTGACACTGGCCACGACCCACCCGGGCAGCAATTACGGCTACTGCTGGAGCCTGTTTGCCGAGCCGGCCCTGGAACTGACACCCAGGAAGTCCATGTCGCGGCTTCCCACCAATTGACAACGAACCGATGCGTGGTAGAGTGTGGACAGGGCCTGCATCCCAGACGGGTGCCGGCTCTGCTTTCCCATGGCTATGAAGGAGAAGACACGCATGAAATCGACCACCAACCGACGGCAATTCCTCCAGATGGCTGCCGTGACAGCCGCGGCATCTCTTACGACGGCGTCCCGGGTACAGGCCGCTGAGACCGGCTCTGCCGCTGCGGCAAAGTCCAAGTTTCAACTGGGTATGGCCTCGTACACTCTGCGCAAATTTGACGTGGACCAGACCGTCAAGATGACCGCCAGGCTCGGCTTGAAGTATACTTGCCTCAAGGAGATGCACCTGCCTCTGAACAGCAGTGCCGATCGCATCAGGGAAGTGGTCGGCAAGTTCAAGGCCGCGGGCATTGACCCCTACGCCGGTGGCGTCATCTACATGAAGGATGAGACCCAGGTGAAACAGGCGTTCGACTATGCCAAGGCCGCAGGCATGAGAATCATCGTCGGTGTCCCCAACCACGAGCTGCTGCCCCTGGTGGACAAGATGGTCAAAGAATACGACATCTCCGTGGCCATCCACAACCATGGTCCCACCGATAAGGTCTACCCTACGCCGGAAAGCGCCTATGAGTTGATCAAGACTCTCGACAAGCGCATCGGCCTGTGCATCGATGTCGGACACACCATGCGGGCGGGCGTCGATCCCTCCCAGCCCGTCGAGAAGTATGCCGATCGGCTCCTGGACATCCACATCAAGGACGTTTCCGCCGCCACGGCCAAGGGCTCGACAGTTGAGATGGGCCGGGGCGTGGTCGATCTTCCCAAGCTCTTCCGGACGCTCGTGAAGACCGGATATGCCGGCATCGCGTCCTTCGAGCACGAAAAGGACGACAGCGACCCCATGCCGGGCGTGGCCGAGTCCGTCGGCTACAGCCGGGGCCTCCTGGCCACCATCTGACCACGAACATTGACAGTCCGACCGTACAGGCCCTATACTGCCTTTATAGACAGATTGCGCCCGTAGCTCAGCAGGATAGAGCATCGGTTTCCTAAACCGGAGGTCAGAGGTTCGAATCCTCTCGGGCGCACATTTTGATTCTGTGTCAACTCGTGCCAACTCGTTTTCCGCGTTCTTGCCCGGAAGAATCGGGGTGTGCTCCCCTGCCTCTGGTACAGCTTGCGGGTCATTACGACCCGAAACGGCTCCCAACTGTGCCGGATTCTGTGCCGCGCGTTGGAAGTGCTCATCCGTCACTTGCCAGTAGTGTTTCTGCGCCACAAGCTCGCTGTGCCCCAACCATTTCGCAACCACGTGCGGCGGGAAGCTCTCGCAAAGCTCGGTCGCCCGGCTGCTACGGCAATTCTGAAATGGCTTGGGCCACTCGCTGAGGCCCGCCCGGTGAATGATCCGTATGAATTGTGTTCTCAGGTTGCAGCTCGCATCCCGATACCGCGTGACAACATGCTTGCTGCCCGGCTCTGCCCGCTCAAAAGCCTCTCGCAAGTGAGGAAGTAGCTCAGGGAACAGGGGAATCCATCGTGTGGCCTTGCCTTCGTGTCGCTCCGTCTTGCACGAGTGAATGAGAATCCGGCTTCGCTCCCAGTCCACGTCCGCCCACGTCATGGCCAGAACCTCAGAGGGACAACGAAGGCCCCCAAACCGTGCCAAGGCGAATATCAGCCGCCACTCGGTATCCGGGCAGGCGTCCAGGACCTTCTGAGCTTCCGCCCGGCTTACGAAATACTGCCGCTCGGCGTTGCCGACCGCCGCAGACTTCAACTCCGCAAACGGATTCGATGCAACGAGCTTCCGCTTGATCGCGGATCGTACAATCTGCTTCGCGACTCCGCATCGCTTCCGGGCGGTAGCTTCGCTGAGCCCTTCCCGCGCCAAATACCGTCGCCATTCTTCGGCGTCATGCTCCGTGATATCCGCCAGAGGCTTATCGTACCCGAAGAATCCGACAAGGTTGCGGCGGGTCTGGTCGAAGACGGCGATGGTGTTCGTCCGCACGTCGGTCCGGCTCTCGATGTACTGATCGCACAGCCACCCTATCGTGGTTTCCGGCTTGGCTTCCCGCTTGGCTCTCGGCTCAACGAGTCCGACCGCCTCAAGTTTTGAGTATGCCTTATCGGGAAGGCCCGCAACCCACTGGGCTGTTTTCAGGTCGATTCCGGTGAACCGTCCCGCGAGAAGCGATTGAACCTTCACCTTCAGCTCCTCAGCTTGGCTCAAGCTGGCCTTGCCCATGCGGATCGTCTTGCGGCTGCCGTCGCTGGCGACGAAAAGAATCCGCTTGTGCCCGCCCTTGTCTTTCCCGATGCTCGCCATGCTGTCACTTCCCCTTCCGCTGTCGGGGCCTCAATTCCAGTCCCAGATAATCGCACAGCTTGTCCGCTGTCTTCATGCCGCAGCTTCCGCCGTTCACGATCCGGCACAAGATGGCTTGGTCGATCCCGGTTTCCTGGGCGATTTTGTAGCGGCTCTGGCCGCACTTCTCGATTGCCTGCCCTATGCTCTTCACGATCATATCGGCAACTCTACACGATGCTTGCACTCTCGTCAAGTGGTCTTCTGAGATTTCTTGGCAGAGTCAATCCAAGCCCGCAAATCGGCAGGGTCGTACCGCACGTTCCTGCCGCCGAAACGGACGGCGGAAATGTCGCCCGCTTTGGTCAAGCCCCACAAGGTTCTCTCGGATATCGACAGGACCTTTGCGGCTTGCCGGACGGTCAACAGCATCGGTTCAACGGTCTGTTCGGTTCGGGTCTGAAACATGGTTTGTTGCTCCTCGATTCGTTGCTATCGTACTCACGAACAGCCGTCTTGTGCGTTCGGTTCTGCGATTTCTGAGGCATCCGGCGCCGGTCCTTCCATACGTTGTCCAGGATCCCGCCGGCCTTCCATCGCGTCACGCTTCTGGCTTCTTGAACGCCTGGGTTTCTTGCCGCCTTCGCGTCCCGCCAGAAGGTCAAGGGCCTGCCTCATCGCTCCACTGAAGCCCACGGCGCCGCGTCGATGCTCAGCCAGGTCACTGACACATTCCGCCAGTCTACTCAGTTCACTTCGCAGATACGCGAGCTGTGCGCTGAAATGCCGATCGAGCCGCTCTTGCTCTCGAAGGGCCTGTGTGAGATTGTCCATCGCGTCCTGTGCCTCGGCCGCCCGCAAATAGGTGGCTTCATCGTTGCCGTATTTCTGCCGCAACTCTTCGTCCAGCTTCCACCTGAGCCGGCGGTTCTCTTCGGTCAATTCACGTTCCTTCGTTGTCATCGTTGGTCCTCGATTCGATTGTTATGGTTATCGTGGTCACGCTCAGCCTGCTCAGTTCACGACTCTTCCGGCAGCATTCAACGTGATCCGTCCATGATGTGCTCGATTACAGGTCCAGCGGCCAGGCGACACGGCAACCACGTCACGGTTGCTCCGGCAGTAGGGACACTCCGGCTTCGTCGGCTTCTCCGGCGCCGAAGGATTCTCGACAACGGCCGCCGGCGGCTCTGCTTCGCCGGACTCCTCCCCGGCCTCGGCATACGTCGCAAGGATCTCGTCCAACTTGTCCAGCTTCGCCCCGGCGTGGGACAGGATGCTATCGACACGACTGACCGCCCGCTGATCCGCCTGGGCCTCGCGTATGGCTGCTTCCGTCAAAGGCACGAGCCTCAGCATTTCCGCTCGGACGCAACCATGCTGGGCTCTCAAGTCCTTCAGGGGCATAGCGTATCCATCGACCGCAGCAACGGCCTCAGCTATCCACTGTCGGCATTTCTTGACTTCGGCCTTCGCTGCTTCGGCCGCCTCTATGTTGGCTGCCTGCAATTCCCGGTTGTACGTTGCGAGATTCGCTTCTTCGGCGTGTTGGCGTCGCGCAACCTCACGGTCGGCCGCCTCGATCTGGCTCACCGTCTGGTCGATCCGCCCCACACAGTCATTCAGCTGTAAGAGCAGGTCCGTCACCTGCTCATGCAACGACTTGCCGGGCTGCTCTTGTGGTGACGGCTGCTGAGGTTTCTTGTTGCTTGCCATAGCTCATATACTCCAATTCAAAGAACCGTTGAAAACTGGGGCCGGACCGTCCGGCCCCGTGAACCAAAAGGAGAACCCTGTCACTTGCCTTCCAAACCGGCCAGAAACCGCCGCGTTGATTCGTCGCCCGATCCGGCCCATTGCTCACGAAGCTGCCTCCGCTCTTCCGGCGTCAAGACACGTGCCGGATACTCAGGTGCAGCCGCTGCCGGCGCCGATCGTTCCGGCCCGGTCGGTGCCTTCTCCGATCCGGTTGTCCCCTGGGCCTGCCGCTGCTCACGAGCTGCTCTGCGCTCGGCCCGCTGAGCCCAGTTCGACGCTATCCACCAGGTCAAGCACTGCTTGCCGGATACGCGGCATACCCGCTTGACTCCGTTGCAGACAAGGCCCATCCGCCGGAGATCCCCAAGCCGCCGGATACTCGTGTTCCGGTCCTCAAAGGGCAGGTGCTCATTCAGCTCGCGATAGGTGCAGCCTTGATGCTTTCGCAAGGTGAAGAAGACCTTCCACACCTGCTGTTTCCAGCGGCCGGACTCATAGAGCTTGTCCGCTGCCTCAAAGGATGTCACGCTATCGGCGTTGCGGCTCAGAGCCATTTCGAGCAGGCGTCTTTGTCTCGATTTCCTCATAACGTCACCCGGCCTGAGCCTTCCGTTGTTCGGCAGGGTTGCCCATGATCTTGTGCCAGACGGCGCCCGGCTTCTCGGCTGTCCGCCCGTGCTTGGCGATATAGCGGGCCTTCTCAATGCCCCGTTCTCTGAGGGCCGGCCAGGCTTCCGGCGGATTCTGTGCCTTCGCCTTGAGCAGCCAATTCGCAAAGCTACCGCGTTCGCTCTTTCCCTCACGGCTGCCGGCGCTGCAGTGCTTGTCCAGGCCCAGCGCCTCGAATACCTGAAGCCCGAAACTCTCTGCGTCGAAGTCCCGCAACTTGACGGAATGGCCAAGAGGGACAGCATCTGGCTTCGGTCGTTTCGCGTGAACCGAGAGGGCAGAGCCGCCGGCGGCCGAACCGCTGGCGTGGCTCTGCCCAGCTTCGGACTCTTTCGGGTTCGTGGTTGCGGGTGGTTGCCCTTCGGGTATACCCGTATTCGTATTTCTCTCTTTCGTTCCCTTCCGTTTCTCTTTCTCTTCAGAAGGGCGCACCGCTTTTCCAGGCGCGCCCGGACGCGCCCCGACAGTCGCGTTTTTCTGTCCGGTTTTGCCGTCGCCGCTTCCTTCTGGTTTGGCTTCCCGCTTCTTTCTTCTCGCCCACCGCGTGAGTCTCTTACCCTCTGCGTCACGGGCTGCCCAGTCCGGCTCATCAACCCATTCGATCAATCCGACTTCCTCCAGGGCGCCCAGTAGTCGCTTGGCCTCACGCATATCGCAGAAGAGAATGTCCTTGGCGATCTCGGCTATCGTCGCAGGCTCGTGCTTGGCGTTCACGAGATAGGGGCGGAATGCGTACGTGTGCCGGCAGGCGTGACGCACAAGGCGATTCCATGCCCCCTCGATCGCGAGCCCGTCCTCTCGCCGCGCGAGCTTTTCCAACTTCATCAACAGCCCGGCCGCACTCTCTGTCAACGGTAACACAGGAAGCTGAGCATACGTCAGCGGGCTCAGTTTCCCGACCGCCTTGTCCTCGACGGGCTCGGCACAGTCAACCCGACACACTTTTCGCCGCTCAGGGTGGTCAGTCATTGGCCTGCCCTCGGTCTGCCAGACACTCGCTCGCCTTCACGTGATAGCGATGCCGCACGGCCAACTTCGCGACTTGTTTGACCGCTTCTGCAGAAAACAACCTGATGATCCCCGCTCGCCCAATGGGCTTGATATTGCCCTTGCGGATCAGGTAGGCGACAAGATCGCGGTCAAGGCCCAACTGCAACGCGATTGATCCAGTGGTTTCCATTGCACACGTATGAAAACACTGGACGCAACTTATCTCAAATTCGTCCGAGGATTCCTTGGAAGAGCTTTGGATTTGCCGGGAATTAGGGTGGATATCTGCTGAAGAATTCTTGGGTGGACGAAATGGACAAAATCAATTCTGTCCACGTTTCCACTTTGAGACAGCCTTTCTCGCTGCTTCGCCGGAAGGGAATTGGTCAAGGACTTCGTGGACTTTGTGCCATGCGGCCTTGTCATCCACTCTGCCTTCCACCTGTGCATCGTGTATCTTGGATGCCTGTTTCAGCTCGCGGTCAGTATACTTGGGCTTTCGCCCGCGATGGGCCGTCGCTGGGGCCGTTGGCTTGCCCGCGAGTCTCCCCGGTTCACCGTCCAAGAGTCCATGCTCACGGAGGTCCTGCTCGATGTAGCCCCAGAGGATCTCCAAAACGTCATCAGTCATCGGGTCCCCGTTGAAGTGAGGACCGAAGTGCATCAGGACGTCGAGTTCGGAATACCGCAAGTATTCGGGTACGGCGAATTGCCACTCCCCAACGATGGACGATTCCATTTCCTCTGTCACGAGTTGCCTTGCTCTGAAGAACCACTCCAAGCGAAGCCCGACAGCCAGGTAAATGGCGTCCAGGTCCCGTCCTGCCTCATAGGCCCGCTCGCATTTCTCTCCAAATGGCCAGACTCCGGTCAGAGATTCGCCTTTGTCATCGTTGGCCTTCTGGAGACGATTCAAGAGGTTTTTCCCTTTCCCCTGCCAGTGTCGCAAAATACTCTCATCCGCGGTGACACGGACATAGCGATCCCGCCAGTTCTTGCGAAACTCCGCGGATAGAGGCCCACATTCACTCACGAATGACTTGATGGATGAACGCAACGTGAGTTCTGCCTCAATAGGTGTCCAGTACGTTCTAAGCCCCTCGACGTCCAGGTCGTTCGCTTTGAGAACGATCCAGCGGTCAACGAATTGCCTCGATGGTGACAGTCCGCTCATACGGTTGCGAAGGTCATCAGGAATAATCGGGACGGCGTGACCGAACAGGCCCTCAAGTTTCAGCGCGACGACAAAGAAGATCCATCCGGTGTCCTTGCTGTCTGGTGAACGCCAAGAAAGAAGGTGATCATCCGTCTTTTCATCATAATAGGGTACTGGGACCCTCGCGACAGATTCACCTTTGTCGGCCGCGGCAAGGTAGGTGTCCACAAGGGCAATCGTTTCCCGTATCCGCTGGTGGAAGTGCTCCCGATGCTTCACCGCCTCATCATAGTACGGGCGGAGGTCCCGCTGCATCTTTTCGACCGCCTTGTCCCTGTCGACTGTCAGAGCTTGGCGCAGTTCATTGAACAGGACCATGAACGGCATCCGCTCAATCACGTCTCTCTTCTTGTGACGCAACTCGACAAGGTGTCTCTCCGCCAACGTCCTCAGCCGCTCAGTTCCGGCTTCATCGGGATACCACTTGTATCCTATCATCGAACCGAAACCAGTGAGGGTGTGGACGATCGGGGCGAACGTGAACGAAACAATCTGCCAGGTAGTCGGGTCCAGGTGAGTTTTCTCGGCACAACCCTCCCGCAGAGGATATGTCGGGACGTCCATGCCGTCTTGATTGTCGGTAGCCCCTGCCTTCCGTTCGGCTTTTCGCTTTGCCATGTTCCACCTGTCCGTTGCCCCGGCCCGCTGGCCAAGCACAGGTGGGAGCTTGGCCAGTTTGCCAGAGCCAATAGCTATCGTTCGTCGGGGTTGCGATCCCCGGCGCCGGCTGCCAGTATACATGCCCCGCCCGTTCGGTCAAACGTCTGAATAACCGCCCGGGCGCTTTGCGTGCGCAACCCACTAAAAAAAAATCCCAGACAGGCCTAAAAGCCGGCCTCGGCCGAACCGCTCCCCAGGGGGGCTTGGGAAGGACCCGTTAACCTCGGCAGGATAGGAGCTTACGTCAAGTCCGTCATTCCGCAAACCGATGCTGTCCATGTCACTACATCGCGGCTTCAAAGCCCTACCACCTTACACGGGTTGACACTTACGCGGGCTTGGTGTGCTTCACGTGCCTTCCCGATGGGCTCTCATCGACGGTTGAACCACCCGCCAGAATCGCCCCTGTGCCGCCCGCTGTAGCCACTGTCCTATGGTGTCGCCCCGGTCCGGCCTTCGGGTAGGTCCATGCCGATCGTGCCTCCAATCGCCTCCTACGCATCCGCTTCGCCGCGGCACTCACTTTCGGGCCGATCCGCCCGCAAGTCGATTCGCAGGACGGCTCAGGACAGCCGATCCGCTTTGGGTCCGGCCTTCCGCCCGGCTCCGCCGGCCTGATTCTCAAAGAACAAGGTCCATCGCTCACGCATCCGGTTCACGCTGGCAACCATTGCGACGGTTGCCCCGCTCTTCAGCATATGACCATTCGGCCTGCTACAGGTCGTATCCCAACGCCTTGATGAATACTCGCCCCTTTTGGCGCAAGCGACTCAGAACCAACCTTACATGGTATTCGTGTTCAGGGTCTACAGCGTTGGATCTGCCGATGATTTCACGTGAGACATCGCGGGATGGAGGCCTGGGCCCAGATTCAATCATACTCTCAATCCGGCTCACTGTCACAAGGTCCTTCCGGCGGAGAGCCCTCGCAATATTCTCCAGGTAGTATTCCAGCTCGAAGTCGATGATACGAGGTCCTTGTTGGCCAGCTATCTGGGCCATGCCTGGTTCTGTTGTTCGCATTGTCATGAAGACCGCTCCCGAAACGAGAATGCCCGGAGTTGCGACGGCGCCTGAACGGCAAGCCGCCCGCCCCTTGCGGTGGCGGGACTCCGGGCATATAGGCTGTTCGATTGTTCAGGTCTTTTCGCATGGTCGTATTGTCTTGGATCCCGTCCGGCGAATCAGAGCAACGGGGCGGGGTGTCCTATCTCGATATCCGAACCACTGGCTGGTGTCCACAGCCCTCGGAAGATCGGGTTGAACCGCTTGTTCTGAGCACCGTTCCCCCCCGGTCTGGTGAGCAGTCTGCTTTGTTGTTCGTGGCTCGGATCATTCCACGGCTTCATAAAGGCCCGAACCGCTTGAAGCTCCTCGGCGGTTCGTCCAGGCTGCTTTGCCCAGTAGCCGACAACCTCACTGGCATAGCACGGGATTGAATCCTCGCCTTCGGGCACGGGGTCCAGAGGATCGGTTGCCCGGAAGTCGTTTACCACCCCGTTTCGATTCATCCGCAGAACAACGATTCCGCCCGGCGTGCCTTCGTCCGTCAACTCCAGGGTGGCCAATCCCGGCTTGGTAGGTATGCAGATTCTCATAAAGGTCCTTTCTCAAGAAAGCTCACTGTTCAAGACTGGCGCCCCCGCGTTCCCCGCCCAGCTTCGCCATCGACCGCCGGCAGAGCCGCCCGGACCGCCTTCACGATCGAGCCCCGGACGTGCTCCGGCAGGTCCCGCCACTGCTCGACAACAAAGGCAAGATCGGGGTCAGAAGTGGCGTTTCGTGCATCCACTGTGCCGGATTCTGTGCCGCGCTCTTGCGGAATCGACGTTCTTGAATCAGAAACGGGGCATGTTCCATTCCTCTCGGGCGCAATGCGACGAACCCTGTTGACCTAGGAAGTGCCAATCCGCTATACTATAGGTGCGCCAATCGATAGGAGGATAGATGCGGTCACCTGTGCGAATGTCCCTTCTTGCGCTGCTGTTCGTCTATATGCCGGCCGTGACGAGCCTGGCGGAGCCGGTGGTGGTCATCAATGAGATCATGGCGGCGAACAGCAAGACGCTCGCCGACCTGCAAGGACAGCAAAAACAGTACGACGATTGGATCGAGCTGTACAATCCGGGTGACACCTACCTTGATCTCGGCGGCATATACCTGACGGACGACCTGGCCCATCCGACCAAGTGGCAGTTTCCGGCAATGACGTTCCTGCCGGCGAAGGGATACGTCGTGCTCTGGGCGGATGGGGACGTCCAGGACAACGGCCTCCATGCCAGCTTCAGCTTGAACAGCGATGGCGAAGAGTTGGCCCTCTTCGCCGCGGATGGAACGACACTCATCGACAGTGTTACCTTCGGCCCCCAGATTTGCGACGCCTCGTACGGTCGCTACCCCGACGCCGCGGGGACCTGGCGTTACTCGGGTGTCCCGTCGCCCGGCGCCACCAACGCCCGTGCCTCCGAGGGCATCGTGGCATCGGTGGAGTTCAGTCCCGGGCGGGGCTTCTACGGTTCGTCGTTGGATGTTTCGCTCACGTGTGCCACGCCGGGAGCCACGATCTACTACACGCTCGATGGCAGTGAGCCCGTCAGCATGTCGGGTGCCTCCACAAGTTGCATCGCCTACACGAGTCCCATTCACATCACGCGAACGACCTGTCTGCGCGCGACTGCCGCCAAGCTCGGTTGGCTGCCGAGCCGGACCAACACCTGCACTCACATTTTCGTGTCGGACATCGTGACGCAGCCGTCTGCTCCGGCCGGTTTTCCCACCACGTGGGGATCCGCGGCAGACTACCAGATGGACCCCGACATCACGAACGGCCTGCCCTACGGTCCCCTGGTAGAGTATGCGCTGCAGTCACTGCCCACCCTTTCCATCGTGATGAAGACGAACGATCTGTTCGGATCGAACGGCATCTACGCCAACCCGAGCAGCACGGGATCGGACTGGGAACGGCCTGCATCGGTGGAGCTGATCGACCCGAACGGCGCGTCGGGCTTCCAGGTCAACTGTGGCATCCAGATTCAGGGCGGTGCCTTTCGAACGATGTCGCCCAAGCATTCGCTCCGCCTGGTGTTCAAGGGTCAGTACGGCGCGTCCTGTCTCCGCTATCCGCTCTTCGGGGAAGATGCGGTCGATGAATTCGAGACCGTCACCTTGCGCGCGGGGGCCAACGACGGTTACTCCTGGAGCGCCGCCAGGTACACGGAGCAGTACATACGGGACGAATTCGGGCGCGACCTCCAGCGAGCCACCGGCAACATCGGCTCACACGGCAATTTCGTCCACCTCTACCTCAATGGCCTCTACTGGGGCCTCTACAATCCCTGTGAGCGTCCCGACGCGTCCTTCTCTTCCAGCTACTTTGGAGGCCGGAAGGAGGACTGGGACGCCGTGCATTCGGGCCGACAGACTCTGGAAGCTGTGGACGGGAATCTCGTCGCCTGGAACCAGATGATCGGTCTGTGTCGGGCCGGCCTGACCACAAACGCTGCCTACCAGCGCCTCCAGGGCAACACCCCGGACGGCACGCGCAATCCGGCGTACCCCCATCTGCTGGATGTCCCTGAGTATATCGACTATCTGATCGTGAACCTCTGGGGCGGCAACTGGGACTGGCCCTGGAAGAACTGGTACGCGGCCCGCGACCGCACGGCCAACAGCACGGGATTCAAGTTCTATTGCTGGGACTTCGAGAACACGATGGGCAACAACCTGGACCGCTCCCCGCTCAACAAGAACGCCCTGAATAACAACTTCTCTTCGGCCGGGGAACCCCATCAGTACCTGAGGCAGAATGCTGAATACCAGCTTCTCTTTGCCGATCGCGTACACCGGTTCTTCTTCAATCACGGCGTGCTGACGCCCGAAGCGTTGATCCCCCGCTATGCCACGCTGGCCAGTACCGTCGAGTTGGCGATCATCGGCGAGTCCGCCCGCTGGGGAGACCAGCACGTGCATCCTCCTCTGACCTTGGAGGACTGGTACGACAGCGACACGAACTACAATGATGGACGCGCGGGCCGCGGTTGGATTCTCAACTACTATCTGCCGCAACGCACCGCTATCGTCCTGCAACAACTGAAGAATGCCGGGCTGTATCCGAACGTCGAGGCGCCGGTGTTCAGTATCGATGGGGCGTATCAGCATGGCGGGTACACCC
>CAYQXM010000057.1:0-34745 GCA_964421295.1 uncultured Pirellulales bacterium
CAAGAGGGGAGTGGGCGGCTGGAGGTGCCAGGTCCGAAAATAGCACGGCTGGGAGGCGTGAGCGAAGGTGGGGAGGGGCGAGCCCAAGAAGTGTAGGACCGGCCCCAAGAGTGCAAACAGGCCCATAATCGCCAATATCTCAAGGGAAATCGGCCCACTATCCGATGTCACTGACATGACCAGCCCGGCATGCCGTGTGGAAAGTCCGGACGCGGGGGATCGCGTCTGGGCGAAATCTCTGCGATGGCTGGAAAAAGTGCCGCGCTTTTGGGGACAGGTACAGATGCTACTGAAGAATATCCTCCAGGGAACCACGAACTGGCTGCGCAATCGCCGGTACGAAACGATCGATCATTGTGGGCCGGCGCTGGACGATAACGGGCTCTTGATCGATGAGCTCGACAACGAGGGGGCCGTTGCCTGCGTCGGGGGCGTGCCGCCGCGGAGCGTGCCCGTCCAGGCGGTGACGACGCTGGAACGCCGGGAGTCCACGGAGAAGATCCAGGAAGGCTTCAATCGCCTGGTGGATCAACTGCAGAGGATCAATGACCACCTCGGCCAGCAGCTCAATCAGCACGAGGAGTTGATGAGCCGTGTGCGTCAACTGCCGCAATTGCTCGAGAGTTTTCCGCAGATGGTGGACGGGCAGCGGCAACTGAGCAACGATCTGATCGATCAGATCAAGATGACCGCCGCCCGGCAGGAACAGTTCCTCAATGCGGTGGGACAGATTCCCACCGAGACCGCACGCCAGACCCGAACGCTGGGTGCCATCCACAGCCAACTGGAGGCCGCCGCCCAGACTGATACGGAGCTGGTGACATGTTTCGGCAGGGTGGGGCGGACGCTCGATCAACTGGATACCAACACGGCCGACAATACGGCCGGAATGCGAAAATTCCGCAAAAGTGCCGCGGCACGCGATCGCTACATGGCGTTGGCGCTCTCGAAGTTCCAGCGTCGGATCGTCTGGCTGTTCGCCGGATTCGCGGTCTTATGCGTAGCGGCCGTGTTCGCGATTATCGGACTCGCCTTCTACATGAAGATGTAGCGCGTTCGACCTGCAGAAAACTTGATAAGAAGCGATAGACCGTAACCCTTTAACGAAAGGGCATTTACGGTCTACCTCCATTTCCTCTAACAAGAAGTGCCGGAAAAATCGTCGGAAAAATGTGGGAATGTGTGTTGCATAGGTGGGAAAGAATGGTAGTATATCCCAAGTAATGTGATTCCGGTGGGGCAGTTGTCATGCTGCTACTAACAGGTGAATATCAGCATGTGGTCGATGATAAGGGCAGAGTCCTTGTCTCGAACAAACTGCGCAACCAGATCGACGTCGATGAGAACGGCAGCAACTTCTATCTCGTGCTGGGGGCCAACGGCGTGCTGTGTCTGTACCCCGAGAAGTACTTCGAGCAGATCGTTCTGTCGGTCGCTCCTGGGGCGACGGCGCCGGATGAGGCCGTGGCGTTCGAGCGAATGAGTTTCGCTCTGGCCAGCAAGATCGAACTGGACGGCCAGGGCCGGCTACTCCTCAACGAGAGACTTCGCAAGCGTGCCGGTCTGAAGGACGACATCACGCTGGTGGGCGTGCGGGATCACATCGAGCTGTGGAATACGGAACACTGGGAGTCTTACCTGACCGATCACATGGGGCAGTATCAATCGCAGATGGCACAAGCCCGGCAGTCGGTCATGCAGAAGGAACTTGAGGACTTATAGAAGCAGCATTGGAGGCAGCGTACATGAACCGGAATCACCTCAGCATTGTTGCTCAGAGTATAGCGGGCCAGCATCCCGCCGACGATCAGGCGTACGGGGCAGTGAAGGCGTTGTCGGATCGGTTGCGACAGGTCAAGAGCCTGGGTGGGGCTTTCGCCGGCATCGAGTTCTCCGGCTATGTGCGTGAGTTGCGGCAACAATGCAGAGCAGTTCCCATTGGATAGGGTAGCGGAACGCCGGCCGCGGACTATGGCCCGCGGCGTGGCGGTTACGGTGTGGAGCAGTCTGAAATAGAACATGTTCCGGTTCTCGCGGAACGTTTGGCCGAAGAAGTAGGCTTACCCCCGGATGGGGTGATGGTGGATGCCACCATTGGACACGGAGGTCATAGCCTGCTCTTCGGCCGACAACTGGGGCCCAACGGCGTCATCGTCGGATTCGACGTCGACACCCACTCGCTCGAGCGGGCCCGTCCCCGGTTGGCGGGTCTCGCCTGCAAGGTCATTCTCGTCCAATCCAACTTCGCCGCCATGAGTGAGCGGCTCTCGGAATTGGGTATTGGTGGGGCGGACTTCATCCTGGCTGATCTGGGACTCTGCTCGGCGCAACTGGCCGATGAAAAAACGGGGTTAAGTTTTCAAGCGAATATGCCTCTGGACATGAGAATTGACGCAAGCTTGGAAACCACGGCGACCGATATAGTCAATGAGTACGATGAAAAGTCCCTGGCTGACCTTATTTTCACGTTCGGCCAGGAGCGGGCATCCCGACGCATCGCACGGTACATCGTTCAACGAAGGCAGCATGAGCGCATCAGCACGACAGGTCAGTTGGTCGACGTCATTTGTGACGCTCTCCGGTTGCCGCCCCGAAAGGGCCCGCTGGGCAAGCACCCGGCGACGCGCACTTTCCAGGCCCTGCGTATCGCGGTCAACCACGAGCTCGACAATCTGCACGCGCTGCTGGACGCCGCGCCCGGGTTGCTCAAGAATGCGGGACGCCTGGCGATCATCAGTTATCACAGTCTCGAGGACGGGATGGTCAAACGTGATTTCAAAGAGAAGGGACAAGCCGGGATTTACCGGATTCTGACGAAGAAACCGATCGCTCCGGATGACGACGAGATTCGCGCCAATCGTCGGGCCCGGAGCGCCAAACTCAGGATGGCAGAGAAAGTTGGGCCCTGAGCCAAACAACGGCCGGGCCGAAACGATACACAGCAGGGACGACTTGAACGGAAGAATGGAGTGAACTATGACAGCGGATGCCAAAATCGGATTGCTCTTGGGACTGGTCTTCATCTTCATCATCGCCTTCATCATCAACGGACTACCAGGTTTCTACAGCCATCCGAATACCGCTAACGCCACTCCCGCGGTGGCCAAGGCCCCGGACAACCCCGGCGTGGCTGGCACCGCGCAGGATGCCCAGAAGAAGCTCGATTGGCAGAAGGAGCTGGATGCCGTGACAACGCCGCTGACGGCGTCCTCCAACACGACGCCGGTGGCGGAAACGCCGCTGACGACGACGCCGACCGTGGCGAAGGAGACGGCGGGTTCCAGTCCGACTCCGGCGGCAGAGTTGCTCGCGCCGTCCACCCCGCAAACCAGCCTCGACGCCAGCATCCAGAAACTCATCGATACGCCCAAGGCGGCCGAGGTCGCCACGAGCGCTGTCCAGACCATCGCGGAGCTGATCGACACGAGTGTGTCACAGGATAAGACCGCCAGTACCACGCCTGCGTCTGCAACGCCCACGTCCTCGACGCCGGCGGTAGCCAAGAACGATAGCACGCCGACGCCGGCCGCGAGCGTCAAGAAAGAGACTCCAAAAGAATACGTCGTTCAGGACGGTGACGACCTGGGCACGATCGCCAAGAAGGTCTACGGCACGGTCGGCAAGAACCCCGACCTGATTTACGCGTACAACAAGGGCACGCTGAAGTCCAAGGACGTGATCACGCCGGGACAGAAGCTGAGAATTCCGCCGCTGCCGACGACCACGGCCAAGTCCTCGACGCCGAAGCCCGCCGGTGTCCTGCCGTCCTCCCATTTCGCTCCGGTGTCCTCCGTCGGAGGTTCGCAGCCCGTAGTGACGAAGGCTGTCGAAATCTCGTCGTCGACCAAGTCGGCCGGGACGAATCCCACGGCGACGCAGACGGAAGGCCGGTCGTATGTGGTCCGCGAAGGCGACAGCCTCTGGAAGATCGCCGCCAGCCAGCTCGGCAACGGCGCCCGCCTGAGGGAAATCGTCAAGCTGAACGCCAAGACCATCACGAACGAAGACAATGTCCCGGTGGGCACGCGTCTGAAACTGCCCGCGAAATAGGGAGGAAGTAGGATGGTTGAGGTGTGACGGCTGACGTTCGGAGCCGAATTCACGCATCAAACTTCAGCCATCAGACTTTACACTTCCATGAACTCGTTCCTGCGCTTTGTCGTTGTGATGTTCTTTTTCGCCGGTACGCTGATTCTGTCGGTGTACCTGCGCGGCGCCAATAAACGGATCTTCTATACCCTGCGCCACGAGCGGATCGAGCAGGCCCGGCTCCAGCAGGAACTGTGGCAGAAACAGCTGCGCCTCGAAAGCCTGACCAACCCTGCCGCCGTCTCGCAGCGCCTGGGATATTGAGGTGACGGGAATGATGGACCAAGGGAATAATGGCAGGGTGAGCGCGATGGACTCCAGTATGCCGGCATCCCAGCACTCCAGCATCCCCACGCGTCAGACGCGCCGCTTCTTCACGCGGGAAAACACAACGATCGTCGTGGTGGGGGCCGTGCTGATTCTGGCGTTCCTGGGCCTGGGGGTGCGGTGCTTCTATCTGCAGCACGTCCGGAGCGGCTACTACGACGGTTTGTGCCTCAAACAGCAATGCGCGTACCTGCCGCTGGAGCCCCAGCGGGGGGCGA
This sequence comes from uncultured Pirellulales bacterium, assembly GCA_964421295.1. GTDB lineage: Bacteria > Planctomycetota > Phycisphaerae > Sedimentisphaerales > Anaerobacaceae > PLanc-01. The sequence goes on from CAYQXM010000057.1 coordinate 4,635, forward strand.
TCCTTGACGGCCGGGGCCGCGTCCTGGCGGCGAGCAATCGGGTCCGCCAGATCTTCGTCGATCCGCGCGTGGTGAAAGACCCCAAGGAACTGTCCAACCAGCTGGGCGACGTCCTCAACCTGCCGGCGCACGAAATCTGCGCCAAGATCATCAAGACCAGAACCCCGGGTTACGTGGTGATCAAGCCGGAGGCCTCCGAGAAAGAATGTGCCGCCGTGCGTGAACTGCCGGGCGTAGGCATTCAACAGAGCTGGCGGCGTCACTACCCCGCCGGCTCCCTCGTCGGCAGTCTCGTCGGCTTCGCCAACAAGTTCAATGAGGGGCAGGGCGGGATCGAGTACCAGTTCAACACGGATCTACAGGGCAAGGGTGCCCGACACGCCTTCATGATCGATGTCCAGCGCCGGCCGCTGTCTTTCAGTGTCGGCACCGGCAAGAACGACAACGGCATGCCCCTCAACGGGTCCAGCCTGATCCTGACCATCGACGCCACGATCCAACAGTTCGCGCGCGAAGCCCTCCTCCGTCGATACAAGGACTTCGAGGCGGAAGGCGGCATGGCCATTGTCGCCGATCCTCAGACCGGGGCGATTCTGGCCCTGGTCACGCTGCCGGATTTCGATCCGGCGGAAACCGGCGCCAGTCCCGGCGATCTGTACAACCGCGTCCTCACCGACCAATTCGAGCCCGGCAGTATCATCAAGCCCATCGTCGCGGCCATCGGTCTGGACACGGGGGCCATCAGCAAGAACCAGTCCTTCTTCTGCGAAAACGGGTTCTACCACGGCAAAGGCTTTGGCCTGATCACGGAGTATCGGGACGGCTTCGCCGATCTGACGGTCCGCGGCATTCTCGTCAAGTCCAGCAATATCGGCATGGCCAAGATCGGCCAGCGCATCGGTGCGGCCCGGCTCTATGAGGGCCTGACCCTCTTCGGCTTCGGGCACAAGACCGACATCGAGCTGCCGGGCGAGGCCTCGGGCCTCTTGCGGCCCCCCGACAAGTGGACCGGCTACAGCGTCACGCGTATTCCGTTCGGCCAGGAAATCTCCGTCACGGCCCTCCAGATGGTGCGGGCCTTCTGCCTGCTGGCCAACGGCGGGCGGGCGATCCGGCTGCACATCGTCAACGGCATGGTGGCAGGCGACGGCGCGACGGTGGACCTGAGACCCCCGGCTTTGCGCGTGGGCTATGTCATCCGGCCCGACGTCGCCAAGTGGATCGTGGGCGACGCCCTCGTCGGCGTCATCCGGGAAGGCACCGGCAAGAAAGCTCAGCTCAAGAAATGGCAGGTCTTCGGCAAGACCGGCACCGCGCAACTGGCCAAGACCAACGGCCCCGGCTACGAGGACCACGCCTACGTCGCCTCCTTCATCGGCGGGGCGCCGGTGGAGAACCCGCGTGTCGTCGTGATGGTCTCGATTCGCCGGCCCAACACCAAGCTGGCGAAGGGCTACACCGGCGGCGCCGTGGCGGCGCCCGTGGCCGGTGAGATCCTCGAGAAGACCCTCACCTACCTCCAGGTCGAACCCGCCGTTCCCAACCACGCGCCACTCGTCGTCAAGAAGTAGACAGCAGAGTCCAACCCGTGTCGGAACCACCAGGACGGCCGGCCCGAGTCGGTCCCCGCTCCGGCATGAGGCTTGACAGGACGGCCGGGCCGGGCCAGAATGACACGCAATAATGAGTTCCGGGTACGCCCGTATCTTCCGGCTCGCAGCCTGGGACGTGAAACCTTTGGGAAAGGGGGAATAATGAAGCGCAGCATCGTGACAGCAGGGGTACTGGTAGTGGTGGCGGGCACTGTGACTCTCGCGAATGAATGGGTGACGGTGGACCCCACCTTCTACGTGTCCGGCCTGGGCGGGCCGGTGTCGGGGCAGAGCATGACCATGAAGAATACCGACTCCGACGCGCGGATTCGGACCAAGACCGAGGTGGGTGTCGGCGCGCTCGGCGCCGTCGGTTTTGACTTCGGCACGGCCCGGCTCGAAGCGGAAGGCGGATATCAGACCGCCAACCTGGACAGGACTTCCACCGGCGACGAGCTCGAAGGCGACCTGTCGGTGAGCAGCGCCATGCTCAACGGCTATCTCGACTTCCGGGGCAAGGACCTGCCGCTCGTGCCGTACGTGACCGCCGGCTTTGGCTGGGCGGATGTCACCCTCGACGGCGCGGTGGCCGAAGTCGGGCTGGTCGACGACGAGCACCGCAACGGCGTCCTGGCCTGGCAGATCGGCGCGGGCTTTGCCTGGCTGTTCAACAGTCACTGGGCGCTGGACATCCGCTACCGGTACTTTGCGACCGGGACGGCGGAGTATGGTCCGGCGGAACTCGACTTCAGGAGTCACAACGTCTACATGGGCGTGCGGTACAGCTTCTAGGAAAGGCAAAAGGAAAAAGGCAGAAGTCAAAAAGGCAAAGAACAGAACGATGGAAGCGCCACCCCGCGGCGATGACCTCATTCATCTTTGAGTTTTGCATTCTGATTTGTGATCTTCTTGTGCGAAAGGGTGAGACATGTTTCGGACTGTGGTGACAGGGTGCGTGGTGGTTCTGGTCGCGGCGAGCATGAGTCTGGGGGACGAGGGGTTCTATGTATCGGTCCACGGCGGGCCCGCTTCCGTCAACAAGCTGACGGTCAGTGATACACAACTGCCGGGCGAGCGGTTCAGAACCGAGCCCGATGCCGGACCCAGCGTGTTGGGGGCCGTCGGGTACGATTTCGGGCGCGTCCGGCTGGAGGGCGAGGGCGGCTACCAGAGCACGGAATTGGACAAGATGAGGGGTAACGCGGGCACGGCCCTTCTCAACGGCAATCTGAGCGTGGCCCATGCTCTGGCCAATGCCTACGTCGATTTTGGACACGGTTCCTTCGTGCCGTTTATCACGGCGGGCGGTGGCATAGCTCGGGTCGACCTGGATCGCGTCAGCTTCCCGGGTTCGTCTGTGACCGGAGGCGATGACGGCGACTCGGTCTTCGCCTGGCAGCTCGGCGCCGGCATAGCCTGTGACCTCGACGAGCACTGGACCTGCGAGTTTCTCTACCGCTATTTCGCCACCGCCGATGCAGATGTGGGCACCACCACGATGGACTTTGCCAGCCACAACATCTATCTCGGGCTGCGCTACAACTTCTAGAGTTGGAAGATGGAAGTGGGAAGTCGGAAGGGGACTTCGAACTTCCCACTTGAAACTTCAAACTTGATTTCATTTCCCCACATACCCGGCCTGGGCGCAGATGCGGATGGCCTCGCGGGCGATCGGGGCGGCGTCGCGGTTGCCGTGTTCGCCGCCTTCGACGACCACCGCCACGGCGATGCGGGCGCCCCGCGCATCCTCCGCGAAGCCGGCGAACCACGCGTGGTAGGGCCGTTCGGTCGAGCCCGTCTTACCGTACACCTTCACCTCGCGTTCGGCCAAGAGCACGGTTGACGGAATTTCCGGGTTGCGGCGGAACTCTTCGTAGGCCGTGCCGTGTGGCTCATTCACCACCGCCGACAGGCCGTCGTAGATCACCTGCAGATGGGCCAGCGAGATGCCCAGATCGACGGGCTCCGTCAAGGCCTGGGACAAGAGCAGCCGCGGGGGGCGGTACTGCCCGCCGCGCGCCAGTGTGGCGAAGGAATTGGCCACTTGCAGGGGCGTCACGCGCAGGTTGCCCTGGCCGATGCCGAAGAAGCGTCGCTCCGGGCGGTTCAGTTGGGGAATCCGCTCGAGCGACGCGATGCGCCCCCGGGGGGCGGTCGTGCTGCCGAGTTGGCCGGCGGCCTCCTTGAAGAACCGGGTGACCGAACGCGGAGAGTTGCCGTCGGCCGCCGCGTCGTTCCCATCCGCTGTGTCGCCTCTGATCTCGGAGCCTTCCAGGAGCTGGTGGCCATACCCGAATTTGAAGAGCCATTGCTGGAGGATCTTCGGATCGATGCGGTCGGCCAGGTGCGAGAAGAAGTTGTTGCAGCTCCCCTGGATGGCGTGACGTGCATCGTTGGACCAGAGCAGGTCGTGACCGCTCCGGCGCTTGCGCCACATCAGGCAGTCGGGCCAGCCCTCCGGCGCGGGGGCCTCCGGGCACGAGATGGGTTCGTCCGGTCGGACCTTCCCCGCTTCCAGTCCGGCCGCGAGGATCAGCGGCTTGACCACAGAGCCCGGCGGGTACAGTTCGTTGATCGCGCGGTTGATGAGGGGATGGGCGAAAGAGTGACTCAAATCGTTGTAGTCGTACCGCACGCGATTCAGATCATACGACGGCAGCGAGACCATCGCGAGGATGTCGCCCGAGCCGATGTCGAGGACCACCGTGGCGATATTGGCGTCGTAATTGTTCAGGTTCTGCGCCGGATCGGTGATGTACTCTTCGAGCTGCTTCTGCAGCTCGACATCGATGGTGAGCTGCACGTCCCGGCCGAACTCGGGCTGGGTCTGGCGGACCAGAGTCTTGTCGATGTTCTTGACGACCTCGCCCCGGCGGCCGCGCAGGAGGGCCTCACAGACATACTCGACGCCGTCCTCCCGGCCCATGACGTCGCCGGTCTGGAGATAGCTGGACAGCGGATCGTCCGCCAGCATGCTCGTGTCCTCGGGAACGCCACCGACCCAGCCGATGGTCTGAGCGGCCGCCGAACCGTAAGGATAGCTCCGGCTGGCCGTCGATGTCACCTGTACGTCGTTGGTGTCCATGAACAGAACCTGGGCTTTGAAGAGATCGTCGTCGGTGGCCAGATTCACGATCTCAAACGGAGTTCGGGCGGCGTCGGCGTCGTTCGGGTTGACGGCCCAGATCAGCTTCAAACGGGCCTCCGGGTCCGGGAACCGGCGTTCGAAGTCGGCGAACGCTTCGGATTGCGGAACATCCTGCTTGCGGCTGTTGTGCTTGGCGATCAGGTTCGGGTCCGGATCGTTGCGCGCCCAGGCGAGGAACGTGCGCTGCTCCCAGACGCGGTTATTGACCTGACTGATCTGCCGGATGACGTCCGCGGCGGGGACGCCGAACTCGTTGCAGTCCAGGATGATCTGCTTGAGCTCTTCCGTCCTGCCGGCAATTTCGTTTTCGACGTCGACGCCGGAAGGATTGGACGTCTTCTTCCGGGCCGCACGTCTCTTCTCCGCCTGCACACGCATATCCGCGTAGCAGCTCAAGGCGTAACTGAGCGTGACCTGGAATTGGGGGGTGTCGGCCGCAAGCACCCGGCCTTTGCGGTCGAGAATGCTGCCGCGAATCGTCTTGAGCTGCGTCGAACGCAGTTGCTGCTGCTTCAGCCGGTCGATATCCGCCTGGATGGACGAATCCCGCAGCCACTGCATTTGCAGCAGGCGGAGCAGGCAGACCCCCACCAGCACCAGGTTCACCGCGATGAATATCCTGACGCGTTTATCGTACATGCAAACGCCGCTTTTCCGTGATCTGCATCCACCACGCCACCGGCCAGAACAGGAAGGGGCCGATGATCCCGGAGAGCAGAGGCTGCCAATACAAATTGCGGTCCAGCGCGGCGGTGTCCGACCCGATCTTCAGCCGCACGAGGGCGAAACTCAGGAGACAGACCAACACCCCGATCACGAAGATCGCAATCGCCTGGTGGCCGATCCGGCGGATGGACAGCACGCTGTTCAGATCCGACAGCAGGGTGCCGAGCAGACCGTAACTGATGATGCGGGGACCCATGAATGCGGCGGCAGGATTGGCCAGGTCGGCCGCAAACCCGAGCGCGAAGGAAGTCGCCACGGCGTCACGATCCCGACAATGGGTGGCGAAGAACACCAGGAGGATCAGCAGGAAGTCCGGCCGGACGTTCTGATGCACGACCGCCACCAGCCCGGCCACCCCGGTCTGGGCGATTGTCGCTACCAGAACTAACACCGCAAAGCGGAACCATCGCATCCGATAAGGCCTCGCGTCATAAGTATACCGGCCACCATCGCTACTTCCGCGGCACGATCACAATCACACTCTTGAGGTTGACGATATCGCAGGCCGGCTTCACCGAGACATCGCCCACCAGCGGCTCCTTGACGGACCGCTTGCACTCGGTCACCTTCGCCGTGACGATCGGCACGCCGGCGGGAATCTGGGCGAGGACCAGGCTGTCGACTTTCACGGACTGCCGGTTGCGCACCCGCGCAATGCCCGCCGTGCCGTCGCCGCGGCCTACCATGATGCCACGGACGTCGGTGTCGGCGATCTGGACGGGGATGCTGCACTTGGGGTCCGTGATCAGCCGGACCCGCGCCGTATTGGCCGCGACGTCCGTGACCATGCCGATGATGCTGAGCTCGCCCATGACGTACTGGCCGCGGGCCACGCCATCGTCCCGGCCGCGGGCGATGATCAACTCGTTCTGTCCCGTCGCCGGATCGGTCACGACGCCGGCCGTCAGAAATCCCATGCCGGACCATTCACTGCGGGTGCGGAGACCTGCCAGCTCGTCGATTCTCTGCTGGGTGGTCTGCAGTTGCGATTCGATGTTGGCGTACTTGTTCGCCAGGAGGCGGTTCTCCACGCGGAGACGCTCATTTTCCTGGGTCAGCGGGTCCTGCGTCGTCGCCGCCGTCCGGACGTTCACGGTCGTCTCGCGGCACAAGGACAGAGGGCCGCGGAAGATGTTCCAGTAGAGCAGTTGCAGGTTGCCGGTCATGCCCATCGGCAGAAAGAGCAGGAAGATGAAGCCGGCCAGCATGCAGTACACGAAGAGCATTCGCTTCGAAATGTTGGCCAACGTCCGTGTCATAGTCAAATGCGAAGTGTGAAGTTCTCAGTTTGAAGTTTCAAGACCACTTCCGACTTCCCACTCGAAACTCCAATCTTTCCCCGTCTATTCCCAGCCGCGCTCGGCGTGGTCCATCGTGTCCTTCCAGATTTCGAGGTTTTCGAGGTAGACGCTGGTGCCGCGGGCGACGCAGCTGAGCGGGTCTTCGACCGGGTGTACCGTCAGGCCGGTGGCGTTGCCGAGCACACGATCCATGCCGCGGAGCAGCGAGCCGCCGCCGCAGATGTGGATGCCGTTCTCGATGAGGTCGGCCGCCAGTTCGGGCTCCGCCTTCTCCAGCGTCGTCGTCACCGCGTCGATGATGGCGCCGACGGGCTCCTTCAGGGCTTCGCGGATTTCCTCGCTGGTAATGACGATCTTGCGCGGCAGACCCGAAATCGTATCGCGTCCGGCGATTTCCATCGTCATCTCTTCCTCGAGCGGGGCGGCCGAGCCGATCTGGATTTTCACCTTCTCGGCGCGGGGCTCGCCAATGAGGAGGTTGTAGGTCTTCTTCAGGTGGTTGATGACGGCTTCGTCCATGTCGTCGCCGCCGACGCGGATCGATTCGGACGTCGCCATATCGGCGAGACTGATGATCGCCACTTCGGTGGTACCGCCGCCAATGTCGATGATCATCGATGCGGTCGGCTCGGTGATGGGCAGACCCGCCCCGATGCCGGCCGCCATGGGTTCATCGACGAGGAAGACCCGGCGGGCGCCCGCACGTTCGGCGCTGTCCACGACGGCCCGCCGTTCGACGGCGGTGATGCCGCTGGGCACGGCGATGACCACGCGGGGGCGTACCAGGCCGCCCCGGCCGTGCACCTTGCGGATGAAGTAGCTCAGCATCGCTTCGGTAACTTCGAAATCGGAAATGACGCCGTCCTTGAGCGGACGAATAGCGCTGATCGAACCGGGGGTCTTGCCGAGCATCTCGCGTGCTACCAGACCGACAGCCTCGCCGTCATTGAGGACGATGTTGGTCCCTTTGCGGACCGCCACCACTGATGGTTCGTTAAGGACGATCCCTCTGTCTCGGACACAGACCAGCGTCGTACATGTGCCCAAATCGATGCCCATGTCCGTGCTGAAAATGCCGAGGATTGAGTCCAATAGCACAGTCGACTCCTTTCTCAGTTTGCTGCCGCGTATTGTGAAGGCCCGAACCCGTAATGTCAAGAGTTTTCGGGCGTTCTCAGCGTGCAAAGTTGACTCGCTCGCTTCGCAGCAGCATGACGATCCGTCAATGCCAGTCAACTATTGGGGCATGCCGATGATGCCGTTGGCGTATTGCGTTTGACACAGGAAGGCCACAAACACCGCCGTGGCAATCACTACGCCCAGCGCCACGGCCAGAATGGCCGTATACGCGTTATTCGGGATGGCGACCTTCGTCCTTTGGGATTGAGGCATCGGACTCATGAAGATACATCCTACAGATTCGTGGAAACGGCGTCGCCGATCTGCGGCTCCGCCCGGTTACGATCAAGCATGGTCAGCTGGCCGACCGCTTTATCCGGGTCGACACTCTGAATCACGATATCACAGATGAACTGCTCGCCACGGGTAACGTGGAAGGTCATGTTCGTCCGGACGCCGGAGGCCCCGCCAATCGAGATCGCTGCCACATTTCTCTGCAGATCGATGGCGCTGACCTTGCCCTTCAGGGCGATATCGCGAACCGGCTGCGAACTCGCCGGGATGACGATCCCGGTTTCTGCGGTGGCGACCTTCGGAGCCGCAGCCCGCAAACCGAGGCCTTGCAGGCCCTGATTGAGCCGGTTGGAGAGGTCCAGATTGGCTTCGGCGAGCTGCCTGTTCTTCTCTTCGAGCTGGGCCAGGAGAGTGATCTTCTCCAGCAGAGCGACGTTCAGCTCATCCAGTTCCTTCTTGCGATCGGTCTGATCGGCCTCCAACTCCTTGATTCTCGCCTGATCGGCGATGTGCAACTGCGTCGTGCTCTCGGCGAGCTTCGCATCAACGGCCGCCTTGGCGATCTGTTCGGCCTTATCCTGCTCCGCCTGGGCCTTCTGCTGCTGGAGCTGCTCCACCTTGCCGGAAAGGGCAACGATCTCATTCTTCAGGTTGCCGATCTCGGCGTTCAGTTCCGCTTCCTTCTTCTGCGCTGCTTCTTTGGCGGCGGCCAAGTCAGCCTCGGCGGCGGACCGTCCATCGTTGGCAGACTTGATGCGGCTCTGCAGCCCTTCAGCCTTCTGCCGTTGATTCTCAGCGTGAGCCACGTATGTCACGACAATGCCACAAAGGACGAGCGAGAAGCAGGTCAGCAGGACAATCAGAACCTTTGTGAGGGTACTCAAGAGAGGCTCCTTTCACCAATCACAGCGTTTCTGGCAACCCAATCACGCGCCATTCTATCGGACGTTGGCTTGTCGGACAACTGTCTATAGACCCACATTGTCCCTGAAGGAGATCACACACTCCACCTTAATCCCGATATCACAACAGCGTATCATAATTCTACGCCGAACGCCCCGAAAGGTCAAGCCTATTTTTCCTAAATAGCCTAAATAGAAGAAGCTACGTGCTGCCTCGAAGGTCCGCATAAATGTCATTGAGGGCAGGGTTTGGAGGGTCACTTCTTAAGCTGGGCCGTCTGAAAAACTGCCTTGGCAGCGGCCAGGCGGACGGACGCGGCGGGATCGGCCAGCAACTTCGGAAGGTGATTGACCAGCGCGGGGGTGCCGATTTCGCCGATGGCGGAGGCGGTAAGGATTTTGGCCTGCTCTTGGCTCAGCGTGTCCATTCCGGCAAGCAGGTTCTCGTCGAAAACCTGCTGCACCTCGGTTTCGCCGACGGAGTCGCCGAGTCGGCCGAGTTGCCCGGCGGCCGCCAGACGCACTTCGAGGGCCGGATCGTCCAGTTTCGTGACGACGGCGTTCTTGGCCTTGGCCGTGTTGAGCAGACTCATAGCCCGCACACCGGCCGCCCGCTCCTCCACGCGGGGGCTGGTCAGGTGCGTGGCCAGCTTGGGGTAGATCCGCTCATCGCCCAACCTGGCAATGGATTCAGCCGCCTGCCAGACGACTTTGTCGTCCGAGTCCGACCGCTGCAACGCCCAGTACAGCAGCTTCCGCGCCTCGGGATCGGCGCTCTTGCCCAGCAACAGGGCGGCGTTGCCGCGGACGGTCTGATCCTGGCTGGTAATGGCATCACGGAAGATTCGGGCGTGCTCGGGCCGGCCCAGCCTCGTCATAGCATATCCGGCCGCCATTCTGATGTTCGTATCGGGATCATTCAACAGCTTGGACACGGCGTCCATCGCCTGGACATAGCGCATGTCACCCACGGCGATGGCGGCATGGAACCGGACCATCATTTGCGGGTCGCCCAGCAGGCCCTGAACTCTGGGCATCAGGCTCGTCTGGCGGGTTGCGGAAACAACGTCGAGCGCCGTGACGCGGATGCGCGGATCAGGGTCGCTGAGCCCCTCGACAATGATCTGCTCCGCCTGCACCTGCGGTGTCCCGGGCTGGAGTGGGTAGGGAACTGATGCTGGTAGCGGCGCAGGCACCTCGGCGGGGCCGTGACAACCCGAGCATAGCAGCAACAGGAAGCACGAAACTCGAAATCCGAGACTCAAAACAAGACTGCCGCCGAACCGGAGCGATTCGGTCATGGGCATTTCGTGTTTCGTATTTGTTTGGGATTTCGACATTCGGATTTCGAAGTTCACTTCTTGCGCGCCCGTCTGGCGTTCCACACGCCTTTCACGCCGGCGCCGCAGCGGGTGGCCAGCAGGGCAGCGAAGATCAGGGCACAGATCGTGTCCAGCCACGGGCCGTGCCGGCTGTAGAACGTCACTCTCTTGTCTGTCGGCAGTCGATCGAGAAACCATCCCTCCACGCCGGTGCGACGCAGCGCCTGTTGCGGGAATCCCTGGCTGCCGGCGAGATAGCCATCGTGAATCCGGCCCAGCGAGTCGATCAGGCAACTGATGCCTGTGTTGACGCTGCGCACGATCGGGACGCGGTTCTCGATGGCGCGGAACGTGCAGATGGCCGCATGTTGCGGCAGCTCGGCGCTCGGCTTGATGCTCGGTCCCTTTTCCAGGAAACGGACGAACCAGCCGTCATTGCTGATGTTGACCAGCCAGTCGATGCGTTTGTTCCCATTCTCGTCCAGCGTGAAGTTGCGGGCGACATACGGGACGGTGTCCTCGTAGCAGATGATGATGCCGAACCGATACTTCGTGTCGGCCGGCACCGCGTGGGACCCAGCCGCCTGGTTCGCCGACGGCTTGATGGGGACATTCATCTCGAAGACGGTGTAGTTCCTGCCGTGTTCGAGCGAGTAATCGGTCCGGTAGGCTTCCGGCATGAGTCTTTGAATCTGCGTGATGAGCCAGGGGAAGGTATGCCGGAAGGGCAGGTATTCGCCGAAAAGCACCAGGTGGATCTTGTCGTAGCGTCCGGGATCGCGCGTGCCGTCGGGCCGGAACATGAAGGCCGAGTTATAATTGCCCACGTACCGTTCCCCGTCCGGCTTCGAGAGAATATCCGCCCCGACGGTGCCGACGAGGACGTAAGCCCTGCCTCTGGCATGTGCGGCGAGAGTCTCATACGTACGCCTATCCTCGTTGGGATCCTCCAGAAGGGGCCACAAGTGCGGCTGGAGGAACTTCTGCACCATGGTCTCGGGCCAGGCGATCAGATCCGCACCTGCCGCCGCGGCCTCCCGGCTCTGCGCCAGGAGTTCGTTGAACATGACATCGCTCTTGCTGAGACTGCCCTTCACCGACTGCGGCACGTTCGATTGCAGCGAAGCCACCAGCGGCCCCGGCGTGACCACCTGCTCGGTTTGCTCGATGCGCCATTGGCCGTAGAGGAGAGTGGCCGCCACCGCCACAACAACGCAAGCCGCCTCGACAGCGATAAGGCGAGGCGGAAGTCGTCTCCTGCTCGCGGCCAGATCCCCAACCGCATCGCGGACCACGTACCACAGGATCAGATGAACTTGGTGAATCCGAACATGGGTGGCCGGAGACGGATGATTGCTCAGAACCGTGATAGGTCTTCGAGCCCGGTACGCTCCAATCTCCGCGATGACGTCCACCAGAAAGCCGTTGACCATGGCGACCAGGAACGAAACGCCCCCGGCGCCGAAGATGTCGGCGATCTGGACGATAGGGGTGTGGACGTATTGGCTGTGTCCCAGCAGACGCCAGAGGAAGCCGCCCAGCATGATCCGTTGCAGGCCCTGGAACGACATCCATCCCCCGGCGGGGTAGCTGTTCGACGTGCCGCCCAGCGGGAATCCCTGCAGGTATTCAATGCCCACGACGAGCACAGGAAGCGCCAAAACGAGCGGCATGTTCTTTGATCGGCACCAGCGCAGCACCACTGCCAGGGCGGGCCAAAGCAGTCCCAGGTATAGGCCCAGGAAGATCCAGCCGGGGATGGTGATGGGAATGATCCAGTAGAGGTTCACCATCCAGTAGAGGAAGCCGGCCAGGGACGCCCACAAAAACAGCCGCTTCGTGCGCAGCGTTGGCGTACAGGCCAGCGCGAACGGCACGAGCGCCATCCATGCCAAAAACGACCAGTCGATCGGCGCCTGGATCACGGTCAACAGGACCGCCGACAGAATGAAGAACAACAGTGACAGAAACAACCCCCTGTTCTTTGAACTACATCGCTTCGGGGCGAACGGCGCTCGCCTTATTCAGCGGCGTGAGCTTGCCGGTTCGATCGAGCATTCCCAACCGCTGTCCGACCTCTTCCGGCGTGTAGTGCTCGCGTTTTTGCAGCCGGTGGTTCAGTTTCAGCGTCAGGAGTGACAACAACTTGTGATCCGCCGCCAGCTGGCGCATCGGAATCTTGTTCTCGCTATACAACCACCGCAACTCCAAATCCGCCTGCTCCGACCATTTCACAGCACGCGCATCGCCCATTCGCCCGTTCGCCCATTCGCCGATTCGGCGTATGGCCGCCTCGACGTACTGCTCGGACAGGTCCATCGTCGTATACAGGCGCCCCAATTTGTGCGCCACGGCCGCGGTGGTGCCGGAGCCGCAGAACGGGTCCAGGACCCATTCGCCCTCGTTCGAGCTGACGCGGATGATCCGGGCCAGCAGGCTCTCCGGCATCTGGCAGGGGAAACCGGTGCGTTCCCGGAACGTGCCGCAGACGCGGGCGTACTCGTCCCACACATCGTCCGGCATCTTCCCGGCGGGGTTCGCCCGCTTATCGGCGTACTTCTTCTGCCGATCCGAAATCACGCGGACCATCTCATCGTTGAACGTGAAGTGCTTCCGGTCCTTCACGAAGTAGAAGATGTGCGTATGCGCCCGGGCGAATTTGTTCTTCGTCTGCTGTCCGAAGGTGTAGTGCCAGATGATCCAGTTGCGCAGCGTCAGCCCCTTGGCTTCGGCGATCAGCTTGATCTGGGCGGCGTACTCGTCGCCGATGGCGATGTAGAATGACCCGTGCGGCTTCAGCACCGCTGCGCAAGCGCCGATCCAGTCCTCCGTCCAGGCGAGATACCGGTCGGAGGCCTTGCGGTCCTGGTACTTGTCGTACGCATATCCGATATTGAACGGCGGGTCGGCGAAGATCAGGTCGGCAAAGGGTTCTTTCACCGGCCGCAGCACTTCCACGCAGTCGCCGCAGATGATCCGATTTCGAAGATCAGGCATGGCACCATTCTATAGCCAATCGCCGACAAGGCAAGAGACAGGCTCGCCCCGGGTGTGCAAACATCCCAGCGGTGGGGTGGCAGCGGCAAGCGGAGCTCAGCGGAGTTTGCCGATGGTCCCTGGTAGGCAGAGAAACCATCGGCAAGCTGGCGCTTGCCGCTGCCACCCACATAGGGCCGAAAACTTGCACAGACACCTCGCCCCCGCTGGGCGAATCCGCCGCTGGTGAACGGAGCCGAAAGCGGGTATGATGGCAGGATTGATTGAACGGCAATGGCTGGGTTTCTTGGAGATCTTGAATGGTTGACATCCGCCCCGGTTCAGACGGGGGGTTTCGTTTGGAAACACTGGCAAACGGCTGGCTGGTCGGCCGGTTTGCCGCCCTGGAGGCAATGGGTATTCCGCACATGGTGACCACGCGGCAGGGGCCGGACGTGCATCAGGTTCGTCATGACCCGGCCGCAGCGGGGAAGCAGATCGCAGAGGTTCTCGGCGTGCGCGAGGTGGCGTTCCTCAAGCAAGTCCATGGCGGCGACGCTCTGGTTTCTCGAAAAGGGGGACTGGTTGGTGAAGCCGACGCATTGGCGACCGACGTCGAAGGCCTGGCCATTCTCGGCAAGGGCGCCGACTGCCCCATCGTGCTGATTGGCGACAAGTGCCACAGATCCATCGGTTTCGCTCATGCCTCCTGGCGAGCTACGGTGGCCGGGATCGTGCCGGCGGTCGTGCTGCGTATGCTGGATTTCGGCTCTGAGGCTCGTGACCTCGTTGCGTGTATTGCCCCCTCGGCCGGACCCGAATGCTACGAAGTGGGCGACGAGGTCCGGCGAGCCGCCCTGGACGGAATCGGTCCCCACGCGGAGGCGTTCTTCCATCTCGGCCCGAACGGGAAGGACCACTTCGACCTGTGGCAGGCTAATGCCGATGCCCTGCTCCGGGTGGGCGTGCCGGCGGAGTCGATCCACGTGGCCGGCCTGTGCACGATGTGCCGCAACGATCTGTTCCCCAGTCACCGTCGCGAAGGCGAACCGGCCGGCCGCTTCGCGTCGGTATTGGCCTTGCCCCAATAGGATTGCCGAACTTCCATGTATGAACTTTTGACCATCGTCCTGTCGCTCGCCGCTCTGGTGATCCTGCTCCGCTTCAAGGTCCGGATCGGACGGGCGATGATGCTTTCGGCGGTCCTGCTGGCGCTGCTGCTGGGCGTGACGCCGGGCGCGATGGGACGTCAACTCGTGGCCGAGTGGCAGCGTGAATCGCTGTTCGTGACAGAGACCACACCCTATCTGTTCGTGTCCCTGACGGCGTTGCTGCTCCTGGTCAACGTGATCGGTGAGGCGATGACGCGGATCGGGTTGTCGGAGCGCCTCGTGCCCGCGATGCGCGGGCTGTTCCGCAGCCGCCGGGCCGCCCTGGCGGCGATTCCCGCCATCATGGGCCTGCTGCCGACGCCGGGCGGCATCATGCTCTCGGCCCCGATGGTCCGGGCGGCGGGTGACAAGATGGGCGTCGAGCGGAGTCACCTCGCGGCCATTAATTACTGGTTCCGCCATCAATGGGAATCCGTCTGGCCCCTGTTCCCGGCGGTGCTGCTGATTCAGACCATGCTGAGCATTTCGGCGGGCCGGTTGCTCGCCTATCACCTCGTGCTGACCGTCGTGGGTCTCGGGATGGGCGTCGTGTTTCTCCTGCTGGTCGGCATTCCGCCGCGCCGGGCGGGCGAGGAGGTGAGTACCGAGCCGCTCCATGCGCACGTGCGGGATTTCATCTACGCTTTCTGGCCGATTGCCTTCACGGCGCTCCTGTACATCGCGTTCAATGTCCCGCCGGCCGCGGGAATTCTGCTGGCGATTTTCGGCATGCTGCTACTCCACAAGGTCAAGCTGAATCAGTGGGGCGGGATTTTCAAGGCTGCCAACGAGCCCGACACCGTCCTGCTGATCTTCGGGGCCATGTGGTTCAAGCTGAACCTCGAAGCGGGAGGGGCGGTCCCCTGTGTGGTGGATTTCTTCACGCAGATGCACCTGCCGCCCTTGCTGGTGGTGTTCCTGCTGCCCTTCATCGTGACCGCCAGCACCGGCGTGACCATGCCCAGCGTCGCCATGACGTACCCGTTCCTGCAAGCTTACATCGGCCGTGGCGAGCAGGCGCACGTGGGCGTCGAGACCCTGGCTTTCTCCGCCATCGTCTTCGGACTGGCGGTAAGCCCCATTCATCTGTGCGTGGCCCTGTCGGCCGGGTACTTCGAGACGTCTCTGCCGCGGGTCATCCTCAGATCGCTGGCGCCCGCTCTCTGTGTCGCCGGGGCCGGCTTTGCTCTTGCGGTTCTCCTGGGTTGACGTCACAATACCGTCAAGATGGATATCGCCGAACAGATAGCCCGGAAGGGTGCCGATATCGCCGGCGTCGCGGCGCATGTCATGGCCTGCCCCGACCGTGTCGCGGACTTGATCGCAGGTATTCAGGCCCCGCGCGGGGCGCTTCGGTTCCGCTACGAGAAGACACTGCGGCTCATCAGTGAACAGAAGCCCGAGCTGATCTATCCGCATTTCGACCTGTTCACAAGCCTGCTCGAGTGTGACAACAACTTCCTCAAATGGGGCGCCATCATGACGCTCGCCAACCTCACGGCGGTCGATACCTCAAAGAAGTTCGAGGCGATCTTCGCGAAGTACTACGCCCCCATCGCGGGTCCCGTGATGATCACCGCGGCCAACATCATCGGCAGCTCCCCTCGCATCGTCGCGGCCAAGCCCCACCTGGAGGGGCGCATCACCGCTGAGATTCTCAAGGTCGAGAAGGCGAAGTACAAAGTGGACGGCCGTCCCTCACCGGAGTGCCGCAACGTCGCCATCGGTCACGCCATCGAATCCTTCGCTCAGTTCTTCGACCGCGTCGAAGACAAGCCCGCCGTGCTGCAGTTCGTGAAAAAACAGCTCCAGAACTCCCGTCCCGCCGTCGTCAAGAAGGCCACCCAGTTCCTCCGCAAGCATGCGTAGATTCACCTTCCGTCCCGCGTTCTCCCGGCGTCTGGTGGTTCATGTCAGTTGTTTCGAACATCACCAGGTTGTTCGGGAAGCTGAGCACCGTGCCATACGGCAACGACCCAAACGGTTCTTTCCCTCATGCGGTAGAAGAAGCGATACGGCGTG
This sequence comes from uncultured Pirellulales bacterium, assembly GCA_964421295.1. Taxonomy (GTDB): domain Bacteria; phylum Planctomycetota; class Phycisphaerae; order Sedimentisphaerales; family Anaerobacaceae; genus PLanc-01. The sequence goes on from CAYQXM010000057.1 coordinate 21,188, forward strand.
ACAACAACCTCTCTAAACGGCAAATCGGGAAACTCGGGCAGGACTCGGCCTGACCGGGGAAACCTTCGCAAACGCGATAGCACTTTCTCAGCCTTGTGGCGGAAATGGTCTGCAGCAGATGGATTGTCGCGCCTGATGTATGCAACCGCGGCGAGAAACTGCTTGCGGGCCGATGGAGTGAAACGGACTCTCACTCGCGTGTCTCCTTCAGCAGCGCGTCGGCCTCCGCCATGACCGTATCAAGATCATAGCCTTTGCCCGCCTCAATTTCTCTCTCCCCTTGTGCCAGGAGTCGCAGAATCTCCAACTCGTGCTGCGAACGCTCATAGGTCTCCACGCTGACCATCACCGCAGCCGCACGCCCTCTTTGCGTGATGATGACGGGTTCCTGCGATGCGGCCACACGACCTACGATAGAAGTTGCATCCTGCCTCAGGTCGGTAATCGGAACTATCTCTGGTATTTTCGCCATTAGTAATACCTCCTATGCTACCGATAAAGATAGCACCGACAATAGCAAATAGCAATGCAAAACTTCATGGGGCTTGGCAGTGGCCTCCTCTTTAATCGAAATCCGTCAGCAGGGTGGGGTCGCGGTAGTGCTCGAACATGCGGGCGATCTGTTCGGGGAGGGTGCGCGAGATCGACAATTTCTGGGGCAGAGCGTCGCGGGCGAAGAAATCGACGCCGGTCGTCTCGTAGCTGGGAGTGGCGGAGCCGCCGGTGATCTCACAGATGAAGAAGAGCTTGTAGATGTGAAAAGGCATGAAGGGGACGTGCGCGTGTTTGCTGCGGTCGTAGACTGCGGCGAGCTTGATCACGCGAACCTGGAAGCCGGACTCCTCGAAGGCTTCGCGCACGGCGGCTTCGGTAGGGGATTGGCACGGGTCCGCCCACCCGCCGGGCAGGGTCCAGCCGTCATCGATACGCTCTTTGACCATGAGGATCTTGTTCTCGCGGAAGGCCGCGGCACGCACATCCACCTTGGGCGTGGCATACCCCTGCTCCCGGCCAAGCAGTTCGAGAACGGTTTGCTTGTCCAGGCCCGAGCCCGACCCAATCCCCTCGGGGTTCGTCGCCATCATCTCGGCGGCGATCTCCCGGATATGCTGGTAGCGCTCGATTTCGTAAGGGCTCTGGGTATAGGTCAATCCATCCTGTGCCAGGGCCGCCAATTGCCTGGCCCACTTCAGCCATTTGGGCTCCATACAGGCTCCTTATCCCGGATTCATCGGCCGCGGGCACTGCCCGGACGCGTTACATTGCAGAGCTCAGCCGGCTCTTATACAGTGACAGATCGACGGCGGCCTGGCAACAGGGAATCTCCCGCGACAAGGAAGATTTGACATTTGCCGGCCGGCGGCATATCGTATGTAACCTGATGCTGTATCAAGACCTACATTGTCGTACTGGGAGGAAAGAGCCATGAGAATGAAATGCTTGGCGATGGCACTGGCGGTTACCGTATGGTGGTTGCAGGGGTGTGTGGTCATCATGGGCGACCACAGGGAGACGCCCGATACTCCGGAACGGTACGGAGCCGATCCCGAGGATGCGACCGTCGTGGAAATCGAAGCGGTGAGCAAGTTGTCCTTTGATAACAACCGGCAGGAGGCGTACCGTCGCATCGCCGGACGGGAAGGCATCAGCGAGGGAGCCCAGGTCTATCTCATCGCGGCTGTGTTCAAGCATCTGTCGTTCGAGAACGCCAAAGCGGACGTTCTGATGACCTTGATCAGCAATCCCTCCTTCAGTCCGGGCGCCAAGAAGGCCATCCTGGATCGGCTGGACAAGCTGTCTTTTGAGAACAACAAGACCGCGATTCTTGACGCCGTTTCCAAGCGGTAGTCCTGATCGTCTTCCGGTCTTGCACAGATTGATGCGGGACCGTGCTCGTAACAATAAGGTAAATACAAAGGAGTCGTTCATGAGTCAGATTTTCGGCGGCATCGTTCTTCTCGGCATGGTGGCATCGGGGGCAACCCCGGAACAGCAAGGGCCCTGGTGTCTCATCAAGACCTCGAAAGGCGACATCTTCGTGCGGCTTTTTGCCGACGAGGCCCCCAAGACGGTCGAGAATTTCCTCGGCCTGGCGGAAGGCACCAGGGAATTCACCGACCCGGTCACCAAGCAGAAGGTCAAGAAGCCCTTCTACGACAACCTGACGTTCCATCGCGTGATCAAAGGGTTCATGATTCAGGGCGGTTGTCCCCTGGGAACGGGAACCGGCAGCCCGGGGTACGTATTCGAAGACGAGATGAACGCCGACGCGCTGGGGTTGGGCAAGCTCAAGGTCGTCGAGGGCGGCAGCGCTCATCCGTGGCTGGGGGTGCGCAGTCAGGCCGAATTTGCGCGCATGGTGATGGAGCCTCTGGCCAAGGCGATGGGATTCAAGGATGTCAATGAGGTAGTCCAAGGGCACGCCGACGAGTTCAATAGTCGTATCGATGCATTGACTCTGACGGATGCCTACACCAATCTCGGATACAAGTATAACATGACGTTGAAGTCCCACGCGCCGAAGCGGGGCGTGCTGGCCATGGCCAACGCCGGTCCGAACACCAACGGCTCGCAGTTCTTCATCAACCTCATCGACACGCCCTGGCTGACGGGCAAGCACACGGTGTTTGGCGAGGTCGTCAAAGGCATGGACATCGTCGACGCCATCGCCACCGTTCCCGTCGATGCCGGCGCCAAACCCAACCAGCCCGTTCGCATCCTCTCGATCCGCTCGATCAAGGAGATGCCGAAGCCGTAAGGCCGTCACGGGTCCGTCTATCCGGGAGTCCTGAACGCGCGGAACGGCCTGCGGAGAATCTCTATTTCCTGCGGCGGAGTTGAACTCTGTCCCTGCGCACAAGTAGAGAACTGTACCAGGGCGATCGAACGCGTCTTGACGCGCGGGGGCGTGCCCGGACCGCAATCCTGTTGGGGCATCTGGCAACCGTACCGATTTCGCGGCCGTTCGTCGGGCCCGACCAGCAGATGCTGCCCATCCTACAGGCGAGCCTCACGGCGCATTGACACAGCCTGCACGCGGCGTAAGCGGCCCAGCTCTATTTCGCGACTTTGCCGGTAGCGGCCCACTCCACGCCGCGGGCGATGATCGTCTGCACGGCGGGTGTCATCAGGGCTTTGCGGTCATGGCCGAAGGCATTGTGCACGACCCGGCCCTTGCCGTAGTCCAGCGTGAAGACCAAGGGCTCGGTCGCCTTGCTCCAGTCGGAGTCGGCCTGCACCAGCACGGTGATCGGGCCGCTGCCCTGGAGTTTGGCGTACAATTCGTCGTTGGCGACGAAATCGCCCAGACCGGCCGTGATGGGATGGTCCCTGGCGACCACCTTGGCCTGAATGTCGCTGCGCGGGCCGTGCCCGGACGTGTTCATCACCCACTTGCGGCCGCAGAGCTTGCCGAACTCCTCCCACTTCGGAAAGGAGGCGCTGGCCAAATGCTGCACGAAGAAGCCCTTGCCGTCCTTGACGAAACTCAGCAGGTTTTGCTGGGCCTGATCGGAGATCACCGGGACTTTCTGGCTGTAGATCGTGAACACGATCACGTCGTACGCTTTGAGAGCAGTCTGTGATTCGAGAATGAGCGGGTCCTCGCAGACCTTGACGTCGAACTTGCCCGCGTTGACGAGGATCTCCCGCGTGGTTTCGGAGATTTCCCGCCACGGGTGGGCGGAAACGTCGTCCCCGGTTATCAGCAGGGCCTTGATCGGGGCGGGCTTGTCCGCCGGATTGGCCCCCATGCAGAACACGATGGCCGCCATCGCCAGTACGAACGTCAGACGCTTCATGTCAGTTCTCCTTCTTATTGTCACTGCCTGCCCTTGTTCCGGCGCATCAATCGGAGACCCCGATGGGCCGCTTCACATTCTACCGAGACATCGCCTCCGGACGAAACGATTTTCGCCCGCGCCGGCCTCAAGCCCGAAAGCCCGCTCTGCCGATAGGAGTTGCAGCCCCATTAAGGAGTCGGATATGCCCCGTTGCCTGTGTCGTTTCTCACTGTTCTGTATCGGTCTGATAACCGGCGCGTCTCTCGGTCAGGACAGCGACTTCTTCCGGCAGATGAACCAGCCGCAAGAGCCGTTCCGGATCATCGGCAACATCTACTACGTCGGCGCCGGCGACGTGACGAGCTATCTGATCGTCACGGATAAGGGACATATCCTCCTCGATACCGGCTTCAAGGAAACCGCCCCGATGATCGAGCAGAGCATCAAGAAGCTGGGCTACTCACTGGCGGACATAAAGATTCTCCTGAGCACCCACGCCCACATCGACCACGCCGGGGGACTGGCCCGACTGAAGGAACTGACCGGTGCCACGTTCCTGGCGATGGATGACGAGGTCGGGCAGTACCAGGCCGGCGGCAAGGGCGACTTCGCCTACGGCGACACCATCCCGTTTCCTCCCATCACTCCCGACCGCGTCCTGCACGACCTGGACAAAGTCACGCTGGGCGGCGTCGAGCTGATCGCCCGCAAGACCCCCGGCCATACCCGAGGTTGCACCACCTGGACGATGAAAGTCGACGACAATGGACAGACGCGTGACATCGTCTTCGTCGGCAGTCCCACCATCAATCCTGCGCCCCTGGTGAACAACTCCAAATACCCCAACATCGTGGACGACTACCGCAGGCAGTTTGCGATCTTGAAGAGCCTCAAGTGTGACGTCTTCCTCGGCGCCCACGGTTCTTACTTTGACATGAAGTCCAAGATCGAGCGAGCGACAGCGAACCCCGCCACCAATCCCTTCCTCGACCCCAACGGCTACACGCAGTTCGTCCAGCGTGCCGAGCAGAAGTTCCTGGGCCAATTGAAGAAGGAAACGGGCAAATAGGGTGGTCCGGTCAGGAGAAGTTGGCCTTGGGGGCTTCGCGGACGGCGGGGTCGACGTTGAAGTAGTCCTCGGATTGGAAGCCGAAGAGGTTGGCGACGAGGCTGCTCGGGAAGGTCTGGCACTTGTTGCGGTAGTCACGGACGTTGCCGTTGAAGAACCGCCGGGCCGCCTGGATGCGATCCTCGGTGTTGGTCAACTCTCTCTGTAGCTCCAGGAAGTGCTGGTCGGCCTTCAGTTGCGGATAGTTCTCCACGACCGCCATCATTCTCTGTAGCGCGGCGACGAGCTGGTTCTCGTCCGCCGCCTGCTCGGTGGGCCGGCCCTGGCTGGCGAGGCACTGGGCCCGCAACTGTGTGACGCGATCGAGCACCTCCCTCTCGTGGGCCGCGTAGCCTTTCACCGTGGCGACCAGGTTCGGGATCAGGTCGTAGCGCCGCTTGAGCTCGGTGTCGATATTGCCCCACGCATCGCGGATGTGGTTGCGCAACGAGACCAGCGCGTTATACGTCGCGATGACAAAGACCAGCGGCACGATGGCGATCACAGCCAGGACGATCAGTACTTCCATGGTCAACTCCGCGAGAATAGATAGTCGGGCATCAGCGACCGCACGGCAATCAAGCGGCTCAAATTGGGTTCGATGTTTTCCGGTGCCAGCCGGCGGTTGAACGCAATGGCCAGCGAGTCCCGCTCGATCTCGATGACCAGATCAGAATTCGCCAGCAGGTACTCGATCATCTTCGCATTGCACACGTCATAGGCGAGCTTCTTGTCCTTCGATCGGACGCAGAATTTCCGGCTGAACTCGTGGGATTCGAAGTCGATATCCTCGTAGCCGATCGCCTGGGCGATCTTCGAGAAGAACCCCTCCGGCTGAACCACCAGCTCGGGAAAAACCCCCGGCAGCCGCAGGATGAAGAAGGAGAGGTAGAAGTGGTGGGTGTTCTTGCCGGAGCCGGTCTGGTAGTGATAGTCGAACAGAGTCAGGTCGTGTCCCGTGTATGTGCCGGAGAGGATGTTGAAGGCGTAACGGTTGTGGCCCTGATGCAGCCGGTCCAGGAAACCGAATTGGCGCGGCAGGTCACGGTCCTTGCTGGGATCGAAGCTCAAGCCGAGCCGGTTCGCCACCGCGAGCATCGCCGCACGTCGCTTCTGTGCGGCAAGGTGTCCGAAGACGATCCCCACAACAACAAGGGCGATAATGCCGATGAATATCAGAGGTTCCACGACCTCGGTCTCCTTGTCCAATCTTCATCATGCTGCCCCCGACACGTGCGGGGGCTCCAATTATATCTGACGCCCGACGGCGAGAAAACTTATTTGGTTGATTCGCACTCGTCCCACACGATACACTGCACGGGCAAACGCCCAGAGCCCCATACGCAGTGAAAAGGGGCTTGGAGGTGCTTGTGATGTCATTCCCGCGCAGGCGGGAATCCAGGAGCCTCTCGATGCGTTCTGGACCGCCGCCCGTTCGGCTTCGCTCAGGGCAAGCTCTGCGCGGGGGTGACAAGCTGTGCTGTTCTACTGGAGACATGAAGAAAGGAGTGTTCGTCTATGCCCAGAACAAAGATCATTGCCACGCTGGGACCCGCCAGCGCGAACTACACCGTGCTCCGCAAAATGTTCGTCGCCGGTCTGGACGTGGTCCGGCTCAATTTCTCGCACGGCACGCACGCTCACCACGCCGAGTCGGTGGAGCTGGTCCGCAAGCTCAACAAGAAGTATCGCCGGCGCATCCGCATCATGCAGGATCTTGCGGGGTTCCGCATTCGCGTGGGCCACTTCCAGGGCGCCAAGACCATGGAACTGAAAGATCGTGCCACGGTCTGGCTGGCGAACGACGAGGACGCGGCCGGAGCCCGGACGATCCCGTTCGACTACCAGGGCGACCTGCGGCGGATCAAGAAGGGCCAGATGATCTTCATCGACGATGGCAACCTGGCCCTGCGCGTCAAGGAAAGCTCCCGGACGGCGCTGAAAGCGGTGGTCGTCGAGGGCGGCATCCTCAAGGAGCGGAAGGGGATCAACATGCCCGGCGCGAAGATCGACTTCGACGCCATGACGGAGAAGGACAAGAGGGACCTGGAGTTCGGCATCGCGCACAAGGTGGACTACGTGGCGCTGTCGTTCGTGCGCAGCGCCGACGACGTCAACGAGGTGGCCCGCCTCCTCAAGCCCCGGCTGCCCTCGTGCCTGATCGTGGCCAAGGTCGAGAGTCGCCAGGCCATCGAGGATATCGACTCGATCATCGACGCCGCGGATGCCATCATGATCGCGCGCGGCGACATGGGGGTCGCCATCCCGATTTACGAAGTCCCGATGATTCAGAAGCAGATCATTCAAAAGTGCAACGAGGCCGAGAAACTCGTCATCACGGCCACCCAGATGCTCGAACACATGACCGAGTACACACGCCCGACGCGCGCCGAGGTCACCGACGTGGCCAACGCCGTTCTCGACGGCACCGATTTCGTCATGCTCTCCGCCGAGACCGCCGCCGGCAAATACCCGGCCGAGTCCGTCGCCATGATGAACGACATCATCAAGTTCACGGAGAAGTCCGCCGACACCTTGGCGTAGAGATCTGAAATCCGAATATCGAAATCCGAAATCCGAAACAAATTCAAATGACCAAAACTCAAAACGAGTAGGCCGAAAGGCCTGTTGTTTGGGTCATTTGAGCTTCGAGCTTTGAATCTGTTTCGGATTTCGAGATTCGAGTTTCAAATTTGTCGATGCCTCGCATCGACTCAGACCGCGTCGAGCCAAGTTTTCGCCATGAGAGCCGCTCCGGCCATCGTGGGATGCACGCCGTCGGCGGCCCAGTAGGCGGGCGGAGCATCTTTGGTGGCTTCGTCGAACATCGACTGGAAGGGAACGAACGTAGCGTTGAAGCTCGTGGCCACGCGCTGGGCGGCGGCGCGGTAGCTGTCGAACTCAGGGAACCACTTGTCGGTGACGGCTCCGCAACGCAGGACGAACGGCTCGCAAATCACCAGCTTGACCTGCGGCAGCTCTTTCCGCGTGCGTTCGAGCAGGGCCCGGTAGTCCTTCTCGTAGACTTCCACCGTGCCGGCGTACTGTCCGTTGAGCTTGTGCCACAGATCGTTGACGCCGATGAGGATGCTGAGCAGATTGGGCTTCAACGCCAGACAATCCTTGTCCCATCGCGCCGCCAATTGATAGACCTTGTTCCCGCTGATGCCGCGATTGTAGATTTTCAGCGAGGGATCGCGCCGCCGGGCGAGGATCTGCGCCGCCGTCAGGAGCACATATCCGGTTCCCATGGTCCGCGCCTCGTTAGGCTTGTCCTCCTGCCCCTTGTTGCGTCCCGCATCCGTGATCGAGTCCCCCTGAAAGAGCACGACGTTCCCCGCCTCGATCATCCCGCCGCCCACCGCCCGCTTGGATGCCACCGAGCACCCGGCTGCCGACAGCAGCGACGTCCCCGCCAGCACCGCCACCGCATCGCCAAGAAACCTCCGGCGTGAAGTATTACCGTTTGCCGAATCGAGCTCAACCATGGCCTGTCTCCTTATGCATGACGATCCGTTCTGCATTTGTTGCCAGGGCCATTGTAGCTTGCCTGGTCACTTGCGGTCCAGAGCTTTCAGAACGATGTCGAGATCGGACAAGGCGAAGCCCTCGCCCAGGATGGTTCGTTGGGCGTCGACCAGGATCAGCCAGGGCAGAGACTGGACACCTAGGGTCCGGCGGACCTTCTCGATATCGCCGGCGACCGCGGCCAGCGGCAACGCGGCTTGGTAGTCTTTGGCCTTGCTCTGGACGTTGTCCGGTGTCCCTGTCGTGAACTGCACCGCCCGGATGGCGACGCCGCGTTGGAGTAGTTCTTCCACGCGCGGCGCGAAGACGCTAAGCACGTGCCGGCAGGGCCGCTGCTCGACGTCGACCAGGCATAGGAGGACCGCCTTGCTGTCAAGGCCGGACGAAAGGCCCAACTCGTTCAGGCAGGGCAGGGGCGTGCCATTGAGGTCGCGGGCGAAGCTGAGTGTTTGGCCCAGCACGATCCTGACGTTCGTCTCGCCTCCCGCTGCTTGGGTGGAGCCGTGCCGCCGGTCCTGTGTCGAGGCCGTGAGTTCAACGGGGCCGGTGCAGATGCGGCTGATTCGGAATCGTCCTTGCGCATCGGTCAACACTCGCCGGCGCGGCTGGCGGAAGTCCTCCGCGTAGGATAACGGCGTCTCCACGACGGCGCCGGGTACCGGCCTATCGTTGGAGTCGAGGACTATGCCGCAGACCGTTCGGATCGTCGGCTCCAGGACGATGGGCTTCAGTCGGATCGGCTGCTCCAATGGACCGTCGATCGGCACGGGCGCGATCGAGTTCTCGTTGAAGCCGGGAGCGTGGGCGACCACGACATAGGAGCGGTCCGGATCGGCCGGAGGAATCCCTCGGATGACATAGGCGCCGTTGGCATCGGCCACGCAGGTCCACAACCAGGCGCATCGCGCGATTGTCCGGCCGGCTTCGGCGGAGAAGAGAGTGATCAGTGCATACGGAACCGTCGTCCCGTTCGGATCGGTAACACGTCCGATGAGTGTGTGGCCGGGTGTGAGAATCAGCTGTCCCGCTAGCTTGCCGGACCTGTTCGGGTCTTCTACCGATCCGAGGCAGGCCAATCCCAACGAGGGGTCCCGTGCGAGCAGGTTCCGCTTGAGCGGGAGTGGATTGGCGTAGAAGGTGCAACGGAATTGTCCGTTCGCATCCGTCAAGCTGGCGTTCTGCAGTGGCCATAGCCCGACCATGGCCTCTGTCACAGGCGTTCCATCCGACGCGGCCATGCTTCCGGTTGCAGTGACAAAAGACCGTTCGATTCGTACCTCCCGCTTGTCGGTCCGCGCCTTATCGAGTTGAACATCCATAGGCCGCCAGATCCCCCCGAAGGCGGGTTTGAAGCCAGATAGAACGTACGTGCCCGCAGGAACGCGGAATCTCGCAAATCCCTGAGCATCCGTGGGCACCGTCCGTCTGAATGGGGCGCACGACACGATGGTCTGAACGCCTTGGATGGGTATCTCATCTGCGTCCGTGATCCGAACCTCCAGGGTGGCTCCCTTGCTCACCGCCAGTCGAAGATCGTTGAGGGTCTGTCCGGCTTGGACGTGTACGGCGGCCGGACCAAACCAGAACGGTTCCTGTCCCTCGGCGGAGGATACCCGCACTTGGTAAGGACCGGAGGCCAAGCCCGCAATGGTGAAGCGGCCCTCGGCGTCGGTCGAGGCAACGTCACTCCAGCCCCACGGGTACGGTTGCTCCCCCGGTTGAACCCACACACGGAGGTGCGGGACAGGTTGGGCGGTGTCTTCATCCACTACCCGGCCCTCGATCCGCGATCGCGTTGGCACCTTGATCCTGATATCGGTCTCCCCGGCCGTGTAACGTTCTCCCTCGTCCAGACCGGAGTCGCACGATGTCCAGTAAGGCACCCGGTCCGGGACTTCAACCCAGAAGTCAGCCGTCGTCTCGCTGGGAATGCCGTCAAGGACAAAGCGTCCGTTCTCGTCGGTCTGGGTCACGCCCCATGGATTCGGGACCAATACCGCCAATTGCCGCGGTATCATGAACTCATTCTTCGCGCAGAGGCTCACCCTTGCTCCGACAATGGGATGGTCGTTGGCGTCGACAACGACCCCCGCGAGTGTTTGGGGTTTGCCCAGTTGCAGGATCGCATACGCCTTGGGGTCGGCCCAACTCATTGCACACCCCGCCTTGTAGGCAAACAGCAATGGAATGCCATGCCACTCCAGCTCGCTGTCTAAGACATATTGCCCATCTGCCGAAGTTCTCGTCTCGGCCAGCTTTTTGAAGGGCCGGGCACCGAGGGCCGGCGTATCACTGGGCTCGTGGTACAAAACGACCACGGCATCCTCCACCGGCCTGCCTCGATCATCCATGACTTGCCCGACAATGTGCCATCTGTCCTGCGCCAGGGCCAGGGCGGGACATAGGAGGAGAATCGACGCGGTGATCCACAACCACTGCCTGCTCGTGTGCATATCTTCCCTCCGCGAGCCAGTTCCTATCGAATACCACGACAAACGACTCTCTGTATGTGCCGTTCACGCGTCCGATTGTAACGGTTTGGAGCCGTGTCTGCGAGTGACAAGTGCGAGAGGGGTTACGAGCTGATGCGGCGGTCGTAGGCGCGGTAGAGGAGTTCGAGTTCCGCTGTGCTGGCGGTGTAGTCACGCTGGAGCTCGGCGAGGCGGGCAGGGTCCTTGTAGAGTTCGGCGTCGCCGAAACGTTCCTTCATCGTCGCGATCTCCCGCTCCAGCTCCATGATCATCTCTTCGAGTTGCTCGACGGAGTACTTGTTGAAACGCTTCAGCTCCTCCGGCGTGCGCGACGCACGCGATTTTTGATCTTTGATGTTCGATTTTTGATTTGAAGAGCGGCTGGTGGCCAGTTCAGACTGTTTTTGCGTCTCCGCACGCCGGCGGATGAGGGCGGCGTAGGCGGTGTAGGCGGGGTCGCCTATGACGAACTCGGTTTTGCCGAGGCGGCGGTTGCCCAACTCGTCGGTGCCGATCACCAGCAGTTTGTCGACCACGCGGTCGAGGAAATAGCGGTCGTGACTGACGGCGATGATCGTCCCTTCGAACTCGTCCATGGCGGACTCGAGCATTTCCCGACTGGCGATATCCAGATGGTTCGTGGGTTCGTCCATGACCAGCACGTCCGGCTGGTTCAGCACGAGCTTGCACAACATCAGGCGGTTGCGCTGCCCGCCGGAGAGGTCGCCGCACTGCTTGAAGACGTCGTCGCCGCGGAAGAGAAAAGCGCCGAGGCGGTCGCGAATCTGTTCGGCGGACAACTCCGGCCGCACGGCCCGGGCCTCCTCCAGCACGCTTCTGTTCGAATCGAGGACGTCACCATGCTGGTCGAGATACCCGATGCGGAGGCTGGCCCCGATGCGGACTTTTCCGCTCGTGGGCTCCATGTGGCCCAGGGCCAGCTTGATGAGCGTGCTCTTGCCCGTCCCGTTGGGGCCGGTGATGCCCAGCCGCTCGCCGCGAAGGATATCGAACGTGAGATTCTCGAAGAGCGTCAACTCACCGAACGATTTGCCTAACTCCTCGCAGCGCACCACCAGCTCGCTGGCGTGATCCGATTTCTCGAACGAGAACTGGATCGTCCGGTTGTCGGTGGGCTTGTCGAGGAAGTCGGGGTTCTCCTTGAGGAGCCGCTTGAGACGCGTCTTGCGGCCTTTGGCGGTGCCCCGCATGCCTTCCTGGTCCTTGTTGCGGGCGATGAAATCGAGCGTGTGCTCGATGAACTCGGCGCGTTTCGTGTACTCGCGCTCCTGCTGGAGGCGGACGGTTTCCTTGGTCTGGACGTAGTTGTTGTAGTTGCCGTTCCAGACTTGTATCTGGCGGTTCTCGACCTCAAGGATTTTGCAGGCGATCTTGTCGAGGAGGTAGCGGTCGTGGCTGATGATGACCGCGGCCCCGTGATAGTTGCCGATGAAGCGTTCGAGCCATTCGGTCGCTTGGAGGTCCAGGTGGTTCGTCGGCTCGTCGAGCAGCAGCAGGTCGGTTTCGAGCATGAGCACCTGCGCCAGGCCCAGCCGGGAAAGCTGACCGCCGGAGAGAGCGGTGGTTTTGGCATGGTGCAGGGCCGGCTCGAAACCCATCGCGGCCAGCGTCGTCTGAATACGAATTTCGTACTCGTATCCACCCGCTATCTCGAAATCGTGGCAAAGCCGGTCGTATTGTTTCATCTTGGCCTGCAATGCGGGGCCCGACAGCGTTTCCATCTCGTGCGAAGCGTCATGGATGGATTGTTGCAGCCGCAGCAGGTGCTCGACCCCGGCGTGCATCTCCTCCAGCACGGTGCGTTCGCCGCTGAAAGTGGCCTCCTGCGGCAGATATCCGATGCGGAGGCCCCTCTGGCGAATCACCCGTCCGATGTCGGGCTCGACATCGCCTGTGATGAGCTTGAGGATGGTGGTCTTCCCTGAGCCGTTGGGGCCGACCATGCCGACCTTTTCGCCCGGATGCAGTTGGAGATTGACCTGGTCGAGCACGATCTCCGACCCGAAACTCTTGTGAACATCCTGAAGCGATACAATGGCCATCGAACCTATTTCCCAGAACCTTGCCTGCAAGGCAAACCATGTATATTACCGCTTCTCCGGCCTGGTTACAAGGTCGGTCGGTAGCGGAGCGGACAGCAATTGGCTTCAGGGGTTCCGGCCGGCGTATCACGGATCCTCGCACTCGCGGCCGGGCAGATCGACCTGATTTTCGGAAATTTGCTGGACAAATGTGTCGCGACCTCCTACTGTCGTTCTCAGGTCTTGCGAAACACCCGGAAACACCAGGGATATGCGGAAGTCCGTCGATTTAGGGAAGGGAAGATCGGCAATAGGTGTGTTCAGACACAGCCTACGGATCACGGGATATCGTGCTTGTGAGGCATCCGTTTCGTGTAAGAGAGAACGGTCTGTTTCCCGTCGGTGGCAGGGATAGCTGGTCCCGTCGGCGACAGAGGGCCTGTTCCGCAGCCGTTCCCGTTTTGATAGAGAACCGAGCGCGTGACTCGGTCTGGTTGGATGAGCGCACGCATCGTCAGTCGCGCGGATATGGAGTGTGCAGAAATGGTTGAGAGGCTTGGTAACATCGTGGGCAAGGTGGGTCTTGTGATGGGCGTGGTGGTCCTGCTGGGGGTCGCACCCACCCAG
>CAYQXM010000058.1:0-34297 GCA_964421295.1 uncultured Pirellulales bacterium
CCCGATTACGTGATCTTCCATGGCCGAAAACTGTGGTTCTTCCTCGCCACCTCCGAGGGCCCGCAATTCACCCATCCCAGTTCCATCCTCAAGATCGCCGACGACATTACGTTCTTCGTTCCCTGCCCGCTGGACGAGGACGAGTACCCGGACTTGCTCATGCTGCGTGTGCAGATCCCAACCCTGTCGAGACTTCTGGGGGCCTTGTTCGCCGACTGGGACATCAAGACCGAGAGCCTCGGGTACCAGTCGAAACAGGGCCGGTCCTTTGAACTCAGTTCCAGTTGGCAGGGGGACATCTACCTGCGACTGCCCTCGATCCTCTCAGCGATCACCAATCCCGATGCCTTTGCGAATTTCAAACTGGACCAGACCTACGGCCCGGCCGTCCCCGGCGACTTCAACGGCGACGGCATCCTGGACGTGGGCATGCTGAATACCAAGAGCGATCAGTTCGAATGCTGGTTCGGTCAAGAAGACGATCCGAACACACCTCGCTCCGGCGGCATCGCGAACCTCGACGCTCTGGACAACAAGAAGTTCTCGTCCATGCTCAGAGACCTCCTGTTTACGAAGACCAACAACGTCTGGGATCTCGACCGCATCAAGACCTCGTTGAATGCTCTGATCAACGACCAACTCTTCGCCGTCACGGGCGGCAAGGCCCCCGACCGCCAGTTGGGGCCCTTCAAGCACATGCTCGACCCGGAAATCCGGTCGGTGGATATCGACCACGATAAGAGGAACGAGTTGCTTCTTGTCTACTCTGACTCGACCACCGAATCTCTCAAGACCTTCGAACTGCATGTCATGCAGATGAAATAGTGTGGCCCATGTATCCGATGCCCTTCTTGGCTTGCCCTGAGAATCCAAGCTGGGAAAGGCCTACATATGGCAAGTTCATCCAGAGAAACCTCCCGCTTGTCAGGGGTCTGTTCCGGAGTATCAACGACACCGATTCGCGAAGCAGGCCCCACATCTTCTCTTCTGAGTGTCAGACTACTTCAGTTGAAATCCCTGGGCAGAACAGATGACAGCTTTTTCCGGGAAACGTTTGTGGTAACGGGCCACGGCAGCTTCCAGCGCCTGGCGATCATTGTTGACTCCGCGCCACAGTTGTTGACGCGGAGACTTGTTGATGCCGCCGCGAGGTCCGGTTCCGCCACCGTCCAGTTGGGGCTGCCAATAGCGGATATCAATCACGTCCACGACGGCGGCCCGGCCGGGATCATTGAGAATGGCCTCCTGCACATCGTACGTGCAACTCAACGCCGTCAGGACGTTCTTCCCGGTTTCTCGCTCCCACTGACCGATGGTGTCCAGCCAGAACTGCATGAACGCCAGGGGGCCGGTGAATTCGGCGCTGGTCATGTGGATGACGTTGGGCCGCTGACTCAATCGCTCGAGGTGGTGACGGATGTAGGCCTCGTGCAGGTTACGTCGCGTGGGATTACTCACATCATAGAAGAAATGGGCACAGAGAATGTACTTGTCCTCGAGATAGGGTGGGGGCTCCGGAAAAGGAGTGTCATTGATGTTGTTGGCGGTGCGCCAGGGGGAATCGGCCCAATGGGCGCCGGCCTCCAGGACATTGTGCTGGAAGTAGTGATTGTCGAGCAGAACCAAGCCCTTGCGCTCGGCCTGCTGCGCAAATTCGTCCAGCCGGTCAAAGTACCAGGGATTGTAGCGGGTGAGGTCATAACGGCTCAGACCGTCCCAGGCCGTGCCCTGACCGCTGCGTGCGAAGGGCATCTCGTCAAAAGGAGCCCACACCTCGCCGTCCGAACGGCGTACGCGCTCATGGTCTTCACGCCGTCGATCGTACCACAGGCCGGGATGCTGGTATACGGCAGCAAAACCTTGCTGCGCCAGTCCGGAGGTCAGGGCGTCCAGATCGTCAGTCCAGCCCGGTCCAACGCGCCCGGGAACAAAGCGGGTCAATTCAGGGCGAGCCTGCTTGAATTCAATGGATTGGGGCATGACACGCCCCCGCCACCAATAGGTGTCGTGAGTCTTCCCGGTCAGCAATCTGCCGCCAACCATGAGCCGACCGTTAACCAGGGTCAACTGTCGAGTGGCAGGCTCGGGCCGAGGTGGAAGCAAATTCGGATGATCCGCTATGATCATATCGATGACAGGGGTAGTTCCCTCGTCGACGGAAAATGCATACCGCCTGCAGGCATCCGCAATCACATCGGTCAACTGGGGTGCAGGACGATTGAAACTGTCCGGTGTGGACAGGGCCTGATCGGGCTGCGAACGAGCCAAGCTGGAGGGATGCACGACACCCGGGCCAATGAAGTTGCCGGCTTCAACGCCGATACGCTGTGACACCAAAGCCTGCATCAGGCTCTTCGGAGTGACGAATTCGTTGAACTTGCTCCAGTAGCCATCCCCTTCGAATATCCCCCAGCAGCCAATGGCCCGGTTTTGTGTCATGGGAGACTGGTAGCAATCCAGTTGTGCGGCGGTACACTGCCAGAGCAGGCAATTCGCTGCCGTCCAACCGCTGAACTGAAGATCCGTACCACGGTAGCCCAGCCGCAGCCCCCTGCCATCGATATTGACGTTGTCATAGAGGACGCCCGTGGCCCAGGCGCCGATCGGTCCACTATCATGCAGGGCCACGCGGGCGTCGCAGTGAACAAAAGCATTAGGACCGGCGGCACAGTGGCCAACAGAGAAATCGTGCCGCCCATGCTCAGAATAGCAGCGTAAGAATAACGTCTGCTGTCCTGCGGTGAAGAAGGTGTGACGCCGCCAACCTCCGTCTTCTGATACGGGTTCCAGGGAGACGCAATCCGCGACAGTGACGCGGCTGGCGTTTTCCCACACGGATACGGCCGCGCCGGAGAAATGCCGAAAGGTCACGCCCCGAATCCAGGCGTCGCGCACGTATTCCAGGGTCACCCCCATCCACGCATGATCCTCGTCTTTGGGGCGCTTTGCATCGTAGGCGGAGACCAATTGCAGGTTCTCGATGCCCACCTGGGACAGGCGGCCGGGCCAGGTATACGCCCTCAGGGATCCGCCCCCCCACTTGGGATCCAGGTCCATACTGATGGGGGCGTCCACAGTCACGGTGTTGCCGTCAATAGCCTTGATGGTGCGATCCCACGTGATATCCAGTTCCCCGGCTTTCCAGACGCGCGGCGCTTTTTCCGCTTGCCAGGATTTGGACATCCCGATAGCAGCCACCCATTCTTCCGTGCTGGGCCTGGTCACAAGAATCCGGTCGCCCGGTTTGAGGCCATTGACATCAGCCAGTTTCAGAATGGCAGACCCGGCCGGGACAGGCCTGTCGACGGTCCTAGCGGACGCCGCGGTCTTGTCGTCTCGGCCCAGAACACGAATCAGCGTTCTGCGGCTGTGTCCGGCGGCGATCAAACGCGTACCCCTTTGTCCCTGCACACTGCCCCGCAGTACCACGCCGGAGTCTCCGATGACCAACTGACCGGCGACCTCATAGTCCCCCGGTCGCAGGAGTACGGCTCCGCGAATTCCTTGGGCGTCCGGCGGCAGGTGACCTACGTATTCCAGGGCAGCCTGAATGCGCACACCAGCGTCTCCATCCTTGGGTGACACGACCACGCGTACGGGCACATCCGGAATGGCGCGTTCATTGGCCGCATAGCCTGCGTAGGAGTAGTCCATGAGACCGGCTGTCTGACTTCCGACATAGGGATCGAAAGGCATGGCTTGGTGCGAACTGTCGTTGGTTGCCAGGTTACCCTGGGCAGATACACTCATCAGGAACAGAACACAACTCACGGCTCTTGAGATACGATTTTCCGTCATGATCTTTACCCTACCCTCTTGGATTCACACCATCTGAGTCTGCGGTTGCCTCAATGTTAGATTGTGCTTACCACCGGTGAAAAGAAAAACAAAGAGAATCTGTGAGATTGCGGTTCGGCACGACATATTATGTTGACGTAATTTGTCAGCCATCAATTTGACACGGTCTGTAATAGAGGAGTCACGCAATGCCATCAGAAAGTGCAGCTCTTCAATTGAAGTTCGATGGGAGAACAGCGTGAAGACTCATCCGAAGGATCTTGCGATAATCAGTCTGATCGTCTTGGGCGGCGCTTGGACGACAGTCTCGTCAGCCCCCGCGGCACAAAACGCCGAGCCTCCGGCCCAGCCGACACCCTCGAAGTCCCCCAATTTCCCTACTCCATGGTGGTCCCAGGAGATCAGCAAGAAGTCACCATCCTGGTATCGCTCCGCCGAGGGACGCCGTATGGCGGAGAACATTCTGTCCTGGCAGGATCATGGCACGGGCTGGCCGTTGATGAACACCACACGTGAACCCTTTGCGGGAGACCCCAACCGGGCCGGGCCGTGGGGAATGAAGGCCTCCGTGCTCAAGGCCACGGTGAACGAGATGCGTTTCCTAGCCCGGGCCTTTGGCGCGACCCAGGAGGAACGCTACCGCACGGCCGTGCTCGGCGGTTTGGAGTATATTCTGAAGGCGCAGCATCCGACAGGTGGGTGGCCGCATTCTTATCCCTATCGCATGACGGACTACTCGCACTACGCCACCTACAACGATGACGTGATCCCCGACATTCTGACCTTTCTGTCGGAAGTCATACGCTCACGGGATTTCGAGTTCGTCGGGAAGGAGAATCGCACGCGGGTCCAGAAAGCGTTCGACAAAGGTCTGGAGTTCATCCTCAAGAGCCAGATTGTGGTGAACGGCAAACTCACCGTCTGGGCCCAGCAACATGACGAAGTGACCTACGAGCCGCGATCCGCGCGTGCCTTTGAGCCGGCCGCTCTGACGGGTGGGGAAAGCGCCGCTGTGCTGCAGTTCCTGATGAGTGTGCGAAGGCCGTCCGCAGGCGTAGTCAAGGCCGTTGAGGCGGGCGTGCAGTGGTACCGGGATGCTCAGATCAGGGGCATTGAAGTCGTCCGCACGGATAACGATGTGATCGTCCGGCCCAATCCCTCGGCGCCGCCTCTCTGGGCACGCTACTATGAAATCGGCACGGGTCGGCCGATCTTCGCGGGGCGCGACGGTGTCATCCGCTACAACCTGGCTGAAGTGGAACTGGAACGCCGTCGCGGCTACTCCTGGTACAACCGCAACGGGACAGACGTCTTGGCACGCTACGAGGCATGGCAGCACGAACGACAGTGGGATAGACAGCCTCTCACGAACATTGACGAAACGAAAGTCGGGGACTACTCTCTCCCGGATCCATTGCGTACGGCCGATGGCAAGCTCGTCACGTCGGTTGCCGACTGGGAGCAGAAGCGGCGTGCCGAAATCCTGCAGCTCTTCGAACAGCATCAGCACGGTCGCACACCTGCAACGCCGGTGAAGGCGTCCTATGACATCGTGCAACGGGACGTTCCCGGCATGGGGGGCATGTCCCGGCGCACCCAGGCGCGAATCCGCTTTCCGGACCATCCGGAAGGGCCTGTAATTCGGGTCCTGGTCAACGTGCCCGCGAACGCCAAAGGGCCGGTCCCGACATTGCTGCATATCAGTTTTACGCCAAATGTGCTGTTGTTTGACGAGCCCGGCATTGACGAAGGTCTGGCGTGGAACCCCGCACTCGAGGCACGGATCCCCGACCGCGAGGCGGCTGTTCTTAAGGACATAGATCCCAAACACTTTCTCGAACGAGGCTATGGAATCGCTACGGTCTACTACGGCGACATCGAACCGGATTTTGACCACGGGGGCAAGTACGGTGTTCGATCCCTGTTCAAGACCGACGGCAAGCGAAAGCCCGATGAATGGGGCGCCATCGGCGCCTGGGCCTGGGGACTCAGCCATGTGATGGATTATCTGCAGACCGTCCCGGCGGTGGATGCCAAACAAGTCGCGCTTTCGGGCGTCTCCCGCCTCGGAAAGACAGTGCTTTGGGCGGCCGCTCAGGATAAACGGTTCGCCATGGTCATCCCCATCGTCTCGGGAGAAGGTGGGGCTGCCATCAGCCGACGTCATTTCGGTGAAACCATTGCCGATCTCACCAATCCCGCGCGCTTCGATTACTGGTACGCTCCTCGGTATGCGGACTATGCTTTCAACGTGAACGCCCTACCCGTGGATGGACACATGCTCCTGTCCCTGATTGCCCCGCGTCCGGTGCTGCAGATTGTAGGGAAGTCCGACACGTGGTCGGATCCGCGCGGTGAGTGGGCAGCGGCGCAGGCAGCCGAGCCCGTTTACACCCTTTGCGGCAAAACAGGAGTCAAAGGCAAAGACTATCCCGAGCCCAATAAGCCCCTCCTCAATGACATGGGGTTCTTCGTTCACGACGCCGGACACACGGTCTTGCCGGCGGATTTTGCGGTGATGACGGATTTCATGGACCGGCATTTTGCGAAGCGGGCTCCGCAGGGCGACGTCACGGTGACGCAGAACGAGAAGTCTTCCACGCCGTCCACGGAGAGTCTGAGCCCGACGGAGCGGCACTATCTCTCCCTGCTGGGCACCGCGATGACCGCAGACGAATATGTCCGGCGGCGTGCAGTCGCCCAGGCCGCCGAAGCCGAGGCGAATCGACGCTCGGACGAGGCGTGGGCTCGTGCCCTGCAGGTGGTGAAATCATGGGAGGCCAAAGGGAAACCCTACATCCCGTGGGCGGCGAAGCCCGAAGATCTGCCGCAAGCCAAGATCCCAGCCTTTCCCGGGGCCTGGGGCGGCGGCATGTACAGTTCTGGCGGCCGCGGAGGACGGGTCTTCGTGGTCACCAGCCTGAAAGACCGGGGAGCGGGGACGTTCCGCGAGGCCTGTGAAGCGGGCGGTCCACGAATTGTTGTGTTCAATGTCAGCGGCCTGATCCTGTTGAAGGAGCGTATTCGTATCCGCGCCCCCTATATCACCATCGCCGGTCAAACCGCTCCCGGCAAGGGCGTGTGCATTGGGGGCGAGGCCCTGGAGATAGACACCCACGATGTCGTGATTCGCCACCTGCGCATCCGCCGCGGCATCGTGGACCCTCTGCGCCGCAACGACTCCGTCGGCGGCCACGCCGTTGGGAACATCATGATCGATCATGTTTCTGCGAGTTGGGGATCGGACGAAGTGATGTCTTTATACCGTCACATGTACCAGCCGCCCGAGGGCGGTCCCGCGCGGAAGCTCCCGACCGTGAACATCACGATTCAGTATTCGACGTTTGCCGAGGCCGTCAATGGATCGCTGCACGGCCTGGGTGCCACGATCGGCGGACACAACAGCACGTTCCATCACAACCTCTTCATTTCCAACAAGAGTCGCAATCCCAGCATCGGGATGGATGGCGATTTCACTTTCATCAACAACGTCATCTACAATTGGCAGGATCGTTCGATCGACGGCGGTGACGAGAAGAGTCTCTACCAGATCATCAACAACTATTTCAAGCCCGGTCCGGCCACGCCCGGCGACCATCCCATTCGCTTCCGTATCCTGAAGCCGGAAGCACGCCGCGGCAAGGACGTCCCGCGCGATTTCGGCAAAGCCTACGTGAACGGCAATGTGGTGGAGGGTAACGCGGACGTGTCCCGAGACAACTGGCATGGCGGGGTGCAACTGGGGGAGGGGTACAACGAGGCTCAGATTCTGCCGCAAGTCCGCGTAGATCAACCTTTCCGCATGTCGCCGGTGAAGATCGAATCTGCACGCGAAGCCTTTGAGACCGTTCTGGCCGAAGTGGGCGCGGCGCTCCCTCAGCGGGACGGACACGATCAACGGTACATCGCCATGACAAGGACCGGCACGGTGACGCTGCCGGAGACACAGGGCTTCGTCAGAGACATCAACCAGGTTGGTGGTTTCTCCGAGTATGGAAGCTACCACGCCCAACCGTATATGGATTCGGATCAGGATGGCATGCCGGATGCATGGGAAATTCGGTTCAAGCTGAATCCACACGATGCATCCGACGCAACCGGAGATCTCAACGGCGACGGATACATGAACATCGAGAAATTCATCTACAACATTGATCCGGTGCAACGGATCGATTGGACGAAGCTCGAGAACAACTGTGATACGCTTCGTGCCTTGTACGTCAACAAGCAGGCAGAAAGGGACAAATGATGTCGAGTCGTATGGAGGTACTCGCCGCAGGTTTTCTGGCGGTGCTATGGTCGGGCGCCGTGGCGATCGCACACCAGGCCGATCTTCCCGCAGCCATCCGTCTGGATATCGGCGCGAATGACCAACGGACTGACACGGGCGCCATGGGATGGCAGAAATGGCCGGTCGACAGCAAAACCACAAACGCACAACTCAAGGTGGGTGATATCACAATCACGTTCCAGCCGGTCGGAGCACCGGCGCTGCAGTCTCTGCTCTCCAAGGTCACGCTTGCCGCCAATGCGCGACTTGCGTGCGACGGTGTATTCGTCAGCAACGCCAAGGCTGCGACGGCGGTGGAAGTGATCCTCCGGGGGCTGAACGCAGGCCCACATACCGTGACCACCTATCACAGTTCGATATGGCCCGGCAAATCCGTGGGTCAATACCGCGTGTCCATCCTGGGCACGGCGCATGCGGCGACGGTATCACCGCCCAGAGATGTGAAGCACGACGACGACGTCAGCTCAACACACATGTCATTCGTGGCGCCGGATAACGGCGACGTAACGATCCGTATCGAATTGGCCGCACCGGGTGACGTGAACAACATCATTCTCAACGGTCTCGCGATCGACGGACAGAACCCGCAACGACAGGTTCGCAAGCCTGTTCCTGTGGACGGCCACGAGCACGTCGACGGGGACAGCGGAACCGTGAAACTCGGCTGGACGCCGACGTCAGGCGCGAAGGCTTATCATGTGTACCTCTCCCGCAGTCTCCGGCGTGAGGAAGCCGTCCAGGCACTTTCGGTTGCGGCCCCGACCCAGTCCCTACGCATCGGCACCGTGGCGGAACCCCGGTTCTCGGCCGACATCGTAGATCATAACAGCCTGTTGCACTATGCGTGGCGTGTGGATGAGGTCAATGCCGCCAATGTAGTAACTCCCGGCCGGATATGGACCTTTCGCGTGCGGCATTTAGCTTTTCCGGGTGCCGAAGGATATGGCCGATTTGCACTGGGCGGACGGGCCGGAAAGGTGTTTCGCGTCACCCAGCTTGAGGACAGCGGCCCAGGCAGTCTGCGTGAAGCGGTGGAGGCGGAGGGACCCCGTACGGTTGTCTTCGAGGTCGGCGGACTCATCACGCTGAAGAGCCGCCTGGTCATCCGAAATCCTTATATTACCGTTGCCGGTCAAACCGCACCGGGAAAAGGCATCTGCATCCGGAATTACACGTTCGGTGCCTTCGGGAGCCATGACATCATCAAACGGTTCATGCGCATCCGTCTTGGCGACCTTTCCGGCCATTCCATGGATGGCACTGGGCTGGCCAGTTGTGGCGACGCCATCTTCGATCACCTGTCGATCAGCTGGACGATGGACGAAGCCATCAGCACCCGCGGCGCCGGGAACATCACGATACAACGGTGCATTGTCTCCGAAGCGCTGCTGAATCATCCGAAGTACAGCGGCGGGTATGCGGGATCGATCGGCGGAGACGTTGCCAGCCTGCACCATAACCTGCTCAGCCACAACGCGGGCCGGAACTGGTCGCTGGCCGGCGCGCTGGACCAGGCCGGTCACCACCAGGGACGCCTCGATATACGCAACAACGTGGTCTACAACTGGTACCAGCGCACCTGCGACGGCGGCGCCATGTTCGTGCAGTTCGTCAACAACTACTACAAACCCGGCCCGGCCTCGGCGGTGTTTCACGTCCTGATGCCGGAGCGCAACAACATCGTCGGATTCGGCCCGCAGGACTACTATGTCAGCGGCAACGTCATGGAAGGCAAATACGGGGCGGACCAGGCCTGGGCCGGCATTGTCAAACCCAAGGACGAAGAACTCTCGGCTTTCATTCACCCCCAGCCGTTCTTCGAACCCTATGTCACTACCCATACCGCGGCGGACACCCTCGAAAACGTGCTCGCCAACGTGGGCTGCAATGTGCCCACACTCGATGAATGCGACCGGCGCATCATCGGGGAAACGCGGTCCGGCACCACTTCGTCGGTCGGCAGCCTGACGCATACCCCCGGCGTGATCAACACGCAGGAAGACGTGAAGGGCTGGGAGGAGTATCCTGAGGTTCACCGGCCCGCAGGTTGGGACACCGACGGTGACGGCATGCCCAATGCATGGGAAACGGCACACGGTTTGAATCCCGCGGACCCAGCCGACGGCGCGATGGATCGCGACGGTGACGGCTACACGGCACTGGAAGACTACCTTGCATCGCTGGTCTGAGTGGCGTACGCAATTCCAGACAGGAGGCCAGATCGTATGACACACCTTGGTGAGGCACCATCGACTGCGTCGACCCGTCCATGGTCTGTCTGGCAAGCAATGTTCAGCGTCGGACTCCTTCTATTCATATCGAACGCAGTCTGTGCCGAAGCACAGATTACCATCGATTCGGGCCTTGTCTCCGGCGCTGTGACGAGCGCCGGCATACGTGTTTTTAAAGGAATTCCCTTTGCGGCACCGCCGGTGGGGGCAAATCGCTGGCGCACGCCGCAACCGGTACAGCCATGGAGCGGTGTGCGTACCTCTGTTGCATTCGGCTCGGCCTGCCCACAATCGGACATTCTGGAACGCCGGTACGGGATCAAGCTTCCCTCGATGAGCGAGGACTGTCTCTACCTCGACGTCTACGCCCCACCTGCCGAGCCCAATCGGACATTTCCCGTTATGGTGTGGATTCACGGGGGCGGATTCTCCACGGGGCATTCTTCGAGCTACAACGGCGAGAATCTGGCGGGTCTGGGCGTGGTCGTTGTCACGATCAACTATCGCGTTGGCGTCTTTGGGTTCCTTCCACATCGCCTGCTGACCGCAGAGTCAAATCAGCGGTCTTCAGGAAACTATGGATTGCTGGACATGGTTGCCGCCCTCCAATGGGTCCAACGCAACATCGAACGCTTCAGCGGGGACGCACATAACGTCACCCTCTTCGGTCAGTCCTCCGGCGGGACGGCGATCTGCACTCTGATGACTGCGCCCCCGGCCCGCGGATTGTTCCGCCGTGCGATCGTGCAAAGTGGAGGCGCGTATGACGTTCTTCCGGATCTGCCGACTGCTGAGACGAGCGGGGAACGGCTCTTCCGGACCATGAATCTCCACGAATCTCCGGATCCGCTTGGTGCCATGAGGGCCAAGAGCTGGAAAGAGGTGTTCGAAGCAGCCCAATCCGCAGGACTGCGCTATTCCGTGATTCTTGATGGCTGGTGTGTTCCCGAGCAGCCCATTCAGGTCTTCCTGTCGAAAAGGCAGGCCAGCGTGCCGCTACTCATCGGCTCTAATGCCAACGAATCCGACGAGGAATTCACGACGGCCGCGAGGTTCTTTGCCCGGGAGCACAGCAAGCTGAATGCTCATACCTACCGTTATTTTTTCAGCAAGGGTAGCGATCAACGCAAGCCGAGTGCACAAGGCGCGATTCATGCGGCGGAAATCGACTATGTCTTCAACATGCCCGGCCGACGAGTGGGGAGCCCGTTCGACGCGCTCGACCGGGACTTAGCGCGCAGCATGAGTGGCATGTGGGTGCAATTCGCCCAGACCGGTGACCCGAATCCTCCTGGCGGATCGCACGTGTGGCCGCTCTATAATGCCGACACGGATCCTTACCTTGAATTCGGCACGGTGGTCACCACGGGAATGGGCTTGCGGCCGACAATCTGTGACGATGTCGAGAAGAAGACCAACCAGGAACTCATTAAGCACCTCAATGCAGGGAGTCATACCACTGACATAGAACCGTAACAAGGCGCCGTCACGGCTCGGTGGGACATGTGCATGAGGGTCACATAATGTGCTCGTTTCCTTCAATGTGTACCCAAGGCCGGAAAATACTCACTTTTGCCGTTGAGATTCCGGCGACTGCGGTCATTTGAATTATAAGCATTTCCTGGCTTGCAGAAAGATCAGATTGGGACCGTTCTTGGTGCTCTGACAGGGAAGGTCTGCCGGATCGCTCTGGCTTGATGGTGGATCACTGGACACACAATGAAATGTGGTTGATCGCAAGGTCAGCTGAGTCTGTCTATTAGATGACTGTTGGGGCACAGCATGAAAGTCACTTCTTTGAAGGAGGAGTCACAATGAGACGCCTGATTACTGTTTCTCTCTGTGTTCTGCTAAGTTCCATTGTTTGCTCCGCTATGGCGGACGATGCGAATAGCGTGCCAAGCATAGTGCCGGCCGGTCCTCTTGCCATGTACTTTGATTTCGGCGTTGCAGCAGCAAAGACGGCGAATCCCGACATCAACGGGCACTACTGGAACAACGTAACGAACTATGCCAAAGATGCGAAGCTTAGCCTGATCGATGACGCCAACAGGCCCACCGATGTGAATCTGGTTTTCGTCTCCGCTTCCTATGCGTCGAATACCAAATGCCTGACCAACCCCGATCCCAACCTGCTGGGTGATTTGGCGATCGGGACGGCAACAGGGGATGCCTTCCTGCACATCAAGCCGAACGCGGCGCCGGTCTTTCAGTTGACAGGGCTGAATTCAAACAGCAGGTATGTCTTGACTTTCTTTGCCGGACGTAATGGCGACAATGACACGGATGTGCGTATCACTCAGTTTGACGTTGTTGGGGCCAGTGCGTACTCAGGCACGCTCCAAGTTTCAGGGCCGAGCATCGGTCATACGACGGCCTTCCCAAATGGCAATGACAGTACCGTCCTGGCAAGCGATCCTGTAGTTCCGGATGCCAATGGTGTCATCCAGGTATCTTGGTCGGCTGTGACGGGCACCTACGGCCATCTGGCGGCCATGAAGGTTACAGAAGTCCCCCATCAGATCGTGTATTTCGATTTCGGCACCGCCGCCCTGAAAACGGTGAATCCCGACACGAATGGGCGCTACTGGAATAACGTAACGAATTATGCCAAAGATGCCAAGCTCAGCCTGATCGATGACGCCAACACGCCCACCGATGTGAATCTGGTCTTCGTCTCCGCGTCCTATGCGTCAAGTACCAAGTGTTTGACCAACCCCGATCCCAACCTGTTGGGTGATTTGGCGATTGGCACGGCCACAGGGGATGCCTTCCTGCACATCAAGAGTTATGCCGCACCGGTCTTCCAGTTAACCGGGCTGGATCCAAACAGCAAGTACATCTTGAAGTTCTTTGCCGGCCGCAATGCTGATACCACGGTGCCGGAGGCCACTACCCAGTATGACGTCGTCGGTACCAACAGCTATTCGGGCACGCTGCAAGTCACAGGGACCGGCCTCGGTCATACCGCGGCCTTCCTGAATGGCAATGACAGCACGGTCCTCGCAGGCGATCCTGTCATTCCCGATGCGAATGGCGCCATCCAAGTGACGTGGTCGATCGTGACGGGCGGCTACGGCTATCTATCCGTCATGAAGGTGGAGGTGTACTGAGAATTGTCCAGTCTACTTTGACTAGGCTGATTTTCCTCCTTTGGGGTGGGTTTCCGAGCCCACCCCTTTCATTTGTGCTCGGATTCTGATGGGACGATGCGGCCCAGGTTGGACCGATGTTTGGGATCGCTCAATGGTGCTTACGCTGCTAATTCTCTCGTTCCCGCCCCTCTTGGCGGTCCCGTCAACAGATACGCAGGCTGCCACATCCCCGCGCGAACGTCTGTCCATGAATGCCGATTGGCGATTCACACGCGGCGATCCTGCGGATGCGAATCAACGCCTCACCTACGACAATCTCAAGCCCTGGATGCTCGCCACGGGCACACATCTGATCGGCATCGGGGGAGCTCACCCGGTGCGTCCCCCCGGCCATCCGGGCGGTAACGTCTCTTATGTGCAGCCTGGGTTCGACGACAGCCGGTGGCGTACACTGGACCTGCCGCACGATTGGGGCATCGAGGGCCCCTTCGACCAGAACCTGCCCGGACCGACCGGCAAGCTGCCATGGGCCGGTGTCGGCTGGTACCGCAAGCATTTCACTCTTCCAGCCACTGATGCCGGCAAGCAGGTGTTTCTCGATATTGATGGGGCCATGGCCTACTCCTCGGTCTGGCTCAACAGGCAATTCGTCGGTGGCTGGCCCTATGGTTACACCTCCTTCCGCCTGGATCTGACCCCTTACGCGAAGTTCGGCGGCGACAATGTCCTGGCCATTCGGCTGGAGAACCCGCCCAATTCGTCGCGCTGGTATCCCGGCAGCGGCCTGTACCGTAATGTCTGGCTGGTCAAGACCTCGCCGGTGCACTTCGCGCACTGGGGTGTGTTCGCGACAACTCCGCGTGTTTCGGACGATCAGGCACTGGTGAACATCGACTTCGAGCTCGAGCATTGCGGCTCCGAACCGGCTACGCTCGAAGTGGTTACCCGAGTCTACGAACTGGGGCCTGATGATGCACGCAGTCCTGACCCGGTCGGGGTTTCTCAGGTTACTTCGGTGGACATGGATCCGAAACGTGCTCGTGAAGCGCTGCGAACTCATCTCGTCACCGTGCCACACCCGAAGCGATGGGATATAACCGCGCCTCACCGTTATGTTGCCGTCACCACCGTCGTGAGCAACGGTCGGGCCGTGGACGAATATGCAGTGCCCTTTGGGATCCGCACGATCGCGGCGGACCCGGATCGTGGTTTCCTTCTCAACGGTCGACGGGTGCCCATACAGGGCGTCTGCAATCACCATGACCTGGGCGCGCTGGGCACCGCCATCAATACCCGCGCCTTGGAACGTCAACTCCAACTGCTCCGAACCATGGGCTGCAACGCGATCCGCACGAGCCACAATCCGCCGGCGCCGGAACTGCTCGATCTGTGTGACAAACTGGGTTTCCTGGTAATGGATGAGGCCTTCGACTGCTGGCATATGGGCAAGTCACGCGCCCCCGGATCAAGCCTCAAGGACCCGAATCCTCAATACCTTGACTATGGCCGGCTCTTCGACGACTGGCATGAGCGCGATCTGCGCGCAATGGTTCGCCGCGACCGGAATCACCCTTGCGTTGTGCTCTGGAGTATCGGCAACGAGCTGCTGGAGCAGTTCTACACCGACGGCTGGAAATACCCGAAGGAGCTGGCCGGCATTGTGCGTCAGGAGGACCGTACGCGACCGATCACCTACACGCTCTGTGGGACTGCATCCGGCTTCAATGGCTATCAGACCGCGGTGGATGTTACCGGCTACAACTACCAACCCGATCAGTACCAGAAATACCACGCCGCCCTTCCCACCGTCCCAGTCCTCGGCAGTGAGACCGCATCCTGTGTCAGTTCTCGGGGAGAGTATTTCTTCCCGGTCAGCAATGACAAGAGTAAAGGCCTCGTTGATTTCCAGGTCACTTCCTACGACCTCTGCGCCCCGGCCTGGGGAGTGCCTCCCGACACGGAATTCCGAGAGCTGGACCACACACCGTACACCCTTGGCGAGTTCGTGTGGACCGGATTCGACTACTTGGGCGAGCCGATCCCGTACTTCTCCGATTCCCGCCGCATGCTCAATTTCTCCGATCCGGCCGTGGAGGAACTGAAGGCCGGGGAGCTTAAGAAGATTGGGAAGATCCTGGTGCCGTCGCGCAGCTCCTATTTCGGCATCTTCGATCTCGCCGGGTTCCCCAAGGACCGTTACTACCTATACCAGGCCCGTTGGCGTCCGGAGTTTCCGATGGTGCATCTGCTGCCTCACTGGAATTGGCCGGAACGCGAAGGCCAAGTGACTCCTGTGTTCGCCTACACCTCTGGTGATGAGGCGGAACTTTTTCTCAACGGCAAGTCCCTCGGTCGAAAGAAGCGAGGCCCATTCGAGTATCGCCTACGTTGGGACGACGTCGTCTATCAGCCTGGCGAGCTGCGTGTCGTGGCGTACCGAGCAGGTCGAAGGTGGGCCGAGGATGTCGTACTCACGACCGGCGCGGCGACCAAGATTCTGCTGACGCCCGATCGTGCCGTTCTTCAGGCCGACGGAAAGGACCTCGCATTCGTGACGGTGACCATTGCGGATGCGAAGAACCGGCTCGTGCCCCGGTCGAAAAACCTGGTGCACTTCACGTTAACAGGCCCCGCCGAGATCATCGCGGTGGACAATGGCGACGCCACAAGCTTTGAGCCGTTCCAGGCCAGGCAACGCAAGGCGTACAATGGCCTGGCGCTCGTCGTCGTGCGCACAAAAGTTGATGCTCCCGGTACCATCACGCTCCGGGCGCAATCTGACAGCCTCAAGGCCGGAGAGATTTCCCTCTCCAGCGAGCCCCGTCCTCAATGACTCTCCGCCCGACGTTTCGCAACCTCCTCGGCGACGACTTTGTCGATCTGATCGCAGATTCCTGTGCGAAGGCCAGTGCCCTGCTTGATCTCGGGCCCCAACTCGAGATAGGGATCGGTCTTCGCATCATAGAGCGGCCACGTGAACGCCTGGCTGGCGACGTTCGGATTTCCCGTGCGCGCAAACTGCACCCAGGCCTTTGACATCACATCCGAAAGAGCCCAATCCTTCGCGTCAAAGAGCTTCGAGACTGGTTCGTTACCTTTCAGTATATAGGCGATCTCCGCGGCGTGCGCGGCTTTTCCTGCAGAGAACGAGGCCTTGCCAGGCTGGGAGAAGAAGTATCGATATACACTTGGATTCAACTGAACGTGCGCCCTCGCGAAGTAGCGTGCCCCGGCCGTGAATCCCCGGTCGGACTCATCTGCATTGGAGCCGACCAGCAAAGGGACATTCTTCTGATGCCCTGCGGCAAATGCCAGAAACGTCGCCTCCGACAGGAGCCAACCATCGATGTTCGGCCAGAAACGCAACAGGGACTGACGGCTACCGGACGGAATCTTCTGGCCGTCGGCTCCGACCTGTTGGCTCAATTCAAAGACCTCTTGCCAGGTCTTCTCACGTGCCTTGGCCAACGCATCCGATGCCTGGTCGCACCCGAGGGCAGCAAAGAACAGCTTGCCGTTCTTCTCAGCCATCTTCAGGGTCGGGTCCACGCTATAGGCCCCATGGCTCTGCATGATGGCCTTGTGAAACAGACCATCCGTCTGAGGCGAGGCCATGAGGTAGCAGACCCCCGACCCTCCCGCCGATTGTCCGAAGATGGTCACATTGTTCGCGGCGCCCCCGAACTTCGCAATGTTGTGCTGCACCCAGCGCAGGGTCGCGACCATATCGAGGAGACCATAGTTGCCGGAGACATGGTGTGGCGATTCCTGTGTCAGTGCTTCATGCGCCAGGAATCCCAGCACACCCACGCGGTAGTTCGTGGTCACCACCACCGCCCCCAGTTGGGCCAGCCGTGTCATGTCGTACGTGGAGGCGTCCCCCACCCCAAAACCGCCGCCGTAGAACCAGACCATGACCGGCAGTCCCGCCTTCGTATCCCGCGCCGGCGTAAAGACGTTGAGATAAAGGCAATCTTCGTTCAGCTTGGGAGGCTTGATGCCATAGATGCGCACCAACGCATCCGACTGGGGACACGCAGGGCCGAATTGACTGCAATCGCGAACTTCTTTCCAGGGCTCGACCGGCTGCGGCTCACGCCATCGGTTCTTGCCCACTGGGGGTGCCGCAAAAGGAATCCCCTTGAAGATGACAACTTCTGAGGTTTCCGTCCCTGCGATGCCCTTCACGGGTCCTGAGTCCGTCACGACAACGGTGTCAATGGCACCCCCCGAACTGGAGATGCTGAACCACATGCATGCAACTGACAATACGACCAGACTCTTCATAGCCTTGCCTTCATTGAGATAGTGTGAGTATTGCACCCTTGCTTGTTGCAGACCCTGACGAATTCTCGGCCGTGACCGTATAGCGGCCGACGTCGCCATCGGCCACTTTGTCGATCGTAAGCGATTTCTTCGTGGCTCCAGCTATGGGCGTTCCATTCTTGTACCATTGATAGCTCGGTTCGGGGATGGCCGCGACATCGACTTTGAAGCTCACAGGCTGCCCCTTGCCGACCACGGCATCTTGAGGCTGTGACAGGATCACCGGTGCCAGCGCAGGGAGCCAGCCACCGAGCACATAAGCCGGATTGCTGTAGTTGGCGATGATTTCAGCGTCTTTTTCCTTGTCCAGTTGTCTGGAAATGGGATCCCGTTTGCTGACGTCGACCGGCTTGCCGTCGCTTAAGTTCGTGCTGTTGTATTCCCAATAATGAATGTTCGTCGTTCTACCGCCCCCCAGACCCCATCCCACCGGTCTGATGCCTGACAGGGCGCAATTGATTAGCACGGCTTCACAATCCGGATACCCCCCTACGCCATTGTCATTCGTACGGGCAATCGTGGTATCGCCGGTCCCGAGCATCCGGAACTTGCAGTTCAGGAAGACATCGCCATGGTTTGTCGCCGGATTGCGGACCCATACGTGCGGACCGAACGTCGAGATCAGCTCGCAATTGTTGAAGAACACGGCTCCGGTACCGAGGATATTGTCTCCGTAGCCGGTGATCTGGCAATCGGTGAAGTAAATGGCCCCGTGGGCCTGCACAACGTCACCCGAAGCGTCGATAGTGACATTGTTGACGATGATCTGCCGGCCTCTCACACTCAGTCCTTCGTTCTGGGCCGGCGCTTCGCCGATGGATTTGAGCGTCAAGTTGATGATATTGATGTTATCCGCGCCGGCCACCGTGAAAATGCCGCGGCGGCGCGGATTGAACACTCCGTTGTTGGCATAGCATATGACGGCTTTGTTCCGATCCTCGCCCAGGAAGGTGATGTTCGGCTTGTTGCGAGAATAGACGATCTCATCATACACTCCGTTCTTGATGAAGATGGTCACGGGAGTAGCATTTTTGTCGGGAACGAAATCGACCGCTCCCTGAACCGTGGTGAAGTCGCCCGTGCCATCGGCGCTGACCACGAGCCGTTTCTCGCCCGCGGCCGGCGGCGCTTTCTTGGTGGAGAAAGTCCATTCGGCCTTCCCCGCAACGCCGGAGAAGCTGCCGTTCTCCAGGGTCAGTACGGCGGGGTCAATCTGCACATAGTAGGTCTTGCCGTATTCCAGACGCTTGGCATGGGGGCATATCGCTGCCGCATTGCCATGCAGGATCACCGGGTAGAAGTGATAGGCGTCGGCATCGCTGGAGCCCCCGATGTAGTTGACTTGATACGTGATAGGCGGAACGTTCGTGTCGGTGGTGGAGCCTCTCGGCCGGTAGCGGACAACCGTAGTGTACCCGGGATATTTCTCGTAGGAGAACGTGTCATAGGGAGGCAGGGTTCTGGTATTGTGCGGACCGGGGGGAATACTCATATCCAAGGTATCAACCAGCCGGTCATCCGCCGCGTCATAGATGCGGATTTGCCCTGAATTGTGCAAGCTCGGAGGGCCGGGAAAAGTGAGCACCAGATGCGTGTCCGGATTCACTCCCTGGGCCTTGTCTGCCGGAAATCGCAAGAGCGTCCGTTGTGATCCCCCTTGCTGCGCGAAGAGGAGATTGCAGGAGATCAGGAGAATGACTATCACTATGTCTCGTTTCATAAGTCGCCCACCGTCAATGTCGCCGCCTGGCTGGTTACACTGCCCGAAAGGTTCTTAACCGTAACGGTGTAGGTTCCCGCGTCGCCGGCCCAGGTGCTATTTATGACTAGAATCGGGTTTGTCTCTCCGGCGATAGCCCTGCCGTTCTTGAACCACTGACAAGTTGCCGTCGGAACGGCAGCCACCCGGATTCTGAAGATCGCCGTTTGGCCCACGGCCGTGGTCAGGGACTGAGGTTGCGATAGAATCAATGGTGACATCGAGGGCGTCCAGCCGCCGAGCACATAGGTGGGATTGCCGTAGTCGGCGATGATCTCGGCGTCCTTGTTTTTGTCCAGTTGCCTGGAAGCCGGATGCCGTTTGGTCACATCCGCCGGTTTGCCGTCGAGGAGATTCGTGCTGTTGTATTCCCAGTAATGGATATTCGAGGTTTCCTCGCCTGACACCCCCCAACCCTCGGGTCGAATGCCTTCAAGAATACAGTTGAGCAGCACCGCCTCACTGTATGGGTAGCCGCCGCCACCCTGGTTGATGAATGTCCGGGCGATAGTTGTCTCGACATCTCCGATGGTTCTGAGCGTGCAATTCACAAGAACGTCACCATGATTCGCTTTCGTGTTGCGGATCCATAGATGCGGACCGTAGGTCGAAATGAGTTCGCAATGGTCGAAGAACGCAGGTCCGCGTCCAAGGACGTTGTCCCCGAACCCCGTCATTTGAATGTCCGCTAGATACGTCGAACCATTAATCTGCAGGGCGTCCCCCGAGCCGATGATGATCACATTGTGGATGATATTCTGTTCACCCGTCACCAGAAGCCCTTCAGCCTGGGCGGGCTTGTCGTTGATCGACTTGATCGTCAGGTTGACGAGGTGAATGCCGATCGCCTGGTCTCCCATGAACGCGGCGCGGCGGGAAGGAAACGTGCCCGGCCACTCGTTCGTGGCGATGTTGGTCGGATGCGGATTGAAGACTTCATTGTTGGCGTAACACACCACGACTTTGTCCCGATCCTCGCCGAGGAAGGTGATGTTCGACTTGTTGCGGAAATACACGATCTCCTCGTAGACGCCGTTCTTGATGAAGATAGTCACGCGTTTGGGATTCCGGTCCGGGATGAAGTCGATCGCGCCCTGCACCGTGCTGAAATCACCCGTACCGTCACCGCTGACCACGAGGCGGGTCGAATCCGCCGGAGGCGGCGTCTTCCTGGTGGTAAAAGTCCATCCGGTCTTGCCCGTGATCCCGGAGAAGGTGCCGTCATTTACCGTCAGTACTCCCGGGGCGATTTGAACGTAGTACGTTCTGTCGTATTCCAGGAGGTTATTATGCGGATAAATCGTGGCCACGTTGCCATGAATAATCACGGGATAGAAGTGAAACGCATCGGTAAAGCCCCCGATGATCGTGAGCTGGTAGGTGTCCGGTGTGGGAAGTGCGCCTCCGGATGGCGTTCCGGGTTTGGTGTTGGCATTCGTGAAGTGCTGGCCGGGAACGTAGACGTAGGGAGTCGGCGTATAAGGCACTTTCGTTCTGTTGGGTTCCGTTGGTCCCGGCGGGATGTTCATGTCGAGCGTATCAACCAGCCGGTCGTCTGCCGCATCATAGATGCGGATCTTTCCCGAGCGACCCAAGGCCAGCACACTGGAGAAGGTGAGCACCAAGTGCGTATCCGGATTCACATTGCGGGCGTTGTTCTCTGGAAACAGAGTCCCAGCCTGCACCTGACCGGGAAACGAAAGTGACGCTGCGTGACAGATGAGCATGGCGAGAAGTATCATGAAGCTGGGGCCTTTGGTCTTATGCGGTCTACTCACAAGTTATCCCAGTATAGTATTGGATTGAACGTCATAGCGCAGACGACACCTGATGTTGGTCATCCAGTTCCAGGCGAACATAGTCGTATATGACACCGCTGTTGATCGGGCCTGCCGGCACCGTCAGTTTCAGAACATTTCGACCCTGTTTCATCAGGGATGCGGCAAATGACAGTTCCCGTTCATACCAGAGTCCCTGTATTTGATGACGGGTAATCACGCCGTCGGCGGGGCCGAGTGAAATTGCCCCGGCCGTCGTCTCATTGACGCGTACTTCTATCTGTTTCGTCCCAGTGCCACACAAAGCCAGGCGGAGCGTGGCGGTGCCCCGCGGGATGTCGTTCAATTCAAAGGTGACGGTGTAGGAGGTAGCCCGGCCTTCACCGACGACGCCACGGTAAGGCGTGATCTTGATGTCTCCGTCTTCGTTGTGAGGAATGTGTTGGAAGTACCAGTCCTTGCTGCAATCGCTGCGGCCTATCACGAAATTGACGTCGTGCGGGAACAGCTTGGAGTACTCCAATTGAATACCGGGTTCGAAGTACCGCTTGCCATTCTTGAATTCGGTAGCCGTACGATTGGCTGTGCCGACATCCCAAAGCTGCCGACCGCGGCGCACCGGCGTCCACTCAAGCTGACCCAGATCAGCAGATGCTCCTCCAGAGGCAATCACAATCCCCGGTTTTACGAATTCACCAAGGACGCCATCAGCAAAGACGTAGAGGTTGTAGGTCCCGGGACGAACGTTGGGAATACTGAAGCGTCCACTTCGGTCGTCGACCTGCACCCAGAACTGATAATGCTTGGCATTCAGTTGCCAGGTGATTTCGCGAGTACCGCCCAGAACGGACGGTGCCGTGTAGGGCGGATGGGCCAGACCAACCATCATCTTGCCGGCGAACTTGCTCCCTCCGGGCATTAACGGATCATTCAGGAGTATCCTGCCGCTGACCGTGCTGCGTTGGTCGCACCCGGGGTAGTCGACGCCGGCGACCCATGGATAGGGCCAGTGGTGCGCTTCCACTTCCGCCCGAGCCTTGGCGTCCTCCCACACGGCATTGGGGTCGCTGCCTGCATTGATGTACATCAAGAACGGACCTATCACCTTGGTCCAATGCTCTCCTTTCTCGACCGTGACACTGGAACCGGCGTAATGACTGCTGCGCCAGTAGTTCAGGACCACGGGTGCCGCCCTGTCGTCGGTATGGCGATGGCAGAGAAACTCGACTTTCGTAGGCCCGCCGCTGAGGTACTCTGCCGATGGATTGATCATCCACCAGCCCAGATTTTTCGTCGTGCTGGAAAACCCATAGGCCCGATTCTCCCACTGATTGGCGATGTAGACGTACTTGTCCTCATCGGGAATCAGCTTGGGGTAGTATTTGTTGCGCTTGTCATCAACCGTGATCCAGTCGAAGAAGGAAGCCAATCCGGCGCAGAACCGTGCCTCCGTCATGGACTGCGCGGGGTATTCTTTCAGATGCTCGAATATGCAATATGTATAGATGCCGCACTGGTCCTGTTCCATGCAATAGCGGATCTCTATGTCCGCTGGAAAATCGCCGTCCGGTTCAGCCCCAGGGCCATGACCCATTTTGATGCCCTCAGAGATACCTTTGACGGATACCTCACCGCGTTGCCCACCGTTGGATTCCGGATCGATCGTTATGCGGGCGATGGTTCTGACGCCGCCGGTGGTATCGTGTGACCAATATCCTCCGGCAAGGGTCTCCAAACCCCGATAGGTAAGCGAGGTCACGGTCCCGCTTCGCTTGGAGACGCGTGCCACTACGACACCATTGGAGAGGGTATAACTGGACTCATCTTCTTCTACGCCAACGCGGGAACCCGACTGGCTGGAGCGGTCGATGGAACGGGGTTGTTTAACCACGTCGTTCGAGTCTCCGTGCGCGAGGGCAGACATCGCGAGGAGTACGAGCAGGATGCAGCAGGCACACATGATCGCACGCATTGTCATCCTCATC
The DNA here is from genome assembly GCA_964421295.1 of uncultured Pirellulales bacterium. GTDB lineage: Bacteria > Planctomycetota > Phycisphaerae > Sedimentisphaerales > Anaerobacaceae > PLanc-01. The sequence goes on from CAYQXM010000058.1 coordinate 23,264, forward strand.
TGTCATCTTCAGATTAACGCCCTTTTCTGTCTCGCACCTGTTAGTCAACGTATGCGTCGAGGCCTGCTCCTGGACTGCAGGAGGCCAGATGCGGATCAATTGGCCCTTGCAGCGGTGGGACCTACGCGCATAGTACAGATCAGGTCATCGGCGTAATGGCCCTCAAATTCCCGGATGGACCGACCGGTCGAGACGTTGATGGCCGTGCGGAGTTCAAGCACCAGGTAGTCGGCATCAAAGGGAATCCTGTACGTCAGCTCAACCCGCTCCCATGTTTTAGGGTTGTTGTCAGTATTGATCTGAGCATTCAGGCTGCGGATATGACGTTCGGATGCATTGGGAGCCCCGGGGCGTCCTTTGAACGCATGGACGGAGAGACCTTGTATGATGTCCATCCTGTTCTCTCTGCTAGCCACTCGATTGAAGTACACGGATGCTTCCAGCACGCCATACCCGGCACGGACCTGATCGCGGATATCGCTCAGGTCGAAGATCCGCCACTGTTGCGAGGCTCCCGTGATGCCCATGGGACGATCTCCAGGGGCAGTTGTAGCAATGAACTTCAGCATGCGCTGGCCCGAATGGGGGGTGACACCCTGTTCGGTCCCCACGATGGCGCACATGTCACCACTCCAGCGGCCGACCTGATTGGGAATGCCGGTACTCAAGACAAGGTCATTGGGTTCGAACCCCCCCTGCAGGTCGGGATTGAATGCACGGGCGGGATGGGGGAACTGCAGGGTGGAAGCCCCCACGGGTTGCAGAGCCCCGCTCTTTCCATCGACCGTGACCGCTTCGTCTTTCTGCAGAAGTTGTGACCTGCCAGCGATGTTGCTCGGTGACACCCTGACCTTGCCATCAAAGACCCGGACCCATGTTGTGCCCTGGGTGTCGGCTTTCACACCCACCCGTGTGCCAAGATCCACGATTTCAGCAACCTGGGTTCTGATCGCAAAGCCTGTGGCCCGAGTGGGGATTTCAGCGACGAGCATGCCCTTTTCCAGGGCAATACGATTGGTGCTTAGGAGCTCCAGGCCAACGGGACCTTCGAGAGTTAGAACCGTACCTTCAAAAAGTTCGATTTCAGCCAATCCCTTGGTCAGAACAAGAGAGCCTTGCTTGAGAAGACTTCCCGGTCTTTGGGGGGCATCTGCCATCGACCATTGGGCATTGATGGCATTCTTGAGTGTTGCCACATAGGTCGAGCCGATCGCTTTGCGGCCAAGCCACGTTGCCAAATGGACGCCTATTAGCACTCCCAAAATCACGAGGACGGCGGCAATCGCGTGACGCCGTATTCTGATGCGCCGGGGACGACCGTGTTGCTGGCTAGTCACACCGGGCACGCCCGGGACTTCGGCGAGGCTTCCTCCCAATTGCCGCTCCAGATAGGCATGCATGGTCATGAAATCCAGGTAAGCCTCGCACACCTCCGGATCATGATTCAGCAGCCTTTCAAGCTGCTGCAGGCGCTCCGGAGTGGGTCCGTCATCCAGAATGGCGTTGACCAGTTCCCTAACCTTGGCAATTTCTGCTCTGGGCAGAGTCATGACAGTCACTCCGTTACAGCACGCGCTTCAACGCATGCGATCAAGGCACAGCGAATGCGATACAGGGTTTGCGAGATCACTCCCACAGAACAACGTTTCTGGGCCGCGATGATCTTGACCGACCCTCCGGCCTGATAGCGTGCCCTCAACAGGTTCTGTTGGTAGACGGGCAATCTCTTGAGGCATTCCTGCAGAGCTTCGCGACGGCGATCCAGCAAATCGGCACGGTCCAATTGACGCTCGGCGAGGTAATCCAAGAGCTCGTCATTGAACACATGGCGATCCCGGGCCATAGCACGCCGGTGACTCAATACCTTGAAATAAGCGACTCTGCAACCCCAAGCCAGAAAACTGGTACCCGGCTTGAACTGGTCTGCCTTGTCCCAGAGCGTCATGTTGGTTTCCTGCAGCAAGTCTTCGGCTTGAGCGTGATCGAGCACGAGCGACATAATATACCCATACAGTGGGGATTGCGATTGTGTCAGCAGTCGTATGAATTCCGCAGAACTCTTATCCATCATCTATGCTCTCGTTGCATCGTCCCCAACTCGACGTGAGCTTCAGGCCCCGCCCGAAATCACCAGAGGTGTCTGTCCACGAAGGCCTGCAGGAGTGTTGATCCCGAGACCTCTCCTATGCTCCGGTCTGCCCTGCTTTAGGCTTATAACCCTTGGGTACGCCGAGGAAATAGCCATTCTCGGCACTGCCCGTTCCCACATGACCGTCCACAAAAGCTATGTTGGCTATCCCCGAGTTCAAGTCGCTACCTTTGGCTTTGTGGTAGGTAGCAATGTTGTTGAAGAGCTTAACACCCGTAACGCCGGGGTTCGGTATCTTCCCGTCGGCCGGATACAAAAACAAGTTGTTGTTATTCAGAACGTACACACATAAACGGTCGATCGTCCAGAGGTTCTCTTCGGAAAAGTACAGGGTCGCATCAGGATTCTTCATGCTGGTGGCTTTGGCCATCATGCCAAACTGCCCTGCTCCCAGATAGGCATTCATGCTGTAGCTGTACTGCGGATTAACAGGAATCGAGGCCTTATGCGCCGGATCCCGGCAGCCCATTGATTTGGCTAACCGCCTGAACTGTGGACACATGTGGGTATCGCTGGCCTTCAGATAAGGCCAGAGAGTGCCATTGGCCAGATAGTTTGCATTGTGCCACGCACACGAATCCGTGACGCTCTTGGCGCCATCTGCATGCAGCCACGTGAACGAATTGGGGAATTTGCTCTCATTGTCCTGAAGGTACATGATCCCCGCAGCGCCGTAGTTCTTCAGATTGGATTGGCAGACGATATACAGAGCCTGATTCCTAACCTTGCTGAGCGCCGGCATCATGATAGCCATCAAGATGGCGATGATCGAGATGACGACGAGCAATTCTATCAGTGTGAATGCTCTCAACTTGCTCATGCTAGAGTCCTTGCCCTGAAGACAGGTTCATCAACTCCAAAGTCCATGGTGAGCCGCCGGACCTGCCCGGTCCGACCGGTGCTACGGAGCTGTCTTGTACAGGCGGATATCGTCAAAGTACAGAAGCCCCGCTGCCGAGCCACTTACGCCGAGCGTCAGCGTCTTGACGGCTTTCAGGTTGGCCACGGTAGTCACGTCAACGTTCCACTGTTTCCAGGTGGTCGCCAGCAGGTCGGCGGAATTGCCCATGTAGTCGATCTTCGTGCCGTTGATCTTCACGTAGAGCTGGGCCGCGGCATTCGTAGCCGCGCCGCGGAAGTAAATGACCAAGGTCTTGATGCCGGAGGCCGTCCAATCCCGGCTGGTGCTGAACGTGCATGTGGCCTCGGCGGTTGTGACGCTCGCGGAGTTGTTGTAATAGAAGGGCATAGACTGTGCGCCCCCATGGACGATCGTCTTCTCACAGAAGGTGCCGTTGTCGGCCGCGGCGTGGCCGACAAGGCAGGCATTGGTGCTTGGCGCGCCATACCCATCCGACCACATGTCGAAGACAGCGGTGCCCGCCTGATCGTTATAGCTCTCCATGTCGTCAACCGCTAGAAATGGTGTGGTTGAGAAAGGCCAGACATCACTCGTCCAGACACTGGGCGTCCCGGTCGGGCTGACTTCATTGACCTTCCAGTAGTACGTCGTCCCGAGACTCAGGGCCCCAGGCGTGTAGCTGCTGGTTGACGTAGCAATGGCGGACCCGGTTCCATTCGTCACGGCGGCATTGTCGGTGCCGAAGTAGACCTGGTGCGAAACCGCGTCACGTCCCGGTCGCCACGAGAGAGTCGGATTCAGGGAAACACCCGTAGCATCAACTGCAGGGTCGGGATTCCGGGCCCAAACCGGAATATAGAGGAACCGCACTTCGCTGAGACCACACTGGCCGCTGATACCCCAGGCGCTCTTGGCCGAAATCCGCACATGACTCGCCAGAATGCCCGACAACTCGATCGTTGTATTATGGGTATAGTCGGCCTTACCAGTTGCCTGGGCCAGTTGGTAGTCGCCCAGCTCGAGCCAGTCCGTCCCGTTCGTCGAGTACTCGATCACCGCATCCTTGATACCCAGTCCGAGCAGTGATTCGAACTCGCTGTTGTGGTTCCAGACCCACATCTGGTGGAGCTTGTACGTCCGGCCGAGGGCAAACTCGATCCACGTCATGCCTGTCGCCGACTTGGCCGAAAGCCACATAGTCGTGTAGTCCACTCCGTGGCAGTCGTTGGCGTCGAGCCCGGAGCCGTTGGCTGCGTTTTGCGGATCCGCAGTGGCCTCGGCGCTCGAGGCCGTGGCAGTCACGCCCGCGACCTTGTAGGCAACCGGTTCGACCGTGAAGCTCCAGACAGCTCCCGGATATACGGATGGATTGAGCGCGGGATTGACTTCGTCCACGCGCCAGTAGTAGGTCGCACCAAAGGTAAGCGGTTGTGCAGGCGCAAGCACGGCCTCCGTCAATCCTTGCGCGACCAGGGCGGAAGCCCGTCCTTCATTGACGTCGGCGAAGTTCGTGCTCAGGTACACAGTGTGGGTCGCGGCGCCTTGAGCGCCTGTCCAACGCAAATCCGTGGCGTAGTACACGTCGCCTAGACGATTGGCCGGAATAGGTTTCTGAGCTCTATGCGGATCGCCTTCGAGGTAGCCATGGATCTGGACTCCGGCGTCCCATTGTATGGGCAAACTGTAGATGACGGTTTCCTTGCCGTTGCTGAGGGGGGCTAGCATGAGCACGATCTTCCCATTCGTGTCGTCATTCAGGAAGTCGGCAAGTGCGGAGCTGTTCTGCAGGTATATGGTCTTGTCCGTCTTGAGACCGGTGACGGTCACCAGATCGGTGAGTTGAGAGGTCTGAAATTCAATCGCCGCCCCCAGGGCCGTGGGCTTAAGACCCGGGGCCGTATTCCATGTCACTGCACTCGTCACTTGGCCTTCGTAGGCTTCCTTGACACCGTAGATCTTGAAATCATCCTTCCAGGTCTGGTAGTTGCCCGCAACAGACAGATTGACGTCGTAGAAATACTCCCCGAATTGCGCTTTCAGTTCCGTCACGTCATAGACCGAATAACCCACTTCTCGCGCCGGTTTGCCTTTGAGAGATGAATAGGTTGAGCTATCCGTGTTGAATATGTGAAATGTCTGAGTCGCCTTGTAGGTCTTGTCAGGACCCAGCCAGGAATCATTGCCCACATAGACTTCCAGGGTCGGCTTCGCCACGAAACCTTCCGCCGCGAGCCTTGGTGTCACCGTCAACCCGATGCCCACCAGCAATAGAATCGTTTGTCTCGTTGCCATCTTAGTATCCTCCAAACCCACACGCGCACACCGTCAATCAAAAGTCCTCGGCACGAGCCGGCCCTTCCGGCCATAGAAAGCCGACGACTCACATTTTCTCCATACCGGGCGCACCGGTCGGACATGTGAGCAAACCATACTGGATCGCTAATAACCGCAATTAGCACATCCGACATAGGCGACATCTTGATCTTATGAAAACCCGCCACCCAGAGTCAAGAGAAGCAACTGCAAATAGCTCGCATAAAGATTTTTTGTTGAGATTTTGAGATTTCGGACATTTACTCATAGTGCGTGACATTGCCGTGACCGCCATAGAGTTGTCCGTGTCATGCAGAGTCATTCTCCGGAACCGGTGGCAGGGACACTGTGAGGACTCCCCTGCGATCGCGACTGGCAACCATCGGAGGTGCCACGCGGCCGGAAGTCATCCGGATGGGTGTCTCTCAAGACGAATCGTGAGGTTGATCGGAGGATGGGTTCAGGGCCCGGCCACGACTGGGCGAGTTGGGGCATCCGGCCGTCCATGTGGCCTTCGGTCATCATGCCAGCATCTTTAGAAAGGAGCATCTGCCATGCAACAACAGATCTGTCGCAAGACTGACGCCAAGTACCTGGTTGGGACTATTCTGATTTGCCTGTCGATGGCGATACCACAGGCGTTCGCCGCCTCAGAGGACATCTCCGGCGACTGGGACCTTACCATGGACTTCAACGGCACGCAGATGCTCGCTACGTTGACCATCACCGGCAAACCTGATGGGACGCTGACGGGCAAATGGGGCAGTAGCGATCTATCCAACTTCAAACTCGACGGCGGCAAACTCACCTTCACCCGCACCATGAACATGGGCGGCCAGGATTCCACGATGAAGTTCGCCGGGACCCTGAAGGACGGCAAGCTCACCGGCACCTTGTCCAGCGATCGGGGTGAGAGTCCAGTTGCGGGCGCGAAGCGAAGATCGAAGGCGCCGGCCCTGGGTCAGTGGGATATCAAGTATGACTTCGGAGGTCAGGAACTCATGGCCAAGCTGGTCATATCCCAGAATGCCAAAGGGGCCGTGGACGCCAACTGGATCAGTGAAGTCGCCAAGATCGTAGTCTCCAACGTTAAGATCGAGGGCGACAAGATCACCTTCTCACGCAAAACCATGCTCGATGGTAATGGCTTCGACTCCACCTTCAACGGCACGGTGAAGGATGACAAGCTTACCGGCACCATCAAGAGCGAAATGGGTGATATGGCCGTCACGGGTCAGCGACTCGGCACCGTCCTGATTGGCAAGTGGGAGATCACGCGGACCACCCAACAAGGTCCCCGCACGAGCCTGTTGATGATCGACACGGACCTGACCGGCCGGATGGAGTCCTTGGGCGGCGAGATTCCCATCAAGGATCTGAAAATCGACGGCAGTCAGGTAACATTCAAGACGGAACTGAACCTTGGAGGCCAGTCCTACGCGACCGAGTATAAGATGAAGCTGGACGGCAAAACGCTCAAGGGACAGTCCGTCTCCGACCGCGGCACCAACGACCTCGCCGGCAAGAAAGTCGAGCCCACCCCGGCTGCCGCTAGCAGGCAGTGAGGCACGGCTTGTGTTGAATGCCAGCAAGGGCGGGTCCCGATCTGGTTACGGCCACCCAGGTCCATGTATGAAAAAGACTATCTGCCATGGGGACAGCCAGTCCGTGTCGTTCAAGCAGGGCCGCAACGGTGCAACCCTCTCGGAGGCGATGCGAATATTCGCAGATGCCCAGAACTGGACCGCCGCAGAACCCTTGCAGGGCATGATTATCCCGTCAATCCGTTGCTGAGAAAGAAAGTGTATTATGGCGAAACAAAGAAGTATGCCCTTGTTGTCAAGGCAGTGTATGACAGCAACAGTGATGGTCTGTCTACTTGGCGTCATGGCCCAGCAGGCGAATGCGGTGCACGCGGAGGTGGCCGGGAGTCTGCTCGTCGATTTGCGTTCCGAGGATCTCGCACCGGGGCTGGTTACTCAATGGCCTAACCATGGCTCGCTCGGCGGTGCGTTCACGTCTGGCGGCGCGCCGGTCGTGCAAACGATGGGCGGCTGGGACAATGTGGTCTACTTTGGCACGAACGGAGCAAGTTACTTCGAGGGGCCGATCAGCCCTGATGGGATTTGCGGCGCCGGCACCCGCTCCATAGAGGTCTGGGCCTACAATGTCGGCTATTCTTCGGAAGAGTGCATGGTGAGCTGGAGCCACCGCGGTGGGCCAAACGGCACCAACATGAACTTCAACTATGGCTGGGCGACTTTCGGGGCCGCCGGCCATTGGGGCGACGCCGCTGACATGGCGTGGGTGGGTTTCGGCAACGGCCCTGCTGCCGGGACCGGCTATCCGCCGTTGGAGACCTGGCAGTACCTTGCATACACCTACGATGGGACCACCTGCCGTCTTTGCGTGAATGGCGTGGAGAACACTCACAAGGCCGTTACGCTCAACACGCATGCGGGAAACGTCATTCGAATCGGCTGCGAGAACGGAACCACCGGTACGCCACAAGTGCCGGACCTGCAGAAGGCCTTCACGGGTGCCATCGCTCAAGTTCGCATCCATGACGGCGTATTGACTCCCGAGCAAATCAAAACCAATGCCGATATCCGCATTCAAAGCTTCGGGCAAGCCTCCAAACCCACTCCCAGCAATGACGCCACGGATGTCGCCCTGCGCAATCTCGTGCTGTCCTGGGAGCCGGGAGAGACGGCGGTGACGCACACGGTGTATTTCAGTGAAGACGTCAATGCCGTCAAGAACGGAACGGCCGCATCCGTCTCACTCACTGCTAATTCGTATGACCCAGGCCTTCTCCAATTCGGGAAGACGTATTTCTGGCGTGTGGATGAAAACACGGCGGCACCGACGACGGTATTCAAGGGCGGTGTCTGGAGCTTCACCGTGGAACCCGTCTCCTACAAGATGCCAGGTGCCAGCATTACGGCCACCGCCTCCAGCTCGTCCAGTGCCAACTCAGGGCCCGGGAAGACGGTGGACGGGTCCGGCCTCGATGCCTCGGACCAGCATGACGCCAAGAGCGAGGATAGCTGGTTGAGCGCCAACGCTCAGAAGCCGCCGGTGTGGATCCAGTATCAGTTCGACAATGTCTACAAGCTGGACCAGATGTGGGTCTGGAACTCGAATAGTGGCCTCGAGTGGCTTCTAGGTTTTGGCGTGAAGACCGCAACGATCGAATTCTCCGTGGATGGCATCACCTGGACGGTGCTGCCGGGTGTTCCTCAATTTGCCCAGGGTACCGGCTACACCGGCTACGCTCACAATACGACGGTGAATTTCAACGGTGCCGTCGCCAAGTTCGTTCGACTGACGATTACCAGTAACTGGGGCGGATTGGCCCAATATGGTCTGAGCGAGGTCCGGTTCTTCCATATCCCGGTTCTGGCTCGAGATCCTAATCCGACGACCGGAGCTGCGAACATGGCCCCCGACGCGACTCTGAGTTGGAGGGCAGGACGGGATGCAGCCGAGCATAAGGTCTATTTCGGCACCAACCAGCAGGCCGTGACCAATGGCACGGTCTCCCCGACGACTGTTCAGCAGACCAACTACAGTCCTTCCCTTCGCGTAGGCACGGCCTACTACTGGCGCGTCGACGAGGTCAACGCCGCCCAGGCCGTTGTCACATGGCCCGGTGCCGTGTGGAGCTTCACGACGATCGATCATCTCGTCGTGGACGACATGGAAAGCTACAACGATTTTACCAAGCCCGTGTACAGCACCTGGATCGACGGCTACGGCACGACGAACAATGCTTGCCAGGTCGGCAACAACGTCGCCCCGTATATGAACACCGCGACCGTCCACGGCGGCAGTAAGTCGATGCCGTTCCGCTACAGAATCAGCGGCGCCTACACGCTGTCGGAGGCCACGCGGACGTTTGATGCCGCTCAGAACTGGACGACCTACGGCATCACCACCTTGAGGCTGTTCTTTTACGGCAACACCGCCAACACGGCCGCCGGTCTGTACGTGAAGATCAACGGTACGAAGATCAACTATATGGGTGACGCGACCAACGTCTCGAAGGCCCAGTGGACTCAGTGGGATGTTCCGTTGTCCTCCGTCCCGGCGTCCACGCTGCAAAGCGTCACCAGCCTGACCATCGGCACCTCCACCGGTGCCGGAGATCTGCTGTTTGACGACATGGGGTTGTACTGAGCAGGAACAACTGCTAATCCAAGGGCTTGGCGGGGGTGACAGCGGCGGGCTGCCGTTATTGGCATGGAAGCAAGAGGTATTTGGACCGCCTCAAGGGCGGTGGCGATTATCGGGCGCGAGCCAAAGTGCACACCACACATGTACGTCTGATCTATGTGTGCCGTGTACTTGAGCCGCACCTGACCTTGTACCTTCTCATTCAGCGTTCCCTAACCATTTCTCGACAAGGACTTACGACTACCCCATTCGGACAGAAATCCGTGTGTTGCCAGTTCACGTGAAGGAAGACCTGCAAACCGATCATCCGGACCTTTCTGCACCACACACGCGACGGCCTTCTTGTCGTCGATGTCGAATCCGATTGACTTGCTCATTACGGTCTCCCGTCATTGAGCGTCTGCTGGCCCTGGACCCTTGCCAATTCGAGGAACCGGCGTTGTGCTGCTCTTGCACATGGGAGATTCTCCCTGATAATGCGGAATTCAAACCGGACCGCGCAATGCACCCGCCACCCCCGGAATTCGCTCAAGAACCATATCCTATCAGGCTTGGGCAAATCCTGATGGGATGCTGCCGGCCACTTCAAATGCTCGCTCACAAGCCTTGTCTTTTCAACAACTTGCGTATGTAACCCTCGAAAAAAAATTTCATGAGCAGTCGGGAGCCGGCCTCGGCCCAACCGCACCCCCGGCCCCCGCAGGGAGGACCCGTGACACAAGACACGTAGGAACGTGGAGTTACAAACATTCCTTTTGCCTATCGTGCGATCGCTCGATCTCGATGTCACTTACTCGGCCCTCCATCGCTGGGCCACCTTACAGCGGTTGACAACTCTCACGGTCCGGCGCGCGAGGGGTGACTCATGAACGACCGGAGTTCTCCCTTGGCGATCTTGTAGGCACAGGCACCTGGGTTCGGGTGCCGGCGAATACGTTGCAGGTCCTTCTTGATCTTCCCTTCGAGCTTCTCACAGAACGCACTGCCCGACGCCGCTGACCAGCCCGTCGCGTGCTTATGCCAGAACTTCACCCATACTCCGATGTTGCGTTGTGTCTCTCGATCGGCCGACTTGAGATCCTGAGGCGGCGTGCGACCGTGGATGAGCTGGTAGATCCCTCTGCCAAATGTCACCGCTATGGGATTGCACCAATGAGCCGAATCGCCCAGCCGCATCGGTTCGCCGTCAACTGACCGGGGAGGGCCTCCAGCAGCTCGCAGGCTGCGTCCTTGGCCCTCCCCTGCGTCAGATTCCGTCAGCCTCTCAGCCTCCTGCCCTGTAGCGGGCGGCTGGGCCTCTGGCTTGGCCTGGCTCTGCTCTGCCTCAGCCTGGCCTAAGGCTCTAGTCTGGTTATCACTCTGTTCTCTAGCTGAAGCTGGAAGCTCAGCCTCTAGCTTTGTCTCTTCTCTCCTCTCCTCTGCCTCTCCTCTGTGTGTGTCCTTTTTTTGACGTTTGCATTCGCCGCTTCTTCGCGACCATACTGAGCCCCTTAAGTAGTGAGACACCGCAAAGGGTGACGGATAGAATCGA